>JAHIUX010000060.1 GCA_018816765.1 Bacteroidota bacterium
CAGCCTGAGCGAAATCGGCAAGCCGGTAGCCAGCATCCGCGTGGTGAAGGAGTAATTCAGGGATTAGCTACGCTGAGCTCCCTTCGGTCGGTTCAACGATTCAACGATTCAACGGGAAATACAAGCAACACGCTACAGGAGTCGCGGTAGCAGCGTTGAATCTTTGAATTTCCGCGAGAAGCCCTTTCGAGCGGATGTTGAATTATAGAATTTCCCTCAAAAGGCTATTCGGTCACACAGCCTCACAGCAACACAGCAACACAGCAACACAGCAACACAGCAACACAAAAAAAAGCTGCCAACCGAATCGGTGGCAGCTTTTGTATCAATAAATTGTTGTTTAATTCACAACAATTTTTCTGGTGCTAAGTCCTGCATCACTTTGCAGTTTAAGCAGATAAACACCTTTTACGGCCTCGTCCAACTGCAATGTACGGCGATAATCGCCTTTGAAGCTGTTAAGTTGTTCGCGGTATATTTCCTGCCCTGACAGTGATACAACGCTCATGGTAACGTTTTGCTGTTGCTGTACATGGAACCCGATATTCACTGTTTCATTTGCCGGATTTGGATACACATTCACTTGTTCGAAGATGTGGTTTTCATCCAAACCAACACCGTCAACCTCGTACGAAATCTGCCATCCATGATCCCTGATGGTGTTGTTGGTGCTCCAGGTCATAAAGACACTCGAAGAATTTACTGTGATTGGCGCCGGGATTTCTGTTCCTGACAAGGTGGCCAGCAGCTGGTTGCTGCCGTTGTAAATTTTCAGGAGGTCTTTGTTGGCTTCCGTTGAGAAGGAATCAAACGACAAATGGTATTTTATTGCTTCCGGAACCTGAAGAATGAACACACAGGTTGTCAGGTTGTTGTAGTCGAACGACATGCTGCCATCATTAAAAGAGCCATAAGGCGCGGTGATCACTGTTGAGCTGTTGCACCAAGTGGGTGAAGTACTTTTGTATTCAGCCTTGAATCCGGCGGCTGATGAGCTGCTGCTGAAAGTTACCAGCATATGGTTATTCTGCACGGTGATTGAAGCCGGGATGTTTGTTCCGGAGAATTCACCAACCATGGGGTCGCTGGTCGAAGTTCCGTTGTATACCCTGATGTAGTCCGACGCGGCAGTATTCATTTCCACAAACGACAGGGTGATTGTTTTCACTGAGTCAGTTTCGCTCTGTGGCGATATTAACCAGCTGGCATCCATGCCCGAAGGATAATCTTCAACCGGACCGCTGCCATCGGTAAATGATCCTGAACGGCTTGTCAACACGTTCTGGCCGTTTGCAATATATGGATAGTCGGCATCGCCGGGGAGAATGTTTCTAACCATTGCCTGGCTGCCACTGAATCCACCCACATTCTGAAGGTTGAACCAGCCATTGCCCGAGCCGCTCCAGCCAAAGTTGAAGTGATAATAGTTCATGCCTTCAAAACCGTCGCAAACAAAGGCGTGTCCGCCACCTGTACCCTGACCGCTGTAATAAACAGGGTAGTGGTTGGTGATCTGTTCCTGCAACATATTTTCCCATTGGGTTACATTGTAGCTGCTTTTTTCGAGATACTGTGTGCTGCTGCCATAACGGAACCTGTTTTTCAAGGCTGCAGGTACGGTATAGCTGTATGAGCCTGAGCCGTCAGGACCAAAATTCATGGTCACAGATACCGCAGCGTGGAACCCGATTTCAGCAATGTCCCAGGGGTTTTCTGTTTCAATTTCGTCCTGCATGCCATCCCAGTTGTAAAAGGTTTCGCCAAAATTGGCTGAAATAATTCCGTAAGGACTCTGGTAGTATGAATATGATCCGAGGCCCTGCAATGGGTATCTCCAGTAATACATGATCATCGACATGGCTGTGGCAACGCAACCCACATATACATGGCCTCCCGGGCCAGCTGCATCTTCGGGGCACATCAGGTTGTAAGGACTGTCCTGATTCCACATAATGGTGAGCAAAGGCGTTGTAACGTCCTTCATTTCACGGGTTTCCAGGGTGTTGATATCAGAAGTGAGCAGGTGATTCCATAGCTGTGTGGTAGCGGCATCAACAGCAGGCTGATTGGCAAGGATAAAATCCTTTTCATCGATAAACGTTGTTAACCAGCTGTTGGTGTTGTAGTTAAGCTGCTCCGGACGGGGGAATTTACCTTCGTAGCCATAACCAATGATGGGCTGGCGCTCATCCCTGGCGGCCACGATCACCCAGCCTTCGTTCAGGTTAAACACAAAATAAGAAGATGCAACCTCCCACGACTCAGCGATGACCACATCCTGGTAACGAATGCCCTGACCATATTGGTTGATGCGCTCGTACATGAAATTCTTAGCCACCTTTTCGGCTTCCGGCATGGTAACCTTTTTTGCTGAAGCATTGAGCCCGATCAACAGCAATACCGAAACTGTTAAGATAAAATTCCTGAAATTCATTGGAAATAAAGTAATTAATTAAACGTGAATACTAATTGAAAGCAAAAGTACTTAATTGGTGTCTATCATTGTAATTTTCCTGCTTATTTAGAATTCATATAAACAATTAATACCTAAACCTTAAGCTAACTTTTTCATTCAGATTTCCAGACAACGATTCAGCTTAAAATGTGTATTTTCGCCCTTTATTTCAAGCGTAACTGATTGCAAAAACCATGGCTAATATCCTCATTGTAAACATAAAAGAACTTATTGGTGTGGATGAATCAGGCCGGCTTGCTGCCCGTGGACGTGAAATGGGTGAGCCTGGCTTGTTGCATGATGCCTATCTGTTGATCAGCGATGGGAAAATTGTTGATTATGGAAAAATGCATGCCAGAAGTGTAGCTTCACTTGCAGGCTCATTTCCCGACGCACAGGTTCTTGATGCCGCCGGCAGGCTGGTGATGCCTGCGTTTTGTGATGCACACACGCACCTTGTTTATCCGGCTTCGCGCGAACTGGAATACATCGACAAAATCAAAGGCCTGTCGTATGAGGAAATCGCAAAAAGGGGCGGCGGTATATTAAATACCGCTGCACGTATGGGCAGCATCAGCGAAAAGGAATTGTTTGAGTCGGCCCAATACAGGCTCCATGAAATCATGCGCATGGGCACAGGTGCCGTTGAAATTAAAAGTGGTTACGGCCTAACGCCTGAAACCGAACTTAAGATGCTGAGGGTGATCAGAAAGCTTAAAGAGACTTCGCCATTGAGCATTAAGGCCACTTTCCTGGGCGCACACGCTGTACCGCTGGCGTTCAAAGGAAACCAGGCAGCCTACGTTGACCAGGTGATCAACGAGATGATCCCTGCTGTTGCAGGGGAGGACCTTGCCGATTATATCGATGTGTTTTGCGACAAAGGCTTTTTCACGGTGGAAGATACCGACAGGATATTGAATGCCGGGATGAAATATGGACTAAGGCCAAAAATTCACGCAAACGAACTGGCCAACTCAGGAGGTATACAGGTCGGAGTTAAATACAATGCACTGTCTGTTGATCACCTCGAATATACGGGTGATGATGAAATTGAAGCCTTGTTAACGGCCGAAACCATGCCGGTTATCCTGCCTGGCGCAGCTTTCTTTCTGGGTATGCCCCTGGCTCCGGCCCGAAAAATGATTGATGCCGGATTGCCACTGGCAATGGCGAGCGACTTCAATCCGGGCAGTTCACCATCGGGAAATATGCAACTGATCCTTTCGATGGCAAGCATCCTTTACCGCCTTATCCCTGAGGAGGGCCTGCTGGCGACAACACTGAACGGTGCTTACGCCATGGGCCTCAGCGAAGAACTGGGCAGCATAAGCAAAGGCAAAACAGCCAATGTGCTGATCAGTCACCCAATGCCGGGACTGGCTTATATGCCCTATTATTATGGAACGAATAAAATTGAAACCGTCATCCTGAACGGTAAAATACAAATAGTAAATCATTGATTGACGCATAAATTAACGCTGTATGAAAAAACTGATCGAATGTGTACCAAATTTTAGTGAAGGAAGGGATATGTCTGTTATTAAACAGATTACCAATCAGATAGAAACTGTTGAGGGAGTCAAATTGCTTGATGTTGATCCGGGAGCAGCCACAAACCGCACCGTGGTCACATTCGTTGGTACACCCGATGAAGTTTTGGAAGCCGCATTCAGGGCTGTAAAAAGGGCCTCGGAAATCATTGACATGCGTAAGCACAAAGGCGAGCATCCCCGCATGGGCGCTACCGATGTGTGCCCGCTGGTGCCTGTGGCCAATATCAGTATGGAAGAAACAGCCGAGCTGGCGCGTCGCCTGGCAAAACGCATAGGCGAAGAACTCGAAATACCAATTTATTGCTACGAACAGGCTGCTTTCAGCCCGGCCAGAAAGAACCTGGCCAGCTGCCGGTCGGGAGAATATGAAGGATTGCCTGAAAAGTTGGCAAACCCCGAATGGAAACCTGATTTTGGCCCGGCAAAATTCAATGCCAGGTCGGGAGCAACAGCTGTTGGCGCACGCGACTTTCTGGTGGCTTTCAATGTGAACCTGAACACGACTTCTACCCGCAGGGCAAACTCCATTGCCTTTGATGTGAGGGAACGCGGACGTGTTAAACGCGATGGAGACCCGATTACCGGAAAAATCGTGAAAGACGAAAAAGGCAACCAGGTGTACATCCCGGGTACGCTCAAATCAGTCAAAGCCATAGGTTGGTTTATCGAAGAATATGGTATTGCCCAAATTTCGATGAACCTCACCAACATCGGGATAACCCCGGTTCATATTGCTTTTGACGAAGTATGCCGCAAAGCTGCTGACAGAGGCATCAGGGTCACAGGCGCTGAGCTTGTCGGACTCATTCCCCTCAAAGCGATGATCGATGCCGGAAAATATTTCCTTGCCAAACAAGAACGTTCTCTTGGAGTGGACAATGACGAACTGATAAAAATTGCCATCAAATCGCTGGGACTCGATGAGTTGAAGCCATTCAACCCCAAGGAGAAAATCATCGAATACGTATTGGAGGAGTCTGAAAAGAAGAAAAAACTGGTCCACCTGACCGCAAAAGGGCTGGCCAACGAAACAGCTTCTGAATCGCCTGCTCCGGGAGGAGGCTCCATAGCTGCCTATGTGGGCGCATTGGGTGCGTCACTGGCTACCATGGTAGCAAACCTTTCGTCGCACAAACGCGGCTGGGACAGCCGTTGGGAAGAGTTTTCCATTTGGGCTGAGAAAGGCCAGAAAATCAAAGATGAACTCCTGTTCCTGGTTGATGAAGATACCAATGCATTCAATAAAATTATGGACGCCTTTGGCCTTCCAAAGAAAACCGACGAAGAAAAGGAAACCCGTAAAGCAGCCATTGAAACAGCTTCGGTGTATGCCATGGAAATTCCCCTGAGGGTGATGCGTGTTGCCCTTTCGAGCATGGAAGTGATTGAGGCAATGGCCGTTTCGGGCAATCCTAACTCTGTTTCTGATGCAGGTGTTGGCGCTTTATGCGCACGCTCGGCTGTGATGGGTGCTTACCTCAATGTAAAAATCAATGCTGCCGGCATCAGCGACAGGCGGGTGGCCGACGAAAAAGTGGCGCAGGGAGCCGAAATGGAACAGCTAGCTATAGCCTTGGAAACACGTATCCTGCAAAAGGTGAATGAAGTAATCGGATCGCTGTAAACAGGCACGCAATGCATGATTATTTGACCATCTGGTTGTTGTATTTCACCTCGTTTATCACCCTGATGAACCCCCTCGGCGTCATGCCTGTGTTCCTTACCATGACTTCGGGACTCGAAGGCAGGCAAAGGCGAAATACGGCCATCAAAGCCAGTATTGTGGCATTCATCACCCTAGTGATATTTGCCATTGGCGGACAAATGCTCTTTAATTTCTTTGGGATTTCTGTTGCGGGTTTGAAGGTTGTCGGCGGTGTGCTCTTCTTTGTAATGGGCTACGATATGCTCAATGCCAGGCTAAGCCGCATCAAGATAACGCCTGAAGAGGTTAATGCCTATGTAAACGACGTTTCCATCACCCCTTTGGGCATACCGATGATCGCGGGCCCGGGCTCCATCACCAATGCCATTATCCTGATGGACCAGAGCAAGGACCTGCCCTCGCAGCTGCTGCTGATCTCCACCATACTGGCGGTGTGCCTCATCACCATGGTGGTTCTGGTGAGTGGCGTAAAGATCACGAAAGCCCTCGGGGATACTGGAAATAAGGTAATGATGAAACTGATGGGACTCATCGTCATGGTGATTGCCGTTGAGTTTTTTTTCACAGGGATTCAACCATACATAAGGACGATTTTTAACATACAATAAAAAAAACTTCAAATAATTAGGATAATAAGACAATTCTTAATAATTTTGCCGTCCGAAATTTTGAAAGAGTAAAAGCATGGCTAAGAAAACAAAAGAAGCACGCGGACAGGTTATTCTGGAGTGTACAGAGCACAAAACCAGCGGAATGCCTGGAACATCAAGGTATATTTCCACCAAGAACAAGAAAAATACCCCTGAAAGGCTTGAGTTGAAAAAATACAACCCAATCCTGAAAAAGATGACTATTCACAAAGAGATTAAATAAGAAACAATATGGCTAAGAAAGTAGTTGCGTCTCTGCAGGCAGCAGGTAAAGATTATGCAAAGGTTATCCGTATGGTAAAGTCCGAAAAAAGCGGTGCTTACACCTTTAAGGAAGACATTGTACCAACAGACAGGATTCAGGAATTTATCGCAAAACGATAATTTCACGTTAACAATAATGCACCGAGCTTTTCCCCTACGGAAGAGCTTTTTTTATTTAAAAACAACTGTGTATGGGACTTTTTTCCTTCTTCTCGAAAGAGAAAAAGCAGGACCTCGACAAAGGGCTTGAGAAAACACGGGAAAGTGTTTTCAGCAAGCTTTCGAAAGCCATTGTTGGCAAGTCGAAGGTGGATGATGAAGTGCTCGATGAGCTCGAAGAAATTCTGGTAAGCTCCGACGTAGGTGTGCAGACGACCCTGAAAATCATCGAGCGCATCCAGTACCGGGTTGCAAGGGATAAGTTTCTCGGAACAAATGAGCTGAACAGGATACTGCGCGAAGAAATTGCTGCCTTGCTGCAGGAAAATAATTCAGGCGACGGAGAAGACTTCGAACTACCCTCAAAAGACAGCCCTTATGTGATCATGGTTGTTGGTGTGAATGGCGTCGGCAAAACAACGACCATAGGAAAACTGGCCTATAACTTCAAGCTCGCCGGAAAAAGTGTTGTCCTGGGTGCTGCCGACACCTTCAGGGCCGCGGCAGTTGATCAGCTCAAAATCTGGGCAACAAGGGTAGGCGTGCCTGTGGTAGCACAGGGGATGGGGGCCGACCCGGCATCCGTGAGCTTTGACACCGTGAAATCGGCCATGAGCCAGCATGCCGATGTCGTCATCATTGATACCGCAGGAAGGTTGCACAACAAGGTCAACCTGATGAAGGAACTTACCAAGATTAAGTCAGTGATGCAGAAACTCATTCCTGATGCCCCACATGAAATCCTGCTGGTGTTGGACGCTTCAACCGGACAGAATGCCATCGAACAGGCAAAACAGTTTACAGCCGCTACCGAAGTGAACGCCCTCGCATTGACAAAACTCGATGGGACTGCCAAAGGGGGTGTTGTTATTGGTATTTCAGACCAGTTTAAAATTCCGGTAAAATACATCGGCGTTGGTGAAAAAATGGAAGACCTTCAGGTGTTTAACCGTAACCGCTTTGTTGACAGCCTTTTCCAATAAGGTCCCCCGTCCATGGCTAAACTGAAATTAAACATTGTTACCCTTGGCTGTTCAAAGAACAAGGTTGATTCGGAGCACCTTGCAGGCCTGCTTCCGGCAAATATGTACCAGATCAGGCACGACAGCGACAAAAAAGCAGATGTTGTTGTGGTAAACACCTGTGGATTTATCGGTGACGCCAAAGAAGAGTCAGTTGATACAATTTTATCCTATGCTGCGGCCCGCAAAAAAGGCGATGTGAAACAGCTGATTGTCATGGGCTGCCTGTCGGAACGCTACAAAAAAGCCCTTGAAAATGAAATTCATGAGGTGGATGCCTTTTTTGGTGCCAGCGACCTTAATGCCATTGCAAAACTATTGACAGCAACAACTGACAGCAACAGCAGGCTTGTTCCCTATCATTACAAAAGGGTACTTTCGACACCGAGGCATTATGCCTACCTGAAGGTTTCGGAAGGCTGCGACAGGGGTTGCAGCTTTTGTGCCATTCCGTTGATCAGGGGCAAACACAAGTCAATTCCTATTCCTGATCTTGTGAATGAAGCGCGTTACCTTGCATCCAAAGGAACAAAGGAACTTATACTGATTGCGCAGGATCTGACCTATTACGGCATCGACCTCTATGGAGAGCGCAAAATAGGCCAACTGGTCAGTCAGCTGGCTGAGATACCAACCATAAAATGGATCAGGCTGCAATATGCTTATCCTGCCGGTTTCCCCGAAGACCTTATCGCTCTGATGGCAACAAACACAAAGGTGTGCAGGTACCTCGACCTGCCGCTGCAACATATCAGCGACCGGGTGCTTAAGTCGATGAAGCGCGGGCTCACCAAAAAGCAAAGCCTCGAGCTGATTCAAAAAATACGCAGGCAAATACCTGGCCTGGCCTTCAGAACAACACTCATCGTTGGCTATCCCGGTGAAACCCAGGAAGAGTTTGACGAGCTGTATGATTTCGTTAAAACGCAGCAATTTGAGCGCCTGGGGGTCTTTACCTATTCTGCCGAAGAAGATACTCCTGCCTATGTACTCACAGACGATGTTCCGGAAGAGGTTAAAAATGAACGCCTTGAGCGAATCATGGCCTTGCAGCAGGAGATTTCGCAGAAACTGAATGCACAACGGATTGGCACAGTGATGGAGGTTATTGTCGATTCTGAAGAGGCCGGATATTATGTCGGACGGAGCATGTTCGACTCGCCTGAAGTGGATAATGAGGTACTGATCAGCAAAGAAGGTGCCCAACTGAAGGTTGGTGGCTTTTATCAGGTCATCATCACCGATGCCAGCGAATTCGACCTGCAGGGCACGGCAGTAGCGGTATCCGGAAATTGAGAATGTCCGTAATTGTAAACTGATCGAACTGATGCCGTAGCTGTTGGCACAGAGTGGCTTACGTAAAATGCCACCACCTTGTTCACCGATTTCGGTCAGTCATGCTTTCCCTTGATTTTACAATATTTATTGTATATGAAACAATATCAGTCAGATATAAATTTTGGCATGACTATTGAAACTATTAGTTCGGTTTTAACAATTCACAGTCAGAAGAGCTTACTACTTATTGATTGTAAATTTGGTTTTGGTTGCTTTTCAGGCCTGTCGGAACAACGGGCCTGATTTTTTTTGTGTATGTGACTGCCGTTGAACTGAGGATTGTACATTTGTAAAAAACTGTCAGATGCGATTTATACTTACTTTTTCTTTGCTGATGTTGATGGGCGTAATCACAATAAAAGCACAGCAAATAGCTGAATTACAAGCTGATTCGGCAAGCAGGAATGGCTATTACAGCATGGCATACGGCAATATGACCATCGCTGGAAATTTTGTAGATGGAAAAAAAGAAGGCGCCTGGGCCATCTACTTTTCGTCGGGACAAATCCATATCCTCGAACATTATACCGATAACAAACGCAATGGCATTTACCTGCAGATCGGGCGGAGCGGTAACATTATTGAACAGTCTGTCTATAAAAATGACACCTTAAATGGTGCCTTTATAAAATTTGGGTCGGCCGGGCGAGTAACTCTAGAGGAACATTATCTCATGGGTAACCTCGACGGCATCAGGAAAGTGTATTACGAAAGGGGGGCGTTGCAGGAGGAGTCGGTATACAAAAACGGAAATAGAAACGGATTGTCGCGCTGGTTTGACGATGGTGGCGTTGTTATCGCCGAATACAATTACACTGACGGGCTTTTTGATGGCATACAACGCACCTTGTATCCCGACGGAACTGTGAAATCGCAGCAAACCTTTTTCAGGAATTATCAGGATGGGCCTGCCCTGGAATACCATCCCAATGGAAAAGTGAAGACAGAAGGACTTTATGTGAAGGGAAAAAAAGAAGGCAAATGGCTGAGTTACGATGAAATGGGTAATTTGACACATACGGTCAAATACAAACACGGCATCGAAAAGTAGCACACTGCTGCCGCCTTATAGCGAAGCTGCCAAGGCTTCGAAAAACATTGGCCAATGCACCTTGTCAGTTGATTTTCCAAGCCTGACGATGATGAGCTTCTTTGCTGGATTGACATAAATAAACTGTCCGAGCACGCCTTTGGCAAAAAATGCCCCATTTCCCATCACCCGCCATTGGTAGGAGTAAGGGTAACCCTGCGAATCGCGCGAGTCGTTTCTGATGCTGAGGCTCTGATGAACCCAGTCCTTGCTGATCAGTTGTTTTCCATCCCAGTTTCCCTGATGCAGGTAAAGCCGGCCAAAGCGAGCAAAATCGCGTGTGCGGGCATTGATGCAGCAAAATGATTTCACGGTTTTGTGTTTCTTGCTGTCGATACTCCAGCTGGCATCGTATTCCATTCCCAATGGCTGCCATAATTCTTCCTGCAGCAGGCTGGCCAGGTCTTTTTTCCATGCACGCTCAACAACCAGGGATAGCAACAAGGTGTTTACACTGATGTATTCATAAGCAAGGCCGGGCGCCTCTTTCATCTTCAGTTTCTTAAGGTAATGCTGCAGGTTGAGGCCGTAATAATACTTTGCCATATCAGCAAAAGGCGAGGTGTAGCCCTCGTTAAACCTGATTCCGGAGCGCATATCCAGCAAATGCTCAATACTCACCTTGTCGAAACCGCGCCCCCTGAATTCTGGCAGGTATTTGCCAATGGTGTCGTGTACACTTTCTATAATACCCCTGTCAACAGCAATGCCAGCGAGGGCCGAAACAAAGGTCTTTGCCACGGAAAAAGAAGGGATAACAGACGATGCCGTGTAGTCATCGAAATAGGCTTCGGACAGAATGGTGTCGTTGCGCACGACAATGAAAGCCAGGGTTTTGTGCTTGTCAAGAAAGGCATTTAAGTCAGCTGATCCATCAGCACCGGCGAACGAATCTGGCAATGCAATTGTTGTGGTCTGCTGACTTTCAATAAACTGAAATCCGGGCTGCCCTTTTACCACTTCAAGCGCGGGAAATTTCTTATAGTCCTGCGCATCAGCGAAGTTGTAGTAGAAAAAGCGCCCGACATGACAGGAATAGGTCATTGCGGCAATGATTATCATCATGCTGAAAATGAACACTTTTCGAGAATACATGGCTATATGGTGTTGTAATTGATACGATCAGTAGGTGAAATTTGCTGAAGCAGTTCTGCTGCTAAATTAGTGATAAAACGTCCAAATAGCGCATTTCATCGGTCTTTTGTCTCCAGGTTTGTCATCAGGCTGGTGGGTGTAAAGGGCAGATCTGGGTACTTGAATAATGCGGTAGATCCTTCGGTGACATGCATCGAATACCCGTACAAACTGTCGTATTCGGTGGTGTTTTCACCCATTGCTTCCAGTTGTTTCAGGTAGCTGTGAATTGATTTCGATTCAATGATGGTGACTTTGCCCATCTGGTGAATAACCGGACTGTGTTTGCGGCTGTGGTCATAGTCAAATTCGAGGATCCTCCGGCCGTGACGGGTTATTCCGATTGTTCTGAAAGTGAAGCTTTTGCCAACGCCGGGAAGGTTGATTACCGTTCTGTCCGTGGCCAGAAAAGGGTGTCTGTTTTGTTTCCTGATGGCCTCAACTTGCTGCGGCAACGAGGCTGCATCCTGCATGAGCTGAAGGATATTGCCTTCAGTTTCGGAGTTGAATCTCCCGAATCTTTTCTCTTCTTTCAATTCCTGCAGCGCCCTGGCGTTGGTAGCAAAATTGGCACTGTTTTCCTGGTATCCTTTTACACAAAATGTGTAATAGGGTAGTATCCCAAGGTCGTTCAGTACCTTGCGCAGTTTGGCAAGATGTCCGCGGCGCGAGGTGGCTGTTGTGAACACATGCTGGTTGGTGACCACCCAGCCGGCGCTTTGAAGCATATGAACGGCTTTTACAACTTCGGGTGTAACCTCCATTGCTGTTTCAACGTGCGTTTGAATGACAAACTGCCTGATGCCTGCTGATGCGGCTTTTGTCTTAAATTCTGTCAACAGGGCAATGAGTGCAGGGGTGATGCGTTGCGGAAGGTAAACAGGCAGCCTGGTTCCCAGCCTGACCCGTTGTATTTCGACGTATTGGGCATTGGGTTCACGTTGTTTATTGGCAGCCCTTTTGCGCAAGGCCATCTGGTAAACAGCATCCAGAATGATGCCCAGCGATTTGTCAGAGCTCATCAGCGCATCGCCACC
The DNA here is from genome assembly GCA_018816765.1 of Bacteroidota bacterium. Taxonomy (GTDB): domain Bacteria; phylum Bacteroidota; class Bacteroidia; order Bacteroidales; family F082; genus UBA6192. The sequence goes on from JAHIUX010000060.1 coordinate 12,372, forward strand.
GGTGATGAGGATGTCGCGCAGCTGGCTGTCGTTCTCAAAATAATCCATCAGTCTGTTTAACTTAACAGGCCAGTTTTCCTTTGGCAGCAGGGTTTCGAGGTTGAAGTTAAGCCTTCCGCTCTGGAAATCGTACATGCGCTGGCAACTTACGCATAAACCTGCGCAGGCCCGGCCGGCAGTATCAGGAATCATGATGGCTACACCGGGATACCGCCGGTGAATGTTATTTCCTTCCGGCAGCAGCCAACCTGCTGCATTGGGTTTGCCAGGTTGCACCTTGTCTTCCTTTTCCCAGGCGACAATATGGCCAAACTCCCTGATGAGCTGTTTGCTGTAAATGATGTAGTCCCTGATTGCCCGGTCACTTTTGTGGCATGCCGAAGTGTCGTCAATATTTAGCAGTGAGAGGTAGTAGGGATTTACAAAGAAGGGAATGCCGGCATCAAGTGCTTCATTCAACAAACCCATCGTTTCATCGCTTAGGCTGTTTGCCAGCATTTCATTCAAAAGTGTCGGATTTCTGATGGCAAATTTCAGGTGAAAATTACTGTCGTTCCACCAGGTGGTGGCAAGCGAATACTTTTCGTCATCACTCATACCAGGGTCGAAGACATAGCGCCTTGATGTTAATTCGCCCCGATTGAGTTTCTGAATGATCAGGCGAAGTATCCGGGCCTTGTTCTTTGACCTGCAGTCAACAATATGCGGATCTGTTCCTGAAGGATGTTGGTCCATCCACCTGATGAGGGTTTCCTGCGATGGTGGATTCAGCTCAAGTGTGCCGTTTAACTGCCTGAAAAGCATGAGCATATCAATGAAGAAATCGACCAGCGCGCCCCCGGTGCCAAATTTAACAGCCAGCCAGAGGACCTTCACCGGATTTGTCTCGGTGAGTCCGCCGCGCAGGTTTTGGTCCTCAAACACCTTGCCCACATGGGTTACATAATCATACAAGCGAACCAGGGCGTAATCAGACCAGCTGAGCCTTTGATACTGGGCAATATCGGGCATTGCTGAGGTGGCCGCATTTTCCGCTTCCGGTTGTGTTTTAAAAAGTTCTAAAACAAAGTGTTGAATGTTAGTGGAGGCTTCCTCCAAAGTGGTGGACGAAACCAGCAACTGATGGATTCGGGGATTTTCTTCCAGTAAGGTCTGAAGGATTTTAGCGGCCTTGCTGCTTATGGCAACCTGATCGAGCCGCCTGATTGCTGATATGTTGTTGTTCATTTCCGGCATGATCATTCATGTTTTCACATGAGTTTTCGAATGACGGCAATTAATGCATGAATGCTTAAGTAAAAATCACCGTGAAATAGACTTCACTGAAGCCTGATTGTGCAAAGATACCGAAAAAACAGCCACTTTTCACTGGATTTATATCGTCCCAAAGGGAACATTTCGGATAGTTGATTGTTAAAGATTAAAATAGGAGTAAAATAAAACTGGTTCAGCCAGATTCCTGTTTGTAAAATCAAATTAAAATTTAATATAAGATTGTATGTACAGTGGATTTTATAAATTGCCTAAGGCCATCAATGAAACGGTGAAAACCTATGCACCAGGCAGTCCGGAGAGGGCTGAGGTTAAGGCCATGATCAATGAAATGCGCTCCGTTGAGATTGATATTCCGATGTATATTGGGAATTTGCGGGTTAAAACTGACAAGCGAATCAGTATACATCCTCCGCACGACATCAAGCATGTGTTGGGTTATTATTACGAAGGTGGTGCCGAGCATGTGAATATGGCCATCGACGCAGCGCTGAAAGCCCGTAAGTCTTGGCAATCCCTCGAATGGCAGGATCGTGCGGCAATCTTCCTGCGTGCTGCTGAACTGGTTTCGGGTCCTTACAGGGCAAAAATCAATGCGGCCACCATGCTGGGGCAATCGAAAACTGTGCATCAGGCCGAGATAGATGCGGCTTGTGAGTTTGCTGATTTTCTGCGGTTCAATGTCGAGTTTATGGGCGATATATACAGCCAACAGCCCATTTCTGACCACGGAGTGTGGAACCGTGTTGAGTACCGTCCGCTCGAAGGATTTATCTATGCGCTTACCCCTTTTAATTTTACTGCCATAGCGGCTAATCTGCCATCGGCACCGGCGCTCATGGGCAATGTTGTTGTCTGGAAACCCTCAAACACCCAGATCTATTCAGCAAACATCATCATGGAGATCTTCCGCGAAGCCGGCCTTCCGGATGGGGTAATAAACCTGGTGTTCGTTCCAGGCCCGGTGGGCGGAAAGATCATGTCAGCACATCCCGATTTTGTAGGGGTTCATTTCACCGGCTCTACCACGGTATTCAGTAAGATTTGGAAAGCCATCGGCGACAACATCGCGGTGCATAACACCTATCCGAAAATTGTGGGTGAAACGGGAGGAAAAGATTTTGTCGTTGCACATGAAACAGCCGACCCCAAGGCCCTTGCCACGGCTTTGGTGAGGGGCGCTTTTGAATACCAGGGACAAAAATGCTCAGCGGCTTCCCGTGCATATATTCCTGATAACCTGTGGGAAACAGTAAAGTCATATATGCTTGCAGATTTAAAAACCATCAAGGTAGGACCAGTGGAAGACTTCACGAACTTCATGGGCGCTGTCATTGATGAGGCTTCCTTCGATAAGCTGGTGATGTTTATCGACAATGCCAAAAACGACAAAGAAGCCACAGTGATTTCAGGAGGTAATTACGACAAGACACGCGGATATTTTATTGAACCAACGGTCATCCTCACCACCGACCCGCAATATATCACCATGCGCGAAGAACTTTTTGGACCTGTGTTGACGGTATATGTGTACGAGGCCGCAAAATGGGAAGAGACATTGCACCTGGTTGATGCAACCTCACCTTATGCCCTGACCGGTGCTGTTTTTGCCCGTGACAGGTTCGCCATTGAGCTGGCCAATGAAGTCCTGGTTAATGCAGCCGGAAATTATTACATCAACGACAAGCCAACAGGTGCAGTTGTAGGGCAGCAGCCTTTTGGCGGTGGAAGGGCTTCGGGAACCAACGACAAATCCGGTTCATACCTGAATTTAATCCGCTGGGTTTCGGCGCGCACCATCAAGGAAAACCTGAATCCCCCGACCGACTATCGCTATCCGTTTTTGGCGGAAGCATAAACCTGGCTTTGTGAAGGATGTTTTAAGATATCCGGATAAGTAGGCCGGATTAAAGCGCAAAAAGAGGCTGTCATCGTTGATTATGACAGCCTCTTTTTTTTATTTCATCACAGATTGATTATTTCTTCACTGGCTTGGTTCCCAGGATATGCCTTTGTTTGTTGTGAATGATGAATTTCTTCTTTACCGGTTCATTCTTTTTAGCTACCGGACTGTAACCAACCTTTACTGATCTGTTGCCTTTCGGAGTGATTGCACTGGTTCTGCCTGATCCACAGGAAACGGCGGTGGCGATAAATGTTATGCTTACTAATCCGATGCAAATGGTTTTAACGAATGATTTCATGACAGCCGTTTGGTTTAGGGTGATTTGACGGCTTAAAATTAGTGTTTTTTTTATAAGTGGGAAAAAAACTTGATTTTTTTATCAGCTCTTTTGTTTTTAACCCGGCCTTGTTCATAAATTCGGTATAATTCAGCCTGTCATTGGAAAATAGCATGAATTTGTCTGTATCTTTGCAACTGAATATGGTGTCCACAATCCTTGACCGGGAGGAGGACTGAAAAAGGGAATCGGGTGAAAATCCTGAACAGTTCCCGCTGCTGTAAGCTCTTTAAAAAGCTTTTGAAACTCTTTGGCCACTGTCTGTTCGCGGATGGGAAGGCTTTCAAAAGTGAGCGAGTCAGAAGACCTGCCATATCAGTTTTTTCCAAAGCTTTCGGGTAAAAGGCTTGTCGGTTTAAGTCATTTATGATTTCGACATTTTTTCCTGATGGTTTTGAGGCAAATGCATTGTTTTACCTTAAAACTACACATTAATGAAACATTTTTTACGGATTTGCACCCTCTCAGCCTTGCTTACGCTACAGGACGGGTTGCTGTACTCACAGCAGGAATTGGTATTTAAACAACTTATTGTTGCCTCCGGAGGCAATTTTTCTGACCCGGACGACTATGTTACGCTCAGTGCTCGTGATGCGGAAACGGGCGAACAGTTCGTGTTTGATACAATCTACACGCAGGCAGTTCAGGACGTGCTGGTCGACAATGCCAGGGCTTTTGTTGCCGCCACCGACTCTCTCGTGGTCTATGACCTCGATACCTATCAGCGGATTGCGGCTATTGCCTGCCCGGGAATTAACCAGATGGTGGCCGGAGAGGACCTTTTATTTGTGTCGTTTCAATACCCTGAAACAGCAGGCTTCATCAGGGCATACAAAAAAAACAGCCTTGACCTGGTGCAGGTCTTCGATCAGGTGAGTGACGAAGCAGCAGGAATGTTGATTCATAACAATACACTTTTTGCCGCTGTTCCCGGTGGCTGGATGAGCACAACGGGAAAAATTGCGATGATCGATCTGAGTGCTGTTTCATTCATTGAAGAAGTGGATTTAGGTTCTGCAGCAGTTGGAATTTTTGACCTGTACAACTACAATGACACAGTATACAGCGTAAACCGCACCCCCTGGGGAATGACCACTGCTTCGCTTACTGCTTTCGATCCCGACCACCGTGCATTTGTACACCACAGCTTCGAAGCTGTGTTTGGCAAAGGCGTAGCTGTTGATGGCAACAAGCTGTATGTCATGATGAACCAGGCAATCGGACTTGTTGATCTGGATAACCAGCAGATCATTGATGAAGCGCTTATTCCCGATCCCGGATCAGAAAACTTTACCTATTTCGTGGCTGCCGAATTTGATGCCCTTAACCGGGAATTTTATACAACGGTCACGGATTACTTCTCTTTTGGCGAAGGGAGGAAGTTTTCCGAAACCGGTGAGCAACTCGGCTTATTTGACGCAGGCATTTCACCTGAAGCAATTGGCTTGGACGTCAGGGATATAACATCAGTCAGTTTGCCTGTTACAGAAGTAGGGCTTCAGGTTTATCCTAATCCTGCCAGGGACTTTCTGTTTATTGGTGGCCAGCAAGAGGCACACCAGCACACGCTGTTCATTATGAATATGCAGGGAGTTGAGGTGTTGCGTTTACATACTTCAGCTAAGTCGATCGATGTGTCCGGTCTCTGTGCAGGGCCCTATGTGATCCTGGTTTCCGAAGGTTCCGGTATTGGCAGAAAATGTGTGTTTATAAAACAATAGCATAATGAGGCTGAAACCGGCAAAGCAGTTGTTTTTCGCAGGGTGTTTACTGATCATCAGCATAACATCCACAGCCCAGTTTGCTCCACCCGCAGGACAGCCTGGCACGGAGGCAACCCATGCTGACAGCAATGTGTTTGTTGGCTGGGCTGCACAGTGCGAAATTGTGCGCGGGCCGGTGAAAATAGACCAGCAAGCCCTGGGCGAAGCAAGTTATGGCAATGCAACAGATGCACGTTTGAAAGCCGATAACATTGCGGTCAGCCTTGGCGAAGGGGGATTGGCAACCCTAACCTTTGAATATGCGCTGTGGGATGGACCGGGAGCCGACTTTGCCGTTTTTGAAAACAGCTTCAGCGACGATTTTCTTGAACTGGCTTTTGTTGAGGTAAGCAGCAATGGGATGAACTTCTTTCGATTTCCAGCGATTTCGCTTACCGGTTCAGAGGCGCAGATTGACGGCTTCGGACTTCTGGATGCCACTAAGGTCGACAGGCTTGCCGGCAAATACAGGGCACTTTACGGAACGCCTTTCGATCTGGCTGATTTGAAAGATAATGTCGGACTGAATACAGAAAAGGTCACGCATGTCCGCATCATTGATGTGGTTGGTTCCATCGATCCTGCTTATGCGCGCTACGATGAAGCAGGTCGCATCATCAACGATCCGTGGCCCACACCATTTCCTTCATCAGGCTTCGACCTGGATGCGGTTGGTGTGATTCATGATCAACGCAACCTTGGTGTTGACCCAAACACCACCAGGCAGTTCAGGATTTATCCGAACCCGGCTATTGAAACAGTTTACCTGGAGAATCCAGACCAAATCGGTGTCACAGCAACCTATGTATGCGATGCTTTTGGGCGCCGGCTAATCAAGGCTGGAGATGGCACTCCCGTCCAGATCAACATCAGCGCACTTGCCCCGGGCATCTACCTTATCGAATGCGTTGCATCAGACCTTCATGTATACCAAAAGTTCGTCAAGCAATGAAAGAGGTGTTCATCAGGCATGTATTTCTCTTCCTGCTGGGGTTTGTCCCTATGCTGGCAGAAGCGGTCATTCCTGATACAGTTTACCTTGATGCGGTTGAAGTGAAGGGCAGACACCTTAAAAAAGCTTCTTTCCAGACACACAGCCTCGACAGCCTGTCCATTGCGGCCTATTCGGCAAGCGACCTGGGCAGTTTGCTGGCTGCAGGCTCGAATGTATTCATTAAAAATTACGGTCCGGGCGGCTTGTCTACAGCCTCTTTCAGAGGAACATCTGCAAACCAAACCCTGGTGTTGTGGAACGATATACCGTTAAACTCACCAAACCTTGGTCAGGTTGATTTTTCCATGATACCGGTTCAGTTTGTCGATCAGCTGCAGTTGGCCTGGGGAAGCGCTGCATCCGCGATGCGTTCCGGTGGGCTGGGAGGGGTTGTTTCGCTCGATAACAAACCCGATTTCAACCGGAAACTCATCCTTGATGTAGTACAAACAGCCGGTAGTTACAGGCATTTTGGCAGCTATGGCACCTTGGGCTATAGCGGAAGAAAAGTGATCGTTAAAACCAGGGCATTCAGAAAATCAGCCCTGAATGATTTCGAATTTCTGAACACGGCCTTGCTGCCACAGGCCATGATGAAGCAAACATCAGCCGACTACACCGATTATGGTTTTCTGCAGGAATTGCATATCTATACCGGAAAAAACAGCCAGCTGAGTGCCTATTCGTGGAATCAGTGGAACAACAGAAACCTGCCGCCAATCATGACCAATATTGAGAAAGGTGGGCAGCCTACTGAATTTCAATATGACAGGTTTCACAGACATATGGTCGCATTCAAACAGTTCTGGAGTGGTGGTAAGCTTGAAGCAAAAGCAGCATATTTTACAGAAAATCAGCACTATTACCTTAAAACAATCAACAATCCGGAAGACAACGAAACCGTAACACTTATTGATTCACGCAATACAACGCATGCATTTCACACGGTGTTGCAGGCGAACCACCAACTGAACTGGTGGCTTGAATTGACGGCAGGATACACCATGGACCAGGAAGCGGTTAACACGACAAACTTCGTAAAATTGCAGAAAAGGCAGAGAAACCTGATGAAACTTGGCGCCACGTTCAGGCCGCTACAGGACTTCAAAGGCAGTGTGTATTTCAGCAGAGAATATGTCGATGGAAAGGCCTCCGGACTTAGTCCGGCGCTCGAACTAGCCTATGTTCCCTTCGATAAACTACCCTTAACTATTGGCATTGGTCTGAACCGCAATTTACGTTACCCCAGCTTGAATGACCTGTATTGGTTTCCGGGAGGCAATGCAAAGCTGAAACCGGAAATCGGACATACAGCGGAACTGTTCGTTAACCTGAATCCGCAAAACAGCCACAGCAAGCATAAGGTCAATGCAAGCATGTTTTTTTCAGATGTGTCAGACTGGATACAGTGGAAACCAACGTCATACAGGTATTGGGTTCCTGTAAATATTGCAAGGGTTTTTGCGCGTGGAGTCGAGTTAAACTGGCAATGGGAGGGCGACTTCAATCTGTTTCATCTACAGGCCAGTGCCAATTTTGCTTACACAAGAACCACGGATGAGAGTCCTGTAGCAAAAATCGAAAACACGGCTGGCAAGCAGTTGATGTATATTCCGCGACACCATGCCAACCTCATGGCTCAGCTTGATATCAGGCAGTATTATGTGAAGACGGCTGCAGAATTTGTAGGCAAAAGAAACACCTCACTCAACGGAGAAGAAATCTTCATCAACAGCCTAAAGCCCTACGTATTGTTCAACCTGGCCCTTGGCAAATCCTGGAAATTAAGCCAAGGGAAGCTGACTGCGGAATTTCAGGTGCTTAATTTGCTCAACAGCCATTACCAGGCAGTGATGTGGCGCCCCATGCCCGGGAGGAATTTTCAGCTACTGCTGCGTTACGCATTGTAAACGAGGTGAATAAATGATGAAATGCAATAAAATTTTACTGATGTTCCTGTTGCTGGGCATGGCTTCATGCAAAGAGGAACCTGCTGACATAACTCCTGGCGACGGCCTTGCAGTTGGAGAAGGATTTTTTGTGCTGAATCAGGGCAACTTTACCCTGGCGAATGCAAGTCTGTCATTTTACAGCTACGATTCTGCCAAAATGTCAAACTATCTGTTTTACAAAGCCAACGGTGCACCCCTTGGCGATGTGGCTCAAAGCATGACACTTTGGAATGACCTCGCCTTTATTGTGATGAATAACAGTGGCTTGATTTACATCGTTGATGCCCAAACCATCAAATTTAAAAACAAAATCAGTGGGTTGCAATCGCCGCGCTATGTGTGCATCATTAACGACCACAAGGCCTATGTTTCCGATCTGCAGCAGCCGGGCCTGACCATCATCGACCCCACTGCGCAAAGCATCACTGGCCAGGTAAACACAGGCAAAACAGTTGAAAATATGGTGCTTACAAACAACAAGGTTTTCGCTGCCAACTGGTCGGCATATTACCAGCAAAAGCCCAACAACACGCTGATGGTCATCGATCCTGTACTTGACACAGTGACGGACTCGGTGCAGCTGGTGAAGGAACCCAACAGCATGGTAGTCGATAAAAACGGAATGTTGTGGGTGCTTTGCAGTGGTGGCTTCTTGAGCGAAGAAAGGCCGGCCCTGTTTAAGATCAACACCAGCGACAACAGTATCGTAAATCGCTACGACTTCAGTGACCAGCTTTCGTCGCCTACACAGCTGGTAATCAATAAGAATAAAGACTCCTTGTACTACCTGAATAATGGTGTTTACCGGCTTTCAATTGACGACAATACGCTTCCGGAGACACCCCTGATTCCACAGCATGCGCATGTGTTTTATGCACTGGAGATTGATCCGGGCTTCAATCGGGTAGTGGTCTCAGACGCGCTGAACTATGTGCAGGATGGATTTGTTTATCGGTATAGCCCAAATGGCACGCTTATTGACTCACTCAAATCGGGAATCATACCCGGGCAATTTATTTTTAACTAAAAAACAGATCTGATGAACAACAAAGTAGATGTTACCTGGACCGGAAATATGGCATTTGAAGCCGATGTAAACGGATTTAAAATCCCATTGGATGCGGATGAAAAAGTGGGCGGTCAAAATGGTGGTCCAAGGCCTAAACCATTGACACTGGCGTCATTGGGTGGCTGCACCGGAATGGATGTTATTTCAATACTGAAAAAAATGAGGGTCGAACCTGCTTATTTTAATATCGAAGTTGACGGCGAACTCACTGAAGAGCACCCAAAATATTACCATAAGATTCACGTGAAATATATTTTCAAAGGTCAAGACCTCGATGTTGAAAAGTTGCAAAAGGCTGTTGACCTTTCGCAGGAGCGCTACTGTGGTGTAAGCGAATTGCTGAAAAAAGGCGCTGCCATCACCAGCGAGATCGTTATCTTGTCCTGATCAGGAATTCAGTGCCTCGCTTTCAGCGATGACATGATTCAGTTCACTGATAATCATTGAGGTGGCGCCCCAGATGACATATTCACCAATGACAAAGGCGGGCACATCCATGCTGCTGCCGTCTTTAAGCACGATGGAACGTTGTTGCAGCGTCTGGGGGTGCATCAGCGTTTGAACAGAGCAGCTAAACACCGTATCGACTTCGGCCGGATCAGGATGTAGCTCCTGGGCACGGTTCATATACGCCACCACTGGCAGCACCTCGAAGTTGCTTGGCGGAATGTAAATTTTGCTGAGGTTTCCTAGAATTTTTACCTGATCGGTTTTGATGCCGACTTCTTCATAGGCTTCGCGCAGTGCGGTATGTTGCAGATCAGCATCGCCAGGTTCGTAGCCCCCGCCGGGAAAGGCAATCTGGCCGCTGTGAACTCCATCATAGCTGTTGCGTTTAATCAGCACCGTTTTTACCTGATTTTCCTCCGGAAACAGCACAATGAGCACCGCGCTCTGTCGTGCTTTGCGGTTGTTAGCCCCTTGAGCCATCATTTTTTTCCTGCTTAAGGGTGCCAGTTTCATCTGTGCTACTTCGCCTGGCAAATGCCCAGAAAGTGCCTTACGTAATTTTTCGGTAAAGAAAATAAAGTGTGTGCTGCTGTTTTCTTCCATATTGCAAAATTACCGGCTTTTTGCAATTTAGGGCCTGATGAAAAAAGTTAATCGTCAAACCCTGACAAGGCATGGGATTTGATCAGGCAGAAACAATGGACTATGGGGAGTATGCTGAAAGTAGACATGACTTTTGTGGGGCGAAGGGTATGATAATTTAAACACCAACTTCTGCATAAAATAACACTACTCATTCCATTGCTGCATAAAATTGCTTACTTTTATAACCTTAATCGCATTGAAATGGTCAAAGAAAAGTCATCTCCCATTCAGTTGCCCGATATTGGTGCCGAAGATGTGAAAGAAATCGTGTTGTATAACGATGATTTCAACACCTTTGATTTTGTTATTGAAACCCTGATTGAAGTTTGTGAACATAGCGTCGAGCAAGCCGAAACATGCACCTGGATCGTGCATTACAAAGGAAAATGTGCAGTCAAATCAGGGTTCATCAATGATTTGCAGCCGATATACCAGGAGTTAACAAACCGTACCTTAACCGCAAAAATAGAATAGCCTCATATGTGGACAATCATTATCGCACTGGTTGGCATTGGTTTGCTGATCGTATTGCTTGAAATACTGGTGATTCCGGGAGGTGGATTTGCCGGTATCATTGGCTTTGCCCTGATGGTGATCGGGGTGTGGTTAGCCTATAAGCATGAAGGAACGGCCGCCGGACATTATACACTTGTCGCCACCTTACTCATCAATGTGGGGGTGCTCACCCTGGCACTGCGGTCGAAGACCTGGGACAGGGCCATGTTGAAAAAGAACCTCGATCACAAAGTGAACGAAGTGAATGAAGAAGATGTTAAAGCCGGCGACAGCGGCCTTACCATTTCAAGGTGCTGTCCTGGCGGAAAAGCCATGATCAATGGAAAATTTTTTGAAGTAGATGCCCGGTCAGCCTTCATTGATGAGGATACCCCAATCGAAGTTGTCAAGGTAGAAAAAAGCAAAATATTCATCAAACCCAAACAATAGTATTATGGAAGACATGTATGTGATTATTGCGATTGGCCTGGGAGCCATCTTTTTGATCTGGTTCCTGTTTTACTTTATTCCGGTTGGACTTTGGTTCACCGCCCTTGTTTCAGGGGTGCGCGTATCCTTGTTGCAGCTTGTGCTGATGCGCTGGCGTAAGGTCCCGCCATCACTCATTGTAAACAGCATGATTGCGGCAACAAAAGCAGGAATCAAGCTCGAACGCGACGATCTCGAAGCCCATTTCCTAGCCGGAGGAAGGGTTCAGCAGGTGATCAATGCATTGATTTCAGCGGACAAGGCCAATATGGACCTTAGCTTTAAAACAGCAACAGCGATCGACCTTGCAGGCCGTGATGTGTTTCAGGCCGTGCAGATGTCAGTTAACCCAAAAGTTATCGACACCAAAAAAGTGGCTGCGGTTGCCAAAGACGGTATTCAGCTAATTGCTTTAGCCCGCGTTACCGTAAGGGCCAACATCAAGCAGCTTGTGGGTGGTGCCGGCGAAGAAACCATCCTGGCGCGTGTTGGCGAAGGCATTGTTTCATCCATCGGATCTGCCGATTCGCATAAGTCAGTGCTCGAAAATCCTGATTCCATTTCGAAAGTGGTACTTAAAAAAGGACTTGACTCGGGGACAGCCTTCGAAATCTTGTCTATCGACATCGCTGACATCGACATCGGAAAGAACATTGGTGCCGTGTTGCAGATGGACCAGGCAAATGCCGATAAAAACATCGCGCAGGCAAAGGCCGAAGAGCGCCGGGCCATGGCTGTTGCCAGTGAGCAGGAAATGCGTGCCAAAGCCCAGGAAGCCAGAGCCAATGTGATTCAGGCCGAAGCCATGATTCCACAAGCCATCGCTGAAGCATTCAGGGCCGGTAACCTTGGTATTATGGATTATTATAAATTCCAGAACATCCAGGCCGACACCCGCATGCGCGAATCGATCTCGGAAACACCATCAAGCCCGGTCACCAAACAGGGCATTAAAGGGGAAGGAAACAAATAACAAACGATAAGTTGAATATAATAGCGTTTGTATCTTTTGTGGTGCAAACGCTTTTTTTCAACAGCCTGACCATAGCAGGAAAACCAAAGAACCCTTGTGACAATGATCAGCGAAGCAGAAAAAACACAAATCCGTGAGGCATACCTGACGCTCATCGAAAGCGTGAAACCGGTTGCCAGTCCTGCTGACCTGAAACGAATCAACCTGGCATTTGAATGGGCTTCAAAGGTATATGGTGAGCGTAAACTGGCTTCGGGCCGTCCCTATCTGCTGCACCTGATTCAGGTCGGGATAATTGCGGTAACAGAAATCGGACTGGGTGTTACCACGGTGATTTGCGCACTCCTGCATGGGATAAACCTTAAATCTGATTTCAACCTTGTTGAAATCGAGAAAACCTTCGGCAAAACCATCAGCAGCATCATCGATGGCTTCAACAAGGTTTCGGAACTCAGAACAGAGCGCCTGTCTTTTCAGTCAGATAACTTCAGAAAACTCTTTTTAACGCTAATTGACGACATCCGGGTGATCCTGCTGAAAATTGCCCACCGGCTCTATGACCTGAGGTATCCGGAAGACCACGAACGGGGCAGGTTCGAGCAATTTGCTTATGAAGTGAAGCACCTGTACATACCCATTGCTCACCGCCTCGGCTTGTATATCATCAAGGCTGAGTTTGAAGAAAGGGTCATGAAATTTGAGCATCCTGAGATTTTTCACACCATCAGCGAAAAGATCAAGGCGACAAAATCAAAGCAGGAAGCCTATATGCAGGACTTCACCCAGCCCATTCAGCGGGAGCTGATTGCCCAGGGTATGGATTGTGATATCAAATGGCGGACCAAATCAATTCCCTCTATCTGGGCCAAGATGAAGTCGCAGAATGTTGAATTTGAACAGGTTTATGACCTTTTTGCCATTCGCGTCATCATCAAAAGCAGCCAAAAAAAGGAAAAGGAGGATTGCTGGCGAGTGTACTCCATAGTGAGCGACATTTATCCGCCAAACCCGAAGCGCCTCCGCGACTGGATTACAACACCCAAGGCTTCTGGCTATGAGTCATTGCACTGCACCGTGAAGGCTCCGGGTGATATGTGGGTTGAGGTGCAGATCAGGACCAAACGCATGGACGATATTGCCGAGAAAGGCCAGGCCGCACATTGGGTATACAAGGAAACAGACAAGAAAAAAGACACTGAAGAATGGCTTAACCAGGTGCGCGATGTGCTCGAAAACCCTGACCAGATCAATTTCGATTTCACCTACAGAAACGCCAATAAGCACCAGTCGGACAAGATTTTCATTTTTACACCCAATGGCGACCTGAAACAGCTACCCTTTGGTTCAACCATCCTCGATTTTGCCTATGAAATACATACGCAGGTGGGCTCGAGCTGCAGTGGGGCACGGGTTAATGGTAAAGTAGTCCCGATACGGCATGTGCTTAACAATGGCGACAAGGTGGAAATCGCAACAAGCAAAAAACAGAAGCCACGTGCCGACTGGTTGAGTTTTGTGGTCACCGAGCGGGCGCGAAACAAAATCAAAAAGTACATCAAGGAGGAAAACCTACGCGAAGCCGACATTGGAAAGGAACTGCTGCTGCGAAAGATGAAGAACTGGAAAATTTCCTATTCCGACGATGTGGTCAACCACCTGGTTAAACATTATAAAACTGAGTCTGCTGCAGAGTTTTACTCGCAGATTGCCAGCGAAAAAATCGATCTCGTTGAGCTGAAAAAGCACCTTGTTGCCCTCAGTGAACAGGAAAAAAGTGGGAACAAAACAGAGAAGGAAGCAGGCAAAGTGGAAATTAAGTCGCATCAGCCTGTGCAGAACACTGAGCATGAGGACTTCATGCTGATTGACGATAGCCTCAGCAATGTAAACTACAAGCTTGCAAAGTGCTGCAACCCCATCCCCGGTGATTCGGTCTTCGGTTTTGTTACCATTGGTAGCGGCATTACCATCCATCGGGTGAGCTGTCCAAATGCGGTAAGGTTACTCGATAAATACAGCTACAGGGTCATCAAGGTACGTTGGAAAGAGGCTAAGGAAAGCCCTGTATTTCAGGCAGCTATTAAAATTGCCGGAAAAGACGTACTGGGATTGGTAGGCGAGATTACAAAGGTGATTTCAAGCGATCTGAAAGTGAATATGCGCTCCCTGGCCTTTGATACAAAAGACGGCCGATTCGATGGAAAAATCGTGCTTCAGATCAAGGATACAGAACACCTTGAACAACTCATCCGAAAAATACAGAAAGTGAGTGGGGTCGAAAAGGTCTCACGCCAGAAATAACAAACCCAATAACATCATGGTCATACAGCTGTTTATTTTTGCATTCCTGTTTATTGGTCTGGCATCATGGTTTTTCCTGAAAAAGAAGAAGGTACTGGGTGTGCTGTTCCTGATGATTGGATTGTTGGTGATGGCTTTTTTCTTCATCATCAGGGCCTTGTATCCGCATAAGGTGCCGTTTTAAGCCTGTTAAATCAGTACATTTGTTTGCCTTAAACCTGCTGATGCAAAACCTGATATTATTTTTTTTCGGACCTGATGCGATGGTAAAAGATGCCGGTATGATAGAATCTTACCGACGAGAGTGACAGAGGAACTCCCATGGTGAGGTAGAGTGATGCAAGAAAATTTTGTGGCACAAGCCCTGACCTCCTGAGGAAAATACCACCCGAAATCATGACTAGCATTAACAAATAACTCCTGCCATTGAAAAAAGAGAACAAACAGGGTCTTTCCTTTTCCAAACCCATGATCCTGTTGGTGTGTTGTGCAGATATTTTGGCAAACATGAACCAATAGAACACAAGCCCAGCAACAAGACTGATCAACAGCCGCAGCAAAATCATGTGTGCAGCCTTATCAAGCATAAGATAGCCTTTGTAAATCAACATGCTTCCGGCAAATGTCCATAAACTAGCGGCCACAAATAGCAGTCCGCGTCTGGGAATTCTTGGTGTAAGGATTTGTATGAGATTCATCGCTACATACTTATGAGGGCATAACTTAATATTGTCCTGCCGATTATTCACAAATAAAGGTGATAAAAGTAGCATAATATTCAGCGATGCACAGCGTAATGGCAATGATTAATCCACCTTTCGTCAGGGGAAATGCGGCCTTAAAGGAAAACTTTGTCACTCAGCTTGCGGCGATGGATAGTTCAAAGTAAACCAGGGACGGACAATGACAGTTTTATCCTCGGGTTCTGAATGGTGCCTGAACTCGTTTGTGTGCTTGTTGTACACATAGTCTCTTCCCCACATTTCGTGATGCTGCTGGATTTGCCTGATGCCGTCAATCAGCAGGTTCAACTCCTGGTCAGTCATTGTAGGATGCAGCGAAGCCCTGATCCAGCCGGGTTTTTGCGACAGGTCGCCATGGTTGATCAGATCAGTAATTTGTTTCGACTTGTCGTGGCTGACATCAAGGAGAAAATGCCCATAGGTACCCGCGCAGGCACATCCGCCCCTGACCTGAATGCCAAACTTGTCGTTTAGCAGCTTGACTACCAGGTTAAAATGTACATTGTCGAGGTAAAAAGAGAGTATTCCTAAGCGGTGCTCAATATTATCGGCCAGGATGTGCAAACCGTCAATTTTCCTGAATTCCTCGAAGGCTTTGTGCACCAGCACCTGCTCTCTTTCACGGATTTTTCTGGTTCCCATCTGGTTTTTAACTTCAATGGCCAGCGCCGTTCTTATCGCCTGCAAAAATCCAGGAGTGCCACCATCTTCCCGTATTTCAATGTCATCGATATACTTGTATTCGCCCCAGGGATTGGTCCAGTCAACAGTGCCACCGCCAGGATTGTCGGGAGAAGGGCTGTTGTAAAGCGATCGGTCGAAAATCATAACGCCTGAACTGCCAGGTCCTCCAAGAAATTTATGCGGACTGAAAAAGATCGCATCGAGTTTCTTCATTTCGTCATCTTCAGGATGCATATCAATGTCAACATAAGGTGCCGATGCCGCAAAATCAACAAACACAACGCCACCGTATTCATGCATGATCCTGGCCATTTCGTGGTAAGGCGTTTCAATGCCGGTGACGTTGGAGCAGGCAGTGAATGAACCGATTTTAAACGACCTGTCTTTGTATTTCTCCAATTGTGTGCGCAGTTCATTCAGGTCGACAAGCATGTTTTTATCGGGCTGCAGCACAACCACGTCCACATTGGTTTCGAACCAACTGGTATGGTTTGAGTGGTGTTCCATATGGCTCAGAAACACAACAGGCCGCTCGTTTTTCTGCAGGCATTCCCGTTTGCTGAGCACGCCACAGTTTTTGAGCCCCATGATCCGCTGCATTTTGTTGATGACAGTGGTCATGCCCGAGCCGGCCGTGATAATGACATCGTCTTTGCAGGCATGCACATGTTCCTTAATTATTTTGTGCGCAAGGTGGTAAGCCTTGGTCATTAAAGTGCCTGTTTCACTTGTCTCAGTATGGGTATTACCGATATAAGGTCCAAAAACTTTAACAATCTGATCCTCAATTGGCTGATATAATCTTCCGCTGGCAACCCAGTCGGCGTAAATGATTTTTTTCTTCCCGTACGGAGAAGAAAATTCAGCATCGTGTCCGATGGTGTTTTTGCGAAAGGCTTCAAAATAGTGTTCAAGTTCTCCCATAACCCTAATTTCTTATCACAGTTAGTTTGGCAACCCTGGCTGTATTGTCTTCAAGCCGGGTCTGGACAACATATATCCCTGTTGACAACCACGGAATGGCGATAGGTTGCATCGCTTGTTCATAATTGAGGAATTTCTCCAGGAGGCAATTCCCTGACAGGTCAGTAATCCGAAGGCTGACTCCTGACTGAGGCGATAATCCGGGAATCGACAAGCTGATGACATCGCTGGCAGGGTTTGGAAAAACACCCAATTCTGCAATTTGCGCCTGAGGTTTGTGCACTGATGTGATTGTAGTAACATCGATGATGGTGTCAAAATGATCGGCCTGCACAAAGTCGGGATAATACATATCGATGGTGATGGCATTCAGGCCAAACACAAAAGGACCAACGGTGACAGTGTCGGTACGGTAGCAATCGCCCGGATTGAACCATGAAGCGTAATACGCTTCAATAGCAAAGGCACCGCAGGCATTTAGCACATTCAGGTTAAGTGTTTCACAATCTTCGAATGGAATCTGTGCGGTAATCACAATATCGGCATAGCCTCCTGATTCGATTATTTCAGGAGTAAATTGTATTGAAGTAAATTGCTGTGCAACAAGATGATCGGTGAAAATAAACGCAGTGAATAGGATCAGAATAGTAAAGAATTTAGTCATATTTGGTGATGCTGTTAGCAACAAAAATAATACAAATAAGCGTACTTTTGTGTTGCTGATGTTTTTACGCACTGTGTTACCTGTTTAGCCGTTGTAAACCATGACATTACCACCAATCCAATGTAAGTTAACCAGTTGTTATTTGCGTCCCTTGCAAATGGAAGATGACAATCACATCATGTTGATAGCCAATGATTATGATGTGGCCTGTTTCTTAAGGGATAGCTTTCCTTTCCCCTACAGCCTTGACCATGCAAGGGAATTTATCACGGCAACTGCGGGATCCGATACATCACATGTTTATGGAATCATGATTGACGGAAGCCTCACAGGTGTTATCGGGCTCATATTGCAGGAGGATGTTTATCGCTACAGCGCTGAACTGGGCTATTGGGTTGGAAAGAAATACTGGGGTAGGGGAATTGCCACTGCCGCTGTTGAAGGTATTACTGAAGATGCCTTTGAGAATAAAGGAATTAAGCGGGTTTTTGCCAGTGTGTTTGCCCCCAATATTGCCTCGGCCCGTGTGCTCGAAAAGGCAGGTTTCACGCATGAGGGCACCCGGAAAAAGGCTGCCTATAAGAACGGCGTATTTGAAGATGAATTGCTTTATGCAAGGCTAGGTAACTAATTCCCTTTCGATATCTGTATCAGGCTTACCTCGACATCGCCATTTTCGGGATAGAAATTAATCCACACATTGTCCTCACTGAACCATTTATATTGAGAGCCAATCCTCACGATATAATCTTTGTATTCAGCCGAAGCCGGGATTGGCAAAACAAATCCGCCATTCTTGCCTGTGCTGCTGCCATAACTGACAATCAGCGAAAAGTTGTTTTTTCCGGTATTTTTGGCTTTGATGAGGATGTAGTTCGAACGCCTTTCACTCGTGTTTACCGGTAAAAATTCAAAGCGTTTATCGGTGTTGTTGGCAAGCGCAACCGGTGTTTCATTAAGCACGACCAGCTTGTTTTCTTCAATTGTTCGGGTAATCCTGGCAATCATTTCAAGCGGATAGGATTCGTCTGACTTGACCTGGTTTGCCTTCACATAACCATCGATGGCTTTGTCATATGCTTTTGCATTGTATAGTTTATCAGTTTCGGCAATCAGCTGGTCGTACACTGTTTTTTGCTTAAGCAGCTGATCCCTTAAAATGCTGTCGGAGACCAGTATCTGCCGCTCAGCATAGGCATCTCCTGTTTTGAAACTCCGGGCCGTTTTGTATGCAGTGATGGCTTCCTTGTAATCCCTGCCCGAAAAAAGGTTATCTGCCTTGAGGATGCTTTCCTGGTAACGGAGGTTATTCTGGCGTTCCGACTCCTGTCTGGCAGCAGCAATGGCCGGCACTTTGTTTAGTGCGTAAACATTTGTCTGGTCTATCGCCAAAATCAGCCGGCAGGATGAATCTGCATTGGTCCACTGCAGGTTTTCGAAAAACCCTTCAGCCATGGTCATTAACTCCCCAATCCTGGCTTCTTTTTCCTTGGCAAGACGCTGCGTTTCGAGCCGGCTTTCGATAAGTGCAAGCTGAGCTACCGGGTAATTTTCGCTGGCTTGCATCATTGCAGCCTGCTGGTAGGCTGTTTTTGCTTCTGCCAGTGAGCCATCACCAAACAACTTATCGGCCTGTTTAATGGTTTCGTCGTATTTTGCCCGTGAGGCTTTGCTTAGCGCAATGGCAGTGATCCGTTCTTCGATCATTTTCTGCAGTTCGGCCAAATCAGCTTGATCAGGTTTCATGCCGAGGGCTTTCAGGTTCGATGCCTTTGCTGCTTCCCAATTTCCATTACTTATGAGTTCGGTAGTTGCAGTTGTTGTTTCAAGAAACAATTTTTCCGCTGCGGCCAGGCGTGATGCATCAGCAGCCTGAAGCTTCAGGGCGTTAATGGAGACTTTAATGTCTTTGTTTTCAGGCTGCATCTGCAAGGCTTGTTCATAGGCAGCAATCGCTTCAGTAAAATGATATTCAGCGGCTTGCGATCGTGCTTCGGTGAGCAGGGCATCAAATTTCATGGCATCGGCCCTGGCCTTAGCCGCAATGGCTTGCCGGGCTTCTATTTCCGCGATCTTCTCTGCAGGAAGCTTCTCGCCTGGTTTCAATGCCAGGGCTGATCTGTATTGTTGCAATGCTTCTTCCGGCTTTTGTTGTTGCAAAGCAAGTGCTGCCGCGCCAATGAGGTCATTGTATTGCTTTTCACGTGCTTCTTCGCTTTCCATGGCCTTGAGCAGTTTCTCAACTTCATTGAGCTTTTCCTTTGCGTAGCTGTCTTCAGGCTTCAGCTTGATGGCGTAAGCGTATTCATCACGTGCTTCGGTAAATTGCTGTGCGGCAATCAATTTGTCAGCCTTGGCAATGGTTTGCTGATACGTTTCATTGTCAATGTATTGCTTGTCTGAAACGAGGTCATTGATGCGCCTGATCATATCCGAAGGATAAGATTGCTCGGGCCAGATGGCAGCAGCCCTTTCATACAACACACTGGCTTTGCGGAAGTCTTTTTCAGCGTATAGTGCATCAGCCTTTGCCAGGGCTTCTTCGTAAGCCGATGATTTATCGCGCAGTTTCACTGTTTCACTGTACGCATTGATTGTTGGCTGATCATCGGGGTAAAGCGCCAATGCCTGTTCGTAGTATTTGGCAGCGCTGGTATAGTCCTTGCGCGCAATCAATTCCCTTGCCTTCTGCTGCAAACCCGCAAACTCATCTTCCTTGGCTTTTTGCTTGCTGAGCAAGGCTTCCAGTTCTTTTATTTTGACTTTCGGTAATTCACTGTCAGGCATTATCTTAGCAGCTTCCCGGTATTGAAATAAGGCTTCTTCGAGCCTGCTTTTCTCCGTGAGCATGTTCCCTTTTGCGATGGCTGCATCAAAGCGTTCGAGGTTTTCCTTGTTTGTTTTCAGCTGTTGCCTGATTTTGTCGACCTGCGTTTGGGCATAGGTGTCTTTGGGCATCACAGTGAGCGCTTCGAGGTAAGCCGCAAGGGCTTCTTCGAGCCTTGTGTTTTTATACAGCTTGTCGGCAGCATCAATCTGGTTGTAAAAGACCTCCTGTTTTTCCATTTGCTGCCCCAAAAGCAGGATGGTTTCGTTCAGTTTCTTCTGAGCCACAGCATCATTGGCTTTAAGCCTGATGGCCATTTCGTAATAGGTTTTTGCTGTCAGGTAGTCTTTGCCGGCGAAACTCTGATCAGCCGATGCCATTGCCGACTCGTAGGTTTGTGACTGTTTTTGGGCAAAGGTGTTGAAACCGATCGCAAGGAATAAAAATAAAAAACTTGTTTTCAGGAAGATTCGCATAAATGAATAAGCAGCGTACTATTGGGTTATTGAACGGTTTTTGGGTAGTTTTATTGTTTGCCTGAGGATGGTAACGCAATCAAACCATCGCTGATGGTGAGTTTCCGATCGGCCATTTCAGCGAGTTCTGTATTGTGCGTTACAATAATAAAAGTCTGGTTAAACTCTTTCCGCAACCTGAAAAAAAGCTGGTGCAGCTCACCAGAACTTTTCGAGTCAAGGTTACCGGAAGGTTCATCGGCGAGCACAACGGCAGGCTTGTTGATCAGTGCCCTGGCCACGGCCACCCGTTGCTGCTCTCCACCCGACAATGCCGATGGTTTGTGTTCGGATCTTTCGGTTAAGTTCAAATAATCAAGCAATTCCAAGGCATGTTTTTTTGCCTGCTGTTTGTTAACACCGGCAATAAACGCCGGAATACATATATTTTCAAGGGCAGTAAACTCAGGCAGCAGATGGTGGAACTGAAACACAAATCCAATCTGTTTGTTTCGGAATTGCGCGAGCGCTTTTTCGCCCAGGCGGCTGACATCGGTACCGGCAATGACCACATTTCCGGCATCGGCTTTTTCAATGGTTCCAATGATCTGCAACAGGGTTGACTTGCCAGCGCCGGAAGCGCCAACAACAGAAACAATTTCATTTTGCTGAATGTTCAGATCGATGCCTTTCAGCACTTCAAGCTTGCCAAATGATTTCCTGATGTTTGTTGCAATAATCATAGGTGAACAATTGTATGACAAAAGTACACATTTTTGCCAGCATTGGCTTTCAGACCGGTGTCAGTGTTACCAAGACCAATTTCAGGCTGTTTTTCGTGTAAGCCGATTGATAATTGTCTTATTTTTGACACACCAAAATGCACAACCAATTTTAATACTATGAATTTACATGAGTTTCAGGGAAAACAAATTTTAAGCAGGTACGGTGTATCTGTTCCGTTTGGTATTGTAGCCGAATCGCCTGCCAAAGCTGTTGAAGCAGCCAAAGAGGTACAGGCCAAAACCGGCCTTGACCGCTGGGCTGTGAAGGCACAGATTCACGCCGGTGGCCGTGGCAAGGGAGGCGGAGTGAAGATCGCCAAAACGCTGGAGGAGGTTGAACTATATGCGGATCAGATCATCGGTATGATGCTTGTGACTCCCCAAACAAGTGCCGAAGGTAAATTGGTACGGAAAGTACTTGTCGAACAAAATATTTTCTATCCTGGTCCGTCGCCAGTGTCAGAAATCTACATGAGTATTTTGATGAACAGGGCCAAAGGACGCAATATGATCATGTATTCGACCCGCGGGGGTATGGACATTGAGAAAGTGGCTGAAGAGACACCGGATCTTATTTTTACTGAAGAAATCGATCCGAAAGTAGGGCTGCAGGGATTTCAGGCAAGGCAAATTGCCTTTAACCTGGGGCTCTCGGGCGATGCCTATAAGGAAATGGTGAAATTTGTTTTTTCATTGTATAAAGCCTTCGAAAGCAGCGATGCCAGCCTGTTCGAAATCAACCCGGTGATCAAGGCTGCTGACGACAGGATTTTCGCAGCGGATGCCAAGGTAACCATCGACAACAATGCCTTGTACAGGCATACCGATATTGCTGCCATGCGCGACTTGCATGAAGAAGATCCCATTGAAGTTGAAGCCAGCCGTTTCGACCTGAATTTTGTGAAACTCGATGGCAACGTGGGCTGCATGGTGAATGGTGCCGGCTTGGCAATGGCCACCATGGACATGATTAAAATGTCGGGCGGCGAACCGGCAAACTTCCTTGATGTGGGCGGAACTGCCAATGCCAAACGTGTTGAAGAAGCTTTTCGCATCATCCTTAAAGACCCAAATGTAAAGGCCATTCTGGTGAATATTTTCGGAGGAATTGTACGCTGCGACCGCGTGGCACAGGGTATCGTGGATGCCTATAATAACATTGGCGCCATTAATGTTCCAATAATCGTGCGTCTGCAGGGAACAAATGCAGCCGAAGGTAAAGCACTGATCGACCAGTCGGGGCTGAAAGTGTTTTCTGCCATTAAGTTGCAGGAAGCTGCAGAACTCGTCAATGAGGTACTGAAAGCATAGCCTTTCGGAATAAATAAAAAAACCGGCAATGTGAATTGCCGGTTTTTTTATGTTGTAAGGTCAGGGTTTAAAAACCGTACTGATTTGCAGGCAGTGGTGTAAACCTATTTTGAAGTCATTTCAATATAACTGTTCATTTTGATCGGCATTTTCATGCCTTCGTTTTCCATCTCCATATTTATCGCCTGATTGACGGAGGCAGAAATAATCCAGCCTGTGGCAATGGTAACCTGCGTTTTGCCACTGATTGTGCCACTGATTTTGGCAGGCTGGCCTTTGGCTTCTGTTCCGGTTACCACGCCTTCGAAGCTGATGGTGGCCACTTTGCCTTTCACTTCTTCGAGTTTGTACACGGATTTCACCAGAAAATCGCTTTGTTTCTCGGGTTTAACTTCTACCTGCCAGGTGTCGCCGACTTTTACCTTGTGATCGGGAAACACATTCAACATACCCGACTCGAAACCTGATACGGCCTGGTTTTCGGCCATCACTTCACTGGCAATGTTTTTCACCGGATTTCCATATTGATCGAGTTCGCTGCTTACCTTCGATCCAATGATTTTATTCATTGATTGGGCAATTTGCTGAACCATGGGATTCGCGTTGGCCTCCGGGTTTTCTGAGTCCCAGGTCACATCCATTCCCATGGCATTCTGGTTGAACTTAATTTTCTTGTAGGTAAAATCAAGTGTGAAATGCTTGTTTTCCTGTACAGATGCAACCAACACATCCTGAACCAGTTCGATGCCCTGTTTGATGACCATGGACTGGCCTTGCATTTCCATGCTGATGTCCTGTGAGGTTTTTATATTGAAGGTGAATTGTTCGCCCTGCTTCATATTATATAGCAATTCAACAGATTTCTGTCCCATAAGCTGGTTGCTGAACAGGATGGCAATCACACATAAAGGCAGGTAACTTTTTTTAAGTAAATTCTTCATAATTTCTAAGTTAAATATTAAAATGGTGGATTAGGATCAAAGTCGTCGTCTTCATTCATCCGCGATGCGATGGTGCGGGTAGGAAGGTCGAAGGTGTTGTTCGGGCTAAGCTCTTTCACCGGCTCGCGGCTACCGTCGAGTTCAGTAAAGCGGGCAAACTGACCAATAAATTTCAGGTCCACATCGCCCAGTTTCCCGTTACGGTGTTTTGCGATATTGATGGTAGCAAGGCCTTTCACAGAATTGCCCTCACCGTCATCGGTAATATTATAATATTCAGGCCTGTAGATGAATATTACCATGTCAGCATCCTGCTCAATGGCACCCGATTCACGCAAGTCGGAAAGAATGGGTTTTTTTGATCCGGGACGGCTTTCTACATTACGGCTGAGCTGTGACAGGGCGAGCACAGGGATATCAAGTTCTTTGGCAAGGCTCTTCAGCGATCGTGAAATATTGCTGATTTCCTGTTCCCTGTTGCCCTTGTTTTCGCCTCCGGTGGTCATCAGCTGGAGGTAATCGATAAACACCATCTGGATATTGTGTTGCTGTTTTAGCCTGCGGCATTTGGCCCTAAGCTCAAACACGGAGAGCTGTGGAGTATCGTCAATGAACAGCTTTGCTTTTACGAGGGGTGCAATCTTTGTATGCAACTGTTGCCATTCATGCTCGGCCAGATCGCCTTTGCGTAGTTTCTCAGCAGGCAGCTCTGTGTCGCTTGAGATAAGGCGGGTAACGAGCTGAATGGATGACATTTCGAGTGAGAAGAAAGCCACCGGCCTGTTAAAATCCACAGCAATATTTCTGGCGATATTCAGTGCAAAGGCTGTTTTTCCCATACTGGGGCGGGCAGCAAGGATAATCAGGTCCGATTTCTGCCAGCCCGAAGTGATCCTGTCGAGGTCGGTATAGCCCGAAGGAACACCACGGAGGTTGGTTTCCGCATTTCTTGCACTTTCGATGTCCTGTATAGCCTGTTTGATCAGGTCGGGCATGGTAAAGAAGCTCCGGCGCAGGTTGCTTTCACTCACCGCAAACAGCCCTTGTTCGGCCTTATCGAGCAGGTCGAACACATCGGTGGTGTCTTCGTAGGCATCCTTGATGATGTCGCTCGAAATCCTGATCAGTTCACGCTGAATATGCTTCTGCAGGATGATTCGGGCGTGAAACTCAATATTGGCACCTGACACCACGCGGTTGGTCAGCTGCGAGATATAATACGGCCCTCCGATCATCTCAAGGTCGCCCATGCTTCGGAGCTCATTAGTGACCGTAAGGATATCGATGGGTTCCGATTTAACAAACAGGTTCTGGATCGCTTCGGCTATTTTCTGATGGCCGTCCTTATAAAACACTTCTGGTTTTAAAATGTCGATAACGGCATTCACAGCATCTTTTTCGAGCATCATGGCGCCAAGTACAACCTCTTCCAAATCAATGGCCTGTGGCGGTATTCGCCCATGTTGCATTAAAATATCCTTAAGCTGATCGGTGTTGTTGGGGAGGGGTAACCGCCCGCGTTTCGTGCTTTTCTCCATTGCCCAAAAATACGAATTATCGCTGGCCGTTAATTTTATGTTGATATCTTTTTGGGCAGGCTTATCCAAAAGGTACTGCCTTCGCCAGGCGTGCTGTTTACCTGTATTGAGCCGTTGTTTGCCCGGATAAACTCGAGGCATAATACCAAACCAAGTCCTGTACCTTTTTCGTTGGCTGTTCCAGCCATTTTGAACTTCTCATCCACGCGGAATAAGCGCGCAAGGTTTTCCTTTGCAATGCCCATTCCTGTATCCTTCACAAAAATGGTCACCTCATTCTCCTTTTCTTCCGCACTCACCGTTACCAGACCGCCGGTGGAGGTGAATTTGATCGCGTTTGAGATTAAATTTCTGAATACGGTATTCATGGTGTTATTGTCGGCCCAGACTTCGATTCTGCTGTCAACAGCCACACTCAGGGTGATTTTCTTTTGGCTTGCCTGGTTGTTATGCAATTGCACATTTTCATCAACCAAAGCCTTAACATTTAGTATTTGCGGGGCTAGTTTAAGCTGACCACGCTGCGCAACAGACCATCCCAGCAGGTTTTCGAGCAGGTTGTACAGGTCTTCTGTGCTTTTGTTGATGGTATGGATAAACTCCTTGATCTCCTGTTGATCGAATTGCTCAAAGCCATCATTGATCAGTTCGGTGAGTCCGAGAATCACACTGAATGGATTTTTAAGGTCATGGGCGATAATGGAGAAAAACCTGTCTTTGGTTTGGTTGGCAGCCAGCAACTCACTTTCAGCTTTCAGCCTGGTTTCTATTTCTTTTAATAATTCTTCATTGGCTGTTTTAAGGTCTGCTGTGCGTAACTGAATCTCTTGTTCAAGCTGTCGTTTCTTCTTTTCGATACCCCTGATTCTACGATGATAGATTACAAGAAAGAGGGCAATGATGAATATTCCGCTAAGCAAACGGAACCAGTTTGTTGCCCAGTATGGAGGCGGAATGATGATTTTGAGTGTTCTGCCCTCATAATTCCAGACGCCGTCGTTGTTGGAGGCAATCACTTCAATATGAAAAGTTCCATAGCCGAGATGAATGATGTCAATCCTGTTTTGGTTTCCCAGTTGAATCCATTTAGCACTGATCTCCCTGATACGGTATGCATATTGGTTTTTGAATGGTTTGTAATAATTGAGAGCAGCAAAATCGAGCTGGAACGATTGGTCGAAATAGTCGATTGTAATTTCTTCAGTCTGGGTGATTGGTTTATTAAGTCGCGCTTGCGCGCTTCCAATTTTTATTGCAGTGAACACTACCCTGGGTATATTAGGGTTGTCGACCAGCTCATTAGGCTGGAAGATACTAACTCCGTTAATGCCCCCAAAATACATTGTGCCATCAGGTGTTTTCAAGAAAGCCCCGCTGTTGAACTCATTGGCCTGCAAGCCATCATCCTGATCGTAATTTCTGCTTCTGCCAATTAATGGGTTGTAGCAACTGATGCCTTCGTTAGTGCTAAGCCAAAGATTTCCGGCATCATCTTCCAATATCCCGTAAATCACATCATTAATGAGCCCATCGGCGGTACTCACATGTGTGAAGCTATGTTGTCTTTCATTGAAAATATTCAAACCGTTATCGGTTCCAATATATATGGTGCCGTTTTTTGACTCTGTTACACAATAAATGATATTTGAACTTAATGAAGCATGGTCATCAGGGTTATGTCGAAAATTATTAAATATCAATGTGTTATCATTCATGTAAGCCAGTCCTCCTCCCATGGTCCCTACCCAGGTTCTGTCTTTTGAGTCAGTAAATATTGCCCGCATCCTTCCAACAGGAACAGTAAATTTGTTGTTAATGTCTGGAAAAGCATAAGTACATTCACCTGTGTGTTTGTCGAAAATATTTAAGCCTTTTTCAGTTCCGATATACAACTCATCCTTGTCTTTATCCAGCATGCTATAAACACTGTTTCCGATAATTCCATTGATTTCCCTGGTGTTGATAAACCCGTAATTGAGCATTGTTTCCCCCGTAATTTTACTCACTTTTCTTACTCGCCCACCTTCGGTTCCAATCCAAAAAATATTTTTATCTATTGGGTCTGCATGTATGATATATGCATTGTCAATGTTTGAAATAACTTTTATTCGCTTATAGTCCGAATCAAACGCATTCAAGCCACCATATCCGCCCACCCACAACACATTATCGTCGTCAACATAAATACTTCTTACACTTTTAAATGTTAGCCCGGTTGCTCCTGTGAGTGAAGGGCTTAAATGCTTAATGATTTTGCCATCAGGATAAAAATAATTGATACCCAGTCCGTTATCGCCGATCCAAACGCCGCCTTTGCTATCCGGATAAACTGTATTGAGTGTGTTGGAGGAAATGCCGTCAGGGTAGTTATAATTATACTGGACGTTATTGACAAAACCGTCTTTCTTACTGACAATCTGTAAGCCGCCGCCACTCGAAGCGCACCAGAATGCCGAGTCGCCAACCAAGGCTATCGACCGGGTAAACGGATTATAAAATTCATCGGCAAACTTTCCCTGAAGCCGGTGCTTCTTCAGTGACATGCTTTCATTGTCGAGATATAAAATAAAATTTCCCAGCGTTGCCACCCACAGTTTGCCACCTTTTTCCCGAATGATATTCAGTATAATTCCCTTGGTGCCAATATCATCCACATAATTCACTTTGTCAGCAATTGGAATAGGCGTGATTTTTTCATCCGATAGCCGCATCTGGAGCAAACCACCTTTGTCAGTACCTATCCATATGTAGTTTTCTTCGGCGAGAAGGCTGTAAATGTTTCCTACCCGTTCGTTGTCGATCAGGTTTGCGATGAAATCATAGTATTTCAGCGATTGTTGTTTAAAATCAAGCTTGATAACTCCGGTGTTGGTGCCGGCCCACAAAATATTGCGGGTCGAATCAAAATATAAGCAATATGCATTTTGTCCGATAAATTGATTTTGTGGGTTGCTCACCGCACTTTCAAAACTGTGAAAGGTATTATTCACCAGATCAAGGTAACACAGTCCGCTTCCCATGGTTCCAATCCACAGCCTGTTCTGATTGTCCTGGGTTATGCTAAGGATATTGTTGTTTGTGATGCTTAAAGAATCGTTATGGTCGCGCCTGAAAACCGTGATCTTATTGCCATCGTACCTGTTTAGACCATCGTTGGTACCAAACCACATCAACCCATCATTGTCCTCGAAAATCGCATTTACGGTACCCTGGCTCAAGCCGTTTTCCTTGTTGATTTTTTCAAAACGGTAGTATACCTGACCCTGTGTTTTCATTGGTGAAATAGCACAAAACGAGCTTAGCAGCATGATGACGATCCATTGTATACTTACCATTGTTCTGTTAAATGCCATATATCTGTCTCAGATGTCTGATGCGTTAAAATAAGTAAAAATTGCTTTAATGGCCAGTGTATTTTCCATCACATACTGAAGTGAGTATTGCTGCTTAAAAAGATCCGGATCAGCAATTAATTCCGACATCAACCAATGGATATCCCGGAGTGCTTTTTGGTCAGGCGCGATCACCTTGTACAAAGTAGCGAGTGTGATGCCGCTGCCACAGTCGGGGTGAAAAAAGTCGCAGGCTTGCAACAAACCCGTCAGTCCAAGGGTGTTTTCAAGCAGGCTGCGAAGTTTATCTTTAGATTCCGGTGTGCCGACTGCTTCAAATTGTCTGGCAAATATTTCCAAGGGCTGCTTATCAAACACTACCAACGTTTTATGGATTGTCAATGCATCGTACAAAGTGTCGATAAACCGAATAATTCCGGCCTCTCCGGGTGAGAAAGCTGCCACAATGCTTTCTTGGTCACCCCAACTTAACCCAATGGCAAGTGGGAACAACTGATAAGGAATGCACCCATCGAATTGAGGTACAGCAGGCTTCTGAAACAGAATTTCAGCATAAACCAGGTCGGTAGCCTTTGTTTGGTCGCGTAATGCATACAACTTTTCAAGGTCAATATAATAACTATTGTCAACAATTGCACCCAACTGCTTTATCTGCAGTTGGTTAAGATATGAAAGTTTAAGTTGCTCCGGGGTCACAATGCCCTGATGATACCAGGCGAATTTTGTTTCATCATCGATAGCCGTAAGGTTTAATACCGAGCGCTTAGGGACTTTTTTCCAGCATAATCCCTTGAAATCGCAGGGGTATGGCTTGTTACACTGAATACCAATCTGTATTTCCGGGGAGCTTGTACCCAGCAAGGTTTGTTTCGATTGTATGATTCGGGCCGCAACCTCCTGCTGGCGCCTGTCTGCCTCAGCCATAACTGATTCGCTGACAAATAATTCCTCAAGGTTTAATACACCATAACGCTGGTAGTTGCTGTTGATATAAACAAGTGAAAAATCGGTCAACCGAATTCCCGATCCTGTCAACACAAAATACTGCAAGGCGGCATCAGTGTAATAAGTTTCGGACAGGCTCAGCGAGCTCTTCACTTCATAGGCATGCCATCCTTCGTTGGCGCGGACGAGGATATCAAGCATTACCAGTACATCATCGTATTGAAAAACAGCTTCATATAGCACCTTTGTGTTTGGATTTTCAATGGCCAGAGCTGTTTCTTTTACCTTGAGGGCATATTGCGAAGGAGAGCGTGGGCTCATGTCGGTTCCTCCGGGAAACAGGGATTGCGCCAGCAGGCCCACATCGGTTCCACGCCTGAATTTAGCCAGTTGTTCTGCGCTCATCTTGTCGCGCAGAAATGGCCTGTGTTTATGCAGATAGAGTGACTTCTGACATTGAACTCCGCGTATGAAGGTTGATTTGGATAGGATGTGTTTGCTCATAAATAGTGATGCGGTGAGATAATGTTCAGTTTGTTGATGGTTAATCGATAAACACAACGAGTTCTTCTTTTATCAGGGCTTGGTTAAGGTAGCGGCGCATCAGCTGTGCAATGGCCAGTACATCTTTCTGACAGTAGGTTTTTATCCGTTCGAGGTCATGCGAAACCCAGTAAATTGTGCCAACCATGCTGCCATCAATGTCGTCCTTGGGTGTAGGAATATCGAATATGGCAGTGAGCAAATCGAGGGATGTGTAGTTTTTATAATCACCAAACTTCCACAGCTCCATAGTGTCGATATGCCTTATTTCCCAGGGTTTTTTACCAGCCAGCTGAAGGATCGATGGTAGTTCGAT
Source organism: Bacteroidota bacterium (assembly GCA_018816765.1). GTDB lineage: Bacteria > Bacteroidota > Bacteroidia > Bacteroidales > F082 > UBA6192. The sequence goes on from JAHIUX010000060.1 coordinate 43,047, forward strand.
GCCATTAACCAGCATGCGCCTGGCGATGTATGGAAAGTCGAACTCCTTGCCATTGTGGGCGCAGAGCAAACTTTCGGCCTGATCGTAGTGTTTGTTTAGTAATCCGGCAAAATCTTTCAGCAGCAGTTTTTCATCGTCACCATAATAGGATTTTATCCTGAACTCTGCGCCATTGAAGTAACCAACTGAAATACAGATGATTTTTCCAAATTCGGCATAAATGCCAGCGCGCCCATACAATGCGGATGGCGATACTTCGGTTTCTGTTTTAAGGTGCCCGGACTTTCTGTCCCATAACTTTTTCATGCGGTCGGTCAGCGAGTCGTAATCAGCAACTGCCGAAACTGTTTCAATATCAAGAAACAATACATGTGAGAGGTTTAAATTATGCAACATGACGGTTGAAAAGTTGGTGTGATTGTGGTGATTGTTTATTTTAGCCAAAGGTAACAATACGATACTGTTTATGCAAATGGTCCTGCGGACAATTTTCCTGCTGTTTATTGCCGGATTTTGCAGCTGTAACAAAGAAATTGACAGCTCCGATCCGGTGATCGATTTTCTTGCGCCCGAAGTTAACCTGATCACAGATGCTGATCAGCTTTCCATCACTGTAAGGGTTTATGATGAATCGGACCTGCAATCGGTAAAAATCGGTATTGTTGACGAAAACTTTATACTTGTCGTTCAGCCCCAATGGTTTTATCCGCAGAAAAATGACACACTGATCAGCCTGAATATCTCACTCATGAGTCTGGTAAACGGAAGGTACTTTGTGCTTGCTCAAGCCTTCGATGGGGAAAACACCAGGCGCAAATACCTTCCATTTTCCTTTGCCGGGGCATTGGTCTTACAGCCTGAACTCTTTGTAAGCACCAATGGAGTCGGAGAATTTTCTGTTTGGAAAGTGAACCCTTTAATGACAGAAGCCAGCTTGGTATTTACTGCACCGGGAAGTTTGAAAGCCCTGATTTCGGGTGGGCAAAACGGGTTGATATACATTGTTAGTGACGCGCCTTCAAGGATAAGAGCCCTGGATTGTAAATCGGGGGAGGTGGCCTGGGAAAAGCAGGCTGCAATGCCCTGGCCTGAATATACGTCGGTATTTTTTGCCGGTGATGCCTTGCTTGCCTGCGACAAAAACGGCATCATGGCGGCTTACCACCATGCTACGGGAGCTGACATCACCGTAACACCAGCTGCCCCAAACACCCTTACATCAGCATTGTTTGCCGATGAAACCTACATCTTTGCTGCCCAGCATTTGCAACAGTCGCAGCAGCAGGTGCTGAGTTTTATTTACCGGCAATCGTTGCAACCGTTCAGAAGTTACCACCTCGAAAGTGGTGTGCTGGCGGTGATGGAAGGAACCGCACAAAGCAATGTGTTGGTCGTACGACAAGCCAATGGTGAAGCATTGTTTGATTTGTTTGACAAGGGAACAGGCCTTTATGATGAATCAGCATTTGCACTGAGCCAGTCCATCGGTTGCGTGATTAAATACAACCCGGATGCGGTGCTGCTCATGACCCCTGATCGCATTGGACTGTATTCGCTTACGAACCATCAGTTTTCGGTACTGATCACAGGTCAGGATCTACGCGATGTGACCGATGGCTCAGCAATGGACCTGGGTTTTATTATTGCCGAAGGCAAGCACCTTTATGCTGAAGCCAATCAAAATGGACTCACATTCGGAGAAGTCATTGGTAAACTGACAATTGGCTACAGCAAAAAACCTGCACAATGATAAAAGTGGTGACCACTGCCGATGGATCGAGCAGCCTGTTTGATGAAAGAACGGCAGAGAATTATCATTCAAGTCATGGCGCAATGACCGAGTCAAAGCTCGTGTTCATCGCGCATGGCTTGTTGCCATTGCTCGAAGAAAGAAAATCCTTACGCATCCTTGAAGTGGGATTCGGCACGGGCCTG
>JAHIUX010000061.1 GCA_018816765.1 Bacteroidota bacterium
GCACAACATCATACAAGGACACAGATATACCGCTCAGCAGCGCTAAGCGTTGCCATGCTGCTGGCTTTGCTGCCGCTGCCATCGGGGGCACAAACCATCACGGTGAAACAGGACGGCACGGGCATGTTTACGGCCATACAGGATGCCATTGATGCCGCCGCCAGCGGCGACACCATCCTGGTGTGGCCGGGAACCTATTACGAAAACCTCGACTTCAACGAAAAAAGCCTCACCCTTGGCAGCCTTACCCTGACAACAGGCGATATCAGCTACCGCAATCAGACCATTATCGATGGAGACTATAGTGGAGCATGTATCAGGATTATCGGCCGGATAGGCTTGCTCTACCCTGAATTTGTACTCAACGGGTTCACCCTGCAACACGGCAATGGCTTTACTGGAGGATGCATCAGGATAAAAAGCTCACATGGTTCAATTGTGAATTGCATCGTTCAGGATAATTACACCTTCGACTCTGGTGGTGGACTTGCCGTTTCAGATACGGAGCTTTTTTTATCAAATTGTATTTTCAGGTATAATTTCGCTTACGATATGGGTGGTGGTATAGCTTCTGGGCTTTCAAATATAGTCTTTGATTCTATTAATAGATGCATTAGCTATGATAACTATGCAAGTCAAGGAACAGAAATCAACAAAGGCAACAGCGTCCACCCATTGCATGTGTATATGGATACCTTTATGGTGGCCCGGCCCGACCGCTACCACATCTTTGCCGAACCCGACTCATCGGGCAATACCTTCAGCTTCGATGGCTGGCACCACAAGGTGGAACAAACAGCGGAAACCCTGTATGTGAGCCCACAGGGCGACAATGCCCACAGTGGACTTAGCCCCGAAGAGCCGCTTAAAAACACCTGGCTTGCCCTGGTGAAGGCCAGGCCCATGCCCGGACAGCCCCAGACCATCCGCCTCCTTGAAGGTACTTTCAGCCCTTCAACTACTGGAGAAAGACTGCCCCTGGGATTGAAAGATTCGGTGAGCATAATCGGTAGTAACTTGACGGAATCAATTATAGATGCAGAGCTGACTTATAAGATTATTTCCGGAATCGAAATTTATGGCCCGATAACACTGATGAACCTCAGTTTCATCAACGGCTCTGCTTATAAGGCCGTTGGAGGAGATGGCAGGATCAATATTAATTACAATTATGGATCAATTGTGCTTGATAGTTTAAGGATTGCTAATTGCTATGACTTCAATATCGGTGGCATCCAGGCTGATTTAAATGAGAGCCTAATAATTTCGAACTGTGAATTTGAAAACATTCATGGAATTCCACTTTGGGTGAGTGTGGGAGACTACGGTTCTATAAGGCGCACCAGCAGGTTGAGCCACATAAAAGTCACCAATACATGCACACCTATACCAAATTCAGGGTATTATTTCAATCCTGTTTGGTTATATAGTTATATGCCGGAAACTGAGGATTCAAAAAATATTTCGATGATCAACTGCCAGGTCACCGACAACACCGACAGCACCAACCAGGGTTATGTCAGTCGCGGGGCCTTGGTACTCGATCAGGTGAATGCCAACATCATCAACTGCAGTTTTGCAAACAACCGTGCGCTGAACTCCCAGTCGGGCGCATCATTCAACATACAGGGACTTTCCACGGTGAACATCTACAACAGTATTTTTTACCAGAACCAGCCCACCGAGATTGGTTTTTATGCCCCCGAAGGCAACAAGCCCACGGTCAACATCCACAACTCCTTAGTGCTTGGCGGCACCAACAGCTTCTACGCCCCCGGCGAAGGCATACTGCACTACGACACCTCCAACATCGACACCGATCCCCTCTTCACCGGCTATGGCGAATTCCCTTATGCCTTGTCGGGTCTTTCGCCCTGCATTGATGCGGGCACACTTGACCTGCCCGAAGGCATCAGCCTGCCGGCCACCGACCTGGCCGGCAATCCACGTGTGTGGGGAGGTAGTGTGGATATGGGGGCATACGAGTTCAACCCCGTAACCATTGGCGAAAGCAGGCTACAAACCAAAACCCCTGCCCGCCTTGTGGCCGCGCCCAACCCCTTTACCCATGAACTTAGCCTCACGGTAACGCCCAAAACAGGAGTTCCGGTGCGCATCACGGTGCACAACCTGCTGGGCCGCGAGCTGGCCTGCCTGATGGAACAAACCGACAACCGCCTCACATTGACAAGCCTGCAGTGGGACGGCCGTTCCAGCACCGGCGACATCCTCCCCGCGGGAGTCTACCTCATCAGCCTGAGCGAAAACAACAAGCCGGTAGCCAGCCTCCGCGTGGTGAAGGAGTAATTCAGGGATTAGCTAAGCAGAGCTCCCTTCGGTCGGTTCAACGATTCAACAATTCAACGATTCAAGGGGATTACAACGATTCAAGGGGAATTACAAGCAACACGCTACAGGAGTTGCAGTAGCAGCGTTGAATCCTTGAATATCCGCGAAAAGCCCTTTCGAGCGGAAGTTGAATCATTGAATTTTTGAGTTCCCTCATAAGGCCATTCGGTCACACAGCCTCACAGCCACACAGCCACACAGCACCACAGCAACACAGCAACACAGCCTCACAGCCTCACAGCAACACAGCCTCACCACCAACCTTCCACTTTGCCAGCTGCTTCCGTTCCATAGCCTTATGCAAACAACTACGGATAAAATTCTAGTTTGAAGATGAGGGCTCAGAACAGTATAAATTACTGCTAAATGAGGCTACAAACAGCAATTTTCAAACTTAATCCTTGCTGAAATGCAGGGTGATTTCAACGATTTCCGGCCTGTTGCCAATCCTGACGGGAGGCCCCCAACTGCCAACACCATTAGAGACATAGGAATACATTGCACCGAATTGTTTCAGGCCATAGGCGTTTTGAAAAATGGCTGTGGTGAGGTAATTCAGTGGCCACAGCTGTCCGTCGTGGGTGTGCCCGCTGAGCAACAGTCCCGTGCCTGCCTCTTTTGCCTCGTTGATGGCAATGGGCTGGTGGTCCATTAGTATGAGAAACCGGTCTTCAGGTAAATTTTGGGTAAACGCACTGAGTTTTTTTCTGGTTTTGCCTGCAAAGCGCCTGCTTTCATAGTCTTCGCGACCACCCAGAAACACCTTGTCAAACAAGGGAACGACGGTATCGCTCAGCATGGTAATGCCATGTTTCTGCAGGTAATCGACTGCCTGTGGTGCACCACCTATGTACTCGTGATTTCCCGTAACGCCAAAAACGCCAAGCGGTGCATAAAGTTTTGTCAGGGTGGCGCCAAGGTCGCGCCTGATTACCGGGGCAAGGTCTTCGTCGACCAAATCACCGGCAATGAGAATAATATCGGGTTTCAGGGCATTGATCATATCCACAATCCGGCTGATTCTTCGCTTGCCGACAATGGTTCCCAGGTGAACATCAGAAACCATGGCGATCCTTAGCTGCTCACGCGAACTTAGTTGCTTGCTGAAATCCAACCTTAGCTGCTTCACACGGGGGAGAATGGCATTCACGTGCCCGCCCAGCACCAGCAGGAAAACGCCGGAGGCAAGGGCGATGCTGAGATAGTAGGGCTTGCTGATCATCAAAAGCTGTTTAAGCTGTCCAAGGAAAGGAACGAAATAATCAATGACACGTAACAGGTCGATGAACACCACTGCCAAAAACAGGTAAAGCATAGCGGCCAGCCAGAAGGAACCCATCCAGGTGAAAAAGTCGGTTACCGGCGACAGGTAAAAACGCTCAAGAATTCTTCCGAGGATAAAAGCCGAAGCAATAAACCAGAATCCGGCGATGTACCAGCCGCGCAAACTGTTTCCAGACGGAAATGTGTGTAGACCGCGGATGAAAATATAGTAGTTAACCAGCCCGTAAACCGTCAGTACGATGCTGAAAAAGACCAGGAATTGCAGGATACGCATAGGTAAAGTTTTCAATGTGCTAAACCAATACTTCGCAGAAAATGTTCAGTTACGGCACGACTCACAAAGAAGAACGCACATGCCCAACAAAAGATCACAACTTGCTGAGGTTGTCGATCTGGTCGATGAGCACCTTGATGCGTGCTTCGGCATCAGCCATTTTTTTCCGCTCCAGCTCAACAACCTGTGGTGGTGCACCGGCAACAAAGCGTTCATTGCTCAGCTTTTTGGCCACTGATGCAAGGAATCCCTGTGTATAGGTCAACTCATCATTGAGTTTACTGATTTCTGCAGCGGTGTCGATGTGTTGCGAAACGGGCACAAATAACTCGGTTGAACGGGCTACAAAACCGAAAGCAGCTTCAGGGGTATGATCGATATAGCTTATCTTGCTGATGTTGCACATGCGTGAGGCGATGCCATCAAAGGTCGTATCTGCTTCGTTGACATCTTTCTTGATCAACAGTTCGATGGGTTCACGGTAAGGCATGTTTTTCTCGGCCCTGAGCTTCCTGATGCCGTTGATGACTTCCTCGGCAAACTCGAATTGTGCAAGCACCTGTTGGTCGTAGGTCTCCTGTGCTGGCAGTGAAGCCACAATAATGTCGTCGCCCTGGTTGCGTTCTTCGAGCAGGTGCCAGATTTCTTCGGTGATGAAAGGCATGAACGGGTGCAATACCTTCATCAGGTCTTCGAAAAACGCGATGGTTTGGTTGTATGTTTGCTGGTCGATGGGCTGGTTCATGCCGGGTTTAATCATTTCGAGGTACCATGAGCAAAAATCATCCCAAATCAGCTTATAGGTTGCCATAAGGGCATCCGAGAGGCGGTACTTTTCAAAGTGCTCATCCGAAAGGGTGTATGCTTGCTGAAACCTGGCCTTGAACCAGTCGATGGCAATGGCCGAAGTGGCCGGCTGCTGAATCAGTTCATCCACATGCCATCCTTTCACAAGCCTGAGGGCGTTCCAGATTTTATTGCTGAAATTCCTGCCTTGCTCGCACAGCGATGGATCGAAAGGAAGGTCGTTTCCGGCTGGAGCGGTGAGCAACATTCCCATGCGCACGCCGTCGGCACCAAACTGTTCGATCAGATCGAGCGGATCAGGTGAATTACCGAGTGTTTTTGACATCTTTCTTCCCAGCTTATCACGCACAATGCCAGTGAAATATACATTTCCGAATGGAATCTGTTTGCGGTACGACATGCCGGCCATGATCATACGGGCAACCCAGAAAAAGATGATGTCGGGTGCTGTGACAAGGTCGTTTGTCGGGTAATAATAGTTTATTTCACGGTTGTCGGGATAGCGAATGCCATCGAAAACCGAAATGGGCCATAGCCATGACGAAAACCAGGTATCGACAACATCCTCATCTTGTCTGAGGTCTTTTTCGCGAAGATTCATTTCCGGAAGCAGTGCGTTTGCCTTTGACAAGGCCTCAGCAGCATTGCGTGCAGCCACCATTTCGCCGTTTGGCAGGTAATACACCGGAATGCGTTGTCCCCACCAGAGCTGACGTGAGATGCACCAGTCCTTGACGTTTTCCATCCAGTGGCGGTAAATATTTTTGAACTTGGCCGGGTGGAACCTGACCTCGTCCTGCTCAACAACTTCAAGCGCTTTTTCGGCGAATGCGTCCATCTTCAGGAACCATTGCATCGACAATTTGGGCTCGATCACCACATCGGTGCGTTCGGAATAGCCCACCTTATTGGTGTAATCCTCTATCTTGTCAATATGTCCTTCAGCCTCAAGCTGTTTAACGATCAGTTTCCTTACTTCGAACCGATCCTGGCCCACATAAAGCTGTGCAGCTTCGCTGAGGGTGCCGTTGTCATTGAAAATGTCTATCGAAGGAAGCTTGTGCTTCATGCCCAAGGTGTAGTCATTGATGTCGTGGGCTGGAGTGATTTTCAGGGCACCGGTGCCAAATTCACGGTCCACATATTCATCGGCTATCACCGGAATTTCGCGCAAAATCAGGGGTACAAGTACTTTTTTTCCGTGCAGATGCATATAGCGCTCATCTTCGGGGTGAACGCAGATGGCGGTATCACCAAGGATGGTTTCGGGCCTTGTAGTGGCAATGGTCAGGTGCCCGGTGCCATCAGCAAGCCGATACCTGATGTAGTACAATTTCGAGCGGACTTCCTTGTAGTTGACTTCTTCGTCAGAAACAGCAGTGAGCGCCTGGGGGTCCCAGTTTACCATACGCACGCCGCGATAAATCTGACCTTTGTCATACAGATCGATAAACACCTCGATCACTGATTCATAAAGGCTTTCGTCCATGGTGAAGGCGGTTCGCTCCCAGTCGCACGATGCGCCAAGCTTTTTCAGCTGCTCGAGGATGATGCCGCCATGTTTTTCGCGCCACTCCCAGGCATGCTTCATAAACTCATCACGGCTGATCGAAGCCTTGTCGATACCTTCCTGTTTCAACTTATTGACAACCTTGGCTTCGGTGGCAATAGAGGCATGGTCGGTGCCGGGAACCCAACAGGCATTTTTTCCCTGCATGCGCGCACGGCGAATCAGCACATCCTGGATGGTGTTGTTGAGCATATGCCCCATGTGCAATACGCCTGTGACGTTCGGCGGAGGAATAACAATGGTGTAAGGTTCGCGTTCGTCAGGTTCCGAATGAAAGTAATTTTTCGCTATCCAATGACTATACCACTTGTTTTCGGTCGAGGCAGGATTGTATTTGCTGCTGATTTCCATGGGGTTATTTTGTATCTTTTTGCTGTTTGAGGGCGCAAAAATAGGAAAAATTAATGGGTTTCAAGCATTTGGTGCGGACTTTCACCGCTTATTCAACAAGGGACTTTTGGTTAAAAAGTTTGCGTATTGTGGCAAATTCCTGCAACCGAACACAGCAGCCTTGCTTTCAAAATGTGTTCCTGCCGAAAATTCCTGTCAGCAGCAAGGAGAATGGGTTGGGAACTAAAAGTCTTTCCGCTTGGAGACCCTGGCAATGAATGCAACCGGGATGATGACCCACATCAATAAAACCAGTGAGGAGAGGATCAGGCCATTGTCGTTGCCGAAGAATTTTCTAAACACAGCCCCGGTATATCCCATCAGGGCAGAGATGTCGAGTTTGAGCAGGATAAGCACACGTGAAAGATCGATTGGGTTGAACATCGACATGGAGATCGATAGGGATTCGAGCGGGTAATCCTTGAAAACGATAAGCGAGAGCAGAAAAAGCCCGTCATAGATAATGGCCAGAAACAACCAGATGAACAGCATGAAGCCGAAGCCCTTGAGTTTGTTTTCGTTTTGCAGGGCCACCAAAAAGGCCAAAGCACTGAAAATGAAGGTTAGCAGAACACCTGTGAGAATCAGGATGAAAAAATTCCAGATTTCGGCCGACCTGAAAATGCCGAAGAACAAAAATGGAATGCCAATGCCAAGAAACAGACTTGACGAAAGTGATACCGAAAGCCCGAAATACTGGCCAAGGAAGATGTTGGAACGCCGTATAGGTTGGGCGAGCAGTAGCTCGGTAAACTCCCGCGAGTTGTAGTAATACATTACGCCAAAGATGGATGCGATCAGCGGCACCAATACAAGAACGATGTTCATCAGGCTGATGATGACCTTGGATATGTCACCGGTCAGAAACAACAGACTGCCTGAGATAAGGAGGTAGAAGGCAAAATAAACATAGCTCCACTTGCTCCGGATGAGGTCGTAAAAAGCGTATTTGAGGATTTTATACATGGAATCAGGCTACATTGTTGGTGAGTAATATACGGGCAATGGCTTTCTCGATATTGTTCTCGTTAAAGGTCTCCTTTAGTTCCGAAACGGTTCCTTTGAAGTAAATCTTGCCTTCGAGTAAAAACACAATTTCGTCGGCAAGTTCTTCAACAAGCTGCATGATGTGGGTAGTAATAAGGAATGACCGACCCTCACTTTTCTTTTGGGCGATAAGTGATTTTAAGCGGATCAGTGCCACAGGGTCAAGTCCGTTGGTGGGCTCATCCAAAATAATTACCGGAGCATCGCTCATAAAGGCAAGCAGGATATTCACTTTCTGCCTAGTCCCGCCCGACAGGTTCGAAAGCCTGATGCGCATAAAAGGCCCCAGTCCAAAACGTTCAATGAGTTCCCGGGTGTGTTGATTGCCTCCACGCAGGTCAGCAAGCATATTCACCAATTCCAGCGCTGTCAGGTTTGGCGGAAAATTGGCTATCTGCGGCAGGTAACTGATGTTTTTACGGTAATCCCATTGCCCTTGGATGTCGGTACCCAACACCTTGATCGACCCACTGTTGGGAATGACCATCCCCAATACCGACTTTATCATCGTTGTTTTGCCCGAACCATTTGGGCCAAGCACAACAGAAATCCTGGATGCTTCGAAATTAAGGTCGATTCCTTCCAGCACACGGGTTTTTCCGAACGATTTGACAAGTTGTTGTATTTCAATAACATTTTTCATTTCAGACAATAATTTTTTGCATCATTGGGGCATGGTCGATCACATTTTCGGGTGTAAACATGGGCCTGATTTTTTCAGCATAATCGATGATGTCGATAAACAGGCTGCGCAGCAACACCATGGCTTCGGGTGAGCGTGAAACGATATAGCTGAACAGTTTCACCGGTCGAAAAGGCACATCGCCCACACCATCTTTGTTGAGGTCGTAACCTGTGTAGGCACTCCAGTAATTTCCATCGATGGTGTTGTTGTTTCGGGCACTTTCAATGACAAGGTCGAAGGCGTTCGACACAAAATTATTGCTGGTAATTTCATTGTCGTAACAACCTCCCACAAATTTGATTGCCCAGCCATTGTTTTCGAAACTGTTCCGGAGATATTGAATGCGCGTTGAACCATCCACCTTGATGCCCGTGGTATTCTTGATGAAGGTGTTTTGCTCAATCCGGCCATCGTAAATTTCTTTCAGCAGCAACCCGCAGGCCGAGCTGCCCCAGTTTTTTTTAAAGGTGTTTCTGAACATACCAATTTGTTTCGAAAACATTACGGCCACACCTGCACCGTTGTTTTCAAACAGGTTATCCGCATAATCATCATTGTTCGAAAACATAAAATGAAGGCCATAACGCAGGTTTCCCTTGCTGATGTTGTGGCTCACCTTGCTGTTTTCGACAAATTCAAAATATATACCATCACGCTGGTTATAAACAGTGTTTCCTGTGATGGTCAGGTTTTTACAATACCACGCATGAATGCCGTTGCCCGAAGAGATTTCGTCTCTGGCTTCACCAACAATGGTATTTTGCTGAATGATTCCATTGCTTGCTTTCTCGAGGTAAATGGCAAACATTGTTTTGAGCAGGGTGTTGTTTCTGATGGTGAAAAATGATTTGCGTTGTACCCTGATTCCGGCCAGATCGCGCAGAAAACTAACGCCGCCGTTTTGTATGGTAAACCCATCGATGGTAACCGAATCGGCAGCAATGGTAATCAATTCAAGGTTTTTTGCCAGGCCGTCGATGACAGGATTGTTGCGTCCGAGCAGTGTGACGGACTTATCAATCAGGATGCTTCCTTCGGTATAAACACCCCCATCAACCAAAATGGTGTCACCATTCACGGCTGCCTTCAGCGCTTCATGGATCGAATGTATCCGTGCTGACGGACCCACCAGAATCGTAGATGCCATAGAGCTGAGTCCCGTTATGATGCATACAATAAATAATATATTCCTGATCATAAATCAAAATGAAAGGATTTGCCGGGCTAATCTAAGGTTTTTCCAGGGCAAGCAACTCACTCCAGCTGTAAAGCTTGCCTGGCGCCTTTTGCAACATTGCGTTCGCCTGCTCCATATTGCTGAATGCAGTGAGATTTGCTCCCATGGGACTTGGCAGCATGGGTGAAATCAGATAACTGCATGAGGTGGCATCGACGAGTTTGCCAGGTGCATCAAAAACATTGACATATAAATTATTGGCTGTAATTTCCGGATTTTCATGGATGAAATTGACCAGGCATTCGACAGCGTCAAATTTCCGGGTTTTGCCTTTATCGGTCACAAGCGCCGAAGCGTATTGTTTCTCAACAATTGTCATCGAGCAGTAATGACATTCGTCGGAACCATATTCAATGGGATCCACAACGCTCGAACAACCCATCATCATGGTTGCCAAAATGAGTGCAAAAAGTATTTTCATGTGATTCATATTTGGTAATAACAGCGCCATTGCTATGCTTGTTCAGGATGTTTAAAATATGCGGCCATTGCGGCTATGAAAATAGAAATGCCAACGAAATAGCCGCCAACTGCCGGGTATGAATAAGCGATAAAATTAAGCAGCTCTTTGCGCCCGAAAAACGGGGGCTGGTAGGCCATGCCAGGCACCTTTATTGCTGCAAAGGGATCGAGGTTATGGCCGTAATTGTATTCCCAGCGATAAAAATCGTACAAACCGATAATACCCAGGAAAACCATCAGAAAGACCCACATCCAGTAATGTTTCTTTTTGCCGAAAATGCCCGTAACCAGTCCGAGTATGATCATCCCGATGAGGATATACTGCATATAAGCCAGTTCGGGAAACCCATCCGTTGTAATTTTTCTCATGCCCACATAATGGTTCATGATGTTGAAATTGGAAATGTCGCCGCTGATGTCGTTGATCCAGATGTTAATTGAAATACCAGTAGGATATTGGGGGGCGAGCAAGGTGATTTTCCACATGGGGAGAACAAAAAGCAGACCCATCGAAAGCACCGCAAATACCATGAGTGCACTTGCATATTTTTTCATATTGTTCGATTTTATTGAGCGTCTGACTCCATAATGGAGGAAGTTTTGAAAATGCTGTCATCGCAGGTAGAAGAAACAAATAATCACCCGATCATACTCCCGGAAATCGCTGAAGACATCATCGGGTGATTATTTGTATGCTGACAATGAAGCACTTAGCATGCAATTATTTACCGAGCGACCATGTTAAAGCGGTGTTTGCATTGGCCGCTGACACCCTGATATAACCCTGCATTTCCTGGTGCAAAGCCGAGCAGAAATCGGTACAATAGAATGGGTAAACGCCAGCTTTTGAAGGCGTCCAGGTAACTGTTTCTGTTTGACCGGGCATGATCAGCATTTCGGCATTTTCAAATCCCATTACAGCAAATCCGTGCGGCACGTCATAATCCTGTTCCAGGTTGGTTACGTGGAAAAACACCTTGTCGCCCACCTTGATTCCTTCGATGTTGTCGGGTGAAAAGTGACTACGTATCATGGTCATATACACGTGAACCTCATTGCCTTCCCTGACAACCTTGGTTGCATCTTCATTCTTTGAAGCATGCGGATGTTGGTTTTCTTCGAGCTTGTAAATCTTTTTCGACCTGGGCACAATGCGGTCAGCCGAAATTCCCTGTGCATAATGAGGCTCACCAATGGTCGGAAAATCGAGCAATAACTCCATTTTGTCGCCCGAAATATCATACAGCTGAGCCGATTGCGTGAGCTCGGGACCTGTAGGGAGGTAACGGTCTTTGGTAATCTTGTTCATTGCCAGGAGGTATTTCCCTTGTGGGTTTTTGCTGTCGCCACCAGGGATCATCAGGTGACCAACTGAGTAATAAGTTGGTGCCCTGTCAAGTACTTCCCAGGTGCCCACTTTCCATTTGACCACTTCCGAAGAGATAAAAAATGTGGTGTAGGCATTTCCTTTACCGTCAAACTCGGTATGCAATGGACCCAGACCTGCTGCTTTCACCGTGCCGGCAAGGGTGTGCTGGTAACTTAACACGGGGATGCTTTCGATGATGGTGTCAAAATCCTTTTTTTCTATTGCATCAATCATTTTTGAAAAGGAATGCACGGTCAGGTCGGCGGAGAGTTTGCCGTTGCCAACAATGTATTCGCCAGTGTTGTCAACATCTACACCGTGGGGCGATTTTGGGGTAGGCAGAAAATACACCAGTCCGGGGCATTCCTCGGGAATCAGCACCTTCACAGTGGTCATTTTATTCGAAGTGGCTGACTGGGTTGCTTCGTCATACACATTGTGCCTGTAGTTTGCGGGTACATCGCGGCCTTTGCCCTGAGCGATGTATTCTTCTGCTTTTTTCCAGTTGATGGCAGCAATAAAGTCCTTGTCGTTTTGCGAAGCACCTACCTCAAGCAGTGAATGTGCTTTTTCGGAATTGTATGAAGAGAAAAATGTCCAGCCATGTGAAGCACCTTTCCCCGAGTGGGCAAGGTCATAGTCAAAAGCAGGAAGCAACACCTGGAATGCAATACTCATCAAGCCGGTTTGTGGGTCAACCTTAATAAAGGTGAGCACCCCTTTAAATTTGTCGGCGTAGGCACTGATCGAAACATCCTGCTGAGGGTAAGGCACACCGAAACGTGTTCCGGCAACGACATATTCTGTGTTTTCAGTGGTAAAGGGTGAGGAGTGATTGCCGCCACTGTTGGGTATTTCGATGATTTCGGCTGTTTCGAAGGTAGAAAGATCGATGCGGGCTACACGTGGGGTGTTGTTTCCATTGATGAAACACCAGCGTCCGTCGGTGCTGCCTGCCGTTTGCGATAATTCAGGGTGATGCGAGTCGTCCCAGGGCTGAAATCCGTAGGAGGTCTCCAGCAAGGGTTTTGTTTCCTCATTGAAACCATAACTTTTCTCGGCATCAACCGAGAAAACCGGGATCACCTTAAATAAGCGGCCCGATGGCAGTCCGTATACTGATAGCTGGCCGCTGAAACCGCCCGAAACGAAGGCGTAAAACTCGTCATATTCACCTGGTGCAACATATACCTTCGATGCGGCATCGCTCCCCAGTGCTCCTTTACGGAACTTTTCCGAATCCTTGGCTTGCTGACCACATGAAGCCAGACCGGCAAGGAGTAAAAAGGCGACAATAATGGTCAGCCTGTCTTTGATTTTTTTCAGGTTTTTCATATGCAATTAGTGTTGGTTATAAGGTTCTGAAATATTCGACCAAGGCGCGCGCCTCGGCTTCGCTTATGCCCTGATTGGCCATAGGTGCCATATTGTATTCGAGCAAGAGGGCTTTGGCAATGGGGTCTTCTTTGACCATGACTTCAGGATTCATGATCATATTCATGACCCATTCCGGTGTTCTGCGATCGAGAACGCCTTTTTGGGCTGGTCCGATAAAGCGTTCGTTGGGTTTGTGGCAGGCCTTGCATTTGATGTCGTAAATGGCTTGCCCCTGGGCAGCTAGTTGCTGGTCAATCGTGGCACCGAGTTCTACGTGCTTCACCGGGCCAATGCCTTTATTTTGCATCGGATCGGTTGATGCGGCTGTTTCTGCCTTTGGCGTTTCCTTCTTCGATTCGGTTGCCGGCTGATTTCCGGAGCTGCAACCAACTGCGAAAAGCAGTAAAAGTCCCGGGATAAAATGGTTTATTTTCATGATTTGGACAATTTTTGTATTGATACTGATTTTAGAGTTATTGTTCCTTTGGCAGAAATACGTCATCAACAACATGGATCACACCATTGCTTGCCACAATGGTGGCAAGGATTGGCGATCCGTTTACTTTTATCACATCGCCTTCGCGCTCAACAGTGACATAGTCGCCTGTGGCCATAAATAACTTCATGCCGTTTTTCAGTAAATCGCCTTTATACGTTCCGGGCGCTGCATGAAAAGTAATGATGCGCTTAAGCGAGGGCAGGTTTTCGGGCTTCAACAGGTTTTCGAGTGTCCCTGCAGGGAGTTTGTCGAAGGCGGCATTGGTTGGGGCAAATACCGTCAGGGGGCCATTGTTCGACAACACATCCTCAAGTCCGGTGGCTTTAACCCCGGCAACAAGTGTGGTGTGCGCCGCTGATCCCATGGCAACCTGCAGGATGTTTTTTGCCGAAACATCGTCACTGACCATCGACTGGCCTTTGGTCGTATTTGGTTGTTGTGCTGCAGTCTCACTATTCTGGTTAGTGGAAGCATTTTGCTGGCAGGAAAGCAGAAGTAGGCTCAATCCTGCAATGGCGAAAAAGTGATTTTTTCTGTTCATTTTAGTTAGGGTTGATTTTGATGAAGCAAATATATGAATTTAAGTACTGAATAACCTAAATAATGAAAATAAATATTTATGAACAATCTATATGATATTCAATCAGATGATTACGGATGAAAAAGTGATGTCAGCCAGTAGGGTAGGTGTGTTTTTTTTATTAAACAGTGCATCAATTGATGTGAAAATCGACTGACGGATGTGCATGGTGGGATCAATTTGCATCATGAATTAAAGAGAAGCTGGTGGCAAAGGGCAAAAAAAAAAATCCGGCTAAACCGGATTTTAAGGAGTGAGAAAGCATTACTTTTTCTTGTCGAGGGCTTCCAGTGAATCCATCCCTTTCATATTCATTGATTTGGAAAGTTTTCCGATGGTCTCGAGGTCGATAAGTCCTGTAAAACTCATCAACACGGTTTCCTTGCCATCGTTGGCGATCATCAGCATCTCGGAAATTTTATTGTTGCTGCCCGATTTGGTCAGAAACCTCACCTTGCTTTCTTTTTCCATGACGGTCATGAGTTCGGAATAGTCTTTAAGGGGCATGTTTTTTTCAATTTCCTTGAGGAAATCCACCTTTGTTCCGGTGGCTTCACCAGGCGTATACACCAGAATTTTCATGCCGGTGAGCTGACTGACGATCTCGTTCAGTTCTTTTGTTTTCACACTATCGCCTGCTGCACTCATGCCGGCAGCGAGTTTGAACATCTCTGATGAAATATTGACAGAGGTGAAGCCGTCTTTTCCTGCATATTTATCAAATAGCTTGTCCATTGGGCTTGATTGACCAAGACTGAACAATGGAACGAAAAGCATGATGACTAGGGCTGTTTTGAATTGATTCATTTTCATGATTATGGATTTTTAATGGTGATCAATTTGGGTTTATTCAATTTTAAAGTAGTTTTTGATGAGGCTCATTTTATTGAAATCGGAGGCTTTTTCCATGCCTGCATTGAAGCTGGCTGTTCCCTGTTTTACGGGCTCCATGCCTTTATTGAGCTTTGACGATACAAAAAGCATGGCCCGTTGCACTTCCTCATAGGCCAGGGCAGGATCATTAAAGGTGTCTTCGATGGTGCGCGGTTTGAACTCCAGGTAAATGCTCAGCATAATGGCCAGTGAAGCAGCCAGGCCCAAACCAGCATAGATCATTTTCCTTAAACTGTAGGCCTTATGGGTTTTTTCGTGCTGGTCGATCAGCTGGAAAAATGCCTCATCGAATGCTTCGTCAGGAAGTTCAGCCTTGGACTTTTCCAAATCCGGCGCGAACTGTGCTTTCAGCGAAGCCAGGTGTGAAGGTATTTCAGCCGAAGCGAACCACTCACGCAGCATTGCTTCTTCCTGCAGGCTGGTTTCTCCGTTGTAAAATTTCTCCAGCAGCCGTTCAATTTCCCTGATATGCATAATTATGGTGTTTTACTAACCGTTCCCGCACTGCTTTTCTTGCCCTTGACAGGTTTACCCTGATGTGATTGAGGTTCATGCCAGTGATGGACGCAATCTCTTCGAATTCAAAATGTTCAACATCCCTCAGGTGCATGACAAGTTGCTGCTGCTGAGGCAATAATCGTATGGAGTCAGCAATGATTGCGGTTGTTTCACCTAGCTCATAAGCCAACTCAGGGTTGGATGCTTCTTGTTGCAGGTCGCTTTGATGACCCAACCGGACCATGCGATGCGGGGTTTTCAGCCTGTCGAGGCACACATTCCGCGTCATCGTCATTGCCAAAGCTTCAACGCTTCTGTATTGGATGAGTTGTTCACGCATATTCCAAAGTTTAACAAACACATCCTGCACCACATCTGCCGCCTCCTCTTCGTCGTTCAGCAACCTAAGGCCGAGGCGATACAACTTTTGCTTAAAAACAAGGATGCTATGTTTAAATTCTTCCGCAGTCATTTCAAGAGCAAGACGATTGAGCATTACAAACATTACAGGGTGTGCACAAAAAAATAGCTGGCGTACAAATATACACCTGATTGATCAGAAATGACTGGGTTTAAAGCCTCCTGAGTCCACCTGCGAAAAAGAAAGGCAGTCCCCTTGTTTTTTGACTTGGTTCTCATGCTTTTTTGTCTATATTTGTGAGCTGTATGGTTCAATCGTTACATATTTTGATTAAATACACACATAACTAACACCTTAATTATTATGCTTAAAGGACATCCAAAAGGATTATTGGTGGCGTTTTTCTCCAATATGGGTGAACGCTTCGGTTTTTACACCATGATGGCCATTCTGGTGCTGTTTTTACAGGCCAAATACGGGCTTACAGAAAGTGAAGCAGGTGGCTATTACAGCTGGTTTTATTTTGGGATTTATGCCCTGGCACTTGTTGGTGGGATTCTGGCCGACTGGACCAAAAAGTACAAACTGGTTATCCTCGCCGGGATTATCATTATGTTTTCGGGTTATGTCATCATGGGGATTCCCGGAAATACCCTGACCATCACATTGATTGGTCTGTTTACCATTGCCCTTGGAAACGGCTTGTTTAAAGGCAACCTTCAGGCTGTGGTCGGTCAGATGTACGATGATCAGCAATATTCAAAGGTGCGCGACTCCGCCTTTATGATTTTCTATATGGGGATCAATATCGGCGCGTTTTTTGCACCATTTGTTGCCACCGGGGTCAGAAACTGGTTTCTGAAAACCCAGGGACTATTGCACGACGGTAGCATGCCTGCACTTTGCCATGCCTACCTGAAAGGTGAACTGGCCGATGTTGATGGGTTTGCCGCCCTTGCACAACGGGTGAATATTTCAGGAGCTGCCATCGATAACCTGTCGGTTTTTGCGCAAAACTATATCGATGCATTCTCGAAAGGATACAATTATGCATTTTCGATCGCAGCCGGCTCGATGATCATTTCGATGATCGTGTACATAGTGTTCAATAAATACCTGCCGAATAAAGAGAAAGCAGCTGTTGCCGATACCAAGGCTGACAAACCAAAATTGGGCTCCAACATGATGAACATTGTTATCGGTGCCGGAATCCTTGTGGTAACCACCCTCATTTTCCACTTCATCTGGAATGATTACAAGCTCGGACTCGTTGTCGGACTCTTCCTGGGCTTTGTGGCCATGATTTTCATGTTCTCCACTGCTGAAGAAAAACCAAGGGTTATGTCGCTCATCCTGGTGTTTATTGTGGTAATATTCTTCTGGATGTCGTTCCACCAAAACGGACTTACACTCACTTTCTTTGCCCGTGACTATACGGTGAAGGAAGTCGGGCCATTCACCAATATCTTTTTTAACCTCGAATCGATTTTGGCGTTCCTTGCCGCGGTTGCCGGTTTCTTCATCGTGCTGATGAAAAAGAAAAACAATACAAAATTGATTGGCGCGGGAATGCTGATTGTGTTTGGCTACCTGACTTATTATTTCGTTTCACAGAGCAATGCGATGAATCCGATTGCTCCTGAAGTTTTTCAGTCATTTAACCCATTATTTATTGTTGCATTGACCTTCCCTGTAATGGGCGTATTTGCCTGGTTGAACAAGAAGAACCTGGAGCCTTCAACACCAAAGAAAATTGGTATCGGGATGATCATCGCTGCCATCGGTTTTGTACTGGTGCTTGTTGCTTCGCTGAACCTTGTTTCGCCTCATGAATTGCAGTTTGTTGACGAAGCCGGTAAGCTGGCTTACAAACCCGTTCCTGACAGTTCGCGCGTGATGCCTTACTGGCTCATCAGTAGCTACCTCGTGCTTACCATCGCTGAGTTATTCCTCAGTCCAATGGGTCTTTCTTTTGTATCTAAAGTAGCACCTACACGTTTCCAGGGTTTGATGCAGGGTGGATGGCTTCTGGCCACTGCTGTTGGGAACAAATTCCTGTTTATCGGAAGCGAATTCTGGGGAAAACTTGATTTGTGGCAGCTCTGGGCGATATTTATTGTCTGCTGCGTGCTTTCTGCTGCATTTATCTTCTCCATCATGAAACGACTCGAAAATGCTACCAAATAGCAGGTTTCGAACAGCTTAATGAAGCCCGCCGGTTATGGCGGGCTTTTTTTTTGAAAGTCATTATCTACAGCAAAAGTGATATCCACGTTTTCCGCCAAAAGGTTAGTATACCGGACAATTGCTTAATCCCTAATTACGCATTGGGAATGCGTAATCCCCTAAAAGTTTGTAATTCATTTTGCCAGTGCAAACTTCAAACAAACTTTATGTCGGGATTACCTCAACTAAATCAGATAGTTCGGCTTTTCAAGCCTCCTACTGATTAATTTGGGTTAATTTCGCAGTTGAATGACAGACCAGAACACCTATCGTTGGGGGCACAGCCGGCGCTTTAACAGCTATGCTGAACATTTCAGGCAAATGTTTGGTACACGCGTGCAAAAAATAAGCGTTGATGCCGGCTTTACCTGCCCAAACAGGGACGGGACGATTGGCACAGGCGGTTGTACCTTTTGCAGTAACGATGCCTTCAACCCATCCTATTGCCTGCCTCAGAAGCCCATCCGACAGCAGGTTATTGAAGGAATTGAGTTTCACCGGAAACGTTATCGCCGCGCGAAACAATACCTGGTCTATTTTCAGGCCTATTCTAACACCTACAAGCCGCTTGCTGAGCTGAAAACATTGTACAGGGAAGCCTTAGAATGTGAAGGTGTAATCGGGTTGGTTATCGGAACGAGACCTGACCTGGTTGATGCTGAGCTGATTGCTTATCTTCAGACACTGCGTGAGTACACCTATGTCATCCTCGAATTCGGTGTCGAAAGTGTTTACGACAGTAGCCTTAAACTGGTCAACCGCGGGCACGACTTTGCGGCTTCGAAAAATGCAATCAATTTAGCTGCCGCGGCCGGCATACCCTGCGGAGCACACCTGATTTTTGGACTCCCGGGCGAAACCAGGAAACAAATGCTAGACTCGGCCAGCATCATCTCTGCATTGCCGCTGACAACAATCAAGTTTCACCAGTTGCAACTCTTCAAAAACACGGTTATGGGAACGGAATACCTGAAAAATCCGGGCGAATTCAGTTTATTCAGCCTGGACGAATATATCCGGTTTGTTGTTTCCTATACCGAACAACTTAATCCGGATATTGTCATCGAAAGGTTTGCCGGCGAAGTGCCACCGCGATTTCTGGTATCGCCTTCATGGGGGCCTTTGCGCTATGATAACCTGGTTCGGATGATCGAACAGGAAATGGAACTACAGGACACCTGGCAGGGAAAATACCATCATTGCTGAGTAGGGACTTGTTTTAATGAGATTATTTTATAATATTTGCTGTTGTTTTCCCATTATTTTATCTTTGTACAACTGAATTCTAATTATTAATTAAATTTATTATCCATGAAAAAGTTTACTTCTGTGTTATTAGCGTTGCTGTTTGTTGTGACAGTAGCTCAGGCTCAGTACACTAAGCGTGTTACGGCCAGCGAGCGGACTACCCCGTCAGGACAAATGGTAAAAATGCCTGCAATGCCTGTTAACTACACTGTTAACAACATTGACCAGGGATTTGAGGATTTTACTGATTTCACCTTGAACATGAGTCCATGGACAACCGTTGATGTGGATGGATCACCCACCTATGGCATCACCGATGTCGATTTTCTTAACTCAGGTTCCCCGATGGCGTACATCGTATTTAACCCATCGATGACTACACCTCCAATGGATGACCCGGATATTCAGGCACACACAGGCGACAAATACGCTGCTTGCTTTGCGTCAACTACACCACCGAATAACGACTGGCTCATCACTCCGCTCACTCCGCTTGGAACAAACTCATCGCTCACATTCTGGGTGAAATCATATACCGCTCAGTATGGCCTTGAAAGGTATAAAGTGGGTGTTTCAACAACCGACACTGACCCAGCCAGTTTTACCATTATCAGTGGTGCAACCTATATGGAAGCTCCTGCTGACGCCTGGACAGAAGTTACTTTCGACCTGAACGAATACAATGGTCAGAATGTGTATATCGGCATTCAGTGTGTATCGAACGATGCATTTATTTTCATGGTTGACGATGTTGTTGTCAATACTGAAGGTGGTGTTTTGTATGTTTACCATGATGATTTCGAAGGTTACAATGATGGCGATTTCCTTGCCCTTTCAAACCCTGATTTCTGGACAACATGGTCGAATGCTCCCGGCACAGCCGAAGATGCACACATCGTTACCGAACAAGCCAGCTCACCTGTTAATTCAGTTAAAGATCTGGGCGTTACCGACCTGGTACTGAAACTCGGCAACAAAACTACCGGTAAATATCAGGTTAATTTCAACTATTATGTACCCAGCAACTTTGGCGGATACTATAACTTCCAGCATTTTGAATCGCCCGGCGTGGAATGGGCATTTGAAGTATATTTTGCTGTAACTGGCGATGGCTATATGCATGCCGGTGGCGAAAACGCTGCAACATTCACTTATCCTAAAGACACCTGGTTCCATGTGGAAAACATCATCGACCTCGACAATGACTGGGCTGAAGTATATATTGACGGTGCTTTGATCTACGAATGGCAGTACAGCCTTCAGGCACAGGGCGATCCCGGAACAAAACAGCTTGGCGGTGTTAACCTTTATGCCGGTGCGCCAACAGGTGAAACAGCTACCTATTTCTTTGATGATATTGAATATATTATCCTTGTTCAGGGAACCACCGAACCAAAAATCGAAATTGGTACATCACCGATTATTGCCACCATTGAAGAAGGAACAACAACCACACGTAACCGCGATATGTCAAACGTAGGTGAAGGTACACTTGAGTACAATGTGATTGTTACTTATGATGAACCTACAGCTCCGCTTGCTTCGGTTAAAACTCCTGCTTTATCAAGTGGACGAGGCAACGAACAGGCTCAGCTCGATCCAAATGCTGTTCCTTCAGCTACAAACCCAAGCGATCGCGATGTAACCCTCAATTATGACGGCGACAACAACAGTGCTATCGGTTTGACCAATGCAAATCAGTGGAGGGTAGCAGCCCGCTTCCCCGCTTCTATGGTTGAACAATACAATGGCATGATGCTGAGTCAGGTTGATGTATTTATCAACGAACCTGCAGATGGTCATAAACTTCAGGTGTACGGCATGGGTTCACCAAATGTTCCTGGTGCCGGTGCCCTGCTCTACGAACAGGATTTCACTCCTATTCCTGCTTCATGGAATACCATTACCCTCAACACTCCCGTTTATATTGACGGTTCTGACATTTGGGTAGGTTACTGGATGGATCAGCCAGCTGGTATTTTCCCTGCAGGTGTTGACGCAGGTCCACACGTTGCCGATGGCGACTGGATTTCGACAGGACCAGGTTGGAGCCACCTTTCAGGAAACCCAGACCTTGACTTCAACTGGAACATCCGCGCCAAGCTTACCGGTACTGCCGGCCCGGTTTGGTTGTCCACAACCCCGACTGAAGGCGCTCTCGAAGGTGGTGAACTCATCTCCCTCGAAATAGGTATCGATGCAACCATGCTCATGCCACTTACCGTTTACAAAGGAAAATTGCATGTAAGAAGCAATGACCTTACCAACGAAGAAGTAAACATCAATGTACTGGTAACCGTTTTGGTTGGCATCAACGAATTAGGCGAAAAAACCTATGTTGTTTCTTATCCTAATCCGGCCACCAGCATGATTAACCTCAGGGGTAATGCCACCATTCAGCAGGTTACTGTCAGCAACAATATCGGACAGGTTGTTTACAACAACACCTTTAATGCAAAAGAAGCCTCGATCAGCACCACTGGTTTTGATGCAGGCGTTTATTTTGTAAAAATCGAAACAGCCAACGGCGTCACCACACACAAGGTGATGGTTCAATAAGCTTTTTTGAAGCAAGCAATCACAAGAGGCTGGCCATGTTGGTCAGCCTCTTTGCTTCCAGCTCAATCCAGTCAGAATATGTACGTAAAATCAAACATACTTTTTGCCTCATTGGGAATAAGCCAGTGGAGTGATATCCTGCCTCACCCGATTGTCATCGCCGATTCATTGCTCACACCCGAAAACATGGGGGCACTCATCCGTTTGTCGGACAATATCGGGGCTTCGGCGCTGTATTTTCTCGGTGAAGAAAATAAAAAGCATTCGAAGCTGCGGCGGGCGGCTGCCAGTAGCTTCGATAACCTTGCCTGGAGGTTTGTGCAGCCGGATAACATCAGGCAGCTTGTACCAGCAAATTATACCCTGGTAGCCCTCGAAACAAGTGTAAAGGCTACCAACCTGTATCAAACAGTCCTGCCTGAAAAAATGGCCATCGTTGTTGGCAATGAGCGTGCTGGCATCCGGCAGGCCGTGCTTGACCAATGTGACCAAACCGTATATATTCCTGTGCCAGGGCCCACCTGTTCGCTAAACGTAACACATGCTGCTGCGGTCTGTTTGTTTGAATGGCTGCGTCAGCAGATCAGCCATCATCAGCTGAACACAAAGGGCTAAAATGGCTATCTTTGCTGCAAATTTGCTCCATGACCAGAAAATCATACAAGCACATCTTCTTCGATCTTGACCGTACGCTCTGGGATTTCGATAGCAGTGCCCGCCAGACTTTTGAAGATATTTATACACGCTATATGCTCGATCAGCGCGGCATCGCCACCCTCGATCTTTTTGTGGATGTATTCAACGGACACAACGATCACTTGTGGGACCTTTACCGCAATGGTGAAATTGCGAAAGAACTGTTGCGCGGACTCCGTTTCGAGCGCACGCTGGCTACATTTGGCATTGATGATCCCGGACTTGTCCAAAAAATGTCAGACGACTACATCTACTGCTCACCGCGCAATGTACGTCTGTTTCCGCATGCCAAAGAGGTTTTGGCCTATTTGGGTAAGAAGTATTTTATTCACTTGATCACCAATGGGTTTGAAGAGGTGCAGTGGGTTAAACTCGAAACATCAGGCCTGGGACCTTATTTCATTTCGGTAACAACATCGGAGGAAGCCGGCGTGAAAAAGCCTGACCCGGGCATATTCGCCTATGCCCTTGGTAAAGCCTCGGCACAGGCAAGTGACAGCATCATGGTTGGCGACGACCTCGAAGTAGACATTGAAGGTGCCCGCCAGGTGGGCATCGACCAGGTGTTTTTCAATCCCAATGGACGCGTTCACAACAACAATGTCACCTACGAAATTTCCTCTCTTGATGCCCTGATGCGCCTGTTTTAGTGTCCTCTGTTAAAACGTGCAATTGGCGTCTGGCTTCCTTTGACCTTATCACCGATCCTGACCAGGATTTCGACATCAGCTGGCAACAGAAAATCGACGCGGGAACCGAAACGGATAATGCCGAATTCGTCACATTGTTTGGCCTGCTGGCCTTCTCTGGCATAGTAAATGATGCGCCTGGCCATAAAACCGGCGATCTGTCTGATCAGCACAGCCTTGCCATTGGCATGACCAACAACGATGCTGGTCCGTTCGTTTTCAGTGGATGATTTCGGGTGAAAGGCCACCAGAAACTTTCCAGGATGGTATTTGGTATACAGCACTTTTCCCATGATTGGATACCAGTTCACATGCACATTCAGGGGCGACATAAACACCGAAACCTGTATGCGGGTGTCCTTGAAATACTCTGTTTCTTTAACTTCTTCAATGGCTACTACTTTTCCATCGGCAGAGGAAAGGATGAGCTCATCGTTGGTTAGCATCTTACGCTTTGGAACACGGAAAAAGCTGATGGTCCAGATGTCGAGTAAAGCAAGGCCGCAATACAACAATATGGCAATAATCGGGAACCCTGAAAACAGCCAGTGAAACAATGCTGCAAGCAAAGCAGAAAAGATGAATACGCTCAGGATTATCCTGTAACCTTCGCTATGTAGCCTCATACCGATAATATGATTAATAGATAAATAAACACGAATGGTGCAGCAAAAAATGTTGCATCGAAACGGTCGAGTATGCCGCCATGACCTGGAATCAAGGTGCCGGAGTCCTTCACCCCGGCCTGACGCTTCAACATCGACTCGATCAGGTCACCGATAACCGCTGTTACAACAACCAGCAATGCCATTCCGAGCAATACCAGCAGCGGCATAAACTGGGTAAGATAATAAAATGCCGTTGTGAGCATTAGGGTCATCAAAACCCCACCAATGCTGCCTTCCCAGCTTTTCTTTGGTGATATTCGCTCAAAAAGCCTGTGCTTGCCAAGCCAGATGCCAAACAGGTAGGCGAAAATATCGTTTATCCAAATCATGATCAGCAAAATGAATACGAGCATAGGTCCGGCCTTTTCGCCAAACAAGGATTCATTAAAAAACAGTGTAAGCGTGGCTGATGGCAAAGCGACAAGCAACATGGAAGACCAGAGCGCCGCGGCTGTCTGGCCGAAGCTGTTTGTTTTTGAGAACAAGGCAAAAACGAAGGGCAATAACATGATGCCTACGGCTGGAAGCAAAGTAATGAAAGGCAAATAGTCAAGGGCTACACAGGCGATCAATGAATAGAACAAAACCGAAAGCAATTGTCCGGTCCGAAGCAAGGCCTTATTGGGTTTGGGTCCTGCAGTGAGTCGGATGATTTCGGCCACACCGAGCAGGTTAACAACCAGCATAAGCAAGGCAAAAACAAGGGGGGAGATCAGTAGCGAACCTAATATGAGCACGACAAAAACAATGCCTGATAAGGTTCTGCTGATAAAATTATTCATGCCAATCCGACGGTTAGTTCCTTAGTCTTTTGCTTTGCGAACTAAGCGTGAGGAAATTATTGTGCTGCCAGCCTCACTTTGCCTTTATGCGTCTTAGGTTCATAAAGGCAAAAAAGCAATAAGCATCAATCAATCAGCTTTTTAAATAAAAAATGCCATTTCCCGTTCGCGAATTCCGCATGCAAACATAATAAAAAATCAGGTTTGCAAGGGAGATCGGCGGCTATAAGTCGTCAATCATAAACACATACAATTCGCGCGGCCCATGGGCACCCATCACAAGGGTCTTTTCGATATCAGCAGTTCTGCTGGGACCTGTGATCACAGTGATTTGCGATGGTAATTCGTTTGTATATTTGATTTTCAGGCTGTTAAAAGCATCTTTAAGCGAAAGCACCACCTGTGAAGAGTAGGCGACCACAAGGTGAATATCGGGAAAGGCATACGACTTGCGGCTTGTTGTATCGGTCGAGGAAACCATAATGCTGCCGGTGCGTGCAATGAGTTTTTCGCAGGTGGTCAATCCCACAACCGGATCGTGTTCAGGCTCAGTTGTAAACGGGATATTACCCGCCTGGAGCAGGTTGGCAAGGCGTCCGCTAAGGCACCAAATTGCCGGCCATTCATGTTGCCCGATCAGGTCGCGAAGGAATTCAAGAAAACTCCCCTCATTTTCACTGTAAATAAACTGACCGCCTGCAGCGATCAGCTCCTGAGCAAAAATCACTTCGATGCCGTCAGACATATCCTGACGGTTAAATACCTCAGCGTTCATGTCAATATCAGGATAAGGCATTTGACTTTTCTCCATCAGTGCATTCCTGATTTTAGTGAGAATTTGTTCGCGGGGTGTACTTTCTTTCATCCTTATCAGGGGTTAAAAATTATCCTTCAGCAGGTTCATCCGGCTTAGGTTCTCTGGCTGATCCTTCATCCAGCATAGTTGTTGTCGTGGATGCGAAGGTTGTATCAATGCCTGACTCAATCTTTTTTGCAATGATCTTTTCCTCTATCACCCATGGCCTTTTGCCAAAGATTTTCTCAAGGTCTTCACCGAAAATGACTTCTTTTTCAAGCAGTTTCTCAGCCAGCACAGCAAGGCCTTCGGTATGTTCCCTAAGCAGCGAAATCGCTTTTTGGTAAGCCCTCTCAACCATATCAGAGATTTCCTTGTCGATGACTTCAGAGGTTTTTTCACTGAAAGGCTTGTTAAAGGCGTATTCCTGCTGTCCGGTGGAGTCGTAAAAACTAACATTCCCGATTTTCTTGCTGAGCCCGTAATAGGTCACCATGGCATAGGCCTGTTTGGTCACCTTCTCGAGGTCGTTCAGCGCACCGGTTGAAATCC
>JAHIUX010000062.1 GCA_018816765.1 Bacteroidota bacterium
ATGGGTACAAACATGAACAAAGGGATGACGAATTTTATCAATATAGGGTATACATTTTAAGCAAACGAAGCCTATGAAATACAAGAGAGTACTATTGAAACTGAGCGGTGAGGCGCTTATGGGCGAACAGCAATACGGCATTGATCCATTGCGCTTGAATGCTTACGCTACAGAAGTGGCAGCAGCAGTGAAACAGGGCGCGCAGGTGGCCATTGTTATTGGCGGAGGAAATATTTTCAGGGGATTGCAGGGAGCCAGCCAGGGCATGGACCGGGTTCAGGGCGATTATATGGGCATGCTTGCCACTGTGATCAACAGCATGGCACTTCAATCGGCCCTTACCTCAGCTGGCATTAAAGCAAGCTTGTTGTCAGGGGTTTATATCGACAGGGTAGCTGACTCGATGAGTGGCCCAAAAGCCATCGCACTGCTCGAAGCCGGCCATGTGGTCCTTATCGCCGGTGGCACCGGAAATCCGTTTTTCACTACTGACACCGCCTCAGCACTCAGGGCGGTTGAAATAAAAGCCGATGTGATCCTGAAAGGCACCCGTGTCGATGGCATTTACACTGCCGACCCTGAAAAAGATCCAAAAGCGGTGAAATTCGATCATATCACCTATGAACAGGTTTACAATAAGCAACTAAAAGTCATGGACCTGACAGCCTTTACACTTTGCTGGGAAAATAAGTTACCCATACTGGTTTTCGACATGAATACCTCTGGCAATTTATTGAAAGTGCTGAATGGTGATCCCATTGGCACCATCGTTTCGATGTGACCATGCCTGGATAAAATGATGATATTTTCATGAATATCATCACGATAAAACCGCATAACAATATCCCTTTAACTTGATTATCACAAAACACCAACACACTGCAGTCGCGCACCAATGGCTGAAACCAATCGCAAACATGATGGCATAAAACAGCCACAACCACCCTGGTTGGTGCCGGAAAACCTGTTGCTGGGCTTGATTATGCTGACCGCTGGTGTGCTCAGGTTTTACCATTACGGCAAGCTGCCATTCATGCACGATGAGTTCAGTGCGCTGTTCCGCACATCCTACGGCTCGTTTAGTGACCTTATCAAGTATGGTGTGATTGAAAACGACTCACACCCGGCAGGGGTTCAGGTATTTTTGTATTACTGGGTAAAACTGGTTGGGTTTAACGAACTGTGGGTGAAGCTTCCATTCACCTTGATGGGTGTAGCTTCAGTGTGGCTCATGTTTGCCATTGGCCGGTGCTGGCACAATGTAGCCTCAGGACTAATCTCAGCCTCTTTTTTGGCGGTGATGCAATTTTTTGTATTCTACAGCCAACTGGCAAGGCCTTATGCGGCAGGGTTGTTTTTCAGCCTCTGCCTGGTGTATTGCTGGACCGTGGTAATTGACGGTAATAAATCCCCGTCGAAAATTACCTGGCTGCTGTTTGTGTTAAGCCTTGTGCTAACAAGTCTCATGCATGCCTTTGCTATGCTGCTTGCCATGTCGGTGTATGTTACCGGCTTTGTTTTTGTGCGTGGGCGCACCTTAAAAACATACCTGTTTAGCGGCGGTGCCGCCATTGTGTTGTATCTGCCCCATCTCCCGGTTTTTCTTCAACAGCTACAGGCCGGCGGTATCGGCGATTGGTTAGCCCCGCCAACAGCAGGTTTTGTGCTGCAGTTTTTGCACTACAGCCTTCACTTCAGCAAACTATTTATTGTGGTGGCGCTGGCGCTTGTGCTTGTGGCCTTTGTCTCAACTTGGCGCACAAAAAAGGGCATCAGGTTTAAACTCATCGGGCTTGGCTGGTTTGCTGTTTCCTTTCTTGCAGCTTATCTCTATTCGATCTACAGGACACCGGTAATCCAGTTCAGCACATTGTACTTTGTTTTTCCATTCCTTATCCTGGCCTTATTTTCTGTTGGCAACACAACGACTAGCCGAACAGCATTGATCTCGGTCGGTGCAGTGTTGATTATTGGAAGCATAAGTCTGATAATCAACCGGAAGCATTACCATACCATGTATACACAGGGCTTTGACGGCATTGCCAGAGAAGTGGCAAAAGACAGCAAGGCCCACAAGGATGTAACAGTGATTGTTAAATGTGCCACACCCCAGATGCCTGCGTTTTATCTCGACAAGCAGGCGGTGGGTATGGTACGTTATTTTTCGCGTCAGGATGAACCGGGTAAATTGCAGGATTGTCTCGACAGCATTCAGACCCAATACCTGGCCTTTGCCTGGACTGATTATGCATCAGAAGAATGGACTGCCATGGCACTTGAATCTTTTCCGGTGATTGAGCGCTATGAAGCCTGGTTTAACACTGAATACTTTTTGCTCCGCAAAGCCCAACCCGGGGAAGAAACTGGGAATCAGACGCTGATCCGCCGGGAGGCTTTTTCTAGGCTCATCCGCCAAAAAGGAGAAGCCGGACAATTTACCAGAACTGGCTTGCCTTACACGCCAGCAGGGTGGTGCAACGAACCGGTGGGTTTGGATAGTCAACGCCTCTATGGTCCACTCTTCGAAACACCGGTACACGAGATCAAACCGGAAAACGAGGTCATTGTGTGCGCCACAGCAAGCTTTTTAGCAATAGATACCCTAAGCAACCTCAAACTGGTCATGGAGCTTAAAAATCCAGCCCTGGAGTCGATAAAACACTGGCAGGCAGGAAGTCTGCTGCATACAACCAAACTTCCCGGCAGGTATTTCACCCTCGTTACCGCCTTGCGTCTTGGGCGCGATGTGAAGGCTACCGGCGATGATCTCTTGCGCGCTTATGCATGGGATCCTGATGGTAAAAAATGCCTGCTTTTAAATCAATCCATCATCACGCGGCCAGTTAACCCAATTTTGTTCGGCCTTTTTGAACCCCTGCCGTGAATAATATCAGCAAAGCCGCATCAGCATGATGTAAAAAATGCGCTATATTTGTCATCAGGAAAAGAAAAACTAACACCCATGACAGAAGAAGCCGAATTTGTACTTGATGCAGCAAATGAAAGCATGGAGCATGCCATTACGCATTTGGACCGTGAATTCCAGAAAATCCGCGCCGGAAAAGCAAATCCGGTTATGCTCAACGGAGTGATTGTTGACTATTATGGCAGCCATGTGCCTATCGAGCAAACTGCCAACATCAATACGCCTGATCCAAGGCAGATTATTGTTCAGCCATACGACAAGAGTTCCATTCATGCCATTGAAAAAGCGATTATGGCAGCAAACCTGGGGTTTAACCCGCAAAACGAGGGTGAAATCATTCGGATAAATGTACCTCCTTTGACAGAAGACCGCAGGAAAGACCTGGTTAAAAGAGCCAAAACCGAGGCTGAAGATGCCAAGGTGAGCATCAGAAACGCACGGCGGCATGCTAATGACGAAGCAAGGAAACTGGAAAAAGATGGCTTACCGGAAGACGAAACCAAGCGATTGGTGGAAAAGATTCAGGAACTCACCGACAAGTACATCCAAAAAGTGGACAAGGCATTTGAGCTAAAAGAAAAAGACATCCTGACCGTTTAATTCTCTGTTTCTTCTTCTGCATTCGGTTCTGCCGCCGGTTTGCCTTTGAGCACCGAGATGGCAAAATCAAGTATTTTTGATAGTACTGCCGTTGATTGCAACGACCTGTATATCAGATTTTTGAAAATATTCTGAGGCGTAAGGTTTTCAGCCATGCGCTGCATGTTCTGTTCGAGCTTCAGGTCACTGTATTTGATCTGCAGCCGGGCAATCCCGATGTGCCGTTCTAGGTCTTTCATATTATCGATCACCGGATCCGGCATATCTGGATCCCAGTCCATCAGTAACTCCTTCTCATTCATCTTTTTCACCAAAGGATTCAGGAACCAATTCTTTCGGTTTAAGAACACCACCGATCCCAGCACAACAAACACCAGGCTCATGATGAGGAATCCCCCGGCATATGATCCTATTGTGCTGCCATACCAAAACACAAAGGCAAAGGAAAGCAACAGCATGATCATCGAAAAAATGCCTGCCAAAAGTACCATGGTGATCATTAGTGAAACCATTCCGGCAATTTTCTTACTCAGCACAAATCCGGCCAACTGGGTGCGGAGGTAAACTTGTTTTCCTAACTCATTCGCTATATCGCGAAACGGAGCAGTGAAGTCATCTGAAGCCATAGTCAGTGTTACTTGTGGATAAATTGATGAATGTTTACAGGTTCTTCTCAGCCTTACTTTTCGGCCAGCTTTTCCTCAATGGTTTTTTTAAGGCTCTCGAGTTTTGCGGCAAGGTCTTCTCTTGCGTCGATGGTTTTGGAAAGGATTTTCTTTCGGGTTTCTGTTCCTTTGTCGGGCGCAAATAAAATCCCGGCAATTGCTCCGGCAGCTGCACCGGCAATGACTCCTGCAAAAAAAGTCAGCAATGTTTTTGATCCTGAACTGCTCATGGAATTAATGTTTTATTGGGCAATATAAAAAAACAACATCAATATACCGATCAAATAAACAATTATACAGGTTATAAACTGATTTTCAACCGGCAGCAGCACCCACCTATCAATCCATTCACCATTGCCGAATGATGATCACCTGTCAATTTCTCGCAAAACACCTCACAAATATAGCACATTCATCGATCAGACACAATTTCAGGCGGAGACACAAAGAACCTGAACATGTTTATTCGCCACAGGTCCAATCATATCCGATACCTTAATTCATGTTTCTGGTAATGGCTGCAACAATCCTGGCTGAACTCAAAAACTGTCTGGCGATTAATCGAATAACCGTATAAACAGGGATTGCAAGCACCATTCCGCCTATTCCGGCAAGTTTTCCAGCCATGATAATGACCAGAAATATTTCCACAGGATGTGCTTTCACACTTTTCGAATAGATGATTGGCTGAAGCAGGAAATTGTCGATCAGGTTTGCCCCGGCAAAGGTTAGCAGGATGGTCAGCATTGTCGGAAACAAGGCATCATACATTCCCAAACTCAATACCGAAATAACACCAAGCAATATTCCAATACATGCACCAATGATGGGCCCCAGGTATGGTATCACATTCATTAAGCCACCCAGAAAACCAATAATCAGTGCATTCCTAACTCCTAATACACTTAGTGTCAATCCAATAATCGTCATCATTACACCTATCTCCATCAACAAACCCAAAAAATAGCGGGTGAGCAAGGTGCGTGTATCGGTGAGCAATTTACCCATGTCGATGGTGTATTTCTCAGGTATGATCGCTAAGATTGACAAGCGCAACAAGTTTTTTTCTTTCAGAAAGAAAAAGGTTAGAAAGAGTATGATAAACACTCCCATCATCAATGTGCTGGTTGCGCCAATCAGTTTGGTAAACATGGCTGAAACATTTGTTGCTTTCACCAACTGGGTAAGGTTTGCCTCAATCAGTGAGTTTATCGATTGCTCGGGTTCCATGATACGGTAGGAGATCAATAAATTCTGTATGCTGTTGAGGGCTTCAGCGAAGTGCTTATTTATGGCAAGTGTATCAATTTCAGCAATCATTATCGCCTGCTTATTGATCAGGGGAATGATGAAGAAAATAAATGACAAAAAGCCCATGACAATGGTCATCAGTGTAAGCACTGCTGACAAGGTGTTGGGCATTTGATATTTGCCAAGTTTCAATCGGTTAAGCCATTTCACAAGCGGTTTTCCGATGATGGAGAGCACCGCCGAAATAACAATGTAAATCAGGAGGTCTGAAAAATACCATCCCATAATTCCAATGATAATCAAACCTGTAAAGGGTTTTATGTATGAAATAAATCCGTTCATGCCTGTTTTCTTTATGTAAAGGTAAGCGATTATTTCATCATGAATACTGGCGAAGTCTTTTTAAGGACCATCACAGTCCTACCTGCAGACTGATCTTATAGCCAAAATTAGCACTTACTTTCGTAAACCCATAAGGTCCATAGCGGTAAAAAACCCCAAAGCCCGTTTTCAGTGCAGGAAGCCTGAGCAGGTTGTTGATCAGCAGGCCACTTTCGTAAAACCCTTTTTCGAGGGTTTTAAAGGCGATAAGCTGATGTTTTTCGGGCTTTGCCAATGACCCAAAAGCCACATTCGTTTCCACGGCGAATTCGGGTTGAAACGAACCCCTTCGGTAAAGCAGTTTGCCAAAGTCGTGGGTAAAATGAATGTTCACATACCTGTCTGACAGGAATTCATTCATCCGCATGGTACCAAAACTAAAAGGCGCATAAAGGGCAAAACTGCGCCAGCTGGCCGGGCTGTTGTAAAGCCTGGTCATGGGCACATCTCCGTTGATCAAACCTGCTTGCACGCGCAGGCTCGTTTTACCCAAATACCGGAAGTAAACCGACTTTTCGAAACGAACATCCAGCCGGTTATACCGAAACTCGCTGTTGAACAGGCCTTTCATGCCATGAGTAAAATTGATCCAGAAAATCGGGAAAGGTGTTCCAAGCGAAACCAGTCCATTTGGCGTTCGCACAAACTTCTCCCTCAAGGCAAACCGTGTTCCCAGACTGATCTCGCTGAAATCATATTCAGGCGCTATGACAGTATTGGGCAGGCTATCGCCAAAATAATAGGTATAGCCGCTTTTTTTGTGCTGAACCGAACCCTGTCCGTACCAGGTAAAATGCTGCAATGCCCGGAAACTGAACCCCAATGAATAGGCCCTGGTCATGTCCATCCTGTTCACAAAGAAATGCCTGAAACCGGCCAGTGACCACTGTTTTTCTTCCTCCCCCATGAAAGTGACTCCGCCTGTTTCTGTTGCACTGTAAGCACAGGCCAGTTGCAACCGGGCCTCCTTTTTCCGGTCAATAAGCACTTCCGCATTAAGCCCGTACTTAGCCGTTTTATCATTAAACCCATAACCCCAGAATCCTCCGGCAGTGAATCTTGACGAAAACTTCGTATTGGTGCGAAGGCCGATTCCGGCATAAAACCCTTCGTAGGCATTGTACCTGAACAATTTATCCAGTTCAATATCAAGCTTGTTCCAGGGTATTCGCCCGGCAAGCATCAGCTGTAACGAACCAGCCATTTGATCGAAGTGCCGGGCCTGGCCAATCGAATCAATGATGCGGTAGGTTTCAGCTTCTCGCGCGCTCAGGCTGTCGGTGCGCATGCCCGACCAGAAAGTACCCGATTTTGCTGTTGCATCCGCAGCAACCTCTAGTGCAATTTCATCAAACTTACTTCTAGCCAGGCCTGGATTGATGACTATCTGGCTCAGGTAACTCTTTCCGATGCCCACCAGGGGATAATTTACCCCGCTGTCGCCCAGGGCAATTTCGCTGAAAGAAATCGTTGTGTTTAACTGCACTGGAAACCACAGGCTGTCCTGCTGCAAGGCATACATCTGCTGGATGCTGATTCCCAAGCCCTTGTCGTTGTGGGCCGGGGAAGCCACTACATTTTGTATGGCCCATCCTTTTGCCCTGATCATAAGCTGTCCGGTCAGGCCATCGAAGTTGGTGTTGATCAAAGGCCTGAATGAGATGCGAAACAACGTATCCATCCCATCAAGGGGTGTACTTTCTTCGAGCTCAAACAGGTATTTTCGGGTGCTGCCCGGACTAATCGGGCTCACATAATGCTTATCGGATATCCGGATGAACGCATCATAAAAATCGGTCGATTGCAGCTGCGAAATCAGGAAAACAAAAATCGGATCACGGAATCCGGACACCTTGCTGGCTACTACCTTCTCATGGTTATGACCCGGCGCGAGGTAGGTCCGTTCGGTCACACTTTCCATGAGGAATAAATCATGGTCGGCAACCAGGTTCTTTGACCTTGCAATGTGTTGCCTGCCGGCATTGGTGGTGTCGAGCGTCAGCACCATTTTATCGTAGGAAGTGTAGGCAAATGCGGAAAGATTCTTAGGATCATTTCTGTCTTTGTTACCTACCACATTTTTTATGATCCGGTGTGCAGGATTTTCGCCAGGTACCACAACCACTTCATTCAGCAGCAAGGTTTTGGGATTTAAAGTGATTACGAGCTGTGTGCATTGTCCTTGTGTCTCAAACTGCCTTGTTTCGTATCCTACATAGGAGCATCGGATGGTTTTTACGGGTTCATGAGTCTCAAAGCTGAACCTCCCGTCTATATCCGTCGTTCCGCCATAGGTGCCGTTGTTGACAAGGATGTGTACAAAGGCAAGCGCTTCACCTGTTTTGGCATCTTTCACATTGCCTGAAACATGGCCATCCTGTGCCTGCAATGGCCTGGCAAAACAAAAAAGCAGCAATAGGAAATGCAGGCTGAAACAGCAAAGCAAGGAACTGCTGCCTGTTATATATTTCCGCCAAAATGACAAATTCCTTGATTGGTTCATCAGCAATGGGGTTAGCCTGAATGAGTTTGCTCAAGCGTAAGTTCACGACCGGATAATTGACTAAACGGCAAAGTAGGCTTCGAGTTCGCTCAATGTGTCAGCGCTTGTCAGTATGTCATGCTCGATCCTTCCCTGATGAAGCACCACGATGCGGTTACACACCTCCGTCACATGGTTCAGGTCGTGACTCGATATCAGGAATGTCGTCTGATGTTCTGCCATCTGCTTTTTTACGAGGTTTTTCAACCTGATCTGAGTTGTGGGGTCGAGGCTGTTGAAAGGTTCGTCGAGCAGGACCAGTTCAGGCCTTCCCATAAGCGCTGCGGCCACCCCGATTTTTTGCTGGTTCCCCATCGACAGGTTGCGGATCAGCTTTTTCTTGTTGAGTACCTCTCCGTTGAAAAACTCTTCCATACCATGCAGGAATAGCTGAATATCATCCTTGCTCATGCCTTTGACATTGCCGGTGAACTCAAAAAATTCTTCCGGGCTCAGGAAATCGATGAGAAATCCCTGGTCGAGGTAGGCTCCGGTGATATGCTTCCATTGGTCGCTGACGGCAACATTCATTCCATTGATCATCGCGGTTCCACTTTCGGCCCTGATTAAATCGAGCAGCAGCCTGAACAGCGTTGTTTTGCCGGCGCCATTGTTTCCAACAAGCCCAAACGACTGGCCTTTCGGGATCATTAACTGTGGAAGGTCAAGCACTTTTGCGCCTGAGTAACTCTTCGATAGGTTGTTAACTGTGATCATAATGTTAGTATTTTTCCCTGAAACCCTGCGACATGATGTATTTGCGCTCAAGCAGGTTGTTATGAATAATTTGTGTGAAATATTTTCTGAATGCCAATCCGATTAGCCCAAGGCTGCCCAAAACAATCAGTCCCAATTCCGGATTGCCAAGCCAGGAAAAAGGCAGGTAAATAAAGAGTGGAACAATGAAAGCCGGGAGCATTATGAGCCAATGCGATGCCCCCATGCCCTGGTAGTTGAACGCACTGCCCCTGCTCAATACCAGGCTTTTTTTATTGTAAGTTGCAAAGTAAAGCGCAACAGGAAGCAAAATGCCCAGGTTAAACAAAAAACAGGCTGTGTTGATGAACAATATATTCAGGCCAAACCAACCATATGGAAGCGTGAGGATGAAGCAGACAACGGTGATGACTGTAGCGAAAAACATCTTCGCTCTTATGTATTCCTTAAAATTAATGCCAGATGTGATGAGCAGGTCGAAATAATTGCCTTCGTAAGCAAAGGCGTATTGCAGGTAGTTGAGCATCATCATTCCTGATATGAAAATGCCCACAAAAATCATAAAGCCACCATCGTGGCTGTACTGTGGATTCGGATAGAAAAACAGGCCATAGCCCAAAAACAATGGTGACATATACAGTATTGACTTTGTGCGCTTATTCCGCAGATACAATTTGATATCAACACCAATGACTTCGCCGATAAGTCCGAATTTCTTGAGGTATCCTACCTGTCCCGGCTGACTGTAATCTTCTGCTTTTTTTCCTGAAATTTCCTCCATATACAGCCTGGCTTTCAGGAAACGGTAATTCAGCATATAAGCGAGCACGAGCAGTACAACAGGCAGAACCAGCAATGGCGGATGTTGCACCATGCCATCGATGAGGCCTGCAACAAGCTTGCTGAATGAGTACCATCCGAAATAATCGCCCAATCCAATGGCAGCAATGATGGCCAACATCAAGCTGACAACCTTCAGGTTCGAAACAAGCTGTTTTTTCATGTAGATGACCAGGAAATTGAGCGTCAACTCAGTCGATAACATGGCCACCAGCCATCCGAAAGCGATTATTGCACCGTGGTAATAGTTTACCTGAGCGATGGTGAATGGAATAAAAAAAACCAGGGCAAGCAGGTTAAAAAGATTTAGCACGCCATTGCCCAACACATAGTGGATCAGCATGCTTTTTTTAACCGGCAGGTGCTGATAAGGCCTGACTTCGAGCACTGGCAGCGTCTGCATGAAAAACCGGAACATAAACATACCTGCAAAATAATACGCGACCACCTTATAAAACTCAGGCAGTGGATAGTCACTTTTTGCAATTTCATGCCATTTATTGGCTATGATAATGGAAATTACCAAAGCCTCTGCAAACAGGATAAATGCAAAAAAACCCATCATGATGTTTAAGGCCAGGCTCTTTTGCCAAATTGACGACCTGACGGTTTTTTTCCATTGGTGGTTAAGAAAATATCTGATTAGCATAAGGAAACGTTGATGAAAATATGACCAAAAATAAACAACCTATTGTAATTGCATCACCATTTTATCCTAATTTCACAACATTAAAACCGACTCATCAGCCCCAAACGCATTTTATCCGCTGAAATAATGGGTTTTAGCCAAGTTTTGGATTGCTTTTGTGCCTTTTGTTGTCGCGCATAGTTTTCTTTTTCAGGTTCGTTTCGAAGGCATCACTGAGGTTAATTCCGGTCTGGTTTGCCAGGCAGATCAATACAAACAGCACATCGGCCATTTCGTCGGCAAGGTCCACCTCCTTATCGCTTTCCTTGAATGACTGGTCGCCATACCTGCGAGCCATGATTCGGGCAACTTCGCCAACTTCTTCCATAAGCATGGCCGTATTTGTCAATTCACTGAAATATCTGACGCCAATGTCCTTGATCCATTGATCCACTTTTTCCTGGGCTTCTGCGATGGTCATCTTTCCAAATTTTCACAAATATCAACATAATGTTTGTTTCAGCGCAGTGAAAATGTTCATGAATTTCAATATTCTATTGTCTTTCTGGATGTTATGTTTGGCCAATACAGTTAATAGATTTTGATTGGCAGTCAACAACCGAACAAATATGGCCATATCTTTGCAAAAAATTTGCAGGCATTGACGAACTTCCAGGAAACTTTCACACTGATTGCCAAGACTTCATCCGGGCTTGAACAGGTGTTGGCTGATGAACTTATCGGCATTGGGGCAACAGACGTTAGCCTGATGACACGTGCGGTTAGCTTCACAGCCGACAAGCGCATGATGTATAAAGCCAACTATTGCCTCCGTACAGCGCTCCGTATCCTGAAGCCGCTTACCTCTTTTAAGGCGCGCGAGGAGGACCAGCTTTACGATCAGGTGCGGAAAATCGACTGGTCGCTCCTGCTCTCTACCGAACAGACTTTTGCCATCGATGCTGTGGTAAGCGGTAAGTATTTCACACATTCACAATATATTGCGCTAAAAACAAAAGATGCAATTGCCGACCAGTTTCGTGAACGTTTCGGCAAAAGGCCGTCAGTGGATACAGTGGCACCGCATTTGCGCATCAACCTGCACATCAGCAACGACCAGTGCAACCTGCTGCTCGACAGTTCGGGCGACTCGCTTCACAAACGCGGTTACCGCATCGTTGTGGACAAGGCGCCCATCAACGAGGTGCTCGCTGCAGGTCTTGTGCTCCTTACCGGTTGGAAAGGTGATTCCAATTTTGTAGATTGCATGTGCGGTTCAGGCACAATACCCATCGAAGCAGCCATGATTGCGGCCAATATCCCGGCAGGCTATTACCGCGAATGGTTTGGTTTTCAGCATTGGGTCGATTTTGATGAAGCCTTGTGGAAGGAAGTGATGACTGAGGCATCGGACCAGATTCGTGACTTTGATTTCGAAATCATCGGTTCAGACCGATCTGCAAAAGCCATTGATATCGCCCGCGAAAATGTCAGAAAGGCGCATTTACACAAAGACATTCAGCTGTTTCGTAAGCCCATGGAGCAGTTCGTACCTCCCGCAGGTGGTGGTATCCTCGTCATCAATCCGCCTTATGGCGAAAGGCTGGAGGAAGAAAACATCAATGCACTGTATACACTGATAGGCAACACACTGAAGCATAAGTTTAAGGGATACAAGGCCTGGGTTATCAGCTCCGATTTTTTTGCACTTAAACTGATTGGTTTGAAGCCTTCGAAGAAAATACCGGTATTTAATGGCCCACTGGATTGCCGTTTTGTGTGTTTCGATATTTTTGATGGAAGCCTGAAGGATAAAAAGACCAGAGAGGCAGGATCGGCAGGTGAAATGACAGATAAAGATGCCAATTCTAATCAATAAACCACACTGACAGCACCTCTCTTGGTGACTGTTTCGCCATACTGATTCAGGTATTGAAGCACATAAACATAAGCTCCTGCCGGAACAAGCTCACCGGCATAACGTCCATCCCAGCCATTATTTACATCTGAAGTATCAAAAATCAGCTTTCCCCAGCGGTTAAACACGCTCAGGCGATAATCGCGGAAGCCGGCAAAGCGAAACACTGGTCCAAAGGTGCTGTTCAGCCCTCCTGGCCGGAAAGCATTGGGCATAAAAAGTCCGCTTTCAACAGTCAGTGAAATGACGTTAGACCTCGAAATAAGGGCTTCATCTGGTGGATTTGTTGCATTTTCAACCGCCTCAACCACGTAAGCAAACACTCCGTCGCCAGCAGAAACACCACTGATCTGATCAATAAAGTTTAGGTTTCCGGGCAGATTCGTACCAATAAGTTGGGGCACATCTTGACCGGTAAGTTTCCTGTAAATGCGATACTCAAGCACATCCCAGCCTTCATACGCGTTCCATTCAAGGACATTTTGCTGTTCACTGGCATTGTTTCCCTTGAGCAGCATGGTCCGGTGGGTGGCTGTTTCGAGCATATTTGCCCCACAGCTGTCGGTCAGGCTCAGGCTGTAGTAATATGCCGAATCTGAAGTTGAGGCAGTTTCATCGGTAACAAGGACCGGCGCTTCGATCACTGGGGTATAACTGTACAGCGTGAAAGGTGCCTGCGGGAGTACGACAGAGCGTTTTGCGATCAAACTACTGATGGTTGCTGCAACATCAGCATCTACAAGCAGTTCAACGCCACCTCCTTCCGGTACGCTTACATTCATTAGGTTCAGAAAGGCAGGTTTGGCATATTCGGAAGCAAACACCGATACTTCACATGAATTGCTGGTGCCGGCACCGAAAAACGCTTCAATTTTGTAGGTGTAGTACATTCCAGGTGACAGGTTACCTTGCATATATGTCAGGGTTGTCGCGTCAACACGGTCAATCCATGCAAAGACACTGCCATTGATGCTTTCATAAATGTTATAGCCCTCTAGCGCCGGGGCAGCGTTTTCATAAGAGGTCCAGCTTAACTGGTTTGTAAGGGAACAACTATTGTAAACGACCTGATTCATTAAAATCGGCCGTTGGGGATTGAGGAAGGTCCCCGGGCTCTTGTTCATGCAGCTGTCAAAGGATGCGATGGCGTATTCAGGTGATACCGTGCAGGCATCGACGGCATCATCAAGAAAATAGGTCACCT
This sequence comes from Bacteroidota bacterium, assembly GCA_018816765.1. Taxonomy (GTDB): domain Bacteria; phylum Bacteroidota; class Bacteroidia; order Bacteroidales; family F082; genus UBA6192. The sequence continues at coordinate 13,673 of JAHIUX010000062.1, forward strand.
CTCTGTCGTAAATCCAGCTGACTTCCTGCCATGTGTTCTGCTCGAACCGGTAGATGATATATCCCCAGGTATCAGTGGCCAGGCTTGCTGTCCAACCCAGATGCACATGCCCGTCAGGGGAAGCGCTGACAGAATCAAGCTGCGGCTTGTCGGGATACACGATGTCGCTGAAACGCGCACCGGTTGCCGACGACACCGACTGGCATGCGTTGTTATTCGGCAGCACGATCCGATAGTTCACTGAATCGTTGCACACAACAACCGGATCCTGAAATGAAGTTGTGGTTGTTGATCCCCTGAAACTCCATACGCCTACGGGCAGTTCGCGCCAAATCTCATAGGTGTCTGATGAGCCGTTGTGGAGTGGCGTGCGGGGCGCATTCCAGTACAGTCCGGCCATGGCCTGGTTGGTGTTGTCAACCTGCAACCACATCGACGATAAGGTGTCCGATGAAATGGATGTAACTGTTTCATATTCTGCGACAAAGTAATACCTTCTTGGCCCGCTATTCGCATCGGCATCCACATGGGTGTAGGTGCTGATCAATGCATTGTCGATCTGGTCGATTAACACAAAGGCACCGGTTGAAGCAGGATTAAAATAAATCAGGTAACGCTGAAAGCCGGTCGTGCTGGTTGGCGCAGTCCAGCGAAGCATCGCACTGCCATCAGGATTTACCGTGATGCAGTGAAACTTGGGTGGATCATTCTGTGCCTTTAGTAAAGGCATCCCGCCAAGCCAAAATGCGACAAAAAAGCAAACGAGATAACGCATGCAGCAAAATTACTTAAACCCTTTCACCTGCAACAACAGTAAGCATGCTGTCAGGTTGAAGATACCTAACAGCCAGTTCTTGCAATACCTCTGCAGAGATATCCTGTACAGTCCTGATTACCTTGTTGTAATATTCCATCCCCTCTCCAAGACCAAGGATGGCCTTGAACTTATCGGCCTGGTTATACACACCATCGAGCCCGCGCAGGTAACTGCCGGTCAGGTAATTTTTAACCAGTACGAGCTCATCCTCTGGTATTGGCTCATGTATCAGCCTGAGCAGTTCGTTACGAATCTCCTCCAGTGCCGCTTGTGTGACATCGCGTCCGGTTTCGGTTCCAATGACAAAAAATCCACCTTGTTCCAATGGCACAAGCTGAGAATGAATCCCATACGTATAGCCTTTATCTTCGCGGATATTGGCCATCAGGCGCGAACCAAAATAGCCACCCAACACCGTATTAAGCACGAGAAATCCGGCAAAATCGGGATGCTTGCGGTTAAACAGATACTTTCCCATTTGAATGGCCGATTGCAAGGCGCCAGGTTTACTTATCCAGTTCAAACCAGTGACTGAAGCATGCGGTTGGGCAATTGCAGCTGCCTGAGTGTCAGTTCCCCACAAACCGGAGAAGCGTTCCTGAACCATGTCTTCAGTGGCCCTGTCAATGGCACCCGATATGATTATTTCACAATTTCCGGCACCATAAAAGCCTGCATAGAAATCAGCCAGATCTGCCGGTTTCAGCCGGTCATAATCAATTTCATCCGCCGTTTGACCATAGGGTGATCCTGCACCAAACAATTCCTGGTTAAAAACACGACTGGCCAGGTGCTTGGGTTTCTGGCTGTTTACCACGAACTCGTGCTTTTGTTGCCGGTTCAGCACCTTAAAGTCAGCAGGTTTAAAAGCCGGGGCTTTTACCATGCTTTCGTAAATGGGTAACAGCTTTGGGAAATGTTTTCGCAGACCAAAGAGTGATATCCAGGCAAAGTCCTTGGTAGCCGTAAGGTCGGTGTAGGCACCGTAGTAATCCAGCTTTGAGGCGATTTGACGGCCAGTAAATTGTTTTGTTCCTTCTTTCAACATGCGGTTGGTTGAAGAGGCGGCCAGCTTCACCTGCTGATAGGCCGTCCCTGCCTTAAATACCAAATCAAGCCTGATGGCTTCATGGGCTTTGCCTTCAAACAAATGCACCTTTATACCGTTTTCAAAACGGCAGGATCTGGGGCTTGCCATCGTTCCAAGTCCGACAAGATTCAATTTGGGCTGCTGTTCGCGATTCAATTTATCCATGCTGCTTATTCCCTATTTTCTTTATTCACTGATTTATATATCAGCGTGTTACAATTTCCTTTACGGAACAACTCACGGCTCGCTTTGGCTAAGCTATCAACATTAATTTTAGCATACATCGCAGGGAGTTTATTGATTTGACCAGCATCTCCATGGTGTTCGTGAAAAGTAAGGTTCATGGCCCTGTTGAGCAACGAAATGTTTTCGAATGCCAGCGATGCGATTGCCTTATTTTTAACTTTTCTGAGTTCAGCCTCACTAATTTTCTGTGAAATCAGGTGTTCAATAACTTGTTGAATGCCTTGATCAGCGGTATAAGGATCAACACCTGGCATCACCTTGCCATGTACAACAAAAAGTCCCGGATCGATATCGCCAGTGATGAATGCGCCTATTTCACTAAAGATTTTTTGTTTGCGCACCAGTTCCACATACAGCCGGGATGAGTTGCCAGAACCAAGCAGGTCCGACAACAAGTCGATTACGTAATAGTCAGGATGCTGTTGTGCGCACATATGCCAGGCCTTGTACACAGCTGAAAAAGGCACGTCACGTTCAACTTCATTCAACCTGTCGGTGGTCTGTTCGGGCTCCTTTGCGAGTTTACGTTCGTTAACCGGTCCTGCCGGAATCGGGCCAAACCATTTCTCGGCCATTTCCTTAATATAGGCAGTGCTGACATTGCCCGCAACAGTCACGATGGCATTGTTTGGGTTGTAAAACCTGGCGTAAAACCGCCTGACATCTTCCAGGGAGGCATTGGTGATATGCGCTGTTTCCTTGCCGATGGTGTTCCACTGATAAGGGTGGGTTATGTAAGCCAGCGGTTTGAGCAGCAGCCACACATCACCATAGGGTTGATTCAGGTAGCTCTGCCTGAATTCTTCAACCACGACATTGCGTTGCACTTCAAGGCTTTTTTCCGAAAAAGCCAGGCTCAACATGCGGTCCGACTCGAGCCAGAACGCTGTTTCGGCATTTTGTACGGGCAGTGTGAGGTAATAATTCGTGATGTCGCTGTTGGTAAAGGCATTGTTTTCGCCTCCGGCAAGCTGCAATGGTTCATCGTATCTGGGGATATTGACCGATCCGCCAAACATCAGGTGTTCAAACAAGTGGGCAAAACCGGTCTGCTCAGGGTCCTCATCCCTTGCCCCGACATCATACAGGATATTCATTGCAAGGATGGGTGTGTTTGGGTCGTGATGCACAATAAAACGAAGTCCGTTGGGTAAGGTAAACCGGTCAAAAGGTATCATAAATGGGGCTTAATGGCTGCAAACTTACTAACAAAACTGCGATTGAATTGTTTTAGTATGGCTCCTCCCCTCAAATAATATTCCTACCTTTGTTACCCAAATAACTACCTAAGATTTTACGCAATAAATAAACGATTATTTATGAAAAGAGATGACAAGGTTTTTGATCTCATTCGCCAGGAGAAAGAGCGTCAGATGCATGGTATTGAGTTGATTGCATCGGAAAATTTTGTAAGCGACCAGGTGCTCGAAGCCATGGGGTCGGTGCTGACAAACAAATATGCCGAGGGTTATCCTGGCAAAAGATATTATGGTGGTTGCGAGATTGTGGACCAGACCGAACAGATTGCCATCGACAGGGCCAAGGAACTTTTCGATGCTGAATATGCCAATGTGCAGCCCCACTCAGGTGCACAGGCCAATATGGCTGTGTTTCTTACCTGTCTGCAGCCCGGTGATACGTTTATGGGCCTCGACCTTTCGCATGGAGGACACCTTTCGCATGGTTCACCCGTAAATTCATCGGGCATACTTTACCGTCCGGTGGCTTATGGCGTGGATGAAAAAACAGGGCTCGTTGACTACGATATGATGGAAAAGGTAGCCCTGAAAGAAAAACCAAAGATGATCATTGCCGGCGCTTCAGCCTATAGCCGCGATTGGGACTACGAACGCATGCGCGACATCGCTGACCAGGTTGATGCCATCCTGATGGCTGATATTTCGCATCCTTCAGGACTGATTGCCCGCGGCCTGCTGAATGATCCGGTTGAGTTTTGCCACATCATCACCACAACCACACACAAGACACTGCGCGGACCACGCGGTGGACTGATTGTAATGGGCGAGGATTTTGAGAATCCATGGGGATTGGCAACACCAAAAGGTGAAATCAAAATGATGTCGACTCTGCTTAATTCAGCTGTTTTCCCGGGCATTCAGGGCGGACCGCTCGAACATGTGATTGCCAGCAAAGCCGTAGCTTTTGGTGAAGCCCTTACCGATGAATATTTCCAATACATCCTGCAGGTGAAACGCAATGCCGAAGTAATGGCTAAAGCCTTTGTCGACCGCGGATACCATGTGATCTCAGGCGGTACCGACAACCACCTGATGCTGATCGATCTGCGGACAAAGTTCCCGAATATCACTGGTAAGCAGGCTGAAAACACCCTCGTGCAAGCCGACATCACCATCAACAAGAATATGGTGCCATTCGACAGCCGTTCGCCATTTCAGACCTCCGGACTTCGTGTTGGCACACCTGCCATCACCACACGTGGACTCAGGGAAGAGCATATGGAACCTATTGTTGAATTGATCGACGAAGTAATCAGCAACATTGAAAACGAAGCCGTGATCAAGGCAGTGAAAGGCAAAGTCAATCAGATGATGAGCGGATACCCCTTGTTTTCGTGGTAAACCGCTGAAACCGCATACAAAAACCCGCTTCATGGATCATGAGGCGGGTTATTTACTTTAATTAGGTATGAATTGATCCTCATCCAACTCATTGATAACAAGGATTTCTATAAGTGGTTCACTAGAAAAACCACATGATTGCGATGGACTAAAAGTCGTTACTCTGTCAAGTGCAGGGCCTTGAAAAATTTCTCGCGGTAACTTTGTCCGATCGGAATCCGCTGATCACCGATTTTCAGGGTGTTTCGTTCAACGTGATCGATTTTATTCATCGCCACGATATATGATTTGTGGACGCGCAAAAATTGACCGGCAGGCAATAAATCGGTCATCACCTGAAAATTCATCAGCGTCATTGTCTTTGACTTTGTCCCGACAATCCTCAGATAGGCCCCTTTCCCTTCGATGTACAACACCTCTGAAAAGTCGATTCGTTCCATGCGGTATTCCGACTTCACAAACATATAATCCTTTGATTCGCTGAGGCCTTTCTCTGTTTGAATTTTATCGATGGCTTTTAAAAACCGTTCAAAAGAATATGGTTTTAACAGATAGTCGGTAACGGCATAATTAAACCCATCAATGGCATATTCGCTGTAGGCCGACACGATGATGATTTGGGGCGGCTGTTGCAAGACACTGAGAAATTGCAAGCCTGAAAATTGCTCCATCTGAATATCCAGAAAAACCAGATTAACCGGATTGCTTTTCATAAACAGCAAGGCATCAAGGCCATTGCTGAAAGTGCCCGACAAATGCAATGTCGGAACCTGGCCGATAAATCCAACAAGTTTCTCGATGGCCAGCGGGGTATCGTCGATCACAATGCAATTAATGTGCATGGGTGTCAATTGTCAATTCGACCCTAAAGGTAGTATTATCTTCCCTGATCTGCAGCTGATGTCTTCCCGGATAAATCAGCTCAAGCCGGCGATTCACAGTACTGAGGCCAATTCCGCTTGCCGAATCTTTTGTTGTTTTTCGCATGGGGTCGAACAGGTTCTCACACACAAAGTGTACTTTCTTACCCGAAATAGTGAATGCAACTTTTATCGCTTGTGGGCTTTGTTTCCGATTGCAATGCTTGAAGGCGTTTTCAATGAATGGAATAAATAACATGGGAGCTATCCTAATCTCCTTAGGGTTACCCATAACTGAAAACACAACCAGGTCGTGATTGGCAAATTGCATGCGCTGCAGATCAATGTAACTTTCGATGTGCTTAATTTCCCTGGCCATATCAGTTTCATCCACATTGCATTCATAAATCATATAACGCAAGATGTCGGAAAGCTTCAGCAATGATTCAGAAGCCTGATCGACATCGCGCTTAATCAGGCTGTCAATATTATTCAGTGTATTGAACAGAAAATGCGGATTAACCTGATTCCTGAGCAATGCCAACTCACTTTGCAGGTTTTGCTTTGCACGTTTTTGGGTAATCAGCCAGTTATCGAGCAACCGAAAAAAAGTGCCGGAGGCAGCAAAAAACAAGCTGATCATATAGGTTACCCCCAAGCTATTCCAGGGATTAAACAAAACATCGAGGACAAAATAACTCAATATGCCATTGAATATCAACGGAAAGGCAATGATAAACGCTACAGGCATTGTCATTGTCAATGCGTTTTTTCGCCTGAGCATGTTTGGCAGAAAGATGAGGTAAAAAAGGTAAAAAACACCCAGGGGTAAAACGGTGGTCATGAAGACCTTGTAAGTAATACCCACGATGTTTTTGGCCGCATAAGGGTCAGCTCCCAAATCAGGCTGCTGCACAATTTGTTGCACCTTATCGAAAAGAATTTGCAGGAATGATTTTGAATCTTGCATTCCAAAAAAGCTGTCGGCTTGCTGCGACCAGCTGTAAAACAGGATCAGGACAGGAATCGACAACCAGAAGCCAATGTGCAAGGTTGTCCGGACTGAATTTTTCATTGTGTTAAATTGTTAAAATGAATAATGCAGCAAAATTCAACAAGCACATGATGCTGGCAAAATCTGTTTAACAAACCGGCAAATTTCATGCACGAACGACAATAAAGCCCGCATATCAGTTTTTCGTCCTTTAGCTTGATCATTGTTCACCAATTGAATATTAGGGCTTAACACTCAGACGAGAAAAACGAGCTAAGTTACAATTTTGAATCACTGCCCTGATTGCTACAATTTAAAACTATTCCAAATTGAAGGGTTTAGCCTGTTTTTGTTTAAAAACAGGCAATATCTCAACCGAGTTGCATAAATTTGCAACTCGCTAATGGGTAGAATTTAGTCATGACTCACCTACTGATCGGAATAGACGACACCGACAACCTCGAGAGCCGCGGAACCGGTTATCGTGCGCGTCAGCTTGGCCAGCTGATACAGGAAACTGGTCTTGGCCGTATCATCAGCATTTCGCGTCACCAACTCTTTTTCGACAGACGGATTCCCTACACCTCCCATAACAGCAGCGCTTGTCTTTTCGTAGTGTCGGACCGTAAAACTGAGTTGATTGCCTTGTCGCGGGATTTTTTGCTGCGCGAAGCCGCTGTTGGCTCTGATGCCGGCCTCGCTGTGCAATATTATGACAAAGTCAATGATCAGGTTGTTTTATGGGGGAATCGGGCTAAAAAAGAGGTACTTAGCCTTGATGAAGCGAAGACCCTTGCTGCTGATTCCGGAATCTATCTGGAGGGCCTGACAGGCACGCATGATGGCATCATTGGCTCACTTGCGGCCCTTGGATTGCGAAAGGGAGGTAATGACGGTCGCTGTGTGTGGGTCAATGGAAAAGAAATCAGGGAGATAAAGGGAATCTATGAAGTATCTGGCCTCTTTGCCATTAGTGGAATTGATGGCCTGACAGCTATTGACGGCGGTGAAGTTTTACTCAGCGACCGCATCGACACAGGCGGTTGGATAAGGCCGGCAGTGAAAAACCACCGGCACATTGTTTTTGTTGAAAAATCAAAAAATACTACGGATTATGAATGGACAGTCGCATCTAAAGAATACATCAAGCACGCAACCGATTAGCGGGCTGCTTACCGATTTGCTCATTCTCGGACTGCTTGGTGCAGGGGCTGCAGCTTTGAGAATTTACCTGCGTATTCCCCTCAATTTACCCGGACACCATGGACTCGAAGTGATGGCGCTGCTGCTCATCGGCAGGCAATATTCGGGCCTGTCCATTGCCGGGAGCGTTACTTCTGCATCGGCAGCCCTGGTGTTTCTGATGCCATTTGCAGGCATCAAAGATCCTTTCCTGCCTGTCATTTTTCTGCTCATAGGCGCATTCATTGACCTGACCTACAGGTATATTGGCACCGCCAGATCAAAGGCAATGTTTTTAATAGCCATGGGCGGAATTGCTTATGTATTGATTCCACTGAGCCGTATTCTCATTAGCCTGACCACATCCTATCCCTATGAATCACTGATGAAAGGAGGATTTGTATGGCCTGTGGTTTCTCATTTCTTCTTTGGCGCGCTAGGTGGCTGGTTTGCATGGTTTATTACCCGCACCACGCGTAACATCCTGTCTTAATCTGTAATTCCACCATCAATGAATGTCTTCTGCACCCTACGACATGCATTTATTCTCCTATCGCTAAGCATAATCCTGGTATGGATTACAGCAGGCTGCTCAAAGGACCTGCCAAGCCTGGCACCAAAGCCCGGCATACACTTCATCACCGATTCGGGTTATGTGTTTCATGACACTACTTTACTGATAGGCCAAACCATACGTATCGGAATCGAAGCAAATGCCAACGGCAGCTATCCATTAACTCAATTAAGTATAATTGCCCTAGCCGACAACCAGGTGATGGCCATCGACTCCGGCATTTACACAAATCGCCTCAGTTATAGCGGTTTCGTCACCAAAGGCATTTCCGCGACTGAAAGCTGGCGCTTTTATGTTCGCGACAGGGGTGGAAATCAAAGCGACACCATTAGCCTGACACTTCACACAGATGAAGCTTCAGTTTTTGGTCCAATAACCACAGTTCCTTCGCTGGAGATGACAGCGCAAAATCACCTGGATGCCAGGTCATTTTATTCCCTGGCTCAGAACAGCACTTACAGCCTTGAATCGGCTTACATAAATCAGGAATTCATTGACCTGCTCTATTATTATGATGCCATTGAAACAGATGCAAATACCATAGCTTCTCCGGGTGCAAACATTGACGCATCGGTTTTTCCGGGCGAATTTGGCCCGGCAAACTGGACCACCCGGCACACTGTCAGGTTCATCCAGCGTCCGTTGCTTACTCCAGCTGACTTTAATGCTTGTCAGAACGACAGCCTGATCCTGGCCAACACCTTTGTTTTTTCGTCTGGCTACAGAAAAGCCAAAAACCTTGCTGTTGATCAGGTGTACGCATTTGTAACAGAAGCTGGGTTAAAAGGTATTTTCCAGGTAACTCAACTCGAGGGACAGGATGAAGGAAGTATTACAGTTTCCATAAAAATGCAAGGCGAATGAAAGGCTTTCTCATCTTTTGCTTTTTAATAGGACAATGCTTGCTAGCGACAGCTCAGCAGGCCGACAGCACACAATCAGCCGTGATCCTAGATGAAGTTGTTGTTTCAGCCACACGCACAAGCCATCTCGTGACAGAATTACCTATGCAGGCAGCGCTCATCAGCGCAAGTCGCATCCATTCGTTTCCGCTTGCTAACCTCGACGATGTGTTAAAGTCCGTGGCCAATGTTTATGTCAACAGAAGCTGGGGCATTTTCTCGAAAAACGCTGCGGTAACCATGCGTGGCCTTGAGAGTGCCGACAGGGTGCTTGTGCTTGTCGACGGTGTTCCTAAAAACCGCATTGCAGGCGGCTCGGTAAACTGGCATAATGTAAATCCTGACCTTATCGAAAAGATTGAAGTAATCAAAGGGCCGGCGTCATCACTCTATGGCAACAACGCGATGGCTGGCGTAATCAACATCATTACCCGACGACCGGCCAACGATAAATCTGCCTCGGCAACACTGAGTTATGGTTCATACAACACCATGGCTCAATCAACTCAAGTCTCGGGAAACCGAATAAAAAACCAAAAAGGATGGTATTGGAATATCAATAGTTATTATCGCAAAGGCGATGGCTATGTGTTTGAAGCACCAGAGTATCTTGATGAAAACGACATTAAAACTGGTTTGAAGGAAGGCGGCGCAGGGATTAAGGCCGGCTATCAGTTCGATTCAAGCAACTACATTGACTTTGTGTATGATGTGTATAATGAAGAGCGTGGAGGCGGACAGAAAATCTTTACGTCGAAAGGGAATTTTGAGGAATACCTGACCAATAACTTCAGGTTGAGCACCAATAACCTGTTGGCAGGAGGCCGCTTTCAGGCCAGCGTGTATTATTCGGCCGAGAATTATTATGGCCAGAAAGAATCACTGAACGATGACTTTGCCTATAAACTGCTTGATTCGTATGCCGACCGGATCGATATGGGGCTGTTTTCGTACTGGTCGAAAACACTGTTTCCCGGGAACCTGTTCACACTTGGTCTTGAAATCAAATCCGGATCATTGGTATCGCATGAATTGTACCGCAGCTCACCCGATGAGATCAAAGGTGAAAGCAAAATGGATATTTACGGACTTTTTGCCCAGGACGAAATCGGCCTTTTCGACAACAAGCTGCAGTGCATCATCGGTCTGAGAGGTGATATGGCGCGCTTTTATGACGGTTTTCAACAAATTAAAAACCCGACAAAAGCTACCGGATTTAAACAAAGCTTCACGGAGAATTTTTCCCCTTCGGGATGGACGGCTTTAAGTCCGAAAATCTCAGTTCAGTCGCAACTGACGCCCCTGCTCAAATTATATGTTTCTGTTGGCATTGGCTTCAAACCGCCAAAACTTAAAGACCTGGCACAATCGGGAAAAATCAACAAAGGATTCAGGCTCGCCAACCCCACACTCAAGCCTGAGTACCTGACAAATTATGAAGTTGGCTATACCATCAGGCCATTTTCAGACTGCAGCATCAATGGCGCTGTGTATTATGCAATCGGCAATGATCTGCAGTATTCACTCAGCACCGGCGATTCGATCGATACGGGAGGAAGCAGCCTTAAACCTGTTATCATCACCGACAATATCGCCAGGGGCCGCGTTGCCGGTTCTGAAATCAGCTTTCGGTATCACCCCATCAGGCAACTTCAGTTTAACATCAATGCATCATACAACCATAGTGTGATCCTGGAATACAGGCCTTCCGACATCAACCCCGATTTAAACCTGAATAACAAAATGATGGTTGAGGTCCCCCCCTTGCTCTTTTATGCAGGTTGCGACTGGCGTAACCGGCATTTTTCGCTGGCCATCAATGCAAGTTATGTCGACAAACAATGGTACGATGTCGAAAACACTACCCGGGTCAATGCATGGTTTTTGGCCAATGCCAGGATTTCCCGTGTTTTCTTCAACAAACTCGAAGCTGCGCTCGACGTTCAAAATATCTTCGACAAGGCCTATATCGATCGGAAAGGGCAATTATCGCCAGGGCGATTTGTCGTTTTCAGTTTGCAATATCAATTCAATTACTCACTTAAATAATCCAAAATGTTATGAAACAAATCTTTACATTAGTAATTATGCTGCTGTTGGTCAATGTGTTATCAGCTCAGACTGAAACACTTGCCAAATGGACTTTCCCCAACGACAACCTGGGCGACACCATTGCCGAAGAAGCCAGTGCACTGAACACGACTGCCTACCTGACCACCACCGGTGGCACAGGTGCCATATCGATGAAAAACGGAGTCACCACCAAAGCCGCACAGGCCGATGGCTGGGACAATGGGCAAGGAACCAAAGCCTGGCAAATTGCGCTTTGCACGACAGGCTACGAACACCTTTCGTTGAGCTCAAAACAACAATCGGGCAATACTGATCCGGGACCTCGCGATTTTAAAATCCAGTATAAAATAGGACAGCTGCGTGAGTGGACCGATGTTGAAAATGGTACATTGACCGTTTTAAATGACTGGACAAGTGGTGCATTGAATGCGCTGCCATTGCCGGCTGAGGTGAATAACCACGAAATTGTATTTATCCGCTGGATACTGACGTCTGACAGCGATATCAATGGCAACACCCTGACAACGGCCGGAAAAACAAAAATTGACGATATTCTTGTCACAGGCGAGGTGCTGACTGGCATTAATGAGCCCACATTGCTGTCATCAGTTTCACTATGGCCTAACCCATGCAACGGTCAGTTCAACATCAATGCCAAACAATCGGTTAAACTGATTTCAGTTTTTAATAACCTTGGGCAGGTTGTTGAAAACATCCAACTGCAAAACAACGATGCCGCATTGACACTGAGCCTGCCCGAAGGCATGTATGTGGTTGTCACTACCCTTGCTGATGATAGCCGCCATGCTCAAAAACTAGTTGTTAAATAAGCTATACATAGCATTGTATGCGCAGCCGTGCAACCTGTGTTGTATGGCTGCGTTTCGTTTAACGAAATGGTGTTTAATCGGTACGTTTGTTTCTGAACGCAGAAATTTCGGGTCCGAGCACTTCATTTACCGAGCGAAATGTGGCAGCAAGCACCTCATCAAGCCTGCCAGAACCAATCCAGGCAGCCTCGGAAATGCCTTCGTCCCGCTGAGGGACCAAAACTGGTTTTCCGGCACAGTGCATTAAAAACCACCGGGTGTGTTTAATTTTGATTTTATGGTGCTCTTTGTACAGGTGATGGGTGTCGGGCAATGGCCTAAGAATTGTCAGCGGCCCTGCGGCTGTTTCTTCGGCCACTTCGCGCAGGGCACCCGCTTCAGCTGCCTCACCAGGATCAAGGTGTCCTTTGGGAAAATCCCAATGCCCGAGTCGCCTGATAAACAGGATCTCCCTGTTTTCATTCATCACTACTCCTCCGGCAGCCTTCACTTCTTTGAACAAACCCAAAAACCGCCTGAAGCGCAATTTGTTATCAACATCGGACAAAACCAATAAATCAGCCTTGTCTGGGGCATGCATCCATTCATGAAATTCCTCAAGAAACTGTTCATCTGTTTGATATTCAATCTCTTTAATAACCTGCTCAGGCCTATCCCTGTTGATAAAACGGTCAAAGTAGATGCATTGGCTGTCGTAAAAAACTTTATACATTTGCTGCATGAAATTAAATGAAGATGCCGCCCTGACCGTTGCAGGATTGTTATTGCAAATTAAAGCAATAAAACTCAATGTTGCCTCACCCTTCACCTGGGCCTCGGGCATAAAAAGTCCGATATATTGTGATAACCGCATCACCCTATCCTATCCCAAAATCCGCAATTTCATCCGGCAGGAATTTGTCAGCATCATCCTGGAAAGATACGAGAAGCCCGATCTCATTGCCGGTGTCGCCACAGGTGGTATTGCCCAGGGCGCTTTGGTGGCACAGGAACTGGGCTTGCCCTTTGCCTATGTGCGGAGCGAAAAGAAAAGCCACGGGATGACAAACCAGATCGAAGGAATTGTTGATTCCGGACAGTCGGTGGTGGTGATTGAGGACCTCATTTCAACCGGTGGCAGCAGCCTGAATGCAGTGAGGGCCTTGCGCGAATCTGGTGCCAATGTAAAAGGAATGCTGGCCATCTTTACTTATGGACTGGACATCTCGGTGAAGAACTTTGCAGCTGAAAAATGCGAACTGATCACCCTCACTGATTACAGCACTTTGCTCAGAAAAGCCATCGAAGAAAACTATGTTTCCGAAAAGGACATGCAATCGCTGATGCAGTGGCGGCTCGACCCTCAGGGATGGGAAGCCAGTTTAAAAAAATAACCCCTCAAATTTCACCCCATGCAGTTTTCAAGCGACTCCAGGCATATTGGGCAGCCGGCCGAAGTAGTATTTAATTTTCTCTCAGACCTAACACGGCTTGGCGAACTTATGCCCGATCAGGTCGTTAACTGGCAGGCCACTCCTGATAAGTGCTCGTTTACCATTCAGGGAATGACCGACATCAGCCTTCAGATTGATCAGAAACTGCCCAATAGCCTGATCAGCCTGGTCCCTTACGGGAAATCACCTTTCGCTTTCAGCCTTCAGGCACACGTTAAGGATTCGGGAGATTCATCGGATGTTCACATTACCCTTGACGCAGACCTTAATCCCATGTTGGCTGTGATGGCCAAACGTCCGCTGCAGAACCTGGTTCAGGTCATGGCTGACAAACTGACAAATATCGATTTCTGATTGTAAGGAGTAATTTCATAACCAATTCTTCAAGGTCTCCTGCGTAGTCATGAAGCAATGGAAAGACTGACCTGCACTAAAGAAATGCGATCTCTTTCAGGTCACAAACCAGCAATACATTGTCAGACGTTTCCAGTTTTAATTGCCCAAAAGGAGCCAATCCAACAATGCGGGCAGTGATTTGCTTTTCACCGTAGCGATAGGAAGACCATTCCATGTAGCGATAAAGTCCGGTTATGTATTGTTTCTCTATCGAGGCACGCATCGAAGGCTGCCAGGCCTGCTGAAGCCTGCTGTCTATTTCATTGACAATGGAATGCAACACCATATCGCGGTCAAAACTTTTGCCTGAAAAACTGCCATGGAAATCGGATTCGGCACATGTGCATCAAAGTGTATTTGATTCACATTCAATCCAATACCAATTGTCGTCCATGCCATCGTTTGCCCTACAATGGCATTGGCAATGAGCATGCCACACAGCTTTTGGTTTCCGATATAAATGTCGTTTGGCCACTTGATTTTAAGGTCAGCCCCAGGCAAAAAGGCAGCGATGGCGTGCAATATGCCAAGTGAAACAGCCTGGGTGATGACAAATTGGCCTGAGGGCTCACAATTGACCGGTTTAACAACAAGGCTAAACAGCAGGTTTTCGCCTGGTTTACTTTGCCAGGTGTTGCTATCCAATCCCTTCCCCCTTGTCTGGAAGTCGGTCGTTAACAGCAGTTTATCAACTGCTTGTCCGGCTGAAATCAGCTGCTGTGCCCACACATTGGTTGAGTCGGTTTCAACTTTGTGCATCCTGACATAGCCGCTCATTGAAGCTGAAAATGTTGCCGTCATGGTGTCCGTAATCACCCTGCAGGTGATCGTTTTGTTAATTATTCTTAAGGCCGTGCATTCAGTGATGCTTACATAGCTATCAACAGGCAAGATGCAAACCCAAATTGCAAGGCCGGTTTCAGGCCAAAATTAAGGATTTTCATGATCAGTACTGCCACAGCCTGTGCTGAACGGCTGCAAATTCCAGCAAAATGGCTGCTGTCACAGGATGCACATGAATATCTGTTTATTAAGCTTCTGATCACAGACCACAGATTATCCCGGCATATTATAACAGCCAGAAAAATAACGCCAGTTTCAAACTAAAAAACCGTAATTTTGTTTAATATTTAAACCTAATTTTCCCCTATGAGAAAAAGACGCAGGTCAGACGACGCTGACAAACTTAATGATCTAATTATCCGAATTATACAAGATAAAAAAGGAAAAGGCATTGTTAGCCTGAACCTGAAAAACATACACACAGCAGTCACCGATTATTTCATCATTTGTCATGGAACCTCCAAAACACAGGTCGATGCCATCGCGCACGGCGTGCTGGAAGAGGTGAAAAAAGAAACCAAATCGATCGCTTATAATAAAGAGGGTTTCGAAAATTCGGAATGGATTTTGATAGACTACGTTGACGTTGTTGTTCATGTATTTCTCGAAAACACCAGGTCGTTTTACCAATTGGAAAATCTTTGGGCTGATGCTGAGCGGGTTACATACGATGACGAACAATAATTTGTTTCGAATTGGCTTTATTTAGACGAAAAAAACCACATGAAAGAAGAACAAAATGACAGCCCGGGCAAAAAGGGTCTGTCACCTGATAATAAACCTTCTAAACCAAAATTCAATTTCTATTGGGTCTATGGTTTGCTGGCTGTTATTTTTATTGGCCTGCAAATCTTAAGCTGGGATTCTGGCACAGAGCCACTTGATAAAGGTAAATTATTAAAAATGCTCCGCGACCAGGACATCGAGAAGATCGACCTGGTGAACAAGGACGTGGCTGAAATTTACCTGAAGGCTGACAGCAAACAGAAATACATCAAGGAAGAAGGTGGCGGACTGACCAAAAACATGGGGGCCCCGAAACCTGATTTTAGTTTCCAGATCGGATCGGTTGAAGGTTTCGAAAAAGACATCATCAGTGCGCAGGAAGGCAATCAGAATCCCATATACATCAACAATGTAACTAGGCGTAACTGGGGCGGCGAGGTGATCGGCTGGGTGTTCCCCATCCTGATACTTGTCGGGGTTTGGTTTTTCATCATGCGGATGATGAGTAAGGGCGCCGGTGGTGCCGGAGGCCAGATTTTCAACATCGGCAAATCAAAAGCGCAGTTATTCGACAAAAACGCCACCAGTGTCAATGTCACCTTTAAAGATGTGGCAGGCCTCGAAGAAGCCAAAGTCGAAATCATAGAAATTGTTGACTTTTTGCGTAATCCAGAGAAATACACACGACTTGGCGGAAAAATCCCCAAAGGCGTGTTGCTTGTTGGCCCTCCCGGAACAGGAAAAACCCTGCTTGCCAAATCAGTGGCAGGAGAAGCCCACGTGCCTTTCTTTTCCATTTCAGGATCCGACTTTGTTGAAATGTTCGTAGGTGTTGGTGCATCGCGGGTGCGCGACCTTTTCAAACAGGCGAAGGAAAAATCGCCTTGCATCATTTTCATCGATGAGATAGACGCCATCGGCCGTGCCAGGGGTAAAAACCCGGCCACAGGCGCCAATGACGAACGCGAAAACACCTTGAATCAATTGCTTACCGAAATGGACGGCTTCGGAACCAACTCAGGTGTTATTGTGCTTGCTGCTACAAACAGGGCCGACATCCTCGACCGCGCCCTCATGCGCGCAGGCAGGTTCGACCGCCAGATATACGTGGAACTCCCCGACCTTGAAGGCAGAAAAGAAATATTCGAGGTGCATATGCGCCCCTTGAAACTCGATAAAGACGTTGAAAAAGACTTTCTTGCAAAACAGACGCCCGGATTTTCGGGTGCCGACATCGCCAATGTATGTAACGAAGCCGCACTTATTGCTGCGCGACATGGTCACGATGCCATCATCAAGCAGGATTTTCTTGATGCCATCGACCGCATTGTTGGCGGGCTTGAAAAGAAAAACAAGATCATTTCGCCTTCTGAGAAGAAGGTCATTGCATACCATGAAGCCGGTCATGCCACCGTTAGTTGGCTGCTCGAGCATGCACATCCTTTGGTCAAGGTAACCATTGTTCCCAGGGGAAAATCGCTTGGCGCAGCCTGGTATTTGCCCGATGAGCGACAGATAACCACCACCGAGCAGCTGTTCGATGAGATGGTTGCTGCTTTGGGTGGCCGTGCTGCCG
>JAHIUX010000063.1 GCA_018816765.1 Bacteroidota bacterium
ACCGTAGTTAATCCGGTTGTATTTTCCTGAATTGAACCAGGCATTGAAGTTTCTGTCAGCCAGCTCAAAAATCGGCAGAGGCCATAAGTACCAGCGCTCGATAAAGGTAAAATCAATGTGAATAACTTCCCTGTTGGCTGCATCATGCACCGTGTCAACAGTCACAAAATTGAATATCGACAGGTTGAGCAAGTTGAGCCGGCTTTTTTTGGCAAGCTTGCAAAATTCACTCTCGTCGAGTGTATCACCATGCCTGAACTCCATTTCCCTGAAAATGATGTTGTCGCGGGTGACCTTGTTTCCATGCAATGTGATGCTACCAACGATCACTTTCGGATCAATTTTCTTCATATGACAGGTATCGGCTTCCCTGAAAAGCCTGATTGGCTTCTCGGGCTGTGCGTGAACAGTCAGAAAAGTTGATGACAGCAAAAGCAAGACAAAGGCAGCTATTCGCATCAGATATTCAGGTAGTTCATGAGTGAGTCGAATCTTTCCCGCAAGTCGTCGAGGTCGTTTCGTTCGCTGAAAGAAGCTTTGATATTATAGTTGAACCGGTAGAAAGTTTGCATGATCCCGCTCAGGTCGATCCGGTTAATCTTCAGTGAAACTTCAATGCGCGTTGAGTCAGGTTCGCTGTTGATGAAAACGCTCAGCAATTTGGCATCGTTCGACTCGATGATCCTGGCGATTTCGGCCAATGAATAATCTGTTGAGCTCATTTCGAGTACCAGAATTCCTCCAGGGTCAGAAACAGAAAGCGACAGTGCAAAATGCTCGAGCAGGCTTTGCAGGGTGATTGATCCAAGGTAATTGCCATGATCATTGATCACAGGCACCAGGCTCAGGTGATTTTCCTGCATCACCTTCATGGCTTCGAAAATATGCTGGTATTCGTATACAAAAGACTTCGACAACGAAAGGGTGTGGTTGCCGACAGCTTCATCAAAATTGTTGAAATTGTATATGTCGATTTCGGCAATCAGGCCCAGAAACCCTTCGTTATTGACGATGGGCATATGCATCACCCTGAAGTCTTCCATCCAGCTTAATGCCATTCGTCCCGTATCACTGGTTTTCAGTGGCAGTATCCCATCGGTGATCATATGTTTTGCAATCATCGCTTATTCGTTTTCTGGTGTAAAGTCCTGAAAGGTCATGTTTAGATAGCTCTTGTAGCGGGAGGTAGCGATGGCTCCTTTTTCGAGGGCCACTTTCACCGCACAGCCGGGTTCGTGAATGTGGGTGCAGTTGGTAAACCGGCAATCAGACATCAGTGCGCGCATTTCGGGAAACCGTTGCGCAAGCGTATCCTTCTCAAAATCATACAAGCCAAATTCCTTGATTCCGGGTGTATCCACAATCCAGCCACCAAAACTTAGTTCAAGCATTTCGGCAAAGGTTGTTGTATGCTTTCCTTTGTTGCTGAATTCAGAAATAATGCCTGTTTTCAGATTTAGCAGCGGGCAAGAAGCGTTGAGCAAGGCTGACTTTCCAACGCCGGAATGTCCGGTCAGCAGGCTTACTTTGTCCCGCATCAATGCAATAAAACGATGGATATTAATGCCTTCCTTTGCTGAAACTTCGATGCATGGATATCCAATGCTGGAGTATACATCCATGAAGTGGTTCAGGCGTTCCTTTTCAGGTTCATTATACAAATCAATCTTATTAAACACAAGCGCTGCCGGAATATGGTAGGCTTCGGCTGTGACCAAAAAACGGTCGATAAATCCGGCTGCAGTTCGGGGATGGTTTATGGTCACTACGAGTACGGCCTGATCGATGTTTGCCGCAATGATGTGAGAGGCTTTCGAAAGATTGGTCGCTTTGCGGATAATGTGATTGTGCCTTTCATGAATCTCTTCGATGACAGCAGTAGGTTCATCCTTTTGCAAAGCAATGGTAACCCTGTCGCCAACAGCAACCGGGTTTGTGTTGCGGATACCCTTAATCCGGTATTGACCGCGCAAACGACAGTCAACAGTGGTTCCATCTTCCGTCCGGACGATATACCAACTTCCTGTTGAGCGAATTACGATTCCTTCCAATGACAAACTAAAAGAATTTATAATGTTTTTTTACTGCCTTGCGAATAATCCACCTGCAATCGAGTCCTTTATGAAAAGTCACAAAGTCGTCGGGTCCAAAACTAAAGGTTCCCTCCGAAGTAACGATATCAACTTCTCCTTCAAGGATATAGCATGATTCCGTTTCATCATAATGCCACGGAAAATCGGCAATTTCTTTTTCCCAAACGGGCCATTTCCGGATGCCCATTTGGGCGAACTGCGCAGGCGAAATTCGCTCTATTGTTAATTTGTTCATAAAAATTAGTTCAATTTTAGGCACTTACCCAAGAATTTTACAAAGATAGTGGTATATTTGAACTTCGAAATGACAAAACCAACCCGATTTTCATGAATACACAAGCCATTATTGCATTGCTACTAGCACCCTTACTCGCATTGGTGTTTTTCCTGTATATCAAATTCAAATTCAACCTCGCAACATCAAAATACCTTTATCAGGCATTTCTGTTTGGGATGGTTTCTGTGCTGGTGATCGTGATTCTCGATCAAATTGCAGCATATTTTGGTTACGATCAGCTTAAAAACCTTAAACGCAGTGCGTTTTATTCGGTTGTCGTGGTCGGCTTTGGCTCCGAGTTAGGCAAATTCATTTTTTTAAGGTATGTGTTTTTGCCATTGAAATCGTTCAGGAGTCCGTTTGAAAGTGTCATCTATTCGGTGTTGATTTCAATGGGATTTTCTACCATTGCCTTGCCATTGTATGCCAATGGCGTCTTTTCGCATGGCGTTGATCCGCTGTTTCTTTATACTTTCCCGTTTGCCAATATCATTTTCTCGATCATTGTTGGGTTCTTTGTTGGTATGGGTAAGCTGAGAAAGAACAGGTTGATTGATTCAGCAACCGGACTGGGTTCAGCAACGTTTTTCCATGCATTCTATTATTTTACTTTTCTCTCATCAGATAAAACAATCCTGTTGTTTTATGGCATAGGTGTGTTTTTCATTGCTGCCTTACTGGCAGTTAAAGCCATAAATGTGAAAGACAGTGACGAAGTAAAGTCATTAAACCAGCAATAATAAAGTCTTCAGACTACAGCGGGTGAGTTAGCAAAGCCTGAATCGCTTTCCGGGCAGGGCAGTTACGAGTCCTTCAAATTCGAAATTCAACAGGATGGCAGCGACTTTTGATGCCTGAAGTTCACTTTTGAGCATCAGTTCATCGATGCCACAAGCCTCAGCGCCTCTGAGTAACTGCATGATTTTCTCTTCATCCGGATTAAACTCCCTGAAAAGGCGTGTCTGTGTGTTTGCTGCTGGCTTAGGGTCATCCCATCCCATGATGTAGCGGATATTTTCGGCACTCTCGAGCAATGCAGCCCTGTTGGTGCGGATAAAATAATTGCAGCCTTCGCTGTACACATCGCCAATTCTGCCAGGAATGGCAAACACATCCCTGTTATAGGAATTTGCGATATCGGCGGTTATCAGGGCGCCACCTTTTTTTGCTGATTCAACCACCACGATGGCATCACACATACCGGCAACGATGCGGTTTCTTCTTGGAAAGTTCTCCCTGTCGGGTTTTGTTCCACTCATAAACTCGGTAATCAGCCCGCCCTGACTCAACATGCGCTCCGACAGTCCTTTGTTGGTGTATGGATAAATCCTGTCAAGTCCATGGGCCAAGACCCCAAGGGTGGGTAGTCCTGACCTGAGTGCTGCACGATGGGCGTAGCTGTCGATGCCATAAGCCAGTCCGCTTACAATCATCACATGGCTTTCAATTAACCCTTCGACCACTTGCTCGCACATTTGCCTGCCATATTCGCTTGCATTCCGTGTGCCGACGACACCCACGATGCGCTGCATATTCAGGTCTGCGTTTCCTTTGTAATAGAGCATCATCGGGCTGTCGGCACAATGCTGCAGCCTTTTGGGATATCGCTTGTCAAGGTAGAACAAGGCAGTAATGTCATGTTTCTGAAGGAATGACATCTCCTGCTCCACGCGATCAAATACTTCCTGGTTGTGAATTTGTTTTGCAGTCAAAGGGCCAATGCCCGGAACTTTTTCAAGTATGCCGCGTTTCTCCTTAAACACTGCTTCTGCCCCGCCGCAATAGGCCACGAGTTTCTTGCCCATTACATCTCCAACTCCGGACAGAAGTGTCAAGGCGATATGATATGGGAGTTGTTCAGACATGGAAGTTCAAATATAAGCGAATTTTGTGCTACATTTGTTGTAAACCACAAAAATTGGCACAAGGAAAACGCATCCTCATTTGTCCGTTAAACTGGGGCATTGGCCATGCCACCCGCTGCGCCCCTGTCATCAGCTGCCTTTCAGCCCTGGGGCACCAGCCAGTCATTGCTGCTGATGAAGCACCCCTGGATCTGCTCACTGGTATGTATCCCCATCTTGATTATGTGGTCTTTAAAGGATATAGTCCCACATACAGCAAAAGCCGGTCACAGGGACTGAAGCTCGGACTACAGATACCTCAGCTCTTAAAAAGTATTCAACAAGAGTCTGATTTCATCGAAAAAAACCAGGCGAAGCTCAGGCTTGATGGCATTATCTCCGACAACCGTTATGGTGCATGCAGCAAGCTGCTGCCATCAGTGTTCATCACGCACCAGATCAACATCCGGCTGCCCGAAGGTCTGTCGGCATTCCAAAAGGTTATTAACCTGCTGAACAAAAGCTTCATCAACAAATTTGATGAATGCTGGGTGCCCGATTTTCCTTCTGAGGATAACCTGTCAGGCCCTTTGTCGCACCCGGCAAACCTGCGCATTCCCACCCACTATTTAGGTCCCTTAAGCCGGTTTTCGGCAGCAATGGATACGTCCACAGGAAATCCGCAGGACAAAATTGATCTTTTGGTAATGTTATCTGGGCCGGAGCCGCAACGTAGCATGCTCGAAGATATCATCATTGCTCAGGCACATGTTTTCGCGGGAAAGATTGTTGTGCTTCGCGGACTTCCTTCCGCAAAAACCACCCTGCCTGAGGCAGGGAATCTTACTTTTCTGAACCATGCTTCAGCTGACCATATCCATTACTTGATCCGGGCAGCCGGCCTCATTGTCAGCAGATCCGGGTATTCGACCATCATGGACCTGATAAGTTTGGGCAAAAAAGCATTTTTCGTGCCTACACCCGGGCAATCGGAACAGGAGTTTCTTGCACTGAGAATGAAAGCCAGGGGGTGGTTCGACTTCTGCTCACAGGAGCAATTCTCGCTCGAAACCGTGGTGTCATCACCTGAACGGTTCTCTCCTCCCCTGCTCGAAAACGGAGTGCTGTTGCAAAAAAGGTTGGGACTTTGGATGCAAGCTGGCTGATTGTTGCATACTTTTGCCATTTAGAATCGTTCTAAACTAAGAGTAAAATTTAATTGTTATGCTCATCAATAAAGAGATGAAAATGGCGGATGTGATTCATCTGAATCACCATTTGCTCCCTATCATCAACCGCTTTGGCATACAGCTTGGTTTCGGCGAGCGAACGGTGCAGGAAGTGTGTAAAGACTATGCTGTGAACCTCGATTTTTTTCTTGAAATCGTCAATACGTTTCACGACCCGTCCTATTTTCCACTAAGGCACCTGCGCAGTTTCGCACCCGGTATGCTCATCGATTACCTGCAGAAAACCCATTTGTATTACCTGAAAATCAAGCTGCCGGAAATTGCACAATACATCAGGCAACTGACCACCAACACCGACATGGATCCCAATCATGTGCAACTGCTTCAGGACTTTTTTACAAGCTATGAAAGTGAGTTATCCGCGCACATCAACCGCGAGGAACAGCGGGTTTACCCATACATCAGGACGCTTGAAAAGGCGTTGCAAACCGGTGCAGTCATGACAGATTACCCTACCAGCGAAGCCTACACAATTCATCACTATGAAGAGGAGCATGATGATGTGGAATCGAAACTTTTTGATCTCAAAAACATCATTATCAAATACCTGCCATCGCCGGTTGAGAGCAGGTTATTCAATATCATCCTGCACGAACTATTCGAGCTTGAAAAGGACTTGAACAACCATGCACACATCGAGGACCTCATCCTGGTGCCCATGGTTGAAAAAATGGAAAAAGAACTGATCAAGGCTAAAAGCAACCAATAAGGCATGGCACGTTTGAACATTTTATGCATTGAATCTTCATTTCTGTTGCGTGAGGGCCTGAAAACCCTGCTTGGACAGATGGGAAAACCCTTCAGCATGGAAGAATGTGATGTGGTTGTTGATGACCTTGCAAAGGTGCTGCGGAAAGCAAAACCGCAGCTTGTCATTGCAAATCCTGATATGCTGACTGCCATTGGAGCTTTTCCGAGAGAAATGCCTGAATGTGATCACCGCATTTTTTATACCGGGCTTGTCAATGAGCAAACTGCAGACAAGGCAAAAGCCCGATTCGATTTTCTATTGCCGGTTCATGCTGACAAGCTGAGCCTTAGCCGTAGACTCGAAGAAATCCTGACCGCTATTTTCGGCAAGACAGCTGATAGTGAAACTGGAACGCTGAGTGAGCGCGAACTAAGCATACTGAAACACATTGCCCTCGGCCTGACAAACAGTGATATTGGTGAACAATTGTTTATCAGTCCGCACACCGTTATGACCCACCGAAAAAACATCACCCGAAAGCTTGGTATAAAGACTGTTTCGGGGCTCACGGTGTATGCCATCCTGAACAAGCTGATCAAGGTTGAAGAACTTCAAGTGAGTGACCGTCATGAAGCGCAATTATAAAACCGCTGTCTTTTATGGCACTTCGAGCGGCAACACAAAAAAGGTCGCGTCGCAGATAGCTGCTGCTTTCGGTGTGGACACCCCAGTTTTCGACATCGAATTTGCCAAAGCAAGCGACCTTGAAAGGTATGATTTTCTTATTTTCGGCACGCCAACCTGGGGATTGGGTGATCTGCAATACGATTGGGAAAAATTTCTTACACATTTCGACCTGGGTATGCTGCGTTTAAAAGTGGTCGCACTTTTTGGTCTTGGCGATCAGGCAAATTACCCCGAGAGCTTTCTTGATGGCCTGGGTTTATTATACGGGCGCATTCACGACAAAACCACCATCATCGGGCAGTGGCCGGCCGATGAATATGCTTTCCGCAACTCAAAAGCCTTAGTCAATGGAAAACTTGTTGGCCTAGGGCTTGACGAAGACAATGAGGTTTCGCAAACTGCTGTACGCATCGAAGCATGGTGCAACAGCCTGAAGAATGCACTCCTCATGCAGTGAGGCAAGCCTGGCCGTATTACGCATGAAACGGCTCCGCTTATTTTGCTGATTAGTAACCACTCTTACACAAACAACCAGCCTTAATGTTCTGGATAGATAAACCTTTTACCTTGTTTTTTGTTTTGAATAACAGTAATTTTGCAGTCGCATTTAAAATCAATCTAAATAACAAATCACCATATGGAGACCATTGGCATATTTTACGGATCGACCTCAGGGACAACAAAGTCAGCCGCCATTGAAATTCAAAAAGCATTTGGTAAAAATGCAGATATTCACGATATTAAAGATATTAACATCGACATGATTGCACGATACACCAACCTTATTTTTGGCACATCAGCCTGGGGTATTGGTGATATGCAGGACGACTGGGAAGATTTTATCGACAACCTGTCAGGCATCGATTTTAGTGGAAAAAAACTGGCCTTGTTCGGCCTTGGTGATCAGGATGAATATCCGGAGAGTTTTGTCGACGGCCTCGGAACACTTTATTGCAGGTTGCCCGATAAATCAGTGGTTGTTGGAAGCTGGCCAACTGAGGGCTATTCATATTATTTTTCACTTGCCGACAAAGATGGCAAGTTTGTTGGTTTGGTGCTCGACGAGCACAGCCAGGCAGCATCATCAGCTGAGCGGATCAGCCGCTGGATAAGCCAACTGAAAAAGGAATTCATATAACTTATTGAGCTGAATCAATTAAGATTTAACTTTTTTTCACAAAAAAAGAGCCAGACCTGGGGCTGGCTTTTTTTGTGTTTGGTGAAATACGTTATTTTTGCCCTGAATTACTAATATGAAAAAGCAATCACCGGCATCAAAAATGATCAAACTGATTATGGCATTCGCCATTTTCTGGATGGTTATCGGTGACCTGATTACCTATCACCAGGCTAAAATTTTCGGCGTTCATTTCTTCGATAACCACAGCCCGTTTTCGAAGCCAAAAACGAAAGATGACGGTAAAGCGACTTTCTACAGCTTTGGCAAGGCCATTGACAAAAACAACCATGCTGATAGTAACTGTTTTCTTGCTTCCATAGATTCTTCAGAGCGTAATTCACACATTGGTTCACGAAGTTTCGTGTTCCGTCTGTTGCAAATCAATCCCCCCGAAAAGCTCCTTTACACACGAAGGCTCCTTCGTGGCCCACCCACTTCGATCCTTTCCTGATTTCGTATTTTACCGCTGATTTTATGTACAAGCAAATTGTATGTTGTTGACATTCAGGTGTTATCCTGATTGACTCAAATAAGGCTAATCCGGTGAATACTGATCATTTAGTATGGCATACCTGCCTTCTGGCAAGTCTGATTTATCAGAATTAATTTCATCACTTAACACATTTTATATCTTATGAAAAAATCATTACTACCAATGTTGGCATTGTTTATCGGAGCAATGCTGCTGAATTCACCCATCAGGTCGCAGGCGATCAACGACACTGCAGTCATGGGAAGTGGTTATGCAAACGATGTATACTACAGCATGGAAAATGGTGTGGTTAAAACAGAGCCTCGCGTCAACTGGGACATTGCCTTTTACACCAATCGCTGGAGCGCTGGCGTCATGATCAACGAAGGCATGGGAATGCGGGTTTTCACTTACCCCTTGGCCGACACCTCAGGATGGAACACTGTTGACATTTCAGGCATCGATTCCTGGCCAAGCATGTCAAATTCTGACACCATATGGGAGGATGGCGCTTTCAACCGCAATGCGCTTGGTCATCCCGATTACGGTTGGGGCGTTTACAACACCATCAACCACGATGTTATCGGTGACTCCCTGTATATTGTTCAGATGGCTGACGCTTCTTACAAAAAACTCTGGATACAGCGTAAGAACTCTACCGCAAACACCTATTACTTTAAGTATGCCAACATTGACGGCAGCAACGAAGTAAGCGAGGTGCTTGATGTGAGCCCTTACGAAAGCAAGCTTTTTGTTTACTATTCGCTCACCATTGCTGCTGTTGCCGACCGTGAACCCGCGCTTACAAGCTGGGACATTTTGTTTAGCAAGTATATGGCAATTGTTTTTGATGGCGAAGGCAATCCTTCCTACTACCCGGTTGTTGGTGCCTTATTAAACCCTACCAGCGGAGCCAACCGTTTTTCACCCGTTGGGCCAGACTATGAAGATTGGTATGCAGCCCCTATGGAATCGACAAAAACACCCATTGGACATAATTGGAAAACGTTCGACATGAACACATTTTCATGGCTGATCGAAGAAAACCTGGCCTATTTTGTTCAAACACAGGAAGGCAATGTGTACAAACTGGTGTTTGATTACTTCAGCGGATCGGGATCAGGAAAAATCGGCTTTGTAAAAAAACTGGTTTCCATGGTTTCGGTAAACGAACAAGCTGACGCTGTTTCAATTACGGCATTTCCAAACCCCGCAAGCAACCAGGCCAGTGTCCATTTCGACGAGGCTTTTACTGCCAATGCCCTGCTTAAGGTGTATGATCAGTCCGGCCGCTTGGTATGTCAGTATCAGGTCGGAGCCGGAAACAATGCATTTTTGCTTCCATTGGACAAATTAACCAACGGCTTGTATATCATTCGTGTTGAGGCCGAAGGCAAGGTAGCACAACACAAACTTGTTGTTCAAAACTAAGCTATTGCATGAGTAAACCAAGGAGATTAATCTTTCTGATGGTATTTCTTGGCTATGCCCTAACAGGGCGTGGCCAGGAAGCCATCATCAGTGTAAAAGATGCCAGAAGCAGCGAGGGCGTACCTTTTGCCCACATCCAGCTAGAAAATCTGGTAAGCCATACCCGGCAAACCTTAACAACAGCCATCGATGGTGTGGCAACCAATCCGGTAAAAGAAAGGAGCCTGATTTCCGTAACTTTTGTAGGTTACAGGGTTTACACTGACACAATCTCTCCGGGCCAAAGCAAAACAATTTTGCTCGAACCCACAGTCTACAACATTGATGAAGTGGTCATTACAGGCCAATACAAACCCCAGGCAGTGGATAAATCCATCTACCGGGTAAAGGTCATCGGTGCCAAACAAATTGAACAGAAAGCATCCACCAACCTGGGCGACCTGATGGCCGGCGAACTCAATATCCGCAGCTCGAACGATGGCGCTCTGGGCTCGAAAATAACCCTTCAGGGACTGGGTGGTGAACACATTAAATTTCTCATTGATGGCGTTCCCGTAATTGGGCGCTTAAACGGAAATATCGACCTCGGACAGCTCAATCTCTACAATGTTGAGCACATCGAGGTGATCGAGGGACCAATGTCGGTCATTTATGGCAGCAACGCCCTTGCCGGCGTAATAAACATCATTACCAAAGACAACAAATACACTGCTTATTCAACCACTGTTAATTCCTATGTTGAGTCAGTCGGTATGTACAACTTCAGCGCTGATGCTGCCCTGAAGAAAAACCGGTGGAGTGGGTCTGTGGCTGGCGCCCGGAATTTTTTTCAGGGATACAGCGTGGTCGATTCCTCACGTGCAAAACGTTGGAAACCAAAACGACAGTACAATGCTGATGCCAGCCTGCAGTATTCATATAAGGATTTGAAAGCCAGGGCATCAGTTTCCTACTTTAACGAATTATTGCTGGATAAGGGAAACCTGAGATTCCCTTATTATGAAACCGCCTTCGACAGCTATTACTACACCAACCGCCTGACGACAAAACTTAACATCAATACAAGGCTCTTCGGGAAAAGAAACCTGAGCATTCTTGGTTCCTATTCCTATTATGACCGCATCAAAAACACCTATTTCAACGACCTTACAAAGCTCGAGAAAAGCCTCACAAAAAACCCGTCGGACCACGACACCTCCAATTTTGATCAGTACCTTTTAAGGGCCGAATTCAGCAAAAGTGAAGACAACAGTCTGTTTAATTACCAATTAGGCATCGACCTGAATTACGAGCACGGAGCAGGCAAAAGGGTGCTTGATCACACACAGGCCATTGGCGATTATGCGGCATTCCTGAGCATGAAAATTCAACCATCACTCAGGTTGCTGTTGCAGCCCGGTCTGCGCTACAGTTACAACACCAAGTATCATGCACCTTTGGTTTATTCACTCAACCTGAAATGGGATATGGCCCAGGAACTCAGCATGCGCTTTTCTTATGCCAAAGGATTCAGGGCGCCTTCGATCAAAGAGCTCTACCTTGAGTTCGTTGACGTGAACCACAACATCAGGGGAAACGAGAACCTGAAAGCCGAAAACTCTCATAACCTGAACCTTGCCCTGCGCTACCACCACGAAAAGCCTACCTACGATTATGGCGCTGAACTGAATGTTTTTTACAACAACATCAGCAACAGCATCAGTCTGGCGGTTGTCGACCTCGACAAGGCCTTATACACCTATGTGAATGTGGACAATATGGTGACCCAGGGATTTCAGCTGAATTTCAACAACAGGGTTTATCCCTGGCTTGAAATCAAGCTGGGAGTCGGAGAAACTGGGCGCAGGCAAGGCCTCAGCAACGACCAGAATAATTCCTTTGTTTACAGCACTGATGTGATGTCAAACCTCTCCTATCTCTGGCGCAAAACAGACCTGAACTTTAGTGTGTACTACAAGTATAACGGCGCCTATCCCGAAGTCTTTCTGGGAGCGAACGACGAAGTGTTGCGAACCATCATGAGTGGCTATCACACCATGGACTTCTCTGTATCGAAATGGTTTTGGCACAGACGCATCAATGCACAGATTGGTGCCAAGAATATGTTCAACAATACCAATATCGATATCAAAGGTGACACCAGTGGTGGAGGCATCCACTCCGGCGGCTCGGGGGGTGCATCTCCTGTTGGGTGGGGACGCACCTATTTCGTAAAATTGATGTTTTCTTTCAAGAAATTCTGATCCAATGATATACAGAAGCGTGTTTTTATTTTGTTTGCTCAGTACCGTGCTGCTTACAGCCTGCTTCAAGGAAGATGAACGCATTCCTCCATACGATCGTGGTGATAAACTGACCATGGTCATTGAAATGACGCAGAATTACAAGTATCAGATTTATTGCAACCTCGATCAGAATCAGGTGGTTTCGACAAACCTGAAACGCGATATGGACCTGTTGTTCGAAACATCTCCCGCCAGTCATTACATCCTGCTCAATTCGGCCAATTTCATGACGGCCTCCGCAACGGGCAAATTTTCGCTTGATGAAGTTACGTCTGATGCCGGCTTGACGCATCAATTCGATCCATCATCAGGCAACCTCGACTCGCTGGCGATTGCAAACTGGATCATTATCAATGGCACCGACACCACCTACTCGCACGAAGTTTTTGTGATCGATCGCGGGTATGATGAATTAGGCAACCTGCTGGGAAAAAAGAAAATAACCTTTGACAGCCTTGTCGCCAACCGGCTTTACTTTACCTTCGCCAACCTGAATGGCAGCGACCTGACTAGCGGGATGATCGCTAAAACACCCGAAAGTAATTTTGCCTATTATTCCTTCAATAATGAAGGCTTGCAGGTGTTTCCGGAACCTTCAAAAACATCCTATGACCTGCTGTTTTCACAATATACCACCTTGTTGTTTACAAATGAGGGCATTCCTTATCCTTATCTGGTTACCGGTGTTTTACTCAACCGTTTCAACACCATGGTTGCACTTGATTCAATTACGCCATTCGACAGCATCACCCTTGATATGGCCAGCGAGATGGCGTTTTCAAATCAGCTCGATGCCATCGGGTACAATTGGAAAGATGTGATTGGCGATGTGGAAACGGGCAATGTTTTTTACGAAGTTAAACCATCCTATGGCTACATCATCAGAAACCATGAGGACATGTATTTCAAGTTGCGTTTTGTCAATTTCTACAGCACCGAAGGCGATTCGAAGGGCGAAAAGGGGTACCCGACTTTCGAGTTCCAGCGTCTGTAGCACCCTTTGAAAGTGCAAGCAGTTGGTCAGTCTGCAGCTTTCCTGAAACCTGAAGAAACGATGCGATAATTGCCATTGAAAGGAATTGCTAATAACTGAAATCATTACATTTGCAAAAAAGCTTCTCATGACATTACTATCGGTTGTTTGGGATGTAAGGCCCGAAATATTCTTTTTTCCTGACTGGCTTCCACTAATAGGCGGCAATGGCGTAAGGTGGTATGGTTTGCTGTTTGCTGCCTCGTTCATAGTAGGTTATGTCATCATGCAGAAAGTGTTTGCCCGCGAAAAGCTCAGCGAAAGCATGCTTGATCAGCTTTCAACCTATATGATTATTGCTACCGTTGTTGGCGCGCGACTCGGGCACTGCCTGTTTTACGAACCGGCCTATTATCTTAGCCATCCCATCGAAATACTGAAGGTGTGGGAAGGGGGGCTGGCAAGCCATGGAGCTGCCATCGGAATTATTGCAGCCTTGTATTTCTTTTCGCGCAAGCATCACAAAACCATCATCTGGACGCTTGACCGCGTGGTAATCGTTGTTGCACTCGCCGGCTTTTTCATCCGCATGGGAAACCTCATGAACTCCGAAATCTTTGGTCATATTACCAGCTTACCCTGGGGATTTCGCTTTGTACGATATAGCGATGCATCATTGGGAGCCGACCCACGTCATCCCACACAGATCTATGAAGCGCTTTGGTATCTGCTCACTTTCTTTTTCCTGCACCGGGCTTATTTTAAAAACGGCATGGGCGAAAAACAACCAGGCTATATATTTTCCGTTTTTCTGATGAGTATTTTCGGCTCCCGGTTTTTTGTTGAGTTTTTAAAAGAGCCACAGGTTGGGTTTGAATCAACGATGGCACTCAATATGGGCCAATGGCTGAGCATCCCGTTTGTACTCGCCGGTGTTGTAATAATGTACACTGGTTGGAAAAAAAGGACATTGAAGCTGTAATTGTTGCTCTTCCTGATCATTCCCAATTTCAGCTATTTCGTGTTCCTGCAAAAAACTTTCCTTATTCGCGCTAAGGCCAATTTTGGGGCGCAACAGTTCATATGCTTTTGCCAATACTACAGGCTTGGCTCTTATTCCCGGAGTAACAGCGATGAGTCTGATTACATTCAGGCATTAGTATGAAGCTACCAGCCACTGTTTCACATTCGGCATAAAAAACGTCACTGAAAGATTAAAACAATGAGGCTGTCCTTTAAATTAAGAACAGCCTCATCGCTATGGCATTGCCAATGTAACAGTTGCAGGCGTCTGCCTAATAACCCATCAGACTTACCTGAGCAGAGAAGGCATCCTGAAGCTCTTTGGCAAGGTCTGTTTGCTTGTATTCGTCAGCCATTTGTGCAAGACGCTGCAATACAGCCATGGCTTCCTGAATATTATGCTCGTAATAAGTTGAATATGATTGACCAACACTATTGTAATAACGCAGATCGTCAAGATAGCGGTTCATGAGTTGCCGCGACATCTCAGCTCCCTTTTCGTTTTTGTTGGCCTTAAAGTAGATCTCTATCCAGGGAAGCATATAATAATCATACGTAACCTTGCTGTTCGGAAAAAAAGCAATGCCTTTATCGAGTACCTGGGTGGCTGAATCAGGCTTGCCTTCATTCACTAGGGCTTGTGCCAGTCGCACATAGCTTTGTTTAGCCATGCTGCTGTTGCGATAACTCTCACGGTCTATCGTTACGTCAGGATGTTCGAGATTACCCCATTTAGCCTTATTCATCAGCAGTTCCCATGATCCATCAGTATAAACACCTCCAAGGTTTTGTACATAGTCAGTAGCAAGCACAGGAATAAACCGATACACCATACCCTCCATATGACAATATTTGTCTACATTGAGCACTTTGCTCACACTGTTGGGGTTAGTGAAGTAAATGGGTCTTTGCCAATTGTTTGATGCAATCAGGTCGAGCAACATCAGGTCGTTTTTAAACAGACCGTTCTGCTTGATCTCCCAGGTAATTTCACTCACGATCAGGTCACGCATGCTTTCGGGCACTGTTCCGCTGCGGATCACGGCATCCTTGTCAATTGTCAGTTTAACTTTGGTGGTTGGAAAATAATTAATGCGCTCACCGGATTGCAAAGGCACCTTGGTCTGATCACTGTCGCTTGCCACAAAGTTGATCAGTTCTTTGAGTTCAACAGGTCCCTGCACCCTTTCAAGTACTGGAATGTATTCATTGATTCCCTTGTTATATTGCTCTGGTTTCAGTGTAAGCGGAAGTCTTTCAGAATCGTATACTTTCTTACCTACCTGATGCACGTACCAGTCGCCTGAGGCCAACATATAATTTACCACCCGAAGGTCGGTGCGGAAATTTTCAACTTCCTGCACATACCACAAGGGGAATGTGTCATTATCACCATTCGTAAATACAATTCCCTCAGGTGCGCACTGAGCGAGGTAGCTTTTCGCGAAATCGGATGCGGCGTACTTTCCTGAACGGTCATGGCCTTCCCATCCCTGAACTGCCATCACGCCGGGTACAAGCACCAGCGTCACAAGGCATACTGCCAGGGCAGTCACTGCTGATTTGCCCATTTTATTTCCGAGCAGGTCGTACAAAAACAACACACCCATCCCAATCCAGATAGCAAAGGCATAAAATGATCCCGCATAGGCATAATCCCTTTCACGGGGCTGGTACGGCGTCTGGTTCAGGTACACAACAATGGCAAGGCCTGTGAGTATAAACATCAGAAAAACCACCCAGGTGTCTTTCGGATCGCGCATAAAATGAAACACAAGGCCAAAAATACCCAGCAACAATGGCAGGAAAAAGAAGGTTGCACGTGCAGGGTTTTTCATGCTTTCAGGCAGATTGGACTGATCGCCGAGGCGTATGGAGTCGATGGCATTGATGCCACTGATCCAGTTTCCGTTTTCTATTTCTCCCTGACTTTCAATGTCATTCTGACGGCCCACAAAGTTCCACATGAAATACCGCATATACATATGCGATACCTGGTAAGAAAAGAAGAATTTCAGGTTTTCGCCAAAAGTGGGGCGGTAAATTACTTCAGAAGTCCCATCGGGCTTTGTTGTTCTGATGGGTATGCCCTGATCGCCACCATACTGTTTATAAATCCTGATGTGACTCGGTTTCTGGTTACTGTACATGCGCGGAAAAATGGTTGAAAACCGGCTGTCGTAAACAGCCTTTGTTCCGTTGCGGTTATCGGTAATAACGTACTTGCCCTTTTTGTCATCACGCACATACACCGGGCTGCCATCTTCATATGACTCAATCGGAGCTGTGTAATATTGTCCGTAAAGCAATGGCCAGTCGCCGTATTGTTCCCTGTTCAGGTACGAAAGCATTGAAATGGCATCCTTGGGGTCGTTTTCATTGATCGGGGTGTTGGCGTTGGCCCTGATGATGAGCAAAAAGAAAGACGAATAGCCTATAAGAATGAAGGTAAAGGCGAGGATTGCGGTGTTGAGGACAACCTTTGCACGTTGGTGGGTGTATTTCAAACCGTAAACAATTAAACCTATCAATAGACCGAAATAAATGACCGTTCCTGTATTGAACGGCAAACCAAGGGTATTAACAAAGAACAGTTCGAATAAACCAGCCAGTTTGACAATCATCGGGATGATCAGGCTCATTACAAATCCCAAAATCATGAGCGAAACCACACCAGCAAGAATAAATCCTTTTGGTTCAGGTTTGTACTTTTTAAAGTAATACACATACACTATAGCAGGGATAGCAAGCAGATTCAGCATATGCACTCCGATTGAAAGGCCAATCAGGTAGGCAATAAACAATAACCATCGGAAATTGTGGGGCTCATCGGCAACACGTTCCCATTTCAAAATTGCCCAAAAGGTAACTGCTGTAAAGAAAGAGGACATGGCATACACTTCGCCTTCCACGGCTGAGAACCAGAATGAATCGCTGAAGGTATAAGCCAAAGCGCCAACGGCTCCGGCACCCAGTACCGCTACAACGTTACCGGTCAACCCTTCATCATCACCAACCTTTACGAATTTTCGCGAAAGCAGGGTGATGGTCCAGAATAAAAACAGGATGGTGAAGCTGCTCGAAAGTGCCGACATCACGTTGATCATCAGCGCAACCTTGCTGAGGTCGCCCATGGCAAACAGGCTAAAAAAACGGCCCAGCATCTGAAACAGCGGGGCTCCCGGTGGGTGGCCGACCTGTAGCTTATAGGCTGTCGAAATGTACTCTCCGCAATCCCACCAGCTGGCTGTCGGTTCTAGCGTCATCAGGTAAACGATGGTGGCAATCAGAAATACTGCCCATCCTACCAGGTTATTCAATTTTTTAAACATCATTGTTTATGAGGGTTTTATGAAAATATGATTCTTTGGCGAAAGTAAACATATAAGGCAAAATTACGGCGAATTATCCTATATGATTAACATTTTTTAACCGCAGATATATTTTAGCCTGAAGCCCATGACGTTCTGCCTCGTTATCAGGATAAGCAAAGGCAGGCCAGAGCAGCAGGAAGTGCAGCCTTCTGTCGAAACAGCAGTATCGGATGCGCAGTTTTAAGCAATCAAATTGTATACCTGTTCACCCTTACAGTACTAAAGGCCATAATCGAAAAACGCAAATGTGCCTGAAAATTCAACAAATTCGCCCTCTGTTTCGGGTAGCATCCTTTGTCTTAAGCACAAAAAAAGGCTCGATTAATACTGTCAGGCAGTGCATTTTGCGGCATGAAGGCACCTAGCGGGTTAAAATTTTCATTTCACTGACTATTTGAATGTAAAAAATATTACTATTTTTGCAACCGCTTTTAGCGATTTACGCTGTCCAATGGTGTAATGGTAGCACTGCAGATTTTGGTTCTGCCTGTCTAGGTTCGAATCCTGGTTGGACAACAATGGGGAAACCTGTTACACGGCGTAACAGGTTTTTTTGTTCACACATTTTTAAAAAATCCACCGCTTGCCGGAAACGTAAACAGTGGATTTTTAAGTGGCTGAAAGAAGAATATTTTTTTCCAAATGCTTGGAATTAACCAAAATATTGTACTTTTGCAGCAGCTTTTCGGATCAATGAACAAGAAATGGTGAGGGGACAAAAGTCCCCTCTTTTATTAAAAAAATATGATAAACCGAGATCAGATCATCAGCTGGGCCAACGAGGCGCTTGAGGGCACCGACAGGTTCGTTGTGGATATCCTGATAAAAAACAGGGATACCATACTAGTATTTCTCGACGCTGATACTTCAGTCAACATTGATGATTGTGTGTTGGTAAGCCGCGCCATTGAAGGAAAACTCGATCGGGACGAACAGGATTTCGAATTAAGGGTTTCATCAGCAGGTGCCGATCAACCCTTTAACATGTTGCGTCAATACAGAAAAAACATTGGCCGTTCATTGGAAATTACCTGTAATGACGAAAGCATCGTCACCGGTAAATTGCTTGAGGTGGATGAGCAATCCATCACCATCGAATCGTTTGTGCAGAAAAAACAACATAAGATGAAGAAGGAAGAAGCCGGCGATAAGCTCTCTCTGGCGCTTTCCGACATCAAAGAATCAAAAGTAATCATCAGTTTTCATTAAAGTACGTTTTATAATCACTTAGTTTTCATTCAACAATGGACAACATCAATTTAGTAGAAAGCTTCTCAGAGTTTAAAGAATTTAAGAACATCGACAGGGAGATGATGATGCGCATCCTCGAAGATGTTTTCAGGGCTATGCTGATCAAAAAATACGGCTCCGACAACAATTTTGACATTATCGTAAACATCGACAAAGGTGACCTTGAAATATGGCACAACCGTCAGATTGTTGAAGATGATGAAGTTGAAGATGCCACAACACAGATCGCCCTCTCTGAAGCCATTAAAATTGAACCCGATTTTGAAGTGGGTGAGGAAGTTTCTGAAGCCATCAAGATTAAGGATTTTGGTCGCCGTGAGATTCTTACCATCCGCCAGAACCTTGTTTCAAAGATTCTGGAATATGAAAAAGACAGCGTGTATCAGAAATACAAAGAGAAAGTTGGCGAAATCATCACCGGTGAGGTTTACCAGGTTTGGCGTCGCGAGATTCTTGTGCTTGATGATGAAGGCATCGAACTGATGTTGCCCAAATCGGAACAGATTCCGACCGATTTTTACCGCAAAGGCGATACCATCCGTGCCGTCGTACTGAAGGTTGAGATGCAGAACAACACCCCGCACATCATCCTGTCGCGCACTTCTGAGATTTTCCTGCAACGCCTGTTCGAATCCGAAGTTCCCGAAGTATACGATGGCCTGATCACTATTCGGCGTATCGTGCGCGAACCCGGCCAGCGGGCCAAGATTGCCGTTGAATCCTACGACGACCGCATCGACCCGGTTGGTGCTTGCGTTGGGATGAAAGGATCGCGTATCCATGGCATCGTAAGGGAGTTGAAAAATGAAAATATCGATGTGATCAATTTCACCAACAACCCCAGCCTGTTCATTACCCGTGCCCTCAGTCCGGCTAAGATAAGCTCAATTCACCTCGATGACGAAAACAAACGCGCCGAAGTGTATATGAAACCCGACCAGGTGAGTCTGGCCATCGGAAAAGGCGGTTTCAACATCAAGCTCGCCGGAAAACTTACCGGCTATGAGATTGACGTTTACCGCGATACTGACTCCGATTCAGAAGACGTTGATTTGATGGAATTTAACGATGAAATTGATCAGTGGATCATCGATCAGCTCAGGAACATTGGCTGCGACACCGCCAAAAGCGTGTTGGAGCTGAGCGTAGAGGAACTCGAATCACGTACTGACCTTGAACTGGAAACCATACAGGAGGTCGTTCGCATTCTGAAGGCCGAGTTCGAATAAAATTGCTAATTTTACACAATTATTTTTAATCTGATAATTTTGAATATGTCCGAAGGCTCTGTAACATCAACCCGCCTAAGTAAAGCAGCCCGGGAATTTAACATCGGCACGTCTACCATCGTAGAGTTCCTGTTAAAAAAGGGGTTTCAGGTTGACTCAAACCCGAACACCCGAATCACTCCTGAGATGTATGCTCTGCTTTTGAAGGAGTTTCAGGCTGAAAAGCAGGTGAAAGAAGAAGCGCAAAAGATTGGTATTGACCATTCAGGCCGTAAAACCATTACTGCTGAACATGTGGTTAACCGTACTGATGCCGACGAAGATGAAGATGTCGACACCGATGAACTCATCATCAAAAATGTCACGAGCAACTATGTGGACATTAAGCACCAAAAAGCCGAAAAAGCTGAACCTGAAAAACCTGCTCCAAAACCTGAAGCAGCACCGGCACCAGCTGTTGTAAAACCGGTTGAACCCAAGGTTGAAGCCGTTAAACTACCTGTGGCTGAGCCAAAATCGGTTGATCCGGTGGCAGAAAAACCAGCGGCAGCACCAAAGGCCGTCGAAGAACAACCCAAAGCAGTTGTTCAGCCTAAAGAAGCCGAACCTCAGCCCAAGACAACGATCATTGAAAAGCCAGTCGTAGCCGAATCAGCACCAATAGATACGGTGGAAACTGAACCTGCTCAGGAAGCCGGGAAAGCAGATGGGGAATTAAAAATCGTCGGTAGGATTGACCTCGACAGCCTGAACCAACGGACCAAGCCCGATCGCAAATCAAAAGCACAGAAATTAAAAGAGGCCGAAGATAAACGCCAGGCACAAAAAGACCAGAAAACCGTAAGGAAACAAGAACCTGAGCCTGTAGCTGCTCCGGAAGCCGTGACGACTGAAGAAGTGGTTAAACCGGCAGCTGCTGAAGTTGCAGCCGAGCCAGTGCAGGATATCAGGAATACAGAGCGTGCCATCAACTTTATGCCCACTGAGGTCAGAAAACTTGAAGGACCAAAAATCCTCGACAAGATTGAACTGCCTGTTGAACGCAAAGGAAAAGCCAAGCCCGTTGCTTCGTCCACCGAGGACAAGCTTGGTGCTGCAAAGAAGAAAAAACGCAAACGTATCCGCAACAACAAGGTTCAGGAAGCAGATAACAAGCCCAAACCCGCTGAAAAAGATCAGCCGGCACGTAAAGGTAAGCTCCATATACCTGCTGTGCGCAAAGAAGATAAACCTGAACTGACCGAGGAAGATATCCAGCGTCA
This sequence comes from Bacteroidota bacterium, assembly GCA_018816765.1. Lineage (GTDB taxonomy): Bacteria > Bacteroidota > Bacteroidia > Bacteroidales > F082 > UBA6192. Next base: position 21,323 of record JAHIUX010000063.1, read on the forward strand.
GATCAAAGAAACACTTGCCCGCTTATCCCCACTGGGCAAATCAAAGACATCGAAACACCGCAGGCAGAAACGCGAAAGTGTGTCGCACTCAATGCAGGAAGAAATGGCCCGCCGCGAACAGGATAGCACCAAGCTCAAGGTCACCGAGTTTGTGACTGCAAATGAGCTGGCAACCATGATGAACGTTCCGGTTAATAAGGTCATTGCAACATGTATGAGCCTCGGACTGTTTGTTTCAATCAACCAGCGACTCGACGCAGAAACCCTTACCCTTGTTGCCGAAGAATTTGGCTTCCAGGTTGAATTTGTCAGCGCTGAGTTGCAGGAAGCCATCAATGAATCGGAAGAAGAAGACAATATTGAAGACCTCGAAGAAAGGGCTCCCATCGTTACGGTTATGGGACACGTTGACCATGGCAAGACCCTGCTGCTCGACTACATCCGCAAATCGAATGTGGTAGCGGGCGAAGCCGGGGGGATTACCCAGCATATTGGCGCTTACGAAGTGTTTAACGAAAATGGCCGGAAAATCACTTTCCTCGACACTCCGGGCCACGAAGCGTTTACTGCCATGCGTGCCAGGGGAGCGAAAATTACTGACGTAGCCATTATCGTGATTGCTGCTGACGACAGTGTGATGCCTCAGACTGTTGAAGCCATCAACCATGCCCAGGCTGCCGGTGTACCGATTGTGTTTGCATTCAATAAAATTGACAAGCCTTCAGCCAATGCCGAACGCATCAGGGAGCAGCTTGCCAATATGAATATACTTGTTGAAGATTGGGGTGGAAAATATCAATGCCAGGAAGTATCAGCCAAATCAGGCCTAGGCGTTGACCAACTACTCGAAAAAGTATTGCTTGAGGCCGAAATTCTGGAACTGAAAGGCAATGCTGTAAAACCTGCCAAAGGTACCGTGATCGAATCCTCGCTCGACAAAGGTCGTGGCTATGTGGCCAAAATCCTTGTGCAGGATGGCACGATGCGCATTGGCGACATTGTCCTTGCCGGAGCAACATTTGGTAAGGTGAAAGCCATGTTTAACGAGCGCAATAAACTCATCAAGGAAGCTGGACCAGCAACACCATTGTTGTTGCTTGGTCTCAACGGAGCGCCTCAGGCTGGCGACAGTTTCAATGTGATGTTAGATGAAAAAGAAGCCAAAAACATTGCGTTCAAACGTCAGCAACTGCAGCGCGAGCAGGGATTACGCACACAGAAACACATTACCCTCGACGAAATTGGCCGCCGCATTGCCATCGGCGACTTCAAGGAGCTTAACCTGATTGTGAAAGCCGACGTTGATGGTTCTGTTGAAGCACTGTCTGACTCACTGCTCAAGCTGACCACGAAAGAGGTTCAGGTGAATGTGATCCACAAATCAGTGGGTGCCATCACCGAATCGGATATCCTGCTGGCCTCAGCCTCAAATGCCATTGTGATCGGATTCCAGGTGCGACCAAGCCTCAGCGCACGCAAGCTGGCCGAACAGGAAGAAATCGACATCAGGCTCTACTCCATCATTTATCAGGCCATCGAAGAAATCAAGGCTGCCATCGAAGGTATGCTGTCGCCTGAAATAGAAGAGGTGATTACCTGCAATGTGGAAGTCAGGGAAATATTCAAAATTTCGAAGGTGGGTACCATTGCCGGCTGTATGGTGCTTGACGGAAAGGTTAACCGCAATGTGAAAATCAGGTTGATCCGCGATGGCATTGTGATTTACTCTGGCAGCCTGGGATCGCTGAAACGTTTCAAGGACGACGTGAAAGAGGTTTCTGCCGGATACGAATGCGGATTGAACATCGATGGTTTCAACGACATTAAGGTTGGCGACATTGTTGAGGGCTATACCGAGCGCGAAGTTTCAAGAAAACTGTAATCCTTCGCTTCCCTGTCTGAAAAGCTGGCAGGGAGTTTTACCTGTAAAGAATCTGGTTACGGTCAGGTCCTGTTGATATCATTGTCACAGGCACACCTGCGCTTTGCTCAACAAATGTTATATACGCATTGAAACTCTCAGGGAGTGTTTCATTTGCAGGTATTTGCCGGATCGATTGGTTCCAACCCTCCATGATTTTATATGCTGGCACCAGGTCTTGTGTACAGGCTTCGTATGGAAGTTTCTGAGTGAGTTGACCATCGGCACCCTGATAAGCGACTGCAATTTTCAGCTGTTCAAAATCATCAAGCACATCGGCTTTCATCATCACCAGTTCGGTAACTCCGTTAAGCATCACGGCATAGTTTAATGCAGGAAGATCGAGCCATCCGCAGCGGCGCGGACGTCCGGTAGTTGAGCCAAACTCGTTTCCGTTACGGCGCAGCTTCTCCCCTGTTTCATCAAACAGCTCAGTAGGAAACGGTCCGCTTCCCACCCTTGTGCAATAGGCTTTAAAGATGCCGATAACCTGTCCAATCTTCGAAGGGGCAATCCCAAGTCCGGAACAAACACCCGCAATGGTGGTATTTGATGAGGTCACAAACGGATAGCTGCCAAAATCGATGTCGAGCAGTGTTCCCTGAGCGCCTTCTGCCAGCACACGTCTTCCCAGTTTAAGCTCCTCATTGATAAAATATTCACTGTCAACCTTATGGAGCCGCCTGAGCACTTCAACCGATTCAAGCCAGCGTGATTCATAATCGCTAAACAGGTGTCCGTCGATCAGGTGGGCTGTGTAATCGAAGCCAAACTGAGCAACCTGTTTCAGGTGTTTCTCTTTGAGCGCTGTGTAGCGTGATTCAAAATCGGCAAGTTCAAGGTCGCCTACACGCAATCCACACCTGCTCATTTTATCAGTATAGGTCGGACCGATGCCCTTAAGTGTTGATCCAATTTTCTGGCTTCCTTTTGAGGCTTCTGATGCCGCGTCAATGAGCCGGTGCGATGGCAGAATAAGGTGTGCTTTCTTCGAAACAAACAGGTTCGGATAAACGGGAATATCAGCTGCATTGAGCTTTTCAATTTCTTTGCGCAGTATAAACGGATCGATAATGACACCATTCCCGATCAAGTTGCGTGTTTCAAGGTTAAAAATGCCGGAGGGAATCGTATGCAACACAAACTTCTTCCCTTCGAATTCGATGGTATGGCCTGCGTTTGGCCCTCCCTGAAACCTTGCTACAACATCATACTGAGGGGCAAGCACATCAACGATTTTACCCTTGCCTTCGTCACCCCATTGCAAACCAAGAAGCACATCAACTTTCATGCGTCTAATTTTTAAATCCGAACACACAACACCCGCGCGGTGAGCCTGTTAGTATAAGGATGAACCGGAATCAGGGCGGTGTTTGTCCGTGTGTTTAACCTATTTTTACAATACGCAAAGTTAACAAACAAACAAGGCAAACCACCAGGCATACGCATTTATTGCCAACAATTGGCACCCGGAATTTTCAGGAAAATATTGTGTTGATCAGCCGGGCTGTGATGTGGCTGAGTTTTCTGACTCTTCTTTAATCCGGCCGAAAAAGGTAAGTGAATGATGTGTAACCTCGACTCCAAGTAATTCCTCCACCGATTTCTGGATTTCCTGCAGGCGTGGATCGCAGAACTCAAGCACTTTTCCGTCGATCAGGTTCACAAAATGATCGTGCTGTTTGAACTTGAAGCTGCGCTCAAATTGTGCACAGTTGTTGCCAAATTGGTGCTTGGTTACCAGGTTGCAGTCGAGCAGCAGTTCGATGGTGTTGTATAAGGTAGCCCTGCTCACCCGGTACTTGTTGTTCTTCATCCTGATATACAAGGTCTCTATATCGAAATGACCTTCTGTGGCATAAATTTCCTTCAGAATTGTATAGCGTTCCGGGGTTTTCCGGTGACCGCGTTGTTCCAGATAATCCGTGAAAATCTTTTTGACAGTTTCGTAAGTATCTTTTTTCATCTCGTTCTAATTGACCACAAAAGCACATACAATTTGGTGTGTAAAGGTATGCAAAATTATTTTGCTTAATTAGAATGAATAAAAATTATTTTGACTCACCAAAGTACGAAAATTACCGCCTGGATTTATTGGCTTGTGTCATTAACGCGATCGAGACGGCTGACTTTCCTGATTTCCTTGACTTCCTTAAGCTTGGTAATCAAATCGTTGAGGTTTTGTACACTATGCACATACACAGTAACAACTGCTTCAACAAGTCCGTTACTGCTTTCGAGTTGTAGGGTGCGTATGTTCAATCCCAGCTGGTTCGAAATAATGTCGGTGAATTTATTAACGAAACCGATAGCATCGATGCCGGTGATTTTGAGGCCGGCCAAAAAAGATACATTTTCAGTTTGTCGCCATTTGGCTTTCACAATATTGTTGCCATATTGCGACATCAGCTTCACCGCCACAGGGCAGCTTACCCGGTGAATGTGCATGGGTTCGTCGGGGAAGACCATTGCCACAACATCATCCCCGGGCAAGGGATTGCAGCAATTGGCCACGGTGTAGTTCAGGTCGCTTACGTTCGCATTTAACAAGGACGGTTTAGCGGTTTGTTTTTCTTCCACCACTTGTTCCTGCTCGGTTTTAAGCTGTTTTGGCCTGCCGAAAGGATTAGGGAAATAGCGTAAAAATTTTCCTGAGCGATCTTCCCTGAAGGCGTTTTTTACCTTGTTCAGCGTAATCTTATCAATGGCAGCATAGTAATACAAATCAACCAACCCGCTGATCTGCTCAGCTTCCATCAGCTGGCTGTAATTCTTCTTGCTGCTTTCAATATTCAGTTCACTGAAAAGAGATTCAAGTTTTTCGCGGCCCTTTTCCTTGTGCGATTTCCGAAAGTCGCGGATGGCTTCTTTTAATCGTGACTTGGCCCTGGCGGTGACCAAAAATCCAAACCATTCTTCTTTCGGGCTTTGCACCTTTGATGTAATGATTTCGACCTGATCGCCTGATTTCAGCGGATGGTTAAGCTGCACGAGCTTCTGGTTCACCTTGGCTCCAATGCACTGGTTTCCAAGATCAGAGTGAATGTTGTAAGCAAAATCGAGCGCTGTGGCCCCTTTGGGGAGGGAGATCATTTTTCCCTTAGGGGTGAAGATGAATATTTCGTCAGAAAACAGGTTCAGCTTGAAATTGCTGATGAATTCGAGTGCTGTATTGTCATCCGTAAGGATGAGTTCGCGCACCTTGCCAAGCCATTCATCAAGCCCGCTCTCGCTGCTTGGTGAATCCTTGTATTTCCAGTAGGCTGCATAGCCTTTTTCGGCAATTTCATCCATGCGTTCCGACCTGATTTGCACCTCAACCCATTTGCCTTTGCTGCTCATGACAGTTGCATGCAATGATTCGTATCCATTGGCTTTTGGCAGCGAAATCCAGTCGCGCAAGCGCTCGTTGTTTGGCCGGTAAACGCTGGTCAGCACCGCATACACCTGCCAGCATTCGATTTTCTCCATCGGGCCGGGGCAGTCAACAATGATGCGTACCACATGGGTGTCATGCACATCTTCGAAAGGAATTTCCTTTTTCTTAATCCTTTCCCTGATGGATGAGATCGACTTTTCGCTGATCACAGCCCTGAATTTCAGGTTCACCCGTTTCAGTGCTTCGCCAACGGGCAGGAGAAAGTCTTCAATAGCCATAATTTTTTCTGCCCGGGAGTCATCAAGCTGTTTTTGGATAGTCGCATAAATCTCGGGTTCAGTAAATTTCAGCGAAAGGTCTTCGAGTTCACTTTTTATGGCGTAGATGCCCAGCCGGTAAGCAAGTGGCGCATACAGAAAAGAGGTCTCCGACGAAATTTTCAACTGCTTTTCGCGTGGCATCGAATCGAGGGTACGCATATTGTGCAGCCTGTCGGCCAGCTTGATCAGAATGACACGTACATCATAGGATAAGGTGAGCAGCACCTTACGGAAATTTTCTGCCTGCAGGCTGGAATCGGCTGAACCTTCGACCAACACATCGAGTTTCGTAAGTCCATCAATGATGCGCGCGATTTGCTCGTCGAACATGGCCTGAATATCAGATATCTTGTATTCGGTGTCTTCAACCACATCGTGCAGCAAGGCACAAATGATGGATGTACGGCCCAGTCCGATTTCTCCGGCGGCAATGGTTGCCACTTCGAGGGGATGGTAAATATAGGGTTCGCCCGAACGGCGACGCATGTCCTTGTGCGCTTCGGCTGCCAGCCTGAAAGCTTTACGCACCATCCACCGGTCAGTGGTGGTTTTACGCGTATGCCACACCTCGATCAGGTTTCTGTACCGTCGGAGAATCTCCAATCGTTCGGATGGGCTATACGTCTCGAGCATAAATTTAAGCTTGGCCTGGCTGTGTGCAATGACTTGCAAAGTTAGCGTTTCTGAACTTCAGTAACACCAACACTTACCAATGTTTTTTAATCGTTCAAAAAAAATACACTTTGCTTTTTTTGTACTTTTGACACGTACCCATAAATTCGTATGCCCAGGAGATTCTTTTTGTTGTTATGCTTGCTTTCGCTGATGTTGCCTGCCTTTGCAACCCATCAGCGGGCTGCGGAAATCACTTACCGCTGGATCAACGGGCTTACCTATGAGGTTACAATCACCATGTATACCTACACGCCCAGCCTTGCGGATGATGTGAGGACTTCGCTTCCCATTTTCTGGGGCGACAACAGCGGAGAGGAAATCCCCCGCATTGTTTTTGAGGACCTTCCTGACAATTACACACTGAATGTGTACCGGCAAAATCACACCTTTCCTGCACCGGGTGCCTACATCATGGCTGTTGAAGACCCTAACCGGAATTTTGGCGTGGTCAATATTCCCAATTCTGTGAATGTGCCCATGTTCGTCGAAAGCGAGCTCATCATAAACCCATTTCTGGGAAACAACAATTCCGTTCAGTTGCTTAATCCACCCGTAGACCAGGGCTGTGTTGGCAAGTTGTTTATGCACAACCCTTCGGCCTATGACCCGGATGGCGACAGCCTCAGCTACAGGCTCGTAAAATGCAAGGGGGCAGGAGGTTACGACATTCCAGGTTATAGTTTTCCCCTGGCGTCATCTGCTTTCAGCATTGATGCCGTTACGGGAGATATGAGCTGGGATTCACCCATGCTGCAAGGCGAATACAACGTTGCCTTTGTGGTCGAGGAATGGCGCAACGGCATCAAGGTGGGTTCTGTCACGCGCGATATGCAAATCCTGATTGGTGCCTGTGACAACAATCCGCCTGAAATCGTATCCATCGACGACACCTGTGTGCTTGCCGGAAACACCCTGTTGTTTGATGTAACAGCCATCGATCCTGACCGGAACAATGTTGTATTGACCGCCAATGGCGGACCCTTTGAGGTGAGTGACAGCCCGGCGGCAATTGTGCCTGATCCTGCCGAAGGAAACGACACAGTGACAACCACATTTTTCTGGAACACCACCTGCAACCATGTCAGGAAAAGTCCATACAATGTGTTGTTCAAGGCGCGCGACCAGAATCCAATCGTTAGCCTTACCACCTTGAAAACAGTCACGATCAATGTCATCGCCCCGGCAGTGGATAACCTTGCCACTGTAGCCCTTGGAAATGGCATTGACCTGAGTTGGAACGTCAGCGTTTGTCAGAACAGCCTTGGATACCGGATTTACCGTAGAAGCGGCTCCTCCGGATATCAGCCTTCCTATTGTGAGACAGGCGTTCCTCCATGGACAGGCTACCACATGATTCGCGAAATTGCAAACAACCAGACCACAAGCTACCGCGATGATGACAATGGCCTTGGACTCACTCCTGGAATTTCCTACTGTTACCTGATCACAGCCTATTTTCAGGATGGCGCAGAAAGTCAGGCCAGCAATGAAGCCTGTGCCAGCCTGAAACGCGACTTGCCCGTCATGACTCACGTGAGCAATGACAGCCTTGATCTGGAAGCTGGAAGGGCACTGACGGCCTGGTCGAAACCAACCGAACTCGATACCATTCAATATCCCGGACCGTACAGGTACAAGCTCACACGGTCATCAGACGGGAATCCGGCCACAATGGTATTCACCGGAATCGGACTGAACGACACCCTTTTCACTGACAACGGAGTTAACCTCAATACCAGTGCAGGTCCTTATGTTTATCAGGTTTCACTCGAGAGTGAAACTGTTGGTGCCATTGGCTCAGGCAAATCAGCTTCGTCGCTCTACATCAGCCTCACCGAAACAGATCAGAAAATCAGGCTGAACTGGGCACCTCAGGTTCCATGGATCAACGACAGCGTTGAGGTATTCAGGCAGAATCCGGGAGAAACAGTTTTCAGCCTGATCGGATCGTCAGCAACAAATAGCTATGACGACAGCGGACTGGAAAACGAACTGCAATATTGCTATTATATTCGCTCTTTTGGCGCTTATTCCGTACCCGGAATCATCAAACCTATCGTGAATTATTCACAACTGGCTTGTGGTACACCACGCGACAATGTGCCTCCATGCGCTCCGATACTATCGGTAAGCACAGACTGTGAAACGGTTGTCAACACGCTTAGCTGGACCAATCCATTCGACAGTTGCAGCTACGACATCAGCCGGTACCTCATCTATTACACGCCCTCAGCAAATCAGGAATTTACCCTCGTTGACTCTGTCATCGGAAAAGATAACCTGACTTATCAGCACCTGGCCATGGAACACATCACTGGATGCTATTACATCAAGGCAATTGACGCACACAGCAACATTTCGGCATCTTCAAACATTGCCTGCGTTGATTATGTAGCCTGTCCGGTGTATGAGCTGCCAAATTTCTTCACGCCAAATGGTGACCAGATCAATGATGTTTTCATTCCGCTGAATTACCCTTCGAGCAACCCAAAGGCGAACGTGTCACGAGTTGAAATGACCATTTTCAACCGATGGGGAAATAAACTGTTTGAAACAACCGATCCGATGATCAACTGGGACGGCAAGAGCCAGCGAAACGGCAAAGACTGTACCGATGGAGTGTATTTTTACGTGTGCACAGTCTATTTCATGGGCTTTGACGGACTTGTTGAGCAGCAGCTTCAGGGATCCATCACCATCATTCGCTGATAAGCGTGTAGCCTGTTATGAATCACATGCTTTAAATGGTGTTAATTCCCCGTTACACTGCATTTTCTGAAAGCCTATCTCCACTGTTGTTCGCAAAAAAAACCGGCAGTTGAAATAAATCAGCTGCCGGTTTTGCATAATGGTTTTTAACTGCTACAGGTTAAACCTGGCAATCAGGTCGACAACCCTTGATGAGTAGCCCCATTCATTGTCGTACCACGCCAGGATCTTGGCTGTTTTGCCTAACACCATGGTGCTTGATGCATCAAAAATGGATGAGTGCGAATTGTGCACAACATCGATTGAAACAATCTCATCTTCAGTATATTCAAGGATTCCTTTCATTGGTCCTTCAGCCGCTTCCTTAATGGCTTCATTAATCTGCTGTTTGGTAGCTGGTGTTTTCAGTGTCACAACCAGGTCGACGAGCGATCCGGTAGGTGTGGGAACGCGAACAGCAAGTCCATCAAGCTTACCAGCAAGCTCAGGAATAACCAGTCCGATAGCCTTGGCAGCGCCAGTGGTCGTAGGAATCTGCGACATGGCAGCAGAGCGGGCACGACGCAGGTCGCTGTGAGGAGCGTCGAGAATGATCTGGTCATTGGTGTAGGAGTGGATGGTTGTCATCATGCCGCTTTCGATGCCAAAGCGATCGTTGAGCACCTTGGCCACAGGAGCCAGACAGTTGGTGGTGCAGGATGCGTTTGACACACACTGGTGGTTGTCTTTCAGGTCGCTGTCATTAACGCCCAATACGATGGTAGCATCAATCTGGTCCTTCGAAGGAACGCAGAGAATTACTTTTCTTGCGCCATTTTTCAGGTGATCGCCATACCCGCCTTTGCTGCTTTCCTTTGAACGGAAAACGCCGGTGGCTTCAACAATCACATCAGGAGTTACAGCCCACGGAATGTTGATGGGTGCACGTTCGGCCGATACAGGAATTTTCTTTCCGTTGGCAATGATGTTGTTTTCATCATAGCTGATGGTTCCGTTAAATTTTCCCTGTGTGGAATCATATTTCAGCAAATGAGCCAATACCTTTGTACTGGTCAGGTCGTTGATGCCGACAACTTCCATATTGTCGCGTTCAAGGGCAATCTTAAATACATTGCGGCCGATGCGGCCAAAACCGTTAATACCAATTTTAATCTTTGTCATACTTTTATCTATTAATGGATGTCTTTTCGTAGTAAGAACTTCCGGCTTCCTGTCGGACAACCGGTGTTAAACAGCCTATTTCTAAAATGTTTGTAACAAAGATAGTCAAAATTGTGCGTATTTTCGAATCAAATATTCAGCCCTATGAATGAAGAATTTGTCTCAAAAGCACTCGAAGCTAATCTGGCAGAAACCAGATACAGAGATATTTACATCCCCGATGACCATATGGCATTCATCCGTTTATCCGAAGGATATTTTGGCATCAATAAACGCGCAAACGATTGCATCACAGAATATCACCATCCCCTTTCGAACAGAAAATTCGTTATCGAAGAACTTCGGGAAATCCTGATCACCGATTTTTGGTTTTACACCAGGGCCGGAATGTCCGTGGAAACCCTCAGTATTCCCTTGCTGATGCTGAACGATTTGCTGATGTCGGAATTGCCCATGGACCTCAGGCGCCTGATCATACAGACCTTACTCGAATTCAATCACCTGGTTTTCACGAAGAGCCCTGCGCATAAGGTGGTTGCATCAATAAGCCTTCAGGTGCTGGCCGATGGTTTCGCAAAAAGGCCTGAAAGCTACATTCAGTCGAGCAAATTTTTTATCAAATACCTGAAGGAATCCGCTGCTGATCCGGATCTGGCCAGCACAACACTCAGGCTTACGCGTGATGTGCTGAAAAGCTGCTACACTTATTGGCAACAAACGTCTTCGGTAGAACAACTTGCTGTAAATGAACCAGCTGTGTTCTCAAAATATGACAGCATACTGCATGAACACTTGGGCAAGCCCTGGTTTGAAGCCCTTAACAGTGATGTTTTGGCAACGCAGCAATGGCAGGAACTTACAGAGCAACTTCCTGTGTATGACGATATCGCCGAACGCTTTGCCTCGGCTACCGAATTGTTCGATTTGTTTATCACCAGGTTCCATTTTGTCTTTTACCTGCTCCATCTTCCGGGCATGTTAATCGTGCGCGAAAGACTGATCTGGAACCTCGACAAAATGATCCGACAGGCCGTTGAGGAGCTGGAACCTGATGCCGTGATCGGCTTCATTGACACCATTTTTGAACTGGCCGAAGAGCTCCGGAAAAGCCATATGTCGGCCGTGCTCGACTTTATCCAGACACTCGGCATGAAGGTCATCGATATTGACAAGACAGAGCACAAGGAATTCATCAACCATTTCGAGAAAAAGCTGATTGCTTTTGGTTTTGTTTCGCCAGGAATGGTCTTCGTTGACGAAGACTGGCAATTGAGTGTAAACGAAAATCACATCAAAAACATCCGTGTTTGGCTCGTACTGATCGAGTATTCACAATCGGTGATGGAAAAACTGCTTTCGGCACTGATCGTTAACCTGCGCCTTGGGGGAATATTTATCAGTGACACAGACTTGTTTCAGCGCGAAATCACCAAAATCCTCAACTCACACATCTCGCCTTACTACAAGAAAGTTAAACAGCTTACCCGCATATTCCCGGTTTATTTCAACGAAATTGGCGCGGAAGGCGAAATCCGCAAGGTAACAACAACAATGGATGAAATTTCGGGAAGGCAGGACAAGCTGGTGCATTTTCTGCGTAAACAGGTGCACACCGAAAGCAACAACACCTTAATAGGCCTTACCCGACGTATTTTCAGGTTCTGGTACGATGGCCAGCTCGAGGCGCTGAGCAGCCTGTTGCCTCACAATGTGTACGAAAGCATCGATCTGAACAGTGAGTGGTTTGCTCCCGTGCATGCCCTTGTTGTCGAAATGGCGGACTTGTCGCACAAAGATTCTGACGGCTTGCTCGAACTCTCACATGAGGAATTCGATGAACTCATACTCCAACTCAACACCACCAATCAGCGCGATATCGAACGCCTGCGCGATATCCGCGATCTGTATGCCTATCTAAAAGAGAAATACTCCTTCGAAACCGTCAACATCATTCAGCTGCTTAAGCGTTTTCCCTTTATTCAGCCGAAAGACATTGATAAACTCGAGAAAGCCCTCAGGCGCAAAGACTTTGAACAATCGCTCAAGCTCATTTATGCCTTCATGGACAAGCTAAAAAAAATCATCTTCAATCCGGAAGAGAGCGAAAGCTGGGAGAACATTTATCACAAACGGCATATCGCCATTGGTATTCCCTCCATGTACGGCGTATACCGTGAAAACAAATTTGAGGCGTTGGGCCTTACCTTTCGCCTCGAAAAAGTGGCAACACGGCTCATGGAAAAGGTTGTCGACACCATCAACCTCGACTACATCTCAGCAAAAACCCTTGGCGAGATCAATGTCATTCTCGAATATTTCCGTGAGGGCCTTGAACTGGACGGCATCACCAACCAAAGCTTCAACTCAAACCTCCAGATGCTGCGCTATAGCCTTACTTCGCGCAGTTTCTCCTTCGATCAGTACATCAACATTTTTCAGTTCCTGGCCGAAGATGTGAAGCGCATCATCATCAAGTACTTCTTAAAGTCATACGAATACCCGCTTAAAATCATTGTTCCACAGCTTTTTGATGCCGATGGCAAGCTTCCTGAAAAAGAAGCACAGAAGCTACTCAGCCGGAAATCGGAAGAGTTTCACCGTGATGTGATTGCAGAGGCCTTTCTGGTGCAGCCCCTCGACAACTTCGTTACACGGATCTTACAATCCCTGCGCAATATGTCGGACAGCCTGCACAGCAGCCTGATCAGCGATATCATGTCGTATAACTCCGACCTTGTTATCAGTCCGCTTGATGAACGCACACCCAAGGTGGATAACCAGGTTTTCCTTGGCAGCAAGGCGTATCACCTGAAAAATATGCGATTGAGTGGTTTCCCCATTCCACCGGGATTTGTGATCACTTCGGAAGTATTTCGCCGGCGCAATGCCATCATGGGACTGAAGGAACTGCGCAAAGAAATGGATGACCTGATACACAAGCACCTCGAACATCTGGAGAAAGCCAGCGGACGTGGCTTTGGTCAGGCCGAGAACCCCTTGTTGCTTTCGGTGCGTTCGGGCACAGCGATTTCGATGCCGGGAGCCATGGATACCATCCTTAATGTTGGTCTCAATGACGCGCTTGTGGAACAAATCAGCCAGCAGGAAAAATACCGCTGGTCGATCTGGGACTCTTACCGAAGGTTGTTGCAAAGCTGGGGCATGGCCCATGGCATCGAGCGCGACACCTTCGACCAGGTGATGCTGAACTTCAAGCAACAACTCCAGGTCACCAAAAAACTCGACTTTGAGCCGGTCGATATGAAGCGCATCGCAATGGCTTACAAGCAGGTACTTGCCGATTTTAATGTTGTTTTTGAACAGAATCTGTTCGAACAGCTGATACAGACTGTAAATATGGTATTTGAATCATGGTCGTCGGAAAGGGCGTTTGTATACCGCCGTCACCTGCAGATATCCGACAACTGGGGAACAGCTGTGATTGTGCAGCAAATGATCTTTGGCAACCTGAACAACAATTCGGGAACCGGTGTCGTGTTTACCCAAAACCCTCAACGCGAGCGACCCGGCGTACACCTGTATGGCGATTTCACCATGCGCAGCCAGGGCGAAGACATCGTGGCCGGACTTGTGAAACCGCTTCCTGTGAGCGAAACACAGCGCAGGCAGTCGAGTATCGAAGCGCCTTCCATGCAAACCATTTATCCGGCAATTTACAAAAGGCTGTTTGACCTCGCCTCGGAACTGACCGAAAATCATGGTTATAGCCCGCAGGAGATTGAATTTACCTTTGAATCGGACAACCCGAACGATTTGTTCATCCTGCAGACACGCGACCAGGACCTTCGGGTGGATCAGCACGCAGCCATGTTTACAACATCGCCCGAGGAGATGGAACTGGTGGGTCGGGGCATTGGTATTGGTGGAGGTGCCATGAACGGACTTGTCGCTTTTGACGAGGAAGACATGGAAGCACTTCGCAGAGCAAATCCTGCATCGCCAGTGGTGCTCATCAGGCCCGACACTGTGCCCGACGACATCGGCATGGTGTTTGCCTGCGATGGCCTGCTAACTGCCCGCGGCGGAGCAACCTCACACGCAGCAGTAACGGCAGTGAGGCTGGGCAAAACCTGTGTGGTCAACTGCAGCAGCCTTGTCGTCGACGAAAACAACCACAGTTGCCTGCTCGAAGGCAAAACCTTCCACACAGGAGATATTATCGCCATCGATGGAAAACTGGGCAACATATACAGTGGCCACTACCCCATCGAGCAAACAGTGGTGAATGATTCCGATTACAGGTATTAATGATTGCACTGAACGCAGCACATTGGCAATTCCGAACACCAATATGCCAGCCATTTTGTTATACTGGTCAGGAAAACAGAAAAGCAACCCGTGCGTTTAGTTTACGCCAAATGACGGTCAGTTTTGGAAGCGCTTTGAGCATGACCGGCTGGCCCTTTTTGAGGGTTATCAGCACATAGTCGTTTTTGTCGTGGAACAAGGAATATGCCCGGTAAGTCTGCAGCATCAATCCATTGGCATAAGCATCAGCAATCAGCCGGTCGGCACCCAGCGCCTGGTCAACAATCTGCAACACTTCGGGTTTGTGTTGTCTGTAATAATCTATCGCCAGCGGATGTGGAATATGGATAAACACTGTGCCATCATCGTTGAGGTGCTTTGCAATCACAGCAAATAACTGCCTGTGCTGTTCAACCGGGATGTGTTCCATGACATCGGGTAAGACAACAAAATCAAAGCTGCAACCGAAGTCAACATCACTCATATCGGTAACCACAAACGACAGCTGCTTGTGGTGGCCCAGCCTTTTCCGGGCCATGTCAACCGAAACATCACTGATATCGGCGGCCACTAGTTTTCCCTGCTTAAGCACCGATGCTAGAAGCCCTGTCAGCGTCCCGATGCCACAACCAACTTCAAGTACATGGTGGTTTTTCTTAAGCCCGGCTTTGCGCAACTGATCAATGAGGTAATAATGTCGCAGGTTAACACCTGTTTCACCCTGGCTTTTCGAAAATGCGTTGTAATAATCCCTGATGTCGGTTTTCCCTGTCACGGTTGATTGAATTAATGGCAATTGAAGCCGCAAAATTAGGCATTTTGCCTTTAAGCCCGGAATAATTCATTCTGCCTGCTCATGCTGTGCATATTGTTTATCCCTTGTTTTCTGAACAAATTCCCCAACAGTCTTACATCCCTGGTTTCAGCACCAGCACCAATCTCATTAAGCGTTGTTTGCGGTAGCATAATGTCTGCTGAGCATTGAATAATATTTTGTACTTTTGCGCCCTATGAAAAACACCAGAAACTTCTGTATCATTGCCCATATCGATCACGGCAAGAGCACTTTGGCCGACAGGCTGTTGCAATTTACTGATACAATTTCGGTGCGTGACCAGAAAGAACAGGTACTCGACAGCATGGACCTTGAGCGTGAAAGAGGCATCACCATTAAGAGCCATGCGATTCAGATGGAATACATGCACGAAGGCACACATTATGTCCTGAATCTGATCGACACTCCCGGCCATGTCGACTTTTCATACGAAGTATCGCGGAGCATTGCTGCCTGCGAAGGTGCCTTACTCGTTGTCGACGCTACCCAGGGCATCCAGGCACAAACCATTTCGAACCTCTATCTGGCCCTTGGCCATGACCTGGAAATCATACCGGTACTGAACAAGATCGACATGGACAATGCCATGCCTGATGAAGTTGAAGACCAGATTATTGACCTCATCGGATGCGAACGGGAAGCTGTCATCAGGGCCAGTGCAAAAACAGGCTTTGGCATTGATGCCATTTTGGAAGCCATCATCCACCGCATTCCTTGTCCCAAAGGCGATCCTCAGGCACCACTCGAAGCCTTGATCTTCGACTCTGTGTTTAATTCCTTCAGGGGCATCATTGCTTATTTCAGGATCCTCAACGGCACCATGCAAAAAGGTGATCATGTGAAGTTCATGGCAACCGGAAAAGAGTACCATGCTGACGACATCGGCGTGCTGAAACTGAAGCAGTTTCCGAAACAGCAGATGTCGGCCGGCGATGTAGGCTATATCATTTCAGGTGTGAAGACCTCCAGTGAAGTAAAGGTAGGCGACACCATCACCCATGTAAGCAGGCCGGCTCCCAAAGCCATTGAAGGCTTTGAGCTCGTTAAGCCAATGGTATTTGCGGGCATTTATCCCGTTGACGCCGATGACTATGAAGAGTTGCGGGCATCAATCGAAAAATTGCAGCTCAATGATGCTTCCCTAGTATTCGAACCGGAATCATCGGCAGCGCTGGGTTTTGGATTCCGCTGTGGGTTCCTTGGTCTGCTCCATATGGAAATTATCCAGGAGCGCCTCGACCGCGAGTTCGATATGGACGTGATCACCACTGTTCCAAACGTAAAGTTTAAGGCATACACCACTGCCGGCGACATGCTGGAGGTGCATAATCCCAGTGGACTGCCCGACCCAAATCACCTTGATTTCATTGAGGAACCTTATATCGTTGCTCAGATCATTTCCAAATCAGAATACCTGGGTAACATCATGACATTGTGTATCGAGAAAAGAGGCACCATGAAAAACCAGGTGTACCTCACCTCCGACCGCGTCGAAGTGACCTTTGAGATGCCATTGAGTGAGATTGTATTTGATTTTTACGACAAACTCAAATCCATTTCACGTGGTTATGCATCCTTCGATTACCACATCATTGGATTCAGGCAGGCCAACCTGGTAAAGCTCGATATCCTCCTGAACGGCGAATCTGTTGATGCCCTTTCTACCTTGATACACCGCGACAACGCCTATGTTTTCGGACGTAAAATCTGCGAAAAACTGAGTGAACTGATTCCACGGCAACAGTTCGACATTGCCATACAGGCCGCCATTGGAGCCAAGATTATTGCCCGCGAAACAGTCAAGGCACTAAGGAAAGACGTTACCGCAAAATGTTATGGTGGCGACATCAGCCGTAAACGCAAACTGCTCGAAAAGCAGAAGAAAGGCAAAAAACGCATGCGTCAGGTTGGCAATGTGGAAGTGCCACAATCAGCATTCCTCGCTGTGTTGAAGCTGGATTAAGCATATTTTGGATTTTTTTTACGCTTTGTTGTAACTTTATCGGCCCTCGCTGCGTCACAGCAGCATGTCGGACGAATAAATCCTATGACGCGGAACGATTACAATCATTGTGTGGATGCGCATGCGGACGGACTTTACCGCTTTATCCTGAAAAATATCAGGGATAAAGAGAAAGCGCGTGACATTGTGCAAGAGGCCTTTGCAAAAGTGTGGGTGAAGGTGGATGAAATCAATGTGGAGAAAAGTAAGTCTTACTTGTTCACAACAGCCTACAACACCATGATTGATATGTTGCGAAAAGACGAGAAGATGATGCGTATGGAAAACCATCACCAACTGCAAGGTGCTGCCTACAACAGCTATTCGGACCTGAAGGAGGTAATTGATGAAGCATTGTTGCAGTTGCCTGAAATACAGCGAACGGTGGTGTTGCTGCGTGATTATGAAGGATATTCCTATCAGGAAATTGGTGACATCACCCAGCTGAGTGAAGCACAGGTGAAGGTGTATATTTTCAGGGCGAGGATGGCACTGAAGCAATACATCAGTTGTTTGGACAAAGTTCTGGAGGAAAGTTAGATGAAGGTCGATCTTACAAATTACGAAGTGTTGCTGCTCGATTATATCGAGGGACAGCTCGGCCATTCACAAACGCAGCTGCTGATGGCATTCATTAATCAGCACCCGGAACTCGGGAGCTGGGATGAGCTAAGCGGGGCGCTCCCCACCCTGCTGGCAGAAAAGCAGGAATTCAGTGGAAAAGACGCGCTTAAACAAGCTGTTATTGAGTCATTTGGCGAGATCAATGAAGGAAACTACCGCTTCTACTTTATTTCGAAACATGAAGGACTGCTGCCTGAAACAATGCTATCCGAATTGGATCAATTTGTCCAACGCAATCCATTTCTGGCCGATGAGCTGGCAGCTTTCGGGCATGTTTACCTGAAGCCTGACCCAACCATCGTGTTTCCCGATGCAAGCGCGTTAAAACAGCATACGCTTGGTTTAAGTCCTTTGTATTATCGCATAATCACCATTGCCGCCAGCCTGGTCCTGTTGATCAGCATTTCCCTGTGGTTTCTTCCCGGAAAGCCCGACCAGATACCCGTAGTGATTTCCGAACAAAAAGCAGTTGAAGAATTCGCTGCACCCATTGAAAAAGAAGTTATCGTTCCACCTGTTCAAAAACCAATAGAAACCCAGCCATCACAGATAGCGCTCAGGCGGGAGGTTTCTGAGGCCTTACAGAAATCATCTGACAGGACAGAACCAATACCATCCATGACATCAATCGTTGCCAATGGATTTGAACACGCAATGGCAAAACAACCCATTTACCTCTATCGGGGTGAATCGTACCCGAGTAGCAATGAGATACTTGCGCTTTCAGAAAACCTGTCAGTGATGTCCCAAAAAAGGTCTGTGATCGGGCTTGTGCTTACCAATGCGGCCAATAAAATTATGGATGGCCTCTTTCCCGGCAAGTCGGATGATCAGCTCGCACAATCAACTGAAAAAACCAAGGGCTTTTCACTCTGGAACATCGCCTCAGCAGGCGTAAATACCTACAATAAGCTCACCGACAAGGATGTTGAGCTCACCAAAGCGCATGACAACCTTGGAAATATGACCAGTTTTCGCTTCAGTTCCGACAAGATCGTGATGAACCGCAACATCAGAAACATGCCCTGAGCATCCTTGTAGTGGGTGTATGCGAAGAAATTCCTGAAAAAATCAACGACTTTATTTTCCTGGCTGTAACATTTTCTTCGGGCTTGCCGTCATACCCACAAATTCAAATATCAAAAACCATGAAATCCATCTTTAAATTTATGTTTACAATGATCATACTGGTCAGTGTAACCACATTCAGTGCAACGGCACAAAAAACAGGGAGCGGAAAAATTACCGGACAAACATTTACGGTACCTGAATTCGATCATATCATCATTGGTGGTGCAATGAAAGCCACTGTAAGCCAAAGTGACAAAATTTCTGTGGTTATCGAAACAGATGACAACCTGTTCGAAAACATACAGGTCGATGTTAAAAACAGGGTGCTTGAAATCAGTGCACGAAACATTAAGAATCCGAGTACACTGAAAGCTATCATCAGCTTGCCGGCATTGAAAGGCCTCCAGGTGTCGGGAGCCGGCAGCTTTACCGGAACCAACCTTTTCGAAGGGAAAGACCTGTTTATTGAAGTAAGCGGAGCAGGCAAGGTGCAGTTGGCTGTTAAGTATGATAACATCAGCACTACCTTGTCGGGAGCCAGCAAGCTCACCCTCGAAGGCAATGCCAATGAACATTCGGCAAAACTCAGCGGTGCATCAAAACTTGTGGCACCGGAGCTCGAAACAGAAAACACCACCCTGAACACAAGTGGTGCCAGCAACGCGAAAGTGCTTGCTACCAACAACCTTGATGTGAAATCTTCAGGCGCATCGTCCGTAAGTTTCGATCAGCAGCCCTTAAACTACACCATCAACGATCAGACTTATATGACCCGGTCAACCGACATCAGCAAGGAATACCACAATGGTGATTCCGTAAACGTTTCTGTCGGCAACCTGAAGGTTCAGGTCATTGAAGGTGATACCACCCGGGTAAATATTGGCGGCTTGCAAATCGAGGTTGATGAAAAAGGCAATGTAAATGTTAACCGCAAAAAACAGCACAAATTCAATGGCCACTGGGCAGGTATTGAATTGGGATTGAACGGCTTTTTAACCCCGGATTTCAACATGAGTTTCCCGGCCTCAGAGTCTTACCTCGACCTACGCATGGAGAAAAGTGTCAACGTAAACCTGAACTTCTACGAACAGAATATCGCCCTGAACAAGTCGGGCTCCTTTGGCATCGTAAGCGGACTTGGCTTATCGTGGAACAACTACAGGTTCAACAACAGCACCTTTGTGACCTCCGATTCATCCTCCTTCAAGGGCTACCTGATCGAAGGCGTCTCGACCAAAAAGAGCAAGCTTGTCAATATGTATATAACCTTGCCCGTGTATTTTGAACTGCAGTCGAAAAGCACCAAAACAAGGGAAAAATGGCATTTGGCTGCTGGAGTTGTCGGAGGCTGGCGCGTGAGCTCACATTCCAAGCTGTATTTTAACGAACCAAACAAGGACTTCAGGCTGAGGGACACCGAAACCAATCAATTGCTCCCATACACCTACAAATCGCCCGGAAGCACTAACCGCAACATCACCAAGGATTTTGCCGGATTCCACCAAAGGCCGTTCAAGCTCGACGCAAGTGTCAGGGCAGGCTGGGGAATCATCAATCTGTACGCAAATTATTCGCTGACCAGCATGTTCATGAAAGACAAAGGACCAGAGTTGTATCCCTTTGCCCTTGGCATATGTTTGTCGGGATGGTGAGATGAAGCTTACCAAAAACAAAAAATCCTGCGCATCGGCTGATGCGCAGGATTTTTTATTGCTTCCGGATGACAATAACCGGCTTACATATCCGACTGTTCGATCAGTTCCTGAACAATCTCGAAGGTGTCTGAAGCAATCATCAATTCTTCGTCAGTCGGAACTACAATTACCTTAACCTTTGAACCGGCTTTGCTGATCAGTTCTTCTTTTCCACGCGATTTCACCGATTTTTCAACATCAAGATCCAAACCAATGAACTCAAATCCTTCGAGCGATTTTGTGCGGGTAATGGTGTCGTTTTCGCCAATGCCACCGGTGAACACAATCACATCAACCCCACCCATCGCAGCGGCAAAGGCTCCAATGTATTTGCGCACCTTGTACTGGTACATCAGCATGGCAGTCTTAGCCCTTTCGTTGCCATTGGCAGCCGCTTCTTCGATGTCGCGCATATCGGACGAAACGCCCGACACGCCAAGCATGCCCGAAAATTTATTGACCAGTGTACTTGTGTACTGAATGCTTGTTTCTTCTTTATCGGCCATAAACAACAAGGCACCCACATCGAGGTCGCCACAGCGTGTACCCATGATCAGACCTTCAATCGGAGTCATCCCCATGGTGGTATCAATCGACTTGCCTTCTTTGATGGCTGCCATGCTGGCGCCATTTCCAAGGTGGCAGGTGATGATTTTCTGAGACTTAATATCGAGGCCTAAAATGTCGCAGGCACGTTGCGACACATATTTGTGGCTGGTACCATGAAAGCCGTAACGCCTGATGCGGTACTTTTCATACAAGGAATAGGGTATGCCGTACAAATAGGCTTTTGGAGGCATCGTCTGATGGAAAGCGGTATCAAAAACACCGATCTGAGGAACATCGGGCAGCAGCTCTTTCATGGCATAGATCCCCTTCAGGTTGGGCGGATTATGCAAAGGAGCAAGCTCAACGCAATCTTCAAGGGCATTAATCACTTCATCGGAGATGTAGACGCTGCCACTGAATTTCTCACCGGCATGTACAACACGGTGGCCCACAGCGTCAATTTCGTCAAGGTCCTTGATACAGCCATATTTTTCGCTGATGAGCAGGCCGAGCAAATATTCAATTCCGGCCTGGTGATCAAGAATTTCACCCTCAAGTTTCACCTCGGTGCCATCAGCGCGCTTATGCTTGATCGAGGCTCCTTTCAGACTGATCTTATCGACAAGCCCTTTGGCCAAAACCTGCTTTGCGGGCATTTCGAACAATTGGTATTTAATGGATGAACTTCCACAGTTCAATACAATGATTTTCATATGATTAGTCTTCCTTTTTCGATAAATTACTTAATTACGGCACAACTAACGGTCTGGTCCTGGGGTTTTCCACCATGATAATTGTAAAAACCACGGTTTACATGCTTTCCAAAGTAACCGGCCCTGACAAGGCGTTTGATGATGGGTGAAGGCATGTATTTTTTGTCGCCGAATTCCTGGTACAGGTTCTCCATATATTTTAACACCTTATCGAGACCAATGCGGTCGGCCATTTCAAAAGGGCCAGCCAGGTGACCTGTGGATTCTTTCACAGCAGTGTCGATATCTTTCACCGAAGCCACGCCTTCCATGAGGATTTCACAGGCTTCGTTAATGGTGGTCACCATCATCCTGGTGCTGATGTTTCCCGGTGATTCGTTCAGCGAGATGATCTTTTTATTGATCATGCCGGCAAACTTGACCACCTGCTGGTAAGCATCGTCAGAGGAATTTATGCCACGAACAACCTCAACAACGTGGGTTTTATAAATCGGCAAAATGAAGTGGATGCCGATGGCCCGATCGGGAAATTTTAATACCGAACCGAGGTCGCTGATCATCAGGGTGGCAATATTTGATGAAATGATGGCATCGCGGCTTACGACAGCTTCAATCTTCTTAAAGATGTCCTTCCTGATCTCGATGCTGGTTCCACGCCTGCGCGAACTGATGGATTCGATAACGATGTCGCAATCAGCAAAATCGGCATAATCGGTTGTGCCTTTGATGCGGCTCAGTATTGCCCGTTTCTCGCCCTGGGTCAGTCCCCAATGGTTAATCACTTCGTCGAGTTGTTCGTTTAATTGTTTGTAAACCTCAGCAACACGGTTTTCGTCGACATCAAGAAACACAACGTCGATGCCATACTCACTGATGGTGCGGGTAATTTCCTGCCCTACTGCACCACAGCCCACGATACCCACTTTCTGGATCATTCCTTTGGGCTGAATGCGTTTACCCAGGCTGAAATCGGATAAGCTTTCACTCATATTATTACTTTTTCATTGGTTATTGAATTCATTTTTAAGGCGTTGGCCTGGTTGGCAGTGATGGCCACCAGGTTTACGATATCATCCACCGAACAGCCCCTCGAAAGGTCGTTGATGGGAGCAGCCATGCCTTGCAGCACTGGTCCGATTGCTTCGGCCCCTGCCAGACGTTGTACGAGTTTGTAGGCGATATTGCCTGTTTCGAGCGAAGGGAACACGAGCACATTTGCCTTACCGGCAATGGGTGATCCCGGTGCCTTTTTCTGTCCAACCATGGCAACAATGGCAGCGTCGGCCTGTAGTTCGCCATCGATGAGCAAATCTGGACTCATCTGTAGGGCCATCCGGGTAGCTTCAATCACCTTGTCGGCTTTGGCGTGCCGGGCGCTTCCTTTTGTCGAAAAGCTGAGCATGGCTACACGCGGCTCTATGCCAGCAATAGCTTTGGCTGTTTGAGCAGATGCAACGGCAATTTCGGCCAGCTCCTGCACAGTCGGATCAGGATTAACGGCGCAATCGGCAAAAATCATGACTCCGTTGTCGCCATATTGTTTGTCTTTCATCACCATAATGAACGCACCAGAAACAGCACTGAATCCCGGCTGCGTTTTTACGATCTGGAAGGCAGGCCTGAGCACATCGCCTGTCGCATTATTAGCTCCTGCCACCTCACCATCAGCAATTCCTGCCTTGATCAGCATCACGCCCAGGTAAAGGGGGTCTTCTAAAAGCCGCAAGGCTTCGTTTAGCTGAAGTCCCTTGCTCTTGCGCAACTCAACCAGTTCCACCGCGAGTTGCATTTTCAGTGGATTCTCAATGGGATCAATGATTTCTGCTTTTGCGATATGCTTCAGGCCTAATAACTGAGCCTGTTTGCCAATGATTTCCTTGTTTCCAATAAGTAGAATATGTGCCAGATTGAGGGCAATGACCTCATCTGCAGCACGCAGCGTACGTTCTTCCGTACCTTCAGGCAACACAATCCTTGCGCCTTTTCCCATTGCTTTTTGCCTGATTTTTTCAATTAATTCCATTGGGTTTTCTGATAATTTGCCGGGGGGCAATAATTTTGCGCAAAATTACCTCATTTTTCTTTATCCTACCCGATTTTCTGTTAATCCTTTAACAGTGAGCCATGTAGATAACTTCCTAATTTTTAACACAATAAGAATCACTTCCTCTTTATAATCAATATAAATTACTACTTTTGCCGGCAAATGGAGCAATTCATGTTTACCGACACCCTTCAGCCACTCAATCCAGCCGGTTTCTGGTACCTTGAGCCTCAGCTTCTGCCAATGCAAACTGTGGCTTATAATCCACCACAAACCGAGACTGTGGGCTTTGTTCCGGCATTCGATTCACTACAGCGTTGGGAGTATAAGGGAAGGTTCGTGCTTAACAAACCAACGCAAACCATTGCGCCCGCCGTGCGCAACGCCAACGATCAGTCGACCGACTGGATCATCCTTGGCTTTGTGATTATGGCTGGACTGGTGGTGCTTTCGAAGCAACTCAACGCGCGCCGCTTCAAATTGCTGATTGCAGCTGCTTTTGGAAACACCCAGCTTTTTCAGCTGCTTCGTGAATGGAATCCCACGCGCAACATCCTTTTTGGCATTTTCACCTTAACCTATGTGGCATCGGCCAGTTTACTAACTGTTGAGCTAATGCCCATGTTATTAAGCAGTTCCGCAAATGAATTCAATTCTTTTCTGCTGTTTCCCAAGGCTGCCATCATCCTTGCAGCTGTAATTCTCTTCAAAATCATCGTGATCAAGTTTCTTGGGTTTTTATTTAAAACCGGAGAAGCAACCCTGTTTGTGCTGACAAATATGCTTTCGCAATTCCTGACTTCAAGTCTGGTTTTGATTCCATTGGCCGTTTTGCTCGCATTTTTTCCTAGCGAAAACCTGCGCCAAATTATTTTATACATCATTATTTTACTGCTCTTATTCAGGTACTTGAGATCATTTTCAGTGGGAATGCTTGAGCGCAGGTATTCCGTTTTGCTTTTATTTTTATATCTTTGCACCCTTGAATTGGCGCCCCTTTTACTTTTTGTGAAAATCATTTACCTGATAAGTTCAGGTCAGGCTGTGGGTTAACAGAAAACGATTGCGCCAGCTTAAAGATGCTGATTGATTACTGCATGTTTGTTGAAGAAAAGGATGCTGACGCCATCATGTGATTGTCAATAAGTAAGCTTATTTTATTAGAATTAGGATTGCCGACAGAAAAAACCAATTGGAATGAAAATCAAGAATATTTTAGTTTCTCAGCCAAAACCTGCCGACTTCGAAAAATCACCCTATGCTGATCTTGCCAAGAAGTTCAACATCAACATCGATTTTCATAAATTTATAAAGATTGAAGGCGTTCCTGCCAAAGACTTTCGCAAAGACCGGATTTCGCTCGCCGAACATACTGCCATCATCCTGACCAGCAGGAATTCTGTTGACCATTACTTTAGGATTGCCAAAGACATGCGCTTCGAAGTTCCTGAAACCTTGAAATATTTTTGCATTTCCGAATCAACCGCCTTTTACCTGCAAAAATATGTGCAGTACAGGAAACGCAAAATATTCTATGGCAAACAGAGTTTTGCTGAACTGATGGATATCATTAAAAAACACAAGGAAGAAAAGTTCCTGCTGCCCTGTTCCGATATACATAAAACCAGCATGACCACCATGCTTGATGAAGCCAGCATCAATTATTCAAAAGCAATCCTTTACAACACGATTGCGAGCAATTTGTCGGGTCTGAAAATTGAGTCATATGATATGCTTGTATTCTTCAGCCCTGCCGGAATCAAGTCGTTAACCAAAAATTTCCCTCACTACAAACAAGGCGAAACCATTTTTGGCGCCTTTGGTGAGTCCACTGCAACGGCTATCCTCGAAGAAGGATTTAAGCTTCACATCAATGCGCCAACAAAAACCTCACCATCCATGACCATGGCCATTGAGGAATTCATTGAAAATGAAAACAAAAAGGCCAAGAAGAAATAAGGCGAATTCAATTGATTAGTGACGGCTTTTCGCTTATCCCTGCATTTATCCTATATTTGCCTGATTAACCGTTGAATAAACCGGCAGGATGAACCTGAAACTGACAAAGCAAGAACGGCTGCATGGCAAAAAGAACATCAACAGCTTGTTTGTTGAAGGGGAATCATTTTTTATTTATCCGTTCAAGGTAGTGGTACTTAATCAGTCTCAACACTCAGTTGTTCCCCTGCGCTTGCTGGTGAGTATTTCACGCAGGATTTACAAGCGGGCTGTCGACCGCAACCGCATTAAGCGGCTGGTAAGGGAATGCTGGAGAAAGCACAAATATACCTTTAACCAGCAGCTGACAGAGTCAGGACGCAGCTGTGATGTAGCCCTGATCTTCACGGCCAAAACTATTCCTGCCTACGCCGAAGTCGAAACTAAAATAATGCTAATTTTACAGCGTTTAACAAGCCTGAATGCGCATACTGTCATCCATAACAGCCCAGGTACTGATCCTGTTGATTAGGGTTTACCAGTACACCCTCTCCCCTTTCATAGGACGTTCGTGCCGCTATGCGCCTACATGTTCGGTATACAGCATCGAAGCCATCCGAAAGCACGGCCCTTTTAAGGGTGGCTTGCTGGCCATAAAACGTATCGCTTCCTGCAATCCCTGGGGAGGCAGTGGTTACGATCCGGTTCCTTAACTTTTTAGCTGATAATCATATAATGAAAAAACCATTTCTGATATTCCTGTTCACTGTTTCCGTGGCATTTTGCGTGACTGCGCAAACCCAAAATAATTTTGAAATTTCGAAGAACCTCGATATATACGCCAGCCTGTTACGTGAGCTTAACCTCAATTATGTAGACGAAATTGACCCATCAAGCCTGAACAAAACAGCCATCGAAACCATGCTCAACGGGCTCGATCCCTACACTGTCTTCATTCCCGAATCGCAGGTTGAAGATTTTCAGCTGATGACAACCGGCGAATACGGCGGCATCGGTTCGCTCATTCAGCAGATTGGCGATTATGTGGTGATCACAGAACCCTATGAAGGGTATCCGGCGCAAAAATCCGGCCTTATCGCAGGCGACCAGCTCATGGAAATCAATGGTATAAGCATGAAAGGCAAGAATTCGCAGGAAGTGAGCGATCTGCTGAAAGGACAGCCTGGCACACCTATCGACATCACTTATGGCCGGGAAGGCGCCGCTGCCCCGGTGAAGATGACCCTGACACGCGAAAAAATTAAAATTGACAACATCCCTTATCAAACCGTTTTCGACAATAAGATAGGTTATATCAGGCTATCGGGCTTCACCCAGAAAGCTGCCTCGGAAATGAAGAATGTGTTTCTTGACATGAAGTCGAAATACACCCTCACAGGACTCATCATCGATTTGCGCGGCAATGGTGGAGGCTTACTCAACGAGGCGGTCGACATTACAAACCTGGTGGTTAACAAAGGCGAATTGGTTGTGACTACCCGCGGAAAATCGGCTGATCGCACCACGGTGCACCGTACCAGGATGTTGCCCGTTGATACGGATATTCCACTCGTTGTGCTTGTCAACGAAAACAGTGCATCGGCCAGCGAAATCCTGGCCGGAGCCCTGCAGGATTTTGACCGGGCAGTTATTGTGGGGCAACGCACTTATGGCAAAGGACTGGTGCAAAACGTGGTTCCATTGGTGTATAATACCCAGCTGAAGATCACGGTGGCAAAGTACTATATTCCCAGCGGACGCTGCATCCAGGCCATCGATTATTCTGATAATAAAGACAATGTCAATGGCTCGCGCATTGCCGACTCCCTCATTTCGTCGTTCAAAACAAGGCATGGCCGTATTGTTTATGATGGCGGCGGCATCACCCCCGATGTGATCCTGGAGCCTTATCAATACAGTGCTGTCAGCAGCAACCTGTACACAAGCAACCTCATTTTCAGGTTTGCCAACAATTATGCCGCCATGCACAAAAGCATTGCCCCTGCCGATGTATTCAGCATCAGTGATTCAACCTATCAGGCCTTTGTGAACTTTGCCGAAAGCAACAACTTTTCCTATCAGACCGAAAGTGAAGAAATTATTCAGGCCCTTAGGGAAATTGCAGAAAATGAAAAATACCTCGATGCCGTCGAACCTAAGATCTCAGAGCTTGAAAAAGGGCTGATTGAATACAAAAAACAAGACATATACAAGCACAGGTCGGAAATTGAAGAAATGCTGAAGATTGAAATCGTTTCCAGGTATTACTATCAGACAGGCAAAATTGTGGCCTCGCTCAAAAATGATCCCGAACTCAAAAAAGCCATCGGGGTGCTGAATGACCAGCCAGTCTATAAAAAGTTACTGACTCCATAAGCAAGGCAGATAATCAACAGAACACCCCGATCCATGTTTCTCTATACCAGACAATTTCATTCATGGGCATATTTCGTTACCCTGGTCATGCTTGTCATGAGCATACCACTATCGCGGTTCACCATGAGTGTTTTTCAGTTTACCCTGCTTGGGCTCTGGATCTGGTCCGACTTCTCCTTTGAAATCAGTTTTCGCTTTTTTCGTAAACAAGGTTTTTTTAATGGCCTATATTATTTTCTGGCCTATATGCTTCAGCTAACACGGACAAATTTCATCGGGAAGTTCAGCCTGTTCTTCAAAAACAGGCTGGCCGTCATAGTTGCGTCGCTATTCCTGCTGCATATGGTTGGGCTCATCCACACCTCCGATTTTTCTTATGCCCTGAAAGACCTGCGCACAAAGCTCCCACTGCTGCTGCTTCCGGTGGTATTCAGCACAATGGAAAAGATAAGCTGGGAAAAAGTCAGGATTTTATTGCTGTTCTATGTGGGATCGGTGTTTATTGGCACCTTGTTCGGACTGCATGAATACCTGAAGCAGGAATTTACCGACATCAGACAGATTTCTCTGTTTATCAATCCCATACGTTTCGGGCTTAACATTGTTTTTGCCATATTTATTCTATTTGGTCAGGTAATTTTCCCGCCAAAAACCAACAAATGGCTGGCACTGCTCTTCGCACTGCTCATCGTTTGGTTTGTCACCTTCCTGGTATTGATTGAGTCTGCGATCGGACTCATCAGCCTCTTTGTGATCTTCATCGGTCTGTTGTTTGTGAAGGTGTTTATGATCAAAAACAAGGTGCTGAGATTTGGCATTGCGCTCCTGCTGATTGGTTTGCCCCTATCGGGATATTTGTATCTGAGCCATATGGTGAAAGAACTGACGACTGCACCGCATATTGATCCGTTGACGCTTGAAACACACACCCGGCTTGGTAATGCCTATTTGCACGACACCATTCATTTCGGTCTTGAAGAAGGCAAATATGTCGGACTCTATTTAGCTGAAGCAGAGCTCGCTGAAGCATGGAATAAGCGCTCAGGTATCGATTTCTATGGCCGTGATGAAGCCAACCAGGAAATTAAATACACGCTGATCAGGTTTCTGACATCAAAAGATCTGCGCAAAGATGCCGAAGGACTGGGCATGCTGAGCGAAAAAGAGGTAAGAATGGTTGAGAAGGGCATTGCCAATGTGCATTATGTGACTGAACCCAGCATCAAAACCCGCATGTCGAAGATACTGCTGGGCTACCGGTTATATGCCGATGTAAACGACCCCAATGGCAGTTCAGTCATGCAACGTGTTGAATACCTGAAAGCATCGTACATCATCCTGCGCGATAACTTCTGGATGGGTGTTGGCACCGGTGACCTTCCCGGGATTTTCAAAGACACCTATGAAAAGATGCAGTCGCCCTTGAAAATGCAGTGGCGTTGGCGTTCGCACAACCAGTACCTGTCCATCTTTATTGCCTTCGGCATCTTTGGATTCAGCTGGTTTTTATTTACGGTTTTTTATCCGTTTATCAGCTCAAAAAAACACCGTGGCTATCATTATACCATCTTCATTGCACTGATTCTGCTCTCGATGCTTACCGAGGACACCATTGAATCGCAGGATGGGGTGACGCTGTTTGCTTTTTTCAATGCATTTTTCCTGTTTGCTGTAATGAACAAACACCAGGAATCTGAAAGCACAGAAGTTGAAGCCTGATTGCTTAAAAATTGTTACTTTAGTGCCATCGTAATACCAAATTATGAAGAAAGATATTATCCGATTCGAATGTGCTATTGCAGAAACCATAGGCGAGCTTGAAGCCGATGACCAGTCGCTGCTTAACCAGGCTGCTGAAGCAGCAAAAAACGCCTGGGCACCCTATTCGAAGTTCAGGGTTGGCGCTGCTGTAAGGTTGGAAAACGGAATCATAGTGACGGGCAATAACCAGGAAAACCCTGCATACCCTTCAGGATTGTGCGCTGAGCGCGTCGCCTTGTTTTATGCATCTTCGCAATATCCTGGTGTCGCCGTCAGCGCAATTGCAATCACAGCCACAAGCAGCATTTCACCTGTTACCCGCCCCATTCCACCCTGTGGCGCTTGCAGGCAGGTGATGTCCGACACCGAAAACAGGTTTCATAAAGATATGCGCGTCATAATGCGTGGTCAGCAAGGTCCTGTTATGATTTGCGACAATATGAAATCTTTGCTCCCCCTGTCTTTTATTGATGAATACCTTCCAAAATAACTACGAAAGATGAAGAAACTGCCGATGATCATGCTGTTGGTGTTTGGCTTTTTTGCCTTTAAAACCGACAAGCCCGCTTACCTCTTGTATAATCAGCAAGGCAAACTGGTCAAATACAAAAAACTGACTGAAGCAGCCCAAAAAGCTGATATTGTCTTCTTCGGTGAATTACACAATAACCCCATCAGTCACTGGCTGCAGTACGAGCTCACCAACGACTTGTTTATTAAAAAGCAGGGCAAGATTAGCCTCGGCGCCGAAATGTTTGAAGCCGATAACCAGGAAGCCTTAAACCTATACCTGATCGATACCCTTGACAAAGAAGCCTTGAAAGCACAGGCGCGTTTGTGGCCCAATTTTTCAACCGATTATGCACCTTTGGTCGATTTTGCCAAAACAAATAATCTGCCTTTTGTGGCCACGAATATCCCCCGCAAATACGCTTCCATGGTGTATAAATTTGGTTTCGAAGCGCTTGATACGCTGAGCAATGAGGTGAAAGCATTCATTGCACCGCTCCCGATTGCCTACGATCCGGAACTCCCGGGCTACAAAGGCATGCTCGAAATGATGGGAGGCATGTCGGATCATGTTACGGATAAATTACCGAAGGCACAGGCCATTAAGGATGCAACCATGGCCTGGTTCATTCATCAGCATATGCAAGCTGGTCAAACTTTCATCCACTTTAACGGATCCTATCATTCTGACCACTTCGAAGGCATCATTTGGTATTTGAAACGGCTCAATCCAACAGTCAAGGTGCTCACTATTTCCTGCATTGAAGCAGATACCATGGGCAAGCTTCCGGATGACAGCAAAGGACTTGCTGATTTTATTGTTTCGATTCCAACAAGCATGACCAAAACCTATTAAGCCCTTTCGCTGTCACATTTTTCGCGCAAGGAAAATTTGTTAATTGGAACGGACTTTGCTTTCGCGAGCAGAAAGTTATTGATATCAGCACAATGAATACGTGCTTACGTTATTCCATGGCTTCCTTCTGGTTGCCTGCAATGATGCTGTTAAACACTTCATCCATTCTTTTGAGCGACTGTTTCAGAACAGCCACATACTCAGCCTGATCGGCCTGATTGAGTTTTGGCTGGGCAAGCAAATCCGTCATCATCATGGCACTGGTCAGTGGGTTTTTTAGTCCATGGATCAACACACTCATCAGCTGACGTTTGTATTCGTTCATTTCAACAAGGCTGGCATTCTGTTGTTCGAGCTGGTTTTTCTGCGCTCTGATGGCTTCATTCTGCGCTTCAATTTCCTGTTTCTGCTTGCTTATTTTCAGGTAACTCTTCGAAAGTTTATCTTCCAGTTCGTTCATGTCGCGCATGCGTTTAACCTGTGTGTGAAGCAATCCGACGAGGAGCTCGGGATTACCCGACATAAACGGAATCAGCTTTTCGCGGCTGAGGACCAGAAAAAGGCAGGGTTTTTCGGTGGTTACCGAAGCCGACCTTTTCTCCATATCGATGAGCGCATATTCTCCGAAAACATCACCTTCGTGCAGGCGGGCGATCACATGGTTGCCATCATGCACACGCACCTCCCCTTCGACGAGGATAAACAACTCATGGCCTTCATCGCCTTTGCGGAAAACGGCTTCTTGTGAACGGGTTTTCTTTTCAGCCAACAGCCCAGCAAGCTCAGCCAGTGCCGATGGCTTCAGCGAGCTGAAAACAGCTATTTTGGCTAGAATCTGTAAACGTTTCTCAATTGGGATATCTGAGTCCATCATGGTCATGCTGGTTGAGAATGAGGTGTAAAACTATAAAAAATCAGCGCAATGTCAGGTCAAAACGCCGCTTTTTATGAAATATTAACCCTGAACAGGGTGTTTTACAACAACCATTGTCTCGCCAGCCAAGGCATCTGGTAAGTTTAGTTCATTCAATTTGTCAGTGGCAAACAGTATCATATCAGGAAAAAACCTGGCGAAATCCTGTTCAAATTCAGCATAATTAAGCTTCAGAAAATCAACTGCTTTTTCCATACCGGAATCAAAGGCAGACCTTCGCGACATGCCATTGAAAACCCGCTGTAGGTCGCGCAGGTTAGCATAACCAACCAACCAGTTCTGGGCCATCATCCAGGGCAAAATGCGTCTTGAGCGCGGAGGAAGAATGGCATAGCGTTTCAATAAAATCCGGTATACTCCGGCAGCAAAAACATGCAGGTCAGCCTGGCTGTAGGCAGTCCAGTTTCGTGCAAGGAAATGGTCAAAATAAATATCAGCAATCACCGCGGAAAATAACCGGAATTCTGGCCTGAGACGAGCCACACTTTCTACCACAACCGGGTGCGTGTCGGTGTAAGAATCGATGGCCCGGTGCAGGTCAACCCCCAAGCGGACCTTGTCAGGGTAGGCTTCAATTTTCTTTCCTTTGATGCTGTCGGCAACAAAGTTACCAAACAAAATATCAGGGTCAGTTCCGGAAAGCAAGGCGTGTGCAAGGAAATTCATGGGTTGTTAATCAGGCTGCGAACTTAGTCAAATATCTTTTCAACGGTCAATTGTACCTAAACTGATTGTTCCCAGCATGCCAGGTCTGGTCACATCAGCAGATGTAAGTACTCGCTTACCTAAACAATTCAACTTCAGATTAGTTTTCCTGTACAATGAAAATGATCAGGAATAGTAGTGCAAAATTGCTCCTGATCAATTATTTAGAATCAATATGTTTTGTCTCGATGCACTGTCAAAATCAGGTATTTTGTTATTTTTGTAACATAAAGTTAAAGAGCAGATTCAACATTACTTAGCTATACAATATCATGCAAAGACTACTACTTTTAGGTGATGAGGCGATCGCCCAGGGCGCAATAGACGCCGGTTTATCAGGCATATATGCCTATCCCGGCACGCCATCAACAGAAATCATGGAATATGTTCAGGCTTCAAAGGAGGCCAAAGCAAAAAATATCAGGGCACTCTGGTCGGCCAATGAAAAAACCGCCATGGAGTCGGCCCTTGGGATGTCGTACGCCGGAAAACGGGCCATGGTTTGCATGAAGCATGTTGGCCTGAACGTGGCTGCTGACGCCTTTGTGAATTCAGCGATTACGGGTGCCAATGGGGGTTTGGTTGTTGTTGCAGCTGACGACCCATCGATGCACTCTTCGCAAAACGAGCAGGATTCACGTTTCTATGGCCGTTTTTCTTTTATACCTATCCTCGAGCCGGCCAACCAGCAGGAAGCCTACAACATGGTCCGATACGCATTTGACCTGTCAGAGAAAATGCGCATTCCGGTGATGGTACGCATCACCACCAGGCTTGCGCACTCGCGCACCGGAGTTGAATGCCTTGAGGCCAAACAACAAAACGATATCCACCTACCGGAAAACCTACGCCAGTTTGTGCTTCTACCCTCAATAGCACGCAAACAATACCGCGAACTTCTCAACAAACAGCCGTTGCTGGAAGAAGAAAGCCTGGTTTCTGGTTACAATAATTACATTGATGGCGCTGACAAATCAACAGGGATTATTGCCTGCGGACTGGCCTACAACTACCTTATTGAAAACTTTGCTGATCACAAGGTTCCATTCCCCGTACTACGGATCGGTCAGTACCCGATACCGGTGAAAATGGTTAACCAGCTTTATGAAAGCTGCGACAAAATACTGGTACTCGAAGATGGTTATCCGATTATTGAAGAATTGCTCAAAGGCATGCTCGATAAAGGAAAAACCATCCGCGGCAGACTCGATGGCAGCTTGCCCCGCGACGGTGAATTAACCCCCAACATCGTTGGATCAGCCCTCGGCAGAACCTTTGAAAAAGGCGCTGCTATACCTGAGCTGGTAAAAAACAGGCCACCAAAACTGTGTGACGGCTGCTCACATAATGACGCATTTCTTGCACTCAATGAGGCACTTGCAACATATAGCCGCGGAAGGGTATTTTCTGACATCGGATGTTACACCCTCAGCGCGCTCGAACCGCTTGAATCAATCAACAGCTGTGTTGACATGGGCGCATCAATCACCATGGCTATCGGTGCTGCTGACGCTGGTCTTGTTCCGGCAGTTGCCGCCATCGGCGACAGCACCTTTACACACTCCGGCATCACCGGCCTGCTCGACGCGGTGAACAACCAGTCGCCCATTACGGTGCTTATTCTCGACAATGCAACCACAGGAATGACCGGAGGCCAGGCGTCATCTGCCTATGGCAAGGTTGAGGATATCTGCAAAGGCCTTGGAGTCGACGAGGCCCATATTAAGGTCCTCAAACCCCTGCATAAGTTCCATGACGAAAATGTGCAGGCCATCAAGGAAGAACTTGAGTACCCCGGTGTTTCCGTCATCATTCCGCGTCGCGAATGCATTCAAACGCTGAACCGGAGAATGCGGCAGAAAGCCAAGGTGAAATCAATGGATATTTAACTATTATACGTAAGCATAATAACATGACAAAAGATATTATTTTAGCTGGTGTTGGCGGTCAGGGTATCCTGAGTATTGCTGCATGCATTGGTATGGCTGCGCTCGAAGAGCAGTTGTTTCTCAAACAGGCAGAAGTTCATGGCATGAGCCAGCGTGGCGGTGCCGTTCAGTCGCATTTGCGGCTCTCATCTTCCGAAATCGCATCGGACCTGATTCCCGAAGGACATGCCGACCTGGTCATTTCTGTCGAACCCATGGAATCGCTCAGGTATCTTTCGATGCTAAAACCCAATGGCTACATCATCACCAGCATCAACCCCTATATTAATATTCCTTCCTATCCCGACATTGAGGTGTTGCTGAAGGAAATCTGGAGCCAGCCAAAATACATCACCCTCGATGCCGACCAAATGGCCAAAGAATGTGGGTCGGTTAAAGCCGCCAATATGGTTATCCTTGGTGCTGCTGCGCCTTTTCTGGGACTTAAACCCGAAAGTATCACCAAAGCCATCGGCATGATCTTCGGTTCAAAAGGAGAAGATGTGGTGAACATGAACCTGAAAGCCATGCACGCAGGGCGCGATTTGGCGCTTAAACAATTGTAGGCAGCAGACCTCCTGTTGATCAGCGCATGAAAGATGCCCCAACCAGTTCGCTGCGGCAAGCCACGATTTAGTGGCCGGTATGTTGGATTTTTCTGCTATTTTTGCCTGTAAAGGAATCCCTGTAAAGCTACACGTATATGGTTTGAAGCAGCGGTTGCTTCAACAGATGTTATTTACCAATATTGCTGTCATGAAGTATTGTCTTGTTTGTGTTTGTGCCCTTTTTATGTTCGTTAGCGTGTCCTGTGAGCGCAATTCACAAAAAAAAGCCGAAGATACTGTGCCTGTTGTAATCGAACCTACCATCATGTACGATATGGTCGTCGATTCCTTTGATGTGATTGAAGGTCAGGTGAGAAGCAATCAGTTTCTGGCCGACCTCTTATTGGGTTACAATGTCGACTATCAGGTGATTGATCAACTCGCCAGAAATTTCCGCTATGTGTTTGATGTTCGAAGGATTAAGGCGGGAAATACTTACACACTGTTATGCGACAAGGATTCTGTGCAAACGGCAAGGTATTTTATCTATGAAATTGATTATACTGACTATGTGATTTTCAGTTTACGCGACTCCATCTACGCACGTCGCGGACACAAGGAAGTTGAAAAGCGCATGGAAGTAGCCAGTGGAGCCATCACCTCATCGCTTTGGAACGCTATGACCGACAAGGGCTACGATGCCAATCTTGCCATCAGGCTATCAGAGATTTATGCCTGGACTGTCGACTTCTTCGGCATACAGAAAGGCGATAATTTTGAGTTCATTTACGAACGACTTTATGTTGAAAATAAAGCTGTTGGAATTGGTCGCATTACCTCAGCCCGGTTTAATTACTATGGCAAGGACCTGTATGCATTTTATTTTGAGCAGGACAGCATAGGCGATTACTTTGATGAAACAGGACAAAGCCTGATGCGTGCATTTTTGAAAGCCCCCCTGAAATTCAGCCGAATCAGCTCTCATTTCACAAACAAACGATATCATCCGGTGCTCAAGATCAGCCGCCCGCATCATGGTGTCGATTACGCCGCGCCCTCAGGAACACCTGTTTTTGCCATCGGACAAGGCGTTGTAACCCGAAAGGGCTATCAGGCTGCCGGTGGCGGCAACTATTTGTACATCAAACACAATGGCGTTTACACAACAGCCTATATGCACCTGAAGGGATTCGCCAAAGGAATAGGCGAAGGTAGCAGGGTTACCCAGGGTCAGCTCATCGGATACGTGGGCAGTACAGGCCTTTCAACCGGCCCTCACCTCGATTTCAGGTTTTTCAAAAACGGTCAACCGGTTAATCCACTCACTGTCGAATCCCCTCCGGCAAAGCCGGTTGAGGCAAAAAACATGGAGCGATTCAAACTTGTTGCTACACAGGAGATGGCAAAACTGAAGGCGATTGCAGGTGGAAATATCCAGGCGGCAACCAGCCTTAAAGCGGACAGCACTGCTGATGACTATACAAATTAGTGGGACATTTTGTCACGGGTGAATATTGAACTGATGGAAAGCAATTTATGGCTGCCATCAACACGACATATCCCCTTTCACCTTAGCGGACTTAACCATGGATTAATTAAACTAAGGGCAGCATCCAAAATCGGTTTGCGACAGCAAAGCCGTGTCCATAGCCGGTAACTGTAACTGTTGCCCTTGCGCTTGCAACCCACTTTATTTATCTTTGGTCAGCATGTTTTGAATTCCGATTAGTGAACTCATTATTGATACATTATTGTTCGATTTGGAAATTGTTCTATTTTTGGAATACTATCTTTGATTAGGAATTTAAAAAAATCAGGATTTTTTGTATAATTATGATATTCTGTTATTTACGAACTTTGGTTTAATTTTTGTAATTAATATGGTAACACACTAAACCCATACTGTCATGAAAAGATTTACCTCTGCAATGCTACTGACGATTTTTGTCTCAGGGCTATTGCTGGTTTCCTGCAACAAGGACAACCACAAACAAAATGAACCAACAAATTTTCTCGACCTTAAAATAGATCAGTCGTTTACGTTTGATAACTTCTCGAATTTTGAAACATCCATCAAGGTTCCGGCAACCAGGTCAACGGGCGTTGACATCATTCAGATTTATGATGGCAAACCTGAATCGGGCGGAAAGGTCATCCTCACAGGAGCCCTTGACCAGAACGGGGAATTCAGTATGCCCATCAGGATTCCAAACAGGCTCACCGAAGTGTATGTGGGAAAACTCTCCTCTTCCGGGCAACATGAGTTTGTTGCCGTGCCCGTCACAGGCAATAAAATCCAATTCCAGTTCTCAGGTGTGAAATCAAGCGAAACTGTTCCATCCTGCGATCCGGGATGTACACAAGCAGTGCAGGGTGTTAACAATAACCTTACAATCAACTCAGGCACCATGATTTGTGTTGACGAAGGCACAACAGCCATTTTCAACTCGCTCAAAATCAACAGTGGCGGCATCCTGCGTGTTTGCGGAAATGCTACCGTGAACAGCTATGCAAACGGAGGTGGAGAAGGCACCATCATCGTTTCACCTTCAGGAACCGTGAACCTGCCCAAATATAACAATGAATTCACCATTGAGGTTTATGGCAGCCTGAATTACACTGGAAATGGAACTGTGCAGTGGAATGGCAGCACCCACAACTGGGGAGCCATCAGCTCGAGCATTAAAGTGGTAAACCAGGGCTCATTTATTAACGATGGCACTTTTACCGTCTCAAAGGATTTCGTCAATAATCCAGATGGCACCGTGGTGAACAATTGTCAGTTTTATGTCACCGACGAATCGAACAATGCCTTTCAACAAAACAGCGACTTCACCAATAATGGTTATGTCGATGTAAGCGGAACAGCCATACTCAGTGGTTCAGGACCAAAGCTCACCACCCTTGGGCTGGGTAGCCTGATGCGAACCAAGAATTTTAAAATCCAGGGCAATGTCGCCGGACCAAATTCACAGGGCGGACAAATCCGTGCCACCGAAGATGGCCAAACATCGGCAGGATCGAACGTTACCGGTTTTGTTGACTTGTGTGTGGCCGAAACATTTAATCCTAACAACGGCAACTACGGGCCAGATGTCACTTTCTGTGCTTACACCCAAACAACACCTCAATGCAGCGCAAATGTCGCTCCCACCATCACCAGCTCACTGAATATTGGCGGCATTGTCAATCAGCCGATGACTCCTTATGTAATTACAGCAACGGGAACTGAACCCATAAGCTTCAATGCAACTAACCTGCCGGCCGGCCTTGTTTACAACGTAACCACACATACCATCAGTGGAACCCCGACATCAGCAGGAAGTTTTCAGGTGCCACTGACAGCCACCAATTTCATGGGATCAGACAATCAAACACTGACAATTGAAGTCACTCAGCCTGCAGCTCCACCCGTGATCACCAGCGCGTTGACTGCCACAGGCACAGTCAATCAATCGCTCACTTATGTAATGACAGCCAGCGGTACCGGCCCGATTACCTATGCCGCAACCAACCTCCCTTCCGGGCTGAGCTTTAATCCGTCGACACAACAAATCACCGGAAGTCCATCTGCAGCTGGCACATACAATATTACACTTTCTGCCACCAATGAAGGCGGCACAACCACACAGGTCCTTGTGCTCACTGTCGGCACACCGCCAACTATCACAAGTGCCCTCACCGCCAGCGGTACTGCCAATACCCAATTCACGACCTATACCATCCTGGCAACCGGCACACCAACAATAACGTATACTGCCTCAAACCTGCCGCAAGGCTTAAGCTACAATGCACAGGATCATACCATTAACGGAACACCCACTTTTGCCGGTGTGACCAATGTTACCCTGACCGCAACCAATGGCCATGGAACCGACATTCAAACCCTCGTGATCACCATCAACGAAGGTGCTCAGCCCCCGGTCATCACAAGCACACTCACTGCAAGCGCTGTGAAGGACAATCCGTTTAGCTACAGCATCACTGCCAGCGGTTCGCAACCAATGACATTCAATGCAACGGGCTTGCCTGCAGGCTTGAGCTTCAACGGAAACATCATCAGTGGCATCCCTACAGTGGCAGGTACCTACAATATTACCCTAACTGCAAACAACAGCGCAGGCACCGATATTAAAACCCTTGTTTTAACTGTCGTTGCAGGCACTGGAACAGATACTGATGGTGATGGTATACCCGATAACCTCGACCAGTATCCCAATGACCCAACAAGGGCATTCAACTCCTACTATCCAAACGAAGCCGATTATGGCAGCCTTGCATTTGAAGACCTCTGGCCGGCTTATGGCGACTACGACTTCAACGATTTTGTGGTGAACATTAATTACAAAACCGTGACCAATGCCCAAAACCAGGTAGTTGATATCATTGCCAAATATCAGATTATGGCCGATGGTGCT
Organism: Bacteroidota bacterium; assembly: GCA_018816765.1. Classification (GTDB taxonomy): domain Bacteria; phylum Bacteroidota; class Bacteroidia; order Bacteroidales; family F082; genus UBA6192. The sequence continues at coordinate 61,263 of JAHIUX010000063.1, forward strand.
TCACTCGACAACGGATTCGGCATCGTACTCAACGCGCCATCATCCACTGTTGCCAGCGTCACCGGATGCATCAAACTGGGCAATGCGGTTATTTATGATCCAAAGGGGTTTGAAGCAGGCCATACCAATTCAACGGTCATCATTCCTTTCGACGCCATCAACCCAATCATGGATGGTGGCATGGCCAACACCATCCCCAATGGCAAGTATATTCAAACCTCAGTGAATACCGTTACGGTGAATTTCGAGACACCACAGGCCAATATTGGCATGCCACCTTACAATCCGTTTATCTTTGTTGATCAGGAAAGGGGCCATGAAGTTCACCTGAAGGACCAACCCCATACCGAATTTGCTGATCCGGCCTTTTTTGGCACCCAGAGCGATGCCTCAAACCCTGATGCAGGATTGTATTACCGCTCATCGACAGGTTTGCCCTGGGCAGTAGAAACACCGCTTAACTTCGACTATCCGGTTGAGAAGGTAGATATCCTGATGACACACCTGAAGTTTGCCGCCTGGGCACAATCCTCCGGAGCTGATTATCCTGACTGGTATATGAGCCGGGCAGGATACAGAAACCAGGGAAATATTTACGTTATACCGCAATAAGACAGTGATTATTTGATGTTGAAAACAACACCCTGCAGGTTTGCCTGCGGGGTGTTGTTGTTTTGGTGTCGGCCATCACATCAGGTCTGTGCTCCGGCAATATTCATTTAGTTTATCGCTTTCTGCTGCAATCGCTCTTGCATTTGCAGGCTTTTTGCTGCCATCACTTTATCCTGTGAACAGCACATCAGCAGCTATGTTTCCGGTAACCTGTGATTCAGGTGCATCTTCTCAAACCCCCTCCTGACTTTCGTTGATCAGCAAAAGCGGGTTATGCAATATCCCTGACATAAGAAAAGCCATAGCATACTTTGTTATGCATGGCACTTATCAGGGTCGGTTATAACATATTGTACCCATTTCATTGACACAGCTCATTTGTGCATTTTCAAACCAGCATCAAGCCAGCAGTCAGGCGAAAAAAAAAAACGGTTCCGGCAATGACCGGAACCGTTTTTTGAAACCCGAAAGGGCTATACTGTAACCAGGATTTATTTATCCCAGAACAATTTAGTAGACAATTCATCGCCACCAATTTTTGCAGCGGCTGCGGTGAAGTTGTCTTTATTCAAAGTCTGTTCGTTGATGGCGTAAGTATGCCTCCTTGGAACAGCACCATTTGCTGATTCAGCCGGGCTTGGAGGAATGTTCATCACAGGATATCCCAACCTTCTGTAGGAGGTCCATCCTTCGAGTCCCCTTACATAAAATGCCAACCATGCCTGTGTTCCGATCTTCTGTTTCCAGTCGCCGGGAGCGGTGGCATAAGCAACATTTGCCTGGGCAAGATAAGCAGCAGCGTCAACAGCGTCAACTTCCCAATATTCCATTGATGAGTTAACACCGTTTTCGTACCATGTTGCAGCTGATCCACCAACACTGAAGCCTCTTTCGGCAGCTTCAGCCAGGTAGAAAGCCAGGTCGGTATAGTCTAACATAACAGCGGCATAATTTTCAGCCTGTACCCTGTCGCAAACATGTGAATACTGTGAGAAAGCACTGCTTTCGCCATACACACCACCACGGTAGGTATCGCCGTTAATTTCAAAATATTTAGGCAACCTTGGGTCAGTGAGGCCGTTCATCAGGTCAACAATGGTGTTGGCCGGAACAAAGTCGTGACGACCGCTCTGTACGAGGTCCTGAAACAATGGGTTCGAGTTGGCAGCACCTGGGTAGGCAAATTCGCACCTTTCGCCAGGTCCGAATGCATTTGCATAAGCACCTTCAACATAGGATTTAGCCATCGCAGCGTCAACGGTCGACAAGGTGATTCCCATTTTTACAATGAGGGTATTGGCAAACTTTTTCCACATGGCTACATCGCCGCCCATCATCAGGTCATCGCCACCAAAACTTTCGTTGTTGGCATCGAGTCCGTCAGCAGCAGCTTTAGCCCTTGCAAGAAGGTCCTGATAGATTGCAAATGCATCATCATAAACGGGTGAAATGTTCTCGATATCGAGTGCTTCGGTGTAAGGAATATCACCAAAGATGTCAACCATTTGGTTGTAAGCATATACTTCAACCAGGTCGATCAGATACAGTTTGTTCTGCTTTGTGGCAGCAGCTGCATCACCTTCAGCAACTTCGAGGTTAACCAGTCTGCGGGCTTCTTTGAGGTCGAGCAGAATGTCACGATAATAATAACGATACAGCGTATTTCCGATGTTACGGTTAACAACGTCGTAGTTCGCTTCGTCGGTATAGGTGGTTTCTGTCCAATACTGTGCAAAAAGTTTCCAGTTGTTCCTGTTCACATTGGTATTCGAGTATTGATCAGCGAGGGCTTTCTGAGCGTTCGCAAAAAGGAACTGCCCCGGGACCTCAACGGCTCTCTTCTTGTCCGTGTTGAAATCGTCAAAGTTTTTTGTACAGGATATGGTTATCGACATCCCGATCAAAAATAATAATATGATGTGTATTTTTTTCATTGTTCTTCAGATTTAGAATTTTAAATTAACGCTGAAACCTAAGTTGCGGGTTGTCGGCATCACACCACTCTGCCATCCCTGAATGTTACCCGAGCTCTGGCTGGCTTCCGGATCTGCGTGTGGGAGGTTCTTGTGGATGATCCAAAGGTTTGAACCAACAAGGCTGAAGGTTACACTCTGAATCCAGTTGGCTTTTGCCATCAGGTTCGAAGGAAGGGTATAGGAAACAACGACTTCGCGGAGTTTTACATAAGAAGCATCATAAACGAAAGCCTTGTTTGGGTTCCTTGACCATCCGAATACACGGTAGTCACCACCTTGAACGCGGGTTGTATTTACAGTACCATCTTCATAAACACCATCGAGAATCAATCCACCACCATCGGCTCTGTCGTCACGTACCGGATTGCCCAGGTCGTTGGTGAATACGGTTTCTTCGTACAAACCAGTACCCATACCATACCATAAGTCGAGCGAGAATACGCTACCACCCTGTTGCCAGTCGATGAGGAAGCTACCCGACCAGTTCTTGTAGGTGAAGCGGTTGCTTAAACCAGCATTCCAATCAGGGTTAATGTTGCCTAAAACTTTATCTGAAGTTCCGGTTTTCAGGTAATATCCATTGGCACCAACGGTCTTCTGACCATTTGTATAGACATAATCAGTTCCCTGGATAGTTCCGTAAGGTTCGCCTTTGCGGGCATTGATGGTTACACCACCTTGCAATGAAGCGATCTGGAGGTTTTCGATTCCTTCCTTCAAAGAAACAATCTCATTGACGTTTTTAGCCCAGTTCAGGGTTACGTCCCAACGGAAATCTTTCTGCATTACAGGAGTTCCGAATACCATGACTTCAACACCCTGGTTCTGCACTTCACCGGCGTTAAAGAACTTCGAAGCATAACCTGTGGCGTTTGAAACGGCTACCGGCATGATCTGGTTCGTAGTACTAATTTTATAGAATGACAGGTCAATTCCCAACCTTTTCTGCAAAGTGATCAATTCGAGACCAGCTTCTATACTGGAAGATAACTCACTCTTAAGATCTTTATTGTTCTTTGTTATAGGCAAGGAAAACAAAGCAGTTCCTCCGAAAGTAGTGTTCTGAATATAGGTGTCTTTGATACTTCCCCATGGAGCATCATTACCAACCTGGGCATAATTTACCCTAACCTTACCAAGTTGCAACCAGCTCATGTCGAGGTTGTTCGAGAACAGCCAGCTTGCTGATACTGAAGGATAGGGATACGCATTGTTTTCTTCAGGAAGGGTTGATGACTGGTCCCTGCGGATGGTAGCATCCAGGAAGAGGTAGTTCTGATAGCCGAGTGATGCACTGGCATAAACACCATTCACACCAACTTCAGAAAGGCGTTCTTCGGGGTTGCGCATCGGGTTCACGCTGTTCGACAGCGAGTATAGTCCGGGAACGATCAAACCACCATCGGTTGATGCAAACACCTGGTCAATTTTAGTACGGCGGATGTTTGTTCCAACGAGTGCGTTCAGGTTAAAGTCCTCATTTAATTCGCGATAATAACGCAGCATGAGGTCCATATTGCTTTCCATAAATGATTTGTTAAACCTTGAATAGCCTGAGGTAGCTTCAGGACGGCCTACGCCGAATTCGCCTGAACCTGATCCGATGGCTTTGCGTTCTTCCTGAAGTTCTGAATAGGTGTCAATGGCAGCGCGGCCCATGAGGCTCAGGTGGCTGGTGATTTTCCAGTCAGCTTCGAGATAACCGATGATGCGGTCCCTATTGTCAGTTTCATAATTCTGATACCTTACCCAGTATGGGTTGTCCCAATATGCCGGAGCCAAATCAAATGGAGAGTTAGGGTTCCAGGTGATGTTGCGTTCGGTTTTGTCATAGAGGTCTTTCTGCATCTTATAGTCAACATTGGTCTGCATCCATTGACGGAATGACGACAGGATGTTGTCGCTGTAACCGGTTGAGTTACGGCCCTTACCCTTAGTGTTGATGTAGTTGGCTGAAGCTGTAACCGTCAGGTTTTTCAATATGTCATAAGTTCCGGTAAAGAGGAAATTGTTCCTTTTCAGAGAACTGTTTGGCATGATTCCTTTTTGGTCGAAGTTGCTGTATGACAAGCGGAAGGTTCCGTTTTCGCTACCCCCGGTGATGTCAATATTGTTTGTCAATGAAATCGGTGTTTCAAAGAAAGTTTCAGGTCCGTTATCAGCGGCTTTCCATGGGGTTTTTTTCATATAATTCGGTGATGCCGGATCATATGAGTCCCATTGATACAATGAGATATTCGGGTCAAATTTTTGTCCCATTGAAGCATCTTCGTATGTTGGAACGGTCCAGTCGAGGGTTCCATCACCATCAACATCCCAAACATATTCGAAACCAGGATAGTTTTCACCATTGCCTAAGGTAGTATCGCTGTAGAATCCGGCCCAGTTTCCGTAACCGGCACCATATTCCATCTGGTATTTCGGGAAGGTGCTCTTGTCGATGAAACCTGTGGTAATGTTTGAACTTACGTTAACGCCATAGATTCTCTTTCCACCCATCATTTTCTTACCCTTTTTGGTAGTGATGATGATCACACCGTTGGCAGCACGTGCACCATACAATGCAGTAGCAGCAGCGCCTTTCAGGATGTTCATTGATTCGATGTCGTTCGGATTGATATCGGCTGAAGCGTTACCATAGTCGTAACCATTGCGGCCTGTCAACTGACCCTGATTGTTGGTATTGTCGTTGCTGATCGGAACACCATCAACAACAAACAATGCCTGATTGTTCTGGGTAATTGATTTGTTACCCCTGATGATCACATTGCTCGAACCACCCATATTGTTGCTTGAGCGAACCTGCACCCCGGCAGCACGGCCTGAGAGTGAGTTGATAAAGTTGTCACGCTTTACTGTGCTCAATTCTTCACCGCCGACTTCCTGGGTTGCGTAACCCAGAGATTTTTTCTCGCGGGAGACACCAAGCGCAGTGACTACGACTTCATCGATCTGGAACACACCTGGCTCCATAACAATGTTGATCGTTTTCTGCGTACCAATCGCTACTTCCAGTGTTTTCATTGAAACATAGGAAAAAATCAGGGTCCGGTGATCCGGCATCACATTGATTGAGTAGTTTCCTTCAATGTCGGTAATGGTCCCAATGGTCGTGCCTTTTATTTGCACTGTAACCCCTGGTATCCCCATCCCATCCTGAGAGCTGGTAACTTTACCAGTTACGGTTCTCGACTGGGCAAATGCGAAATTCACACCTGCAATCAGCAAGAACACTAACATAATCGTAATTTTTCTCATAATGATGAATTTTGGTTAGTGAATTGATAAAACTTGTGTTTGGTTATGCATTAAATTTTCTCGAAATCGTTTGCATTTAATGGTGCAAGTTAAAAACATCCAAACAAATTACAATTGAATAATGTAATTTTTTTTTTTACTTCATCAAATTTACAACAAGCCTACCTAAAAATCAAGCAATTGTAGCAAATAATAACAGTGAAATAATTTCAGATTCTTTCTGTCTTACCACTCAAATTCGGCATTTCAGCAGGCCAACGCCTGAATCCATGGCTGTGAAAACCGACAATGATGAAAATGATCAGAATTTCGATGGCGTACTTCTGCCAGCCTCCCATGCCGCTTGGCAGAAACTGGAACCCGATGACAAGCAGGGCCGAAAGGATGAATAAGGGTAAGCCGAAATGCATCTTCCGCAGGATCATAAACAGTCCGGCCGCCGCTCCCCCGTTCAGGATTAAGCCGGCAATCAGATAGATTACCACATCTGACCTGTTCAATGCCATCTCAGGCACGTACTGCATGCCCAACATGGTAATGAAGTCGCTGTAAATCAGGGCGATAACAAGGGTTAAAACAATAATGGTGTAGTAACTCATACCAAAATAACACACCAGCCTCAGCATCAGGGTGTTTCTGGCTTCGGCCGCGCTCAGTTTCTGCTTTTCAATGCTTTCGTCTTCCATGGTCTATTCCATCAGGTTGCGGTAACGAAGATACGCAAGGATGAAGATCGCTGCAAATAAAAGATCAACCATGGGAAAGGTGTGCAGCGGGTTGTAGATATACACCGAGGAAACAATCAACACCATGAGCTGTGAAATAGCATAGAGGTGAAAACCGGAACGCCTCATTTGCCACATATGCAGCACGCCCGTGAATGACACAACCTGGAGCAATGCCACAATGAGGAAAAACTCCTTTTTGATCTGGGCAAAAAATTCCAGGTCAAGTCCCATCTTTTTGTATACCTCGTCGGAAAGTGTTTCCACAAACACCTGGTGAAAAAGGTACACAAACAGGTTGCTCACAGTCCCCATTCCGCTGCCAATGAAACTGAGGATGCATAGAAAACTGAGCGAGCGGGGCCGTTGATTTACCGGTACTGGTTGTTGATCAAACATTCAATTTGTTTTTATTGATAAATGCTTTTTCGTGTTAACAAATGTCAGGACAAACCGGCACATGCCGGATTATCCTGACATTGCTTTTATGACTTATTCGAGCGACCCCACAAGCGTTTCAACAGCATGCAATATTTCACCACTTTTTACGAGGGCTTTCATCTTATTATGGTCGTCGTACAATGGCCGGTCGATTTCAAGAAAGTCGACATGCCTGCGGATCACCTCGTGGGCTTTTGTCGTGCCGGCTCCAAAGGCATATTCCCTGAAGTCGAGGGCCTGTGCTGCGGCAAAAAGTTCGATGCCGAGAATGCCATAGGCGTTGTCGAGAATCTGGTTGTTTTTGAGTGCAGTGTTCATGCCCATCGACACAAAATCTTCCTGGTCAGCCGCAGCTGGTATCGACTGTATGCTTGCCGGAGCAGACAAAATACGCTGTTCAACAATCTGCATATCAGCCGTATATTGCGAAAGCATCAATCCCGAAAACATTCCCGCTCCTTTGGTCAGGAAAGCAGGCAAGCCTACACTCAGGGCCGGGTTGTTGAGGCGGTTCATTCGGCGTTCCGACAACACACACACCATAGTCACGGCGATACCGGCCATATCCATGGGCAGCGACACCGGCGTTCCCTGGAAATTTGCACCCGAAAGCTGGAGGTTTTCTTCGGGGAAGAAGATCGGGTTGTCGCCAACACCGTTCAGCTCGATTTCGACCTGTGACCTGGCCCAGGCCAAGGCATCGTGAGCAGCGCCGATCACCTGCGGACTCGACCGCATGCTGTAGGCGTCCTGTACCTTGCATTTCACCCTGTTTTCGGCCAGGTCACCGCCCCTAACGATTTTATTGATGGCTGCTGCACTCCTGATGGCACCTTTGAATCCACGTACTTCGTGAATCTTTGGCGCATATGGTTTCATATTGGCTTTCAGTGCCTCAAGCGACATGGCTGCTGCAATCTCAGCCTGTTTCATCAGGTTGTTGGCATCGACAAGGAACAGGGCACTCATGGCAGTGAGCACGTTCGATCCGTTGATGGTGGCCAGGCCATCGCGGGCCTGGAGTCCGGGAACAGGAATACCGGCACGTTCAAGTGCTTCTTTGCCCGGTAGCAGTTCGCCCTGGTAAAAGGCCTTGCCTTCGCCCATCATCAGCAATGCAATCTGCGACATGGGAGCCAGGTCGCCCGATGCTCCCACGCTGCCTTTGACACACACAAAGGGTGTAACGGATTTATTCAGCATCTCGACCAGTGTCTGCGTGATTTCAATGCGGCAGCCTGAGTTACCGTGGGCGTGCACATTGATGCGTCCCAGCATGGCGCCCCTTACATGTTCGAGAGGCATGGCATCACCAATGCCTGCTGCGTGGTTGTAAATCAGGTATTTCTGAAAATCCTTCACCTGGTCATCGTTGAGCACGACTTCTGAAAACTCACCGATGCCGGTGTTGACACCATACATGATTTCACCGGCGACAATTTTTTTCTCGAGCATCGCACGGCATAGGTTTATCCGTTTTACAGCATCAGGATGTAAGGTAACTTTTTTTCCATTGCGGGCAACCGCCATCACATCGTGGATGGTGAGGTTACTTCCGGTAATAATCAGACTCATAGATATTTGTTTTAATGGGTTTGAAGAAGTTTATCGATCGGCTAAATTAGGCATTTTGACCAGTAAACAGCCATGGTGCCGCTGCTAAAAAAAACGAAATGTTTGCCAAATTTTCCGGTCCGGGCCCTCAAATAGGCTTACTTTTGCCAAACAAAACCGAACCTGCCATGTCCACCGAAATGCTTCAGCTAACACTCAACGCAACAGCTTCTAGCAAAGCCATACTGGTTTATTTTTTCAGCGACCACTGTGCACCCTGCCAAAGCCTGCGCCCGAAAGTTGACGCCTTACTGAAAGAGGAATTTCCACAAATGAAGCTGATGCTCATCGATTCGGAAAAACACCCCGAGGTCACTGCACATTTCCAGGTGTTTGCCAATCCAACGCTGCTCGTTTATTTCGAGGGTCATGAACATTACAGGCTGAGCAAGTATGTTTCCATCCCTCAGCTTGAAACAGCAGTCGAAAGGCCTTACAGCCTGCTTTTCGATAACTAATCAGTAAAACTTAATCCGAAAGAAACCCCGGAATTCATCAGATCCCTTCGATGAGCGCGTCCGGAATATGGAGCGGCACCGATTGCAGAAAGGCCACTGATTTTGCTATTTCGGGATACATCACCACGTCTTCTTTTACAAACGCAACCTTTTGTCTGTAAGCAGCCACAAATTCTTCAATGAATGGCGATGATTTCAGCGGCTTCCTGAACTCAAGCGCCTGAGCGGCATTATAGAGTTCGATGGCCAGTATCCGTTCGAGGTTATACACCACGCGCAGGGCCTTGGTGGCGGCATTGGCCCCCATGCTAACATGGTCTTCCTGTCCCTGCGACGATTCGATGGTATCGACAGAAGCCGGGCTGCACAGCTGTTTATTCTGGCTTACCAGACTGGCAGAGGTGTATTGAGGAATCATAAAACCTGAGTTGAGGCCGGGTTCGGCGACAAGAAAAGGCGGAAGCCCCCGCTTGCCGTGAAGCAACTGGTAAGTCCGGCGTTCGGAGATGCTCCCCCACTCCGCAGCTGCAATCGACAGGTTGTCGAGGGCCAGGGCCAACGGCTGACCATGGAAGTTGCCTGCCGAAATAATCAGGTCCTCATCGGGAAAGATGGTCGGATTATCGGTTACTGCATTGATTTCGTTGCTGAATACATAGGCCACATAGTTCACCGAATCCTTTGATGCGCCATGCACCTGTGGAATGCAGCGGAACGAATACGGATCCTGCACATGCTTTTTGGCCTGTGCAATGATTTCGCTTCCTTCGAGCAGCTTGCGTATGCGCAATGCGGTAGCAATCTGTCCTTTGTGGTGCCTGATCTGGTGCACCTGATCGAAGAATGGTTCTATCCGCCCATCGAAGGCTTCCAGCGAAATGGTCCCGATAATATCGGCCAGCATCGAAAGCCTGAATACCTTCAGGAGGCTGAAAACGCCATAAGCGCTCATGAACTGGGTGCCGTTGAGCAAGGCCAGGCCTTCCTTCGATTTCAGCTCGATGGGTTCCCATCCGAGCTGGTGTTGCAGCTGTTCCATGGGGTACACCCTGCCCTGATACACCACTTCGCCCAGGCCCAGCAAGGGCAGCGACATATGTGCCAGTGGCGCCAGGTCGCCCGAAGCGCCCAGCGAACCCATCTGGTAAATGACTGGCAGCACACCGTGGTTAAAAAAGTCGATCAGGCGGTTCACGGTAGCCAGTTGCACGCCCGAATGACCGTACGAAAGGCTTTGGATCTTCAGCAGCAGCATCAGTTTTACGATCTCGTCGGGCACCCTTTCACCAGTGCCGCAGGCATGCGACATCACCAGGTTGCGTTGCAGCGCGCCCAGCTGATCGGCCGAGATCACCGTGTCGCATAGCGAACCAAAACCTGTTGTGATGCCATAGATGGGCTCCTTCTGTGTGGCCATCTTGGCATCGAGGTAATTTCTGCATTTTTCGATGCGTTGCACAGCGTCTGCATCAAGGGCCAGCTGGTAGTCTTCGCGCAGAATGTCGAAAATGCGTTTAAACGTCAGTTTAGCCGAACTGATATAATGAATTTTAGTCATGGAAATCGGTTTTATGAAATAAACAATAGATTAACGGGCATACAGGGCAGACGCTCAGGCGAGCGGCCAGCAGATTCAACGGCAGAGCGAGCTGCGGTTAACCTTGATGATGAAACCCAGAATCCAGTCCATTAGCGCTGATTGTTTTGCCAATGTGCGAGGTATGCCAGTACACCGCTGACGGGTATTGTTTCCTGTGATCCGGCCACCATATCTTTTATGGTCACCGATGCGTTGGCCATTTCGGTTTCGCCGGCAAGCATCACCAGCGGAATTTTTTTCTGATCAGCATATTTCAGCTGTTTTTTCATCTTGTCGGCATCGGGATACAGTTCGGCGTTAAATCCGGCTTTTCTGATCGCAGACAGCAGTGGCAGGCAATACAGCATCTCGGCTTCCCCGAAATGTACAAACAGCACGGCTGTGTTGGCCGCGGTGGCCAAAGGGAACAGCTGCTGATCGCGCATCACGTCGTAGATGCGGTCGGCACCGAAGCTGATGCCCACCCCGGAAACGCCCGGCATACCAAAGATGCCGGTGAGGTCGTCGTAGCGTCCGCCTCCGCAGATGCTGCCCATTTGGGCATGAAGTGCCTTCACTTCGAATATTGCCCCCGTATAGTAGTTGAGTCCGCGGGCCAGCGTCAGGTCAAGCTCATAGGTAAGTCCGGGTTTGATCTGCTCCAGATAGCCGAACAACTGTGAAACCTCTTCCAGCCCCTTACGGCCTGTTTCTGAACCGCCAATGAGGCTGCCCAGCCGGGAAAGCTTTTCGGCCGAACTTCCTTCCATCTCCAAAACGGGTTGCAGCAGGCTGATCGACCCACTGCTGATGCCTTTTGATGCAAGTTCCTGGCTTACCGCTTCGATGCCGATTTTATCGAGCTTGTCGATGGCAACGGTGATGTCGGTGAGGCAATCGGGGTTCCCGATATATTCAGCGATGCCGGCAAGGATTTTGCGGTTGTTGATTTTCACCACCACTGCCACTCCAAGCCGGGCAAAAATATCGTCGACAAGCTGCACCAGTTCGGCTTCGTTCAGCAGCGAATCGCTGCCGATCACATCGGCGTCGCACTGGGTGAACTCGCGGTAACGGCCCTTCTGGGGTCTGTCGGCGCGCCACACAGGCTGAATCTGATAGCGTTTAAAAGGAAAATTAATGTCGTTGCGGTTTTGCACCACAAAACGGGCAAAGGGCACTGTAAGGTCGTAGCGCAAGCCTTTTTCGCTGATGTGTTGGATCAGCTGAGCCGAAGAAGCTAAGCCATCCTCAGCCTGGTACCCGGCCATGAAATCGCCTGAGTTGACAATGCGGAAAAGCAGCTTGTCGCCCTCTTCACCGTATTTCCCGAGCAGGGTCGTGAGGTTTTCCATGGCTGGGGTTTCAATCGGCTGGTATCCATAGCGGTGGAATACCGTCCTGATCGTATCGAAGATATAATTCCGACGCGCTGTCTCCAGTGGACCGAAGTCACGTGTTCCTTTTGGTATTGAGGGTTTTTGGGCCATTATGCTCGCTGCAATTTAAGGCACAAAGGTAAAAAAAACCGGCATACACCGTGCACAGTGTAAAACTGTCAGCCACAGGCAGGCTTAGGCCTGTTCGACAGCAAGCTGTAACTGTGCCAGCACCTTAACGATGAAATCCGGGCAATCCGGATCACCTTCGGCTGGCGCCCAGTAGGCGAAATCCTTGTCGTTGATCGGGACATAGGGGCCATCTTTGACTTCATAGGCTACCGATCCCGGCTTCAGGCTGATGATGCTGTGCCAGGTGCGGGCCGGTATTTCGCATCCATAGTCGCCCTTTTCGTGATCGAGGACGATGTGGTCGATGATCGCACCTTCAGCGTTGTACTCAACAACCAGCAGCCGCCCGCGCAGGCAGAAAAAGGCTTCTGTCTTGTCGGGGCTTTCGTGCTTATGCGGTTGTATGTATGTGCCGGGCTCCATGGCGTTGAGCATGCGCTGCAAGGTGTCTTCGGCCCTGGGATGAAAATTGTAGTTCATCCGCCTGCGGGCTGAGGCTTTGGCCTTGTCGGAGGTGAGGCTGATGAAGTCGTCGTTGATCTTAATCATGGCGAATGGCTTAAGGTTTAACAAGGTAAATCAACGCATCCGCGCTGCGTTTGGGAACATGGTGCCTGCCCTGATCGTCCTGCCAGTATTCCACATGGCCCTCAGCATCCATCGCTTCGATGATCACTTCCTGGTCGGGTACTCCCAAAGCAATCACCAGTACGATTTCGTACTGATCGCTGAGGTTGAAATAGCGCGCCAGCTCGTAACGGTTTACCGTCCGGATGATGCAGCCACCTAAGCCTTGTTCTGCCGCTGCGAGTAAAATGGTCTGGGCGGCAATCCCGGCATCAATATCGGCCTTGTCGTTCAGTTGTTTATCGAGCAGCATGATCAGGTAGGCCGGCGGACGCTCACGCTCCGTTGGGCCTTCCCAATCGCGCAGATACCAGGCCCATTTCAGGTGGCTAAACACAAAATCCGCATCTTCCTTTCCACTCACAAGGATATACTTCAGGGGCTGGCGGTTTTTCGATGAGGGAGTGAAACGGGTCAGCCCGACGAATGCCTTCAGCTGTTCGGGGCTGATGGGCTCGGTGGCTTTGAATTTCCGGTATGACCGGTTGGCTTTGATCAGGTCAATAAGGGACATATGTGTGGTGATGAAGGTTAAGCAATGCTGGGGTTTGCACAAAATTACACAATCCCAACGAAACACAGCCTTCGGAAGCAAAGCGATGCCTGTAGCTTTATCCCGGATGTCGCACAGGAAACATGTAAGCAGTCCTTACATTAGCGAAATGCCCGGAAATTGAGCCATCACCCGGCCAGTGGCCGGTAAACCTATTTAAAAAAATTCTAAATTGCTGAATTAAAAAGAAGCTCATCTGGTGGCTAATTTGAAAGAATGTAATTTAGCGCCTTCATTAAACACCAAAAACATATGGAACACCCTTCCCTTCAGAGCATTCCGTTATGGGCGTCAATCCCGTTTCTGGTTATCCTGCTCTTTATTGCAATCGGGCCATTGTTTTTTCACCATTGGTGGGAAAACAACCGGAACAAACTGATTGTTTCGTTGGTCCTTGGTTTACCAACTGCCATTTACCTCATTTCCAATGGCATGTCGACTGAACTTTCGCACCAGATGTTTTTCGACTACATTCCTTTCATCATCCTGCTGGGTTCATTGTTTGTGATCACCGGTGGTATTCAACTGAAAGGTGACATCGAAGCAAAGCCAATCATCAACACAGTATTTTTGGGAATTGGGGCCGTGCTTGCATCCTTTATGGGAACCACCGGTGCCGCCATGTTATTGATCAGGCCTGTGATTAAAACCAATTCTGAGCGTAAATTCAAGGTACACACCATACTGTTCTTTATCGCCATTGTGGCCAATGCCGGCGGGATGCTCACTCCCCTTGGCGATCCGCCATTGTTCCTGCTCTACCTCAGGGGGGCGCCATTTGAATGGTTTTTCAGCCTGACAAAAGAATGGGCTGTGGTGAACGGAATCCTGCTGCTGATTTATTTTGTTTTTGATTCCTATTATCACAAAAAAGAACCTGCCGCCAATATTGCCCGCGACAAGAGCCAGATCGTTCCACTAAGTGTTTCGGGTCTGTATAACTTCATTTTCCTTGTGGGTGTGGTGTTGTCGGTGGCTTTCCTAAATGAGCATTATATTCACGCCATCCACGAAAACCATTATCTGGCATTTATTCGTGAAGCTTCAATGTTGTTCTTTGCAGCACTTTCACTTTATTTCACGCCAAAATTACTCCGCTCGGATAACAAATTCACCTGGACTCCCATCATCGAAGTCGCCTTCCTTTTCCTTGGCATTTTTGTAACCATGGTGCCTGCCTTGTTGTGGCTGCAGGAGAATGCACACACCCTGGGCATCGACTCGGCCAGGATGTTCTATTACGCCACTGGCGGCTTGAGCTCCTTCCTCGACAATGCACCCACTGCCCTGGCTTTCCATAAACTGGCGCTGGGCATGACCGATCCGGCTGCAACCGGACTGGTTGCCAGCATTCCACCGGAGTTTCTGTCGGCCATTTCGCTGGGCGCTGTATTTTTTGGAGCCATGACCTATATTGGTAACGGCCCCAACTTCATGGTTAAAGCCATTGCTGAAGAAAACAAGATTCCGATGCCCAGCTTTTTTGGCTATATCTTTAAGTTTTCCCTGATCATTCTGTTGCCCGTGTATATACTGACACAAGTCTTGTTCATCTGATCGGGCAGGTTGTTCATTATTCAGAGACTGTCTTACTGAGGCGGTCTCTTTTTTTTTGTGTTGCTGTGCTGTTGTGATGCTGTGATGCTGTGCTGTTGTGATGCTGTGATGCTGTGATGCTGGGTTGCTGTGTTGCTGTGCTATTGTGCTGCTGTGCTGCTGTGCTGCTGTGCTGTTGTGATGCTGTGCTGCTGTGCTGTTGTGATGCTGTGCTGTTGTGATGCTGTGCTGTTGTGATGCTGTGATGCTGTGTTGCTGTGATGCTGGGTTGCTGGATTGCTGTGCCCCGTCTCGGCCTTAGACGAGACGGGATTGGATCCTTGAATTAACAGGTTATGCCTTCAGCTTTTTGTACCTGATGCGTGAAGGGCCGGCATCGCCCAGGCGTTTGTGCTTGTTCTCCTCGTACTCGGAATAGCTTCCTTCGAAAAAATACACCTGCGAATTGCCTTCAAAAGCAAGGATGTGGGTCGCTACACGGTCGAGGAACCAGCGGTCGTGCGAAATCACCACGGCGCAGCCGGCAAAATTCTCGATACCTTCTTCGAGTGCCCTAAGCGTGTTCACATCGATGTCGTTGGTAGGCTCATCGAGGAGCAGTACATTGGCTTCCTGTTTCAGTGTCAGTGCCAGGTGCATCCGGTTACGCTCGCCACCCGACAACACCGCTGCCTTCTTTCCCTGATCGTTTCCACTGAAATTAAAACGCGACACATAAGCCCTGGCATTCATTGTGCGGCTGCCCAGCTTAATGTCGTCATGACCGCCTGAAATGATTTCAAAAACGGTTTTCTCAGGGTCGATTTCTTCATGTGACTGGTCAACATACCCGATTTTTACCGTGTCGCCCAATTCGAAGCTTCCAGTATCTGTTTTTTCAATCCCCATGATCAGCCTGAAAAGTGTTGTTTTGCCGGCTCCGTTCGGACCGATCACCCCAACGATGCCTGCCGGTGGGAGGCTGAAGTTGAGGTCATCGAAGAGCAGTTTATCACCATAGGCCTTCGACACATTTTTAAACTCGATTACCTTGTTGCCAAGCCGGGGCCCATTGGGAATAAACAATTCCAGTTTATCCTCTTTTTGTTTGCTGTCTTCAACGAGCATTTTTTCGTACGACTGCAGCCTTGCTTTGGATTTAGCATGCCGTGCTTTTGGCGCCATGCGTACCCATTCAAGCTCGCGTTCTAAGGTCTTGCGTCGTTTGCTTTCGGTTTTTTCTTCCATTTCGAGGCGCTTCGTTTTCTGCTCGAGCCAGGAAGTATAATTTCCTTTCCAGGGAATACCTTCGCCCCGGTCGAGTTCAAGTATCCAGCCGGCAGCATGGTCGAGGAAATAGCGGTCGTGTGTCACGGCAATCACCGTTCCCTTGTATTGCTGCAAGTGTTTCTCGAGCCATTCAACCGATTCGGCATCGAGGTGGTTGGTTGGTTCATCGAGGAGCAGGATATCCGGTTCGCTCAGTAGCAGTCGGCACAAGGCAATCCGGCGCCGTTCGCCGCCCGAAAGAAATTTAACCGGCGTGTCGCCATCAGGGCAGCGCAAGGCATCCATGGCGCGTTCGAGCTTGCTGTCGAGTTCCCAGGCGTCCTTTTGCTCGATCAGGTCGGTGAGCCTGCCCTGTTCAGCGATGAGCTTATCCATTTCCCCGTCCGACATGGGTTCGCTGAACCTGTTGTTTACCTCCTCGTAGGCCTTGAGCAGGTCGACGACATCCTGAACGCCCTCTTCAACAATCTGTTTCGATGTTTTGTCGGGGTCGAGCGATGGTTCCTGGTCGAGCATGCCTACCCGGTAACCCGGCGAAAAGACCACCTCGCCGTTATATGATTTTTCCTTCCCGGCGATGATGCGCAACAGGGTCGATTTACCCGAGCCATTTAAACCAATGATGCCGATTTTGGCACCATAATAAAACGACAGGTAGATGTCTTTCAGGATTTGCCGTGAGGGCGGGATGACCTTACTGACACCCACCATTGAGAAAATAATTTTTTTATCGTCGGCCATAGCAAAATTGGATTTACAATTGATCAGGTTATTTCTGCAAAATGTTGTTCGAGCCTGGCGCTGGCCTGGGCCCAGTTATAGTGTTGGTGTACAAACTCATAGCCATTACCGGCCAGGGTCTCGGCAAAGCCTTCGTCGCTGAGCAGGCGCAGTATGCATGCGGCAAGTGAGGCTGCATCATCGCCCAGCAACAGGTTCAGGCCGTCGTGGCCCTCCAGGGCATTGTTGGCCAGTGGCGTGGTGATGCTGGGCAATCGCATCGACATGGCTTCGAGCAGCTTGTTTTGCAAACCGGTTCCGATGCGCATAGGCGCGATGAATACGCGTGCTCCGGCATAGGCCAGCCTGATGTCGTCGAGCCAGCCACTCACCTTTACCCGTTCAGAAGCCAGCGCCCTGACATGCGGATCGGGTGTGGCACCGGCAAGCATCACCGTGGTGGCAGGACGCTGTTGCCATACCAGTGGCATGATGTCGCGTACAAGGAATTCGGCCGCGTTGACGTTTGGCGGATAAGCCATATTTCCGGTAAATACCAGATCGACGGTCTTCGGACCTGCCATTGGCCTGAAAAAATCATGGTCGACACCATTGGGCACCACCAGGATGTGCTTCCTGTCGGGATGCGGAATCAGGTCGCGGTCGGGTTTCGAAATGATTGTCTTCAGCTGAAAATCGCTGAAAACAGCCGCTTCGTATAGCTTCAGCCGTTTGTATTCCATCATCAGGAAGGGCCGCATCAGCCAGGCCGACACATGAAGGCGCCGCTTAACTCC
This sequence comes from Bacteroidota bacterium, assembly GCA_018816765.1. Taxonomy (GTDB): domain Bacteria; phylum Bacteroidota; class Bacteroidia; order Bacteroidales; family F082; genus UBA6192. Next base: position 78,960 of record JAHIUX010000063.1, read on the forward strand.
CATAGAAAACACATCCTGGTAGTCGAGCGCCTTGGGCAAGGGCTCATGCCGGATGTATTCAGCCACCCTGATGAGCTGGCCATAGAGCAAGTCGGGTTTGTATTCCCCGATCAGCTGCCTGATTTTCCGGGCGGCTTTCCGGTTGTAAAAATAACCTGTCTGCAAGGGCAGTCCTTTGATCCATGAGGCCATGATGTTCATCAGTTGCCCTGTAAACGACAGGTCGATAAAATTGACCGAGCGGCAGTAAGGCTGCAGGGCCTTGAAGGCTTTCTGCTTGTCGGCTTTCCGGTCGGTATTCAGGGCAATCAGGATGATTTCGTTGTTTTGCGCCAGGGTTTTCACCTGGTTGTAAGCCCTGAGTTTATCGCCCTTTTCGAGCGGCCAGGGTATGCGCGACAACAACACCAATATTCTCATAGGTCTTTCGAAACTTTATGGGGTTTTTCGTCCGTCACACCGGGAACCACTGCCTGATAAAAGGCTGCGAGCCGTCCGGTGATTTTGCGGATGTCGTAGGATTCCTCGATGAGCAGCCTTGCTGACGCACCCACCGACAGGCTGAATGCCTTGTTGTCGACGCATTTGCTGATGGCACGGGCAAAGTTGCCCGGACTATCGGCAATGAGGATGTTTTTACCATCGGTATAGTTGATTCCTTCGGCGCCAATCGAAGTGGTAATCACCGTCCGTCCGAGTGCCATGGCCTCAATGATTTTGATTCTGATGCCGCTGCCCGAAAGCAGTGGAACCACCGCAACTGACTTCGACAGGATAAAGGCGCGTGCACTTTCCACTTCGCCAACAACATGCACATTGGGCCTGTAACCGCTCACAAGCCATGAGGGCATATACCTGCCTGCAAGGTGAACCCCGAGTCCCGGATGTGCTTGCTGCACAAGCGGCCACACCTTTTCGAGAAACCAGCGGATGCCTTCTTCATTGGGCATCCAGTTCATCGAACCGATGTGAAACAGGCCCGGCCAGTCGGGTTGGTCCTTGCCAGAATCAAATGCCGCCGGCTTGAGTCCAAAAGGAATGTCGATGACAGGCGTCGTGCACAGGCCCCTGAAAAAGGAAGCGTCCTTGCGCGTAATGGCAGCAATGCCATCGAACTGATCAAGAACCGAAATCTCATACTGCTCGAGGGTGCGCGAAAGGTGGCGCAGGTAGAAGCGCCTGAGCGGATTGCGTGTCTTAACCGAAAGCCGCTTCCAGATCAGGTGCTCCACATTGTGGGCCCTGAGCACCACGACGGCCTTGCTGTATTTCCTGATGTCGGACACATAGGGAGCCATAAAAACCGTTTCCAGCTGAACCACATCAAAGTGCTGTTCGCTTAAGATGCTGATCAGCCTTGTCCTGAAAGCCGGTGAAATAAACCTTTTCACATGGTATGATTTCCGAGTAAACAGGTTAATAAAAGCATCAAACGGTTTGATGTTCAAATCGATATACTCAAGCTCAATGGCTGTCTTGCTGCGGTAATCCTCAGGGATATCCTGCGCATCAACCTTGTATTTGTCCGAATTCACCGCAAGCACCTTCACCTGGTGTCCGGCTTCGATCAGTCCTTCAATCAGGCTATTCATGGCTATGGGCCCGCCTTCACGTGCCGGCCAGGGCGATTTGTTGCAGAGAAAAAGAATCTTCATCAGGCTTTCGGTTTCATTTGGGCTGTTCTGAAGAGGCGCTGAAAGAATTTACGCCAACTTTCGGCATCGAGCAGGGGCGCATCAGAAGTAGCCTTGAATGCAAGGAATAGTCCCACAGGCAGCAATACCATCGACGACAGCCACATCCCTGTAAACATGCTCAGGTCGCCTACCTTGGCGGCCTTTTCGCCGGTGATGCTGGTGATGTGGTAGGCCACAAAAAACAGCACTGAGATGACCACAGGCAGACCCAATCCGCCTTTCCTGATGATGGCTCCCATGGGTGCACCAATGAAAAACAGGATCATACAGGCAAACGACAGCGTGAATTTCTTGTGCCACACCCATTCGTGCTTGCGGATATTTTCGAGTTGGGTCTCAAAATCATTTTTGTTGAAAACCACATTGTCGCGGGCAGTAGTGGCTGCATTGATGGCCAGGTCAGTGATGCCCACCTGTTCAAGGTGATCGAAATTCGCCAGCACCGGCAACACCACTGCCTTATGTATTGTGTCGTTTTTGGCAGTGTCTGCAACAGCCCTCCTGCGGCGTTCAGCCGGTTCCACCATGCTTTTCTGCGGACTAAGGCTGGTATCGAGGCTGGCCAGGTGGTTAAACCTCCTGAAAAAGGTCAAATCATAGCGCTGTTTCCGCTCGGCAAGTTTTAGGTTCAACGAATCGATAAACACATTGAGTTGCTGAATGTTGAGCATCGTATAATGGCTCTTGAACAGGTCTTCCTTGGTGCGTGTAAGGTCAAAGTCCGACAGGTCGAACCTGATCCGTTGCTCCTTAAAGGCAGTGCGCTCGAATGGCCTGTCATCGCGGTAATTGCGTGTCGAAATGACATCGGTGAACGAATAGCCGTCGAACAGGGTAAAAATGATGCTTTGCTGATCCACACTTAGTTCCATATACCCCGATTTGGCTGTGGTCACCTTAATGTTACCCTGACGGTCGGTGTGATCGTAAATCCTTACGTCAAAAATGGTACGCCCGTCTTTGCCTTTCTCTCCTACCCTGATCACATAGTTTTCGATGCCATTGTAGAAAATTCCTTCGTTGATGTTAAAGGCCAGTTTTTGCTGTCTGACATCGTAGAGCAGGGCCTGAAATTTAAGGTTGGCAACAGGCAGAATATTGTTCGAGAACAGGAATGCCAGCATGCTGATCATCACCGATAAAACGATCAGCGGCCGCATGATTTTCCATACCGAAATTCCCGCTGCTTTCATGGCTACAAGTTCATAATGCTCGCCGAGGTTACCAAAGGTCATCAGCGACGAGAGCAGGATTGCCAGTGGCAAGGCCATGGGCACAAAGGTGGCACTTGCATAAAACAAGAGCCTCAGCACAACGGGCCATTCGAGCCCCTTGCCGACAAGGTCGTCGATATACTTCCACAAAAATTGCATCAGGAGGATAAACAGGGCAATGAAAAAGGTGAGCACAAAGGGCCCTGCATACGACTTGATGACAAATACATAGATTTTTTTCACCGGTATTTCCCTGGTTTGATGATCGTGCAGCAAAGATAAACAGTTTTGCTGATGCTTATGCCAAACGTTAAAACTGCCCCTATGTTGTGTGGTCCGTCCATGCAGCAATTATTCCCATCGGTTACGCGATCGCCCCGCCCGCTTGTTCCACAAGCAAGCTACACCCAGGGTGATCAGCAGGAAGCTAACCAGCCGGACTGACTGATTTGGCAGGGAGTAATCCCAACCTGGCGTTTAATTGAAATCCGGCCTCGCGGACTGAATGACAATCGATTTGTTGGATATCCATTGAAAATGCATCACGCGGGTTTCAATGCCCCGCATTTTTGCAACCTGAGTCTCAACATCACAGGCCCAGGCCTTCCGCCTTGGGGGCGGGATGGTCCGAGTGGCATGTACCATTGCACTACGTTTTTGAAACTTGCGTCTCGACCTTTTCCATTACCTTTGCTGTTGCCGAACAAAAACAGATCGCACAGTGAAGCTTATCGAAGTCAATAATACCAAAACACGCAGGCAATTTCTGGATGTTGCCAGGATGATATATAAAGGGGATCCGTATTGGGTTTGTCCGCTCGACAGCATTGTCAGCGGGGTTTTCGACCCTGAAATAAACAGCTTTTACACCCATGGCGAAGCCAACCGATGGATTTTGGTCGATGAGCACGCACAGCCCATTGGCCGTGTTGCCGCTTTCATCAACACCCGCAAGGCTTATGGTTATGATCAGCCTACCGGCGGCATGGGCTTTTTTGAGTGCATCGATGACCAGGTTGCGGCCTTTATGCTGTTCGATGCCTGCCATGACTGGCTCAAATTAAAAGGCATGCAGGCCATGGATGGACCAATTAACTTTGGCGAAAACGACAATTTCTGGGGATTGCTTGTTGAAGGATTCATGCACCCGAGTTTCGGCATGCCTTACAACCACCCCTATTATAAACGCTTTTTTGAGGATTATGGCTTTTCGAATTATTTCGAGCAGGTGACCAAACACCTCGACCTGACCAAGCCATTTCCTGAAAGGTTCTGGAAAATTGCCGACTGGATCAGGCAGAAGCCGGGTTATGCATGGCGGCATTTCAGGCTCGATGAAACTGACCGCTTTGCCCGTGACCTGAAAGATATTTACGACACTGCCTGGCATTTGCACGAAAACTTCACCCCCCTCGACCTGGCTACCATTAAAAGTGAACTCGACAGCGCAAGGCCTTTTCTCGAAGAGGAGTTCATCTGGTTTGTGTATCACGAAAATGATCCTGTTGCCTTCCTTGTTATGTTGCCCGATGTGAACCAGGTGCTTAAACCCTTCATGGGTAAACTGAATTGGCTCAATAAGCTGCGGTTTTATTATGCATTGAAAACCCGGAAAATAAACAGGGCACGCATCACCATCATGGGGGTTAAGCCCAATTACCAGCGCCACGGACTCGAATCGGGCATTTTCTGGCATATGCAGCAGGTGATGAACAAAGCCCGGTTTAAACATTACCGCGAGCTGGAACTTTCGTGGGTGGGCGATTTCAACGCGCGTATGCAGGCCCTGCACGAGGCGGTGGGGGCTTCCTTTGCCAAAAGGCACCTGACCTACCGCAAGCTTTTTGCTGCTGATCAACAGGTACAACAGCGGCACCGAAAAATCAGCTACTAATATTTTCAAAGTCAACAAGCTGTTTTGCAGCCTCATGGCGTTGAAACCATGCTGAGCCGCTGGCTTATTTTATTTGCCAAAGGCCTGATCCCACCTGTTATCAGCCTCAGGGCTGCAGCTCACTGACTGTGCCTGATTGGCCGGTGAGTGTAAAGTAACGATTCAAAAAAAAAGTTAAACGCTTCTTATTCTTTTAGTATTTGTATATATTTGTACCAAAATTATGTGATAACCATTATTATAAACTAAATCCATTACAAACCATGAAAAAAAGTTTACTGCTCCTGTTTGCATTAGGCATTGGTTTGGTTGCTTTTGCCCAAAACCCAAAAGCCGACCTGAAGATGATGCCTGCCAAAGCAAATAAGTATGCCCAGGAACCAGCCGCAGAAAAGCGTGTGATGCCACCTTCGTCAGTGGCTGTTACAAGTCCGGCTCAGTCCCCCATGAACACCAATGTGGTAACCCAGATTCCGATTGGCCAATCCGGCAATGCCTTCGGCTTTTTTGTCGACAGCCGCACCGCCAGCGTTTGGGTCGACAACAGCATGAATACGGTCGCCTTCACACACAGGCTTGCTACCCCAAGTTCAAGTTATGTAGGTTACGACATTTCGAAAGACGGCGGAACCACCTGGGAACTCAACAACATCAATTATGATCCCACTGTTGCCGGGTTCAGCAATGCACGCTACCCGCAGGGAGGTATTTACAATCCTGCTGGCAATACCAATCCCGACAACGCTTACCACACCTACCTTGCCCCTGCACTCGATGGCAGCCAGGGCACTGCAGGCTCATGGGGTGGCATCGTATGGGGAGCCAAGGCCTTTGCTCCGGGCGCCACTGCTGCCCAGAACATCCTGGCGACAACAGATGAGTACCGCTGGCTCTTGCCCGACGCCTTCACCATCACACAACCGGGCACTGCCTGGTTTATTGACGAAGAGGTTTCATGGGATGGTGCTGCCTCTACCTATCTGGGCAACCTGAACATAGGGAAAGGCACCTTTAATGAAGCCACTGAAGATTTCGATTATGAGTATTTCAAATATCCGCTCGATGTAAATGCTGCCGATGGCATCAACGACATCGAAATTGCCTTTGCTCCCGACGGACAAACCGGATACATCTGTGTACTCACCAACCTGGTCGAAACACTGCCCTTTACTTCCTATCACCCGGTATTTTTGAAAACCACCGATGGTGGCGAAACCTGGTCTGATCCCATAGAAGTGCAACTTGGTGGCGTTGACGGACTCGAAGCCGTGAAAAACTTCATTACCGATGAGTACCTTGCCGCCTATTTTGATCCTAACCCGGTTCCACCAAGGGATGAAATCGCCTATTACATTGGTTACCATCACGATTTGTCGGTCGATGCCTGGGGCAACCCGCATATTTCGGGCGATGTGATGATTGCCGACCTCGAAGCCGGAACCATAGCTACCGGCGCTGGATTTTTTGGCATGTTCCACATCTGGTCGCCCGATGGGGGAACCACCTGGAACGCGTTTAAACTGGGCGATCCGTTACAGTTCGGCGCTGAGTTTACCGGAGGCGGATCAACGGTTTCGCAATACAACAGGCCCCAGGTGGCAACCACCACTGATGGCTCCATCGTATTCTTTTCGTGGCTCGATTCCGACATTGAGGAAGCCACCGACAATTCGCGGCCCAATATCTACTTCCGCGATTTTATCCCTTACGAAGGCGAAGGCGGAACCCATGGAGCCGAAGTGGTTAATGTAACCCTGTTCTCAGCAGCCATGTGGACAGCCAACTGGGGGACAATGCCTTGCTACGTATTTTCGAAAGACCTGGGCGAAAACACCATCGAATGCACCATACCGTTTGTGTATCAGAAAATGGACAATTATGATCCATCACTGCCTACCCAATTCTACTATATCCCTGATTTCAAACAAACCTATACCATCAGTGGGATCGGCGACAAACGGAATACCATTGCCAGTGTGAGCCAGAACTACCCGAACCCGTTCAGCAGCGAAACAAACATCAATGTGAACCTCGTTAAGGGCGGCAATATTGGCCTCGAAGTGTTCAATATGACCGGACAGAAAGTGTTCGAAACCAGCACCGGATACCATCCGGCCGGAACAGTCACCCTGAAAATGAATGCTGAAGTCCTGACACCCGGAATTTATTTCTACACCGTAAATGCCGCTGGCGAAAAAATCACCCGCAAAATGCTTGTCAATTAATACACATTCATAAGCTAACAGCCTCAAACCACCCTCATCTTCAGGGTGGTTTTTTATTTAATTACATTTCTGTAATTAAATAAAATGTAAAAAGAAATAAGAAATAAAAAGAGGTCTAGATTCTCGCTAGACCTCTTATGGTTGAGATTACATTTCCAATGATCACATTTCAATTAGCCAAACACAGGTTAATTGATTAATTACATCCAGCTGGGTATGGTCCAGGATAATAATTAGTCGATCCTTACCAAGTTAATTTCAGCTTTTGGCATGAATGAAGTTGAAGGTTTTCGATGAGCCAAAAAATGAGATTTTTAGACTCTGTTTTTAGTTTTTCCATCATTTTCTTGAAATTCCAACCAGTAGCAGC
>JAHIUX010000064.1 GCA_018816765.1 Bacteroidota bacterium
ACCGTAATTAGTATTATAATAGGGTGTTGGCACAATCCATCGGTGAATACCATTTTGAAAAAGGTCTTGAACCCACGCTGCGTCTATACCAAATCGGCTTACTCTGTTACCATTTCGATAACCTAAATACATGCCTGCATAACCCCCCCGCTGGGGCGGATTTATAATCCGTGCCATTGTTAAATATCTTGCTAATAATCCACCTTCATTTTCCATCTCAACTTAACAATGTAACTTCTAGAAAACCCCTACCACCAGCATAATTAACAGCGCTGCTGTATACATTGTCCACAGGTTTGAAAACCAAACCTTCCTCAACTAGGCACGGATTGCAAATCCGCGCCAGGGGGGTGATTACGCCTTCTCTGTGCGGAATTTGGATGACTCCACCATAAAAAACAAACCGGGAATCTATTCTGTTGAATGGATTCCCGGTTCACATGCTGCTGTGCCGTAGCCCTGCAGCCTGCGACAGGTTAAGTTCAGGCTGATTTTCAGTTGCTTTCCGTGGAAGGCTCCCTACTCATCCGGTACTTCACATCGTCCCCTCCCTTGCGGGATGTTTGGCCTTCGAAGCTCCAGGCTGTTGTTGATGCTCCTCAAACCGGGGCTTCCCTCTCGGTGGTCCTTCGGTCGATTCGGAAAACACCTCATTGAACGCTCTTGCAAGTGCTCCTTCGGCGTTTCTTCATCCAGCCTGCCGTCTATCGTCACCTGCTCAACAAAAATAAGCAAAACGACTGCCTTTGTCAAGTACTAAGCCATTCAGGTTCTTAACCTTGTATGAACAGCACTTATGAACAATTGTTGATAAGCCAAGGGCGGGTTCAGCGCCTTTGGCGGAAAAATCCGGTGAGCAAACTGCGACTTTCTTCGGCCAGAATGCCTCTCTCAACGGTGGTTTTCGGATGAAGCAGGCCTGCACCATATTTGCTGAAACCGCGCTTTTCATCATCGGCGCCCCACACCAGCTTTTCGATGTGGGCATGATGCAGGGCCCCGGCACACATGGCACAAGGCTCGAGGGTGACATACAGGCTGCAGCCTTCGAGGTATTTGCCTCCCAGAAAGTTGGCAGCAGCAGTGATGGCCATCATCTCGGCATGGGCTGTGACATCATTCAGCGTTTCGGTGAGGTTATGCGCCCGCGCGATGATCCTGCCATTGCTCACCACCACTGCGCCCACGGGCACTTCGCCCAGGGCAGCAGCCAGGCGGGCCTCCTTGAGCGCTTCCTGCATGAAATAGGCATCAGTGAAAATATGTAGCATATCAGTTGGTTTTTCGTTTTTCGGTTTGCACGAACACCAGCAACACCAGGCTGCTCACAATGAAAGCCGGTATGAACGATGACTTTGCTTCGAATGCCTGGGGCGAAATCAGCCCATAAACGAAGAAAGCCGTATTGACCACAAAGCCGCTCAGGATGCTGTACAAAGCCGGTTTTGCATAACGCGACGGATCTTTGCCACCCAGGGCGAGCAGGGTTACCGGCACAAAAATAACAATGGTGCCTATGCCTACCACCATCAGATCGACGATATCGGGAAAAGCCAGGGCAATGAACAGGGCAACAATCCCAAACAGCATGGTGGCCCTGCGGATCATGCGCTGGCTTTGCTGCTGGCTCGGTGGGGCCTGTTGGCGCCAACCTGAGAAATCGCGTACAGCCGATATGGCAATGATGTTCAGAAAGCTATCGCCCGACGACATAAGGGCAGCCAAAAGGCCGGTGATGGCCAGGGCTGAGATGATGCTTCCTCCGTGTGCATCAATGAAATAATAGGCTATGTCGTTCGGGTTTAATTCCGGTGACATGCGTATCCGGACAGCCATCCCCACCAGGGGAAATACAATGTAAAAAGGCAGCATGCCCAATCCTGACCAGATGCTGGCGCGGCGGGCCGTGCGTGCATCGCGTGCCGCAAGCATCCGCTGCCAGATATCCATTCTCACAAGGACCGAAGGCGAAAGAAACACCAAAAGCCCGATCAGAAAAGGAAACCCATAAAACGTGCCGTTGAGCATCTCCTCCGGGAGCTCTCCCAAACGCTGCAAATGTCCGGTGTCGGCCCAAATGCCCGGAATAAACACCACCACAATCATCAGCACGATAAACACAAACTGGATCATGTCGGTGTAAATTACCCCCGTGAGACCCGCAAGGGCGGTATACAAAATTACGATCAGGGCCGATATGATTGCTGCCGGCTGATAACCAATGCTGAAGCCATGCTTAAGTAGTGAAGCCATTCCCACAAATTGGGCTGCAAGCAAAAAGAAGAAAATAAAGATGTTTACGCCATTCACCGTCGTCGAAAAAACACGCACAAACCCCTTGGGCTGCCTGCTGCCAAATCGCAGCAACAGGTACTGGGGAAAGGTATAGATACGGTGAACAAAGCCAAATTCCCTGATCTGACCGGCATAGCGCACGAGGATCATAAAACCCAGCACATAGGCAATGCCTATTCCAACGGCTGCAAAACCAGATTCGTAGCCCATGGCAATAAGTCCGATTGACGTACCTCCGCCCACAAAGGTGGCCAGTGTGGTAAACACAAGCGGAACGGTGGGCGTGTCGCGGTTATTGACCAGGTAATGCTCGGGATCGTTATGCCTGATGTGCCTGAGTGTGAAGTAAATCACCAGCAACAGGTAAACGATGATCCATATGAGCAGCCAGTTCATTGCTGCGAACCGGGGCTTTTAACGAATTTACGGCTGGCTGTCTTCCTGCCGTCCGATTTCACCACAAGCACATAGGTGGCTGCCGGAAGCCGGCTGATGTCGATGCGCTGAGGTGTGGAAAAACTTCCGAGGTAAGCACTCATCACTTTATGGCCACCCATATCAAGGATGTTTACGCTCACATCCTTGCTTTCGGCCTGAGGTGTGAGCAGCAGGCTGTTAGTTGCCGGGTTGGGCGACAGGCTGAATGCATTTTCTGTCAATGGATCGATTCCAACATACACATCAAGGTCCCAGGTGCAGGTAAACAATCCCCTCCCATGCGTGGCAGCAATCACCGTCATATCGCTTTCGCGTATACGCAGCATATCCACCCTCACATTGGCCATGCCATCGTTGGCAAGCATCCATTCGTTTTCACCCGTTCTCAGTTTGTTGGTCACCCAGATGCCGGTTTCGGTGGCCAGCATGGCTTGTCCTGAATTTTGGGGGTGATAAATGGCCCAGCGGATGGGCATGTCGGGCAGGTTGCCTTCGCGGTTCTGCCAGCTGTTGCCACCATCGTAGGTCTGCCACACCGATGCAACCCCATAGTTGGAAAAGGTGACCAGCAAGGTATCCTCGGATCCGCCTACAGCGATACTCGAAATATTGGCCGCAGGTAATGAGGTGCTGCCAATATCAACCGTTTGCGGCAGGTCCTGGGCGTTGTTCACCTTGTAAAGCCGCCCCGACTGTGTGCCTACGAAAAGGGTTGTTTTGCCCGTAGGTGAGTGAGGTGAGCAGGTTACCGCTGAAAATGGAATGGTGTTCATGGTGCCCAGGTTCACGAAACTTTCGCTCACTGCTATGGGGAGGTTGGTGGCCCTGTAAAGCCTGCCAGGATTTTCGCCGGCAAAGGACACAGCATTGGCGTACAGGTTGTTCAACTTGTAGTCGTAATCGGCCGGACACACAAAGGTGCCGCTGTTGCCGCCAAAGTTATTCACATTCACATTGTTTTGCCACGAATAGTAGCTGTTGTAATAAACCGAGCTCACATAGATGTTGGGCTGGTTCTGGTCCCAGAAACAGTAAGCTCCGTCGCCTCCGCTGATCATGCTGTTGATCGACAGCGGGCTGCCCGAATACTTCAAGGTGCCATTGTCCTGCAACCCGCCCAGGTACTGTGCAGTGCCTGCTGTCGGGTGGATGGCACAGGAGTAAAACTGCAGGGTGTTGTACTGCTGGTTGCGTTCCATGAAGATTGGGATATCGAGGTTGGCCGTTTCCGAGAGAAAAACCCCGCCGTCGCTCGAAAAAATCGCCTGCGACGGGTTGTTTGGCCTGAAGGCGATGTTGTGCTGATCGGCATGCACATATTCATCACCGCCACCATAATACATCAGCACCCAATCTGATATCTTCGACCAGGTCAGACCGGCATTCATGGTCTTCCAGAGGTCGAGTCCGCCGGTGAAGACCGCGTCAGGATTTGTCGGATCAACCTTTAGTACAAAGGCATGCCAGGCCAGTGTCGACCAGTCCACATCGGGTATGGTCATAGGCGACCAGCTTTGTCCGCCATCCGTTGACCGGGCCATATATCGGCCACGGTAATAGCTGAAACCCGAGGTATAGCCACCCGCAAACTGTGCGTAGACGATGTTGGGATTCGAAGGAGCCGAAGCCACCAGGGTGCGGGCAGGAATATTATAATAACTTTCACCCGAAATCAGTGTGTTGTAATCGGTAAATGATGTCCAGCTTCCCGCTGTTCCCTGATCGGACCAAAGCACTGTTGCACCACCCTTTTGATTCAGGTTTTCCATGGTGCCCACAAAGATCCTGTTGCTGGCGGAGATTTCGATGCTTGCCGGAGCATAATAAGCCCCGTTGCCCGAAGGAATAGCCGGGAGCACCTGTGTCCAGCTTTCGCCACCATCGGTTGAGCGGTACAAGCCATCAGAAGGCTCGCTGATGTGGTCCTCGCCCTGATAGGTGCCTGATGCCACACCGGCATAAAGCACGCCAAGGCCGTTTTCAACCCTTACTTTCAGGTCGGTGATATAGGCAAAGTCTGCTGTCGATGGAATCTGTTCCCAGGTTTCGCCACCATCGACGGATTTCATGATGCCAATGCCGAGGCCTGTCGATTCACGGTAGATGATGCGTGCTGTCTGGGCTTCACCCGTACCGGCATAAAACACCAGCGGGTCAGCAGGATCATAGGTTATGCAGCTAACAGCCAGGTTTGGCCAGAAATCATTCAGCGGATACCATTGGCTGCTGAGGTTGGTGATGTCCTGAGTGAACCACAATCCGCCGGTGATGCCTGCCGCCCACACTTTTTTGTGCTGGATGTCGTTCGGATCAAACATCAGCGCACGTGTCCTGCCGCCCATCTCGGCCTGTGTGCCCTGCCAGTTTATGGTCAGCTCCCTGTTTCCTGCCTGCTGTCTGGCAATGGCCTGGGTTTGCTGGTAAGCTGCATACTGACGCTTAAAAGGCACATATCCCAGCTGCGGATCCAGCGTCTGGTAATAGTTCTGCAAAGCAGCCATATCAGGCCTGTCGGCCTTCGGGATGTCTTTCAGGTTTACCTCAGGGGTGGGCAATTTGCTCAGCTCGCGGTGCAGAAAGTCTTCAAAGGCCACGCGGGCATCTTGCTGTGGGCGGTTCAACAGGTACAAAGCCGATCCGGCACCGGTGAGTATGACCACCGAAATAAGCAACAACATCAATCGCGTTCTGTTCATGGTTACAGCTAATGAAATGAGTAATGACACACTGGGTTAATGTGTCAAAATTACACAATTCGCAGGATCAAACAGTAAGGAAAGCTATTTCGGGCTGTTTTTTCGCCTTAGGAACGCAGGCGGTCATGCTGCCAGAAAGGCAAGCATTCGCTTATATTTACCCTCAGGCAATAATCGATATCACCACTGAAGCCCTTTGTGCGCAGGTATCCAATATGATAGCAATCCTGCAGTGCCCGTTCAAGCGGCTGTTGGTTGACACGGGCAAGGCCAAACAGCGCCTGGCTCAGGTCGCACAAAGCGACATTGTTGTGTTTGCTGATGGCATCGATCAGCATCCCGGCACACAGCCCGTCATCGAGTGAGAATTTTCCATTGGTGCCTGAACATACAATCATCACAGCAGCATTTTCAACGGCCAGCTGCCTGGCTACGGTATCAAGGTTTAAAAAAGAAGCGATGTAAATACGGGTAGCGCCCTGGCAGGCCCGAAGGGCTATTGTGCCATTTGATGTACACAGGATCAGGTCTTTGCCCGAAATCACACCGGCCGTATATTCCAGGGGGGAGTTGCCCAGGTGGAAGCCATTAATCTTTAGGGTATCCCGTTCACCACAAAGCAGGCTGTTTTGGGGATGCCGATTGTAGAGGCTGAACGCTTCGTCAATATCAACGGTCGGAACAACGCTTTTTGCACCATTTGACAGGGCAGTGACAATCACACTACTCGCCCTTAACACATCGATCACAACGGCAGTTTTGCCCGAAAAATCTTCATTTCCGGCCAGTGCTGCCGTTGCGATGGTGCTGATGTGCATCATAATTATTCAGATCAAAATCCCAGTGAGATACCAAGGCCTTTGGCCGTTTTCACCAGGGCATTGTCGAGGGTAACCAGGTTGGGCTGAGCAATGGCTTCGCTCAGTGGCACCGATACAAAGTAAGGATGGCGGTAAGCCACCATTTTGCCATAGTCGCCGGCAAGGGCCATTTCGAAAGCCTTTACGCCAAACTGCGCCGAAAGCACCCTGTCGTAGGCAATGGGAATGCCTCCGCGTTGCAGGTGACCGAGCACGGTTTCGCGCATATCAGGTTCAAATCCAATGGATTTGAGCTGACGGATGAGCTGATGGCTGATGCCGCCCAGCCGCAGGTTTTCGTACCCGACTTCGTTGCTTTTCTCGAACACCATTTCACCGCCAATGGGTTTGGCGCCTTCCGAAACAACCACTACAGCAAAGCCCCTTCCACGGCTAAAGCGTGCTTCGAGCTTTTCTTTAACAATATTGATGTCGTATGGAAACTCAGGAATCAGGCAAACCTCAGCGCCCCCGGCTACTGCCGCATTCAGTGCAATCCATCCGGCATAGCGCCCCATCACCTCTACCACGAGCACGCGGTTATGGCTTGCGGCTGTTGTCACCAGCTTATCCACAGCTTCTGTCGCAATTTCTACGGCTGTCTGAAAACCGAAGGTTGAATCTGTTGAGGATAGGTCATTGTCGATGGTTTTGGGCACACCGATCACATTGAGGCCCTTTTCGTACAAAGCCTGTGAAATGCGTTGCGAGCCGTCGCCACCGATATTGATCACGGCATCGATGCCCATATACTTGATTTTTCGGATCATCTCGTCCGAACGGTCCACCGCACTGTAAGTGCCATCATTGTTTTTAACCGGCCAGGCAAAAGGGCCGCCTTTGTTGGTTGTTTCAATGATGGTGCCTCCCTGAAAATGGATGCCCCTGACCAGATCAGGCGTGAGTATCTTCACTTCGGTGGGCTCCCAAAGCACCCCGTTGAATGCCTGTATGCTTCCCAACACTTCCCAGTCCTTTTCCTGCGAGGCCCTTTTTACAACCGCCCTGATCACTGCATTCAGGCCCGGGCAATCGCCTCCGCCTGTGACTATTAATGCTCTTTTCATATGTTCCTAAACTGAATTATAAGACAAAGATAATCTTTAAGATTGTCAATGTGGGCACAGCATGGGGTCGGAGAAAAGAAGTGCCTGTGCAAACGGTTGAAATGAATCCCGGCCAGGAGAAGTGTACATGCTGTTTACGCAAACAAAAAAACCCTCCGTAAAGAAGGGTTTTTGAGGTGGTACCACTCGGGATCGAACCAAGGACACACGGATTTTCAGTCCGTTGCTCTACCAGCTGAGCTATGGTACCTCGTTGTTAAGGAGCGGCAAAATTAAAACAATTTTCTACAATTCGAAAAACTTTTTCACAAAATTCATCCCCCATGCTCATAATCAGTAACTTTGCGCCGGTTTTGAACAGCTAATTTACCATGAATCAGGTTATCGACATCGGAAATACACTTCTGAAAACAGCCGTTTTCGAGGGAGAATTGTTGGTCGCCGAGGCGCGAATGGACCTGACCGATAGCCCCCGTCTGCTGGCGTTTCAGGACAGCTTTGGTTTCCCTGAAAGTTGCATTGTTTCTGCCGTAAGGCATATTCCCGAATGGCTGCTCCGTCATTTCGAAGGACGCACCAGGCTGATCATCCTCGACCACTCAACACCACTTCCTTTTGCTATCAGCTACAGCACACCCGAAACCCTGGGCCGCGACAGGATAGCCGCTGTGGCAGCTGCCTGGAAACGCTTTCCGGACCGCAATGTGCTGGTGATTGATATGGGCACCTGCATTACCTACGACCTGCTTACAGCCAAAGGTGTTTATGAGGGCGGGGCCATCAGTCCGGGCTTGCATATGCGTTTTAAGGCCCTGCACAGCTTCACCGAAAAACTTCCGCTCATCGATCCTGAATCGCCAACGCCATTTGTTGGCAAATCCACGACCGAATCAATCCGCTCGGGTGTGATGCACGGCATACAGGCCGAAATTGACCAGACAATCGCTTCCTATGAGAAAATTTATGAAGATTTAACGGTTTATGTCGGAGGAGGTGACAATAAATATTTTGATAAACAGTTAAAATATAACATCTTTGCAGGCTCAAATCTTGTGGTTGAAGGCTTGAAAGTAATTTTAGATTTTAATGAATTTCAATAGGTTGAGAAAAATACAATTGTTGTTGACATTGCTGACCGGCAGTATCGCAGCCTTCGCACAAACAGGAATTGACTCACCTTATTCCCGCTTCGGGGTAGGGATGACGCAAAATAAAAACACCAATGCCCGTTTTCAGGCCATGGGTGGAGTTTCAAATGCCATGACAAGCATCAGGGTGGTGAATCCATCAAATCCGGCCACCTATACCAGCTTTGATTCGCTTTCATTCATCTTCAATGCCGGCTTCAACGGTTCATCGGTAACTTACCGCACCACAACACAGACAGAACAGGGCACCAATGCCACCCTGAGCTATGTGACTATGGGATTTCCGGTTACACGCTGGTGGCGATCGAGCCTGGGCTTGCTTCCATACAGCCAGGTTGGATACAACATCAAATTGTCGTTCTACGACGAGCAGATTGGCCGCTACAACAAGGTGTTCAAAGGCACCGGCGGGCTTAATGAAGTATACTGGGGCAACGGCTTTAAAATATCAGACCACTTTTCAGCAGGTGTTAATGCCAACTATATCTTTGGCCGCAACACCAACAGCATCTTGTTGTACTCCCCCGATTCGGCTTATTATGCCAACACCAAAACCGAAAGCAGGCTGCAGGCAAGCGACTTTATGCTGGACTACGGAATTTTGTTTAAACACGGATTGGGGAATAAGCTCGATTTAAACATCGGACTCACCTATAGCCAGAAAGTGAATCTGTCAGTGAAACGCGAATACCTCGTCAGATCAATGTTTGGCGGCGTTGATGACGGTGTGGAATACATTCTCGACACCATCGACTACAGGCCAAAAGAAAAAGGAACCATCATTTTGCCCGATGGACTTGGCTTCGGCTTTTCGCTTGTGAAGCAAAACCGCTGGCTCGTTGGTATGGACTTAAATTGGAAAAACTGGGAAAAATATAAGGTTTTTGGTTCAAACGATTCGCTCAACAACAGCTGGAATGTTGCCCTTGGCGGTCAGTTTACACCCAACAACACTTCGATATCAGGATATTGGAAAAGAGTAAGTTACCGTATGGGAACCAGGTATGAACACACCTATATTCAGTTGCTTGGCGAACCCATCAATGAATTTGGCATCAGTTTTGGTGTAGGCTTACCATTGCCACGTACAAACACGACAATTGATGTTAGTGCAGAAATTGGGCGTCGCGGCACGACAAACAAGAACCTGATTCAGGAAACCTTTGTGAACTTTACACTTGGCGCGTCCATTTATGAACGATGGTTCGAAAAAAGAAGATACAATTAATTGGTAATCAAAATAATCCATAAATGATTATGACAACTGGCATCAAACTTAAATTACTGCTATCAGGCATTCTTTTTACAACAGTGATTCAGCTTGCAGCTATGGTACCCGATGGACTTCCCAATCGGAAAATGCAGGATAACCCGCGCAAATACGGTGAAGACAGCGTAACCTGTGTGGTCAATATTTCACTTTACCGGGAATTTTTTAAACAATGGAGGGCTTCTGATTACACCAACACAACTACGTTTAACGAAATTGTAAAACCCTGGAGATGGGTGTTCAAAAACTGCCCGATGGGAAGTGAAAACACCTATGTGGATGGTGTGAAAATTTTGCAGTACCGCATTGAGAACGAAAAAAATGAAGCCACCAAACAGAAACTCATCGACACCCTGATGATGGTTTACGACCAGCGTATTGAATATTTCCCGAACCATTATAAAACCGGAAATTCACAGGTTGGTTATGTGCTGGGGCGCAAAGGGGTTGACCTGTATACCTACGACCAGGAACGCTTTGAGGAAACCTACAATATCCTCAAGAAATCCATCGATATGGAAGGCAACAACTCTGACGGCACTGTGCTGATCTATTATTTCCGCTCGGTGATCAAACTGGCCCGCAAAGGCGTTGTCGACAGCACCATGATCGTTGATGTGTATGACCAGGTGATCGACATCCTCGATGACAATATCGCTGCGCTTACACAGCAGGGCGATACCAAATGGGTCGAAAATTACAAGAATTTCAAGGGAAATATTGAAGCCACCTTTGAACCATTTGCTACATGCGAAGACCTTGTCCGTATTTTTTCGAGCAAACTTAAAAAGACCCCTGATGACATTGACCTGTTAACTAAGGTAACGAATATGCTCGATAAGAGCAATTGCCAGGAAGATCCCCTTTACCTCTCGGCAAGTAAAAATCTATACAAGCTGCAGCCCAATCCTGAGTCAGCATACCTGATCGGACGCCTGTTGCTGAAAGAAGAAAAATATGCCGACGCATTGCCTTATTTCGAAGAAGCCGTAAAAATGCCTGTTTCCGATAAGCTGGCCATTGCTTACAAACTGCTGGCAAGCGATTTGAGCGCCCTGAAAAATTATCCGCGCGCGCGCCAGATGGCATTAAAAGCCCTCGAAATTAATCCCAACGATGGCAATGCATACCTGATTATTGGTGATTTGTACGCCAGCAGTGCCAAGGATTGTGGCACCGACGACTTCACCAGCAAGGTGGCCTACTGGGCAGCTGTTGACAAATACATCAGGGCACGCAATGTAGACCCGACCGTTGAAGAAGCTGCCAACAAGCGCATCTCGACCTATTCGGCCTATTTCCCGACAACTGAAACATTCTTCTTCCACGATTACAAAGAAGGCGACACCTACACTGTTGGCTGCTGGATTAATGAAACAACCACCATCAGGGCGCCGAAATAATGAGGAGTCATTGAATATCAACACCCTGTTAAAGATATCGGTTAGAAGCATCATGGCATTATTGCCTGCCATGGTGCTTTTTTCTTGTGAAAATCCCATTGCCACGGTGCGCGAATTTTCGCGCGAAGACACCCTGGCCGATGTCACAGCACGTGATATGGTTTACACAAGAAGCGATTCGGGCATCATCCAGATGACCCTGAGTGCGCCAAAGATGAACCGCTACACCCTGACTGACGCGGCTATTGAATTTCCGGAAGGATTTGAAGCGTTTTTTTACGATTCGCTGCATGTGGTCACCTCAAGCATCAAGGCAAATTATGGCATCAGCTATGAGAAAACAAAGTTGCTGATGGCAAAAAACACGGTGGAGGTCGAAAATTTCCAGACCCTCGAAAAACTTAATTCTGAAACCCTCTTCTGGGATCAGATGAAACATATCATTTACACGCGTGCTCCGGTGAAAATAACCTCGCCGGATAAGGTCATTTTTGGCGACAGCCTGGTTGCCTCCGAAGGATTCGACCGCAGGGTGATATATAATGTGCGCGCAACCATCGAAGTTGATGAAGAAGAAGCGCCTTGATTTTTCGTTAAAGACCATGATCACAGCCCGCTCAGCAGCGATGGAAACCCAGCCATTTGCCGTTGAGGAAATTGCATGTATCTTTGCAGCACCAAATACCAGGCTTTAACCCTTGAGCAACCTTTACACCATCATCGTATCGCTTATCCTGTCGGGGTTTTTCTCGGGCATGGAAATCGCCTTTGTTACCTCAAACCGACTGCGCATAGAGCTCGACCTGAAAAAGAACAGGTTTTCGGCAAGGTTGCTGAATACCTTCTACCAGCAGCCATCGCGCTTCATCAGCGCCCTGCTGCTCGGAAACAACATTGCGCTGGTCATCTACGGTATCGCCATGGCCAATGCGCTTGAACCTTTGCTGGTTTCAATTCTTCCGGCGGCCATTGCGTCTGATTTTTATATCCTGATCATTCAAACGCTGTTGTCAACGCTCATCATCCTCATAGTAGCCGAGTTCCTGCCAAAGATATTTTTCCGCATCAACCCCAATGCCATGCTGAATATGCTGGCGCTGCCAGCCTGGTTTTTCTACTACCTGCTGTATCCGGTGATATTGTTTTATATGGGCATCAGCGAGGTGATCCTCAAGCGGATTCTCCGCCTGAAGCTCGAACAGACCGACTACAAATTCAGCTCCATCGACCTGAACGAATACATACAGGAATACACCACCGACGAGGACAAGAGCGATGAGATGAACACAGAAATTCAGTTGTTTCAAAACGCCATCGACTTCAGGCATGTACGGCTGCGCGACTGCATGGTTCCCCGCACCGAAATCGAAGCCCTGAAAATCGGTGCCAGCCTCGATGAACTGCTCCAGAAGTTTGCTGATACCAAACATTCGAAAATCCTGATTTACCAGGACAGTATCGACAACATCATCGGTTATGTGCATTCGTTCGATCTGTTTAAAAAGCCGGCCTCCATCGACGAGGTGATCCGCACGGTGAACGTTTATCCCGAAACCTATCCGGCAAACACCCTTTTGTCGAAATTCATTCAAACACGTCAGGGTGTGGCTGTGGTGGTTGATGAGTTTGGCGGCACCGCCGGAATCGTCTCCATGGAAGACATCATTGAAGAGATCTTTGGTGAGATCGACGACGAGTTTGATGAGGAAATCACCATCGAAAAGAAAATCAATGAATTCACCTACCAGTTTTCGACCCGCCTTGAAATCGACTACCTCAATGAAGCCTATAGGCTGAACATCCCTGAGTCGGATGACTACGAAACGCTTGCCGGTTTTATCCTGCATTACCATGAGAGCATACCCGAACTCCACGAAGAAATCAACATCCCACCTTTCACCATAAAGGTGTTAAAGGCCATCGAAAACCGGCTCGATGAAGTGGAAATTACCATCGATCACTGACGGACATCCGCAAAACCACCGCTTATTTATTCAATTTAAACAAGTTATCCATTTTTATTAACCATTGTGCAGCGGATAATGATTTTTGTTAAGTGGTTTAATTTCTGTGAAGTATGAAATAATAATGCAGCCACAGCGCCGTTTTGCGGACGAAATGCGGGTAATGGTCAGCTTTTGAGTCAATTTATTTTTATACTTTAAGTTTCTATCGTACATTTGCACCCTGTTTTTAAAAACCTTAGATAAGTTATGGCAGTTATAGGAAAAATCAGAAAACACTCAGCACTGTTGGTTATCGTGATCGGCGTTGCACTTGCAGCATTTGTGCTGGGCGACTTTACCAAAAAATCGCGTCCTTCGAATTATGTCGGTAAGATTGCCGGAGAGGATATCACCATCACTGACTTCAACAGAAAGTATGAAGAAAACGTTGAAGCTTCGAAGCGTCAGGCTCAATCTGACCGCATTCCTCAGGAAGAACTTTACCGCATTCGTGAAAATACCTGGAATCAACTGGTACAGGAAGTGGTCATGGGAAAAGAATATGACAAGCTGGGCATCGTGGTTACCCCCGAAGAACTGTTTGACCAGATTCAGGGTCCTAAACCCCATTTTGCCGTTATCCAGAATTTTGTAAATCCTGAAACAGGTCAGTATGACCGTGATATGGTTATCAGGTATTTGCAGAACCTCGACAATATGCCTCAGGAGAACAAAGACCAATGGCTTACTTTCGAACGCTATGTGAAAGAAGACCGCCTGAAAACAAAATACAGCAACCTGGTCACAAAGAGCTATTATATTCCAATGGCTTTCGCCAAGAAAACATACGAGGAAAAGAACGACAAAGCTTCTGCCCAACTCGTTGGTGTTCGCTACAGCTCAGTGCCTGATTCGTTGATGAAACTCACCGATAAGGACTACGACAGGTATTTTGAAGACAATAAGATCATCTATGATCAGCCTGAAAGCCGTGACATTGAATACATTGTATTCGACATTGTGCCTTCGGAAAAAGATATGCAGTCGGCTGAAGCCTATGTGAAAACACTGGTGGATGAATTCAAACTGACCGAGAATGTTGTCGGATTTGTGAACGCCAACTCCGACACCAAGTATGACAGCACCTGGTTCAGCAAAAGCGATGTACCTGTTGCCCTCGAATCAGTGATGTTCGACGCTGAAAAAGGAACCGTTTATGGTCCATATTTTGAAAACGGTGCTTATCACCTTGCCCGCCTGGTAGACATTACCATGAGGCCCGACTCGATGAAAGCCAGTCATGTGCTGATTTCTTACAAAGGCGCAGCACGCAGCCAGGAGTCGCGTACAAAGGAAGAAGCAGCCAAATTGGCCGACAGCCTGTTTACAATCATCAAAAAGAACCCGTCACAAATGGGTGCTCTGGCAGCCGCTTTCTCAACTGATCCCAGTGCATCCAAAAATCAGGGCGACCTGGGTTGGTTCAAGGATGGACAAATGGTTGGTCCTTTTAACAATTTCGTTTATGAAAACAAAATTGGCACCATCGGATTCGTTGAAACAATGTTTGGCTATCATGTGGTGGAAGTAACCGGCAAGAAAGAGCCTGCCAAAAAAATCAGGATTGCCCAGATTACCCATACAGTAACCGCTTCAACACAAACTTTCCAGGAAACATTTGCTAAAGCAAGTAAGTTTGCTACCGAGAACAAAACCCACGACAGGTTTATTGCTTCCATCGAAAGCCAGGGACTAAACAAAAAAATTGCCAATTCGCTCAGGCCAAACACCTTCAGTGTTGCCGGTATCGAAAATCCACGGCAGATCGTGCGCTGGGCTTTCGACGAAAACACCAAGGTAAATGATGTTTCAACCATCTTCGATCTCGACAATATGTATGTCATTGCTTCACTGACACGCATCATCGAAAAGGGCATCCCCGAGATTGGTTTGGTAAAAGAGATTATTCACCCTCAGGTAGTTAATATGAAAAAGGGCGAATACCTGACCGAAAAAATGAAAGCCTATGCCAATGACCTGAATCAACTGGCTACTGCTTTTGGTGTTGAAGTATCCGATGTTCCTTCAATTACCTTCGACACACGCTCTTTGCCGGGCTTCGGCCAGGAACAGAAAGCCATTGGCGAATTGTTTGCACTCAGGCCTGCCGGCATGACCAAACCTATTGCCGGTAACACCTCAGCCTTTGTTATTAAAATGAATGAGCTGACCAAAGCTGGTGAACGTGGCAACTACGATCCGATCCGCAATGAGCTGAAAGCAACCTTCGAGCAGCAGGTGCGCAACAACTCACCGTTTAAGGCCATCGAAAAAGTAAGCGACATCGAAGACAACCGCATTATCTACTTCTAAACAGTAGGTACAATAATTTTAATAGAGGCCGTCTCCGCACTTCAGGAGACGGCCTTTTTGTTTGCCAGACTTGGTCAGGTGCCTGGTGGTTTGTTTAACCTGAACTAATCAGCAGAAGGATTGAAAAGCCGAACCGGCCTTTTTTTGGATTAATCCCGACTTAAGGTTAGTTTGAAGCTGCCCTGCGAACCGAATTAGATAATATACGTCGATTGCTATTTCAATCTGTAATAAAGACCAGGCTAACAGTTATAGTACATTCAGTCTGTTGGCATCCATGCGGATAAACACAAACAGCATGAGTGTAAAGGCCCAAAGGCTTGAACCGCCATAACTGAAATACGGCAGCGGGATGCCAATAACGGGAGCAAGTCCAATGGTCATGCCCACATTCACGGCAAAATGGAAAAACATCACTGAAGCTACGCCATAACCAAAGATGCGCGAAAAAGATGAGCGTTGCCGCTCGGCTACGATGATGATGCGGTAAAATAAAAACAGGTAAAGGCCCACAACCACCAGTGATCCCAGAAATCCCCATTCCTCGCCAACAGTGCAAAAAATAAAATCGGTACTTTGTTCAGGAACAAAATTGTACTTCGTCTGGGTCCCGTTGAGATAGCCCTTTCCAATGAATCCGCCAGAACCAATGGCAATTTTCGATTGATTTACATTATAGCCGGCACCCATCAGGTCAACATCCTTGCCAAGCAATACATTGATCCGGCTCTTTTGATGCGGTTCGAGCACTTCATGGAACACATAATCAACGCTGAACACAAACATGCCTGCAATCAGCAGTGCTCCGAATAAGGTAAGGATGTTTGGCAGGTTTCGCCTGATAAGTAGCAAGCTTAGCAGAAAAACAACACCAAGGCCGATGAGTACGACAGTCTGACTGGTAAACAATGTGGCTAAAAACAGCACAACCAGGATCAGTCCGAACACCATGATTCTTCCCGAAAGGCCTTCGCGATACAGCACAAAATAAAACACCAGGAAAACCAGGGAAGAACCGGTATCGTTCTGCATCAGAATCAGCAAAGCAGGCAGCCCGATGATGACTGCAGCAATCAGCTGATGTCGTTTTTTACTGATGTCTACGTTTCGGTTATGGAGATAAGCCGCCAGGGCCAGGGCCACACCAAACTTGGCAAACTCTGCCGGTTGCAAGGCAAATCCGCCAATCTGGAACCATGATTTTGAGCCAGCAATGGTAACGCCGAACACCAGTACAAACAGCAGAACCGTTATTATCAGGCCATAGATGGGATAGGAAAAGGCGACAAAGAACTTAGCATCGGTGAGCAACACCATCATCGCCAGCACGATGGCCAGCACAATCCAGAGCATTTGTTTTCCATAACGTTGCGATATGTCGAAAATGCTGCTGTAAGATTCATCGTAAACGGCTGAATAGATATTGAACCAGCCCATCAGCACCAGGGCCAGGTAAATCAGCACCAGGGGCCAATCGAGGTTCGCTATGATCCTTGTATCGTTTCTCATTGTGCTATTCGCCGAAAAATCCGTTTATAATTCGTTGTTCAAGCTCTGGCCGGCTGATCGAATCTGTGAGGTACTGTTCCATCATCAGGCTGGCAATGGGTGCTGCCCAGGTTGCGCCGAAACCCGCGTTCTCAACCACCACGGCTATGGCAATGCGTGGCTGATCGAATGGTGCAAATGCCATGAACAGGGAGTGGTCCTTGCCATGCGGGTTCTGAACGGTACCCGTTTTACCTGCTGCCCTGATGCTTTCAAGAAAATAGCGGCGTGCTGTTCCGTGCGAGCCTTCAAACACATCGAGCATGGCCTGCCTGATTACGCCAAAATATGTTGCATCAATGCCTGACTCAACTTTCGTCGTAAAGTTTTCGGGCAGGGTATCCCGACCCTCAGCCTTCTTTAACAGGTGTGGCGGATAATAAAAACCCTTGTTTCCGACCATAGCCGCAAGGTTGGCCATCTGCAGCGGCGTAAGCAGGATTTCACCCTGACCAATACTCAGCGACCTCACGGTGAGTGCATTCCAGCTGTTGCGGTAAACCCTGTCATAATACTCCCTCGAAGGAATGTTTCCGGAAACCTCAAACGGAATGTCGGTATTGAAGCGGTGCCCAAGCCCAAACCGGTACATGGCTGCATACCAGTTTTCATAGGCTTTTTTCAGGTTGTGGTATTTCGGATTTGTTAAAATGCTCCTGTATGTATTCCAGAAATAGGGATTACAGGAGTTTTCGATGGCCTCCTGCAGTGCAAGCGGGCTGTTGTGCGCATGAGTGCATTTGATGGGCTGGCTGCCTTGCCCCTGGCACGAAAAATAGGTTTGCTCCGTTATGGCACCTTCCTGCAGGGCAACGAGGGCATTAAACATCTTAAAGGTCGAACCCGGCGGATAGGTGCCTGCAATAGCCCTGTTGATCAGAGGTTTCACCGTGTCTTTCATCAGCTTGTTGAAGTTCTCACCCCTCACCCTGCCTACCAACAGGTTTGGGTCGTAGCCCGGACTCGTAACCAGGGCCAGGATTTCGCCAGTGGAAGGCTCAATGGCCACGATGCTGCCGGTTTTGTCGCGCATCAGCTTTTCGCCATACTCCTGCAATATGGCATCAATGCCCAGGATGAGGTCAGTCCCGTTTTCGGGCAAGGTGTCGAACTTGCCATCCTGAAAACTTCCCTTTTCGCGGTTATACACATCCACCATCACCACCTTCAGACCCTTCTTCCCACGCAGGTCTGTTTCATAAAACCGCTCAATGCCCGATTTCCCAATGTAGTCGCCCGAACGGTAATAGGGACTCTTATCGATGTCGGACTGGTTTACTTCGCCAATATCGCCAAGGATGTGTGCTGAAATGGGCCGCGGATAACGCCTCAGTGTACGGGGTTGAAAGTAAAAACCCTCGAACCGGTACATCTTCTCCACGATGAAACTGTAGTCCTCTTTGCTGACCTGCTCAACAAACACGGATGGCCTGAACCTGGAAAAGCGTTTGGCTTTCGTAAACCGCTCTTTGAAAGAGGCTTTATCAATCTTCAGGAGTTGGCAAAATTCGTTCGTATCGAGTGATTTCACCTGTCCGGGTATAGTCATCAGGTCGTAAGCGGCCTCGTTATATACCATCAGTTCGCCATGCCTGTCGTAGATATCGCCCCTCGCAGGGTATTGGGTCACATAGCGCAATACGTTGTTTTGCGACGACAGCTTATAGGAGTGATTGATCACCTGCAGGTAAAAAAGCTTAATGATGTAGATGGCACCAATGGCCATAAATATCAGGATGATGACGTGTTTGCGGGATGAATAGTTCCTGATAATCATGGGGTGATCGTTGGCTGTAATCGTCAACAAAAATAATCATTCGGGAGGAATGAAAAGGGCAGCAGGAAGGCTATGCAGTAAAAAAGCGGATCACCTGTGCTAAAAACAGTTTAACAACCGGTTTCACAGTTGTTTGCAGCTTTAGTATTTCTTTTCGTCGATGAGTTTACCGGTTTCGTCCCACATAAACCAGGTGCCTGTTTTTTCTCCTTCCACATAGTTCATTTCATAGCGAAGCACCTTGTTTTCGTCCCAGATGAACCACTTTCCATGCTTTTTATCGTTTTCGTAGTTGGCTTCGGCTGTCTTCAGCCCGGCTTCGTTCCAGGTAATCCAGGTGCCATGTTTCAGGCCCTTCATCCAGGCACGCTGTTCCTTCTGGCTGCCATTTGCGAAATAGTACACCGAAATTCCGTCTTCACGCCCAAGAACAAAGGTGCGCAGCGACTTCAGCTGTCCGTTTTCATAAGTGATCTGCTGTGTTCCAGTAAACAGCTCACCATGCTGATAATAGCCATCTGCACGTTTCTCAAGGTCCTGGCTCATTCCTTGAAGCCCTGCCAGAAGCACACATATTACAACCAATAAACGCTTCATTTTCTTTATTTTAAATTCCAAAGCTAGCAACTATTCCGTTTGAGGCCACCATTATTCATCGGTCAGCACCAAATATTGCTCAAAAATACAACATTAACCTATGGGAAATATGTCGAAACTACTCCTCAAAAAAAAAGACAAGCCTGAATTGCCTGCCTTTAAGCCTTCGTTTCAACACGACATATATGGTTTAATTCTCATTCGATACGAGCTCGATCTCAAGGCTCTCCTGTTGAACACCAATGCTGATGTTGCTGAGTATCGTTTCTTTGTATGAAATATAATCCACTTTGAGGGTGTAGGTTCCCTGTGTGCAATCCTTCAGAATGAATTTTCCTTCGAGATCGGTAAAGGTTTTTGTATCGGTTCCTTCAATGGCTACCGTAGCGCCTGCAAGGGCTTCACCAGTGATTTTGTCGATGATCATGCCACTTAAACTTACTTTGGTTGGAACCGGTTTATCGGGGGCGCTGTCGTTTGTTGCAAAACTATTCATGCTAATCGTTAGAGCAACAAGGATCATTAATGCGATGAGATTTTTCATTTTTCCTGATTTATTTTGACGCAAAGGTAAGCTAGTCAATTCTTTTGAATCAAGAAAATGCCTTTAAGTTTGTTTTAGTATTATATTACCTAATTGTTAACAAACCCTCTATTCTATTGTTTTTCTGCATGTTAATTTACCAAATTGTTAGCTATGGCTTAATCAGGACGATGGGTGGGGTGGTAATTTCGTTGCTGATGTTTAAATCACGGTCAATAATTTTCACTTTAAACTGAATGGTGTCGAAGGCTGAAAGGGGGTTGTAAATAAACAGCTGGTTTTCGATGATTCCCTTTATCGACTTTTTCTGGTTTTTAGGCAACAGCAGCGGCAGGCGTGCATTAAAGGTGAGGGTGTCGTATTGCTGGGTATTGCTGTTCCACGAAAGCAGGGGTACTTCGGTGAACACACCATGTTGTTGCTCGTAATAGGTGATGATCAGGTTGTAATAATAGTCGCCGCCCGGTTCAAAAGGATAGGTTGTGTCGCCCTGTTCCAAACCGATATTGCCGTCGCCATCGCGGTAAAAAACCCTTAAAACACCCTGATCGGTGATCCCGCTAACGGGGTTCATGAGCAGCTCAAACTCCCTGAATTCGATGAATGGTTCCAAAGGGTATGTTTCGAATTTCTTGCACGAAGTACAGGCTATCATGACGATAATGGTGACTAAAACAGTAAGGTAAACTTTCGGTGCCATGAGCTTGTTGTTGCCGTAAAAATACTACTTTTAGTGCTTTGAAAAAATTTGACATGAACCAGGAAACCTTTGTTTCCAAATTATTTTCCATCAGCGACCAGGCTTCGTTTGCGTCTCTGGCCATTGAGGTGTTCCATGAACAATATCAGCAAACGGTAATTTACCGCAGGTATTGTGAGCTGATTGGGGTCGACGCGTCCAGGGTAAACAGGCTTGACCAGATTCCCTTTCTTCCGGTTTCGTTTTTTTCCTCGCACAAGGTCATTGCTGAAACGACGCAGCCACAGCTCGTTTTTGAAAGTTCAGGCACCACCGGAAGCCAAAAAAGCCATCATTTTGTGGCTGATGAGGTGCTTTACAACAAAAGTTTTAGTGAGGGATTTCGTCTTTTCTACAGCAACCCGCACGATTACTGTCTGCTGGCGCTCCTGCCATCGTACCTCGAACGCAAAGGCTCGTCGCTCGTACACATGGTTGACGGGCTGATGAAACAAAGCGGCCACCCGCTGAATGGCTTTTACCTGCACGATAAGGATGCCCTTTCGGCCAGGCTGATTGAATTGTGTGAGCTGCGCCAGAAAACAATGCTTATCGGGGTCACCTATGCCTTGCTCGACCTTGCTGAAGATTTTCCCATGCAATTCCCCGATCTTATCGTGATGGAAACGGGGGGTATGAAAGGCAGGCGAAGGGAAATGGTACGCGATGAAGTACATGAAGTGTTGTGCAACCGGTTTGGTCTCAGCCAGGTTCATTCGGAGTATGGCATGACTGAACTGCTTTCGCAGGCCTACTCCACCGGCGGAGGGCTGTTTAGAACGCCTCCCTGGATGAAAATTTTCATCCGCGACATGAATGATCCGCTTTCGATGGCTGTACCCGGACAAAGTGGCGGCATCAATGTCATCGACCTCGCCAACCGACATAGCTGTGCATTCATCGCCACACAGGACGTTGGCCGTCTGCATGCAGGCGACAGTTTCGAAGTCATTGGCCGCTTCGATCACAGCGAAGTCAGGGGATGCAACCTTATGGTGGGCTAGCCTCAAACAAATCGTTCGGAAATTCAGGCACCGGAACCACCAGTGACTCCTCATTGATGCCGGCATTGTTCACCCTGTTGCTGACCTGGTGGCAACGCATCAGCTGTTCCGGAAATGGTTTGAGCAATTGCAACAGCACTTCCTGATCCGTTGCATTCAGCCAAAGGGCTTCATCCCTGCGTGAAATAATTACCGGCATCCTGTGATGAACGGGCTGCATGAGGGCATTTGCCGAAGTTGTCAGAATGGAAAAACTCTGCAGCACATTGCCTCCGCCATCATACCAGTTTTCCCAGATACCAGCCATGGCAAACAAGGGTTCATCGGGCAAATAAAACCGATAGGGAACCTTCACCTTTCCTTGCTTCCACTCATAAAATCCATTGGCCGGAACAAGGCAGCGCCTTGCAGCAAACGCCTTGCGGAACGCAGGTTTTTCAGCTACTGTTTCCGCCCGGCTGTTGATCATTTTACTGCCGATCCGTGAGTCTTTGGCCCATGAAGGCACCAGACCCCACTGGAAAAAGTTCAGTTTGCGGGCTTCACTGTTTATGATTACCGGCAAACGCTGTGTTGGCGCACAGTTAAAGTTTGGCTTGTAGAAGGCGTCGAACACTTCGGTGTTGAAGCGCTCGCTGATTTCTTTTCCTTTGACCGATAGCTGAAACCTGCCGCACATCACTTCTGTATGTTAAGGTTGAGGCTGTTGATCACATCACCGATGATGCCTCTGTGGTCAAAAGCAAGTTCCGGGAGTTGGTGCATGTCGAACCAGGCGGCTTCGGCAGCATCGTCGCCGGCATCCGGCAAGGGAGGTTCCTCATTGATGCGTCCGACGTACACCACTGTCACCGTCCGGTGGCGCGGATCACGCATGGGATCTCCGTACGTATAAAACTGTTTGAGGGCAATGCCGCTGAGTCCAGTTTCTTCGGCGAGTTCACGGGCAGCAGCCTGTTCGAGCGGTTCATCCATTTGAACAAATCCACCCGGAATGGCCCAATGTCCTTCAAATGGCGGATGTTTGCGCCTGACCAGCAACAACAGCACCCGGCCAGCATGCCATGCAACAATCACCGCATCAACGGTGAGTGCCGGCCTTGGATATGGGTAGGTAAATGCCATGTGATGGATTTGTTGCGAAGGTAGCAAGTTTGCGCTTTTAATACCAACTTTTCGTCGATTACGTCTTCTCAATTCGTAATGTGGGTTACAGTAATGCGCAGCGGATTAAAAAGTAAAAGCCCCGGATTTCTCCGGAGCTTTAACCAAGGTTCAACCAACACAAAATTACATAGTATGAGTAAAAGAACGACGGGGAGCGGGCGCTCCCATTAAGTTAAATATTTTCTCTTGCGATGATTTCCGTGTTGAACGGAATGTCATCGATATAGGCTTCCTCACTGGCAGTGAAACGCTGTTCGGCACTTGCAGCAGCCATGGCCTTTTTAGCCACACCCTGTGTGTCGAACGGAATATCATTGATGTAAGCTTCTTCAGCTGTTTCAAAATTTACGGCAAGTGCCCGCTCAAGCATTACCTCGCCATAAATATGCTGGGTGTTGAAGGGTATATCGTAAATAGCAGCTTCTTCATTTATCCTGGGTTCATATCCATCGGCTTTAAGCTGGCTTGAGATGCAAACTGTTGCGATCATCAATATGGTTATCATTGTTCTCATGGTCGTGTTATTCATTGTTGTATATCATATTACATATGGCGTGCCAAAGTTCATATTAATCTGTATATGTGTGCTTTATGATGCATTTGAACATTTCAATAAACCGATAAAGTGTACGTGTTCACACAGTTTTGTTCGGAGATGAACAGTTTTTTTTCAGGCATAGCAAAAAACTGTTCGGTGCATGACTGGCCACAAAATCCATCCTTTGCATCCGTCATGGTGACAACGATGAAGTTTGCCGTTTGCTGCTTTACTAAAAAACAGAAAAGGCCCCGCAAACGGAGCCTTTTCAAAACTGAATCCAACATTAACCTACTATGAAAAGAGCTTACTGAATATTTTGAACCAACTCATTTTGCTGGTGTGAAAACATGCCATTGCACGTTAAGGCACAGCTTGCAATGATAGAAGTGTTGAACGGAATGTCGTCGATCTGTTCTTCTCCGGCGCAGGCAAATACCTGTTCCATGGCCCTCCTGCTCAATTCCTGCCTGGCAATTTTCGCTGTGTTGAACGGTATGTCGTTTATAAATTCATCTTCTTCCATCACAAAGGTTTGTTCCATGGCGAGACCCGACAAAAAAGCCTCGGCGATGAGGTGTGTGTTAAACGGGATGTCGTTGATATATTGTTCGTCCCTGTTTTGCAATCCTTCTGCCTGTACATGCATATTGAAGAAGAGGTTGAAGGCTGCGATGGCGGTGATGATGCTTGACTTTTTCATGGCATTTAATTTTTTCATGCTTTGTATACATGAATAAAACAACCGTGCCAAACTTTTTAATTACTTGTTTTTGTGTTATTTATGAAAATATTTCCTAAATAAACATGCCTGTTGCACGTTAATTCCGTACAGTTTTGTTCGAAGCCGAACAGCATTTTCGTTCAATAATCTAGACATGATGGTTGCTTTAACCAAAAAAGCAAGCGCTTCAGCAGGCATCCAACCCTACCAATCGCGGGCCTGATCTGTTGACACGATCCCAAAGTCGAGTTTTTTGCGGGCAAGGTCCACCTTTTTCACCCTGATCTTTACCTGGTCGCCCAACCTGAATATTTTTCCATGGCTCTGACCAATCACCCGGTAATTGTCTTCATCAAGGTAGTAGTAATCGCCCGGCATTTCATTGTAGCGCACCATGCCTTCACATTTACTCCCCATGAGTTCAACAAAAATGCCCCATTTGCTCACGCCCGAAATTTGCCCGTCGAAGATTTTACCAATCTTATCCATCAGGTATTCAGCCTGTTTGTATTTCACCGATTCGCGCTCCATCTCGGCTGCCCTGCGTTCCATTTCAGAGGCGTGCTGACAAATGGGCTCGTAATCATCTTCCTTCACACTGGGTTTCCCGTCGAGGTATTGAAGCAACAGCCGGTGAACCAACAGGTCGGGATAACGGCGGATGGGTGAGGTGAAATGAGTGTAATACTGAAATGCAAGTCCGTAATGTCCGATGTTCTGGGTGCTGTATTCGGCTTTGGCCATGGTTCGGATGGCAATGGTTTCAATCAGCCCCTTCTCACCTTTTCCTTCAACGGCCTCGAAAAGGTTATTGTATGATTTCACGAGTTTCTGCCGCGAACTGATGTTCATTGAGTATCCCAGTTTCGACAAAAACTGAACAAACGTATTCAGTTTTTCAGGATTGGGTTCATCATGAATCCTGTAGATAAAGGTCTTTGGCTTGCGACGCCCTTCAGGCTTGCCGATTTTTTCGGCTACCCTGCGATTGGCCAGCAGCATGAAATCTTCAATCAGCATATTGCTCTCCTTTTGCACCTTCACATAGGTATCGATGGGTTTCCCCTTTTCATCAAGAATGAACTTGACCTCTTCTGAGTGGAAATTGATGGAGCCATTGCCCATGCGTTGTTCGCGCAACCTCACTGCCAGCTGATGCAACACCAGCAACTCATCCTTCAGGTCGCCACCGCCACCTTCGATAATTGCCTGTACCTCATCGTAATTGAACCTCCTGATGGACCTGATCACTGTTTTACCAATCCACTCATCGTGGATTTCACCTGCATCATTCATTTCGAATACAGCCGAGAAACAGAGCTTATCTTCATCGGGCCGCAGCGAGCATACCATATTTGATAATTTTTCAGGAAGCATCGGAATAACCCTGTCGACAAGATAAACAGAAGTTCCGCGCTCCTGGGCTTCCACATCTGTCAATGATCCTTCGGCAACATAATGTGCCACATCGGCAATGTGTACGCCGACCTCCCAGTGTCCGTTTTCGAGCTTTTTCAATGAAATGGCGTCGTCAAAGTCCTTGGCGTCGGCAGGGTCGATGGTGAGTGTGGTTATACCACGGAAGTCGCGCCGGCGTGCGATCTCCTGGGGGCTGATGCGGTCAGGAATCTTTGCCACTTCCTGTTCTACCTCGCGTGGAAATGCGAGCGGGAAATTGTATTCCGCAAGGATCGACTGCATCTCCACATTGTTTTCGCCCGGTTTGCCCAGCACATGGATAACCTCGCCAAAAGGATTCTTTGCGTGTTCGGGCCATTCGGTGATTCTGACAATGACTTTTTCGCCGTTTTTAGCCTGGTTAAGCGCCGATTTTGGCACAAAGATATCCACCGGCATGGTGCCGCTATCGGGGATCAGAAACCCGAACTCCTTGCCAACCTCAATAATGCCAACATAATCGGTTTTGTTGCGCTTTAAAATCTCAACAATCTGTCCTTCAGTTTTGTGGTTCTTCCGCTTCGGAAACAACAGCACCTTAACATGGTCGTCGTGCAGTGCCTGGAAGGTGTTGTTTGATGCGATAAACACATCCTCTCCGCCTTTGTCAGGCGTGATATAGGCTTTGCCGGTGTTTTTCATGTCAACCCTTCCGGTGATGAAATCCTTGCGTGTGGCAAACTCGCTGAGCATTTTTTTGCTGAGGATATAGCGGAATGGGCGTTCCTCGATGAGCCGACCTTCTTTTTTCAGCTCTTCCAGGATGGTCAGCACCAGGTCTTTTCCGGCCTTGTCCTTAATGCCAAGCATTTTCGAAACCTGCTTATAGTTATAGGGTTTGAATGGATTTGCCCCAAAGATGCTGAGGATGGTGTTTGTGAAGGTGTCTTTTTTTCCTTCGCCTTTTTTTGCTTTTTTTGCCATGGTCGAATGCATTTATACGTTGTAACCACCTGGTATGGCGGCAATTAATTTCTTTGTATAGGGTTTTTGCGGGAGGTGATACAAGCTATCGGCCTCACCCGTTTCTTCAATCTTACCATCCTTCATCACCAGGATGCGGTCCGACATGAAACGGACAACAGCAAGGTCGTGTGAGATAAAAATGAAGGTCAGCCCAAGGGCTTTCTTCAGGCTGTTTAAGAGGTTGAGCACCTGCGCCTGAACCGAAACATCGAGGGCCGACACTGATTCGTCGCAGACGATCAGGCGGGGTTCAACAGCGAGGGCGCGGGCAATGCAGATGCGCTGCCGCTGTCCGCCAGAAAACTCATGCGGGTAACGGTGGTAATGTGCGGCATCAAGGCCAACCTGCTGCAACAGCTCCAATACCTTTTGTCTGCGCCCGGATTCGTTGCCATGCAGGCGGTGAACTGTCATGGGCTCTTTGATGGCTTCGCCCACCGACATCCTTGGATTAAGGGAGGAGTAAGGGTCCTGAAACACGATTTGGATGTGTTTTCTGAATGCGCGCATTTGTCGGTCGGGTAGCAATATCAGCTTGTTTCCTTCAAAATCAATTTCTCCGTCTTCAGGCTCATTGAGCCTGAGCAAGGCGCGTCCGAGGCTGGTTTTACCACAGCCGGATTCGCCAACAAGACCGACGGTTTCGCCTGGGTAAACCTGAAAACTTACGCCATCAACGGCTTTTACCATTGGTGCTGAGCGCGAAAACAAGGTTTTTTTTATCGGAAACCAAACCTTCAGGTTGTTAACGCTAAGCAAGGGTGCCTGGGCATACATCTCCTGATGCCCGGCTTCTCTTTCGGCAGCACTTAACGACAGCTCCTTCCTGACCTGGGCTTCGCCCCCGGGCCATTTGCCGGCCAGAAACTCACTGACAACCGGCAAGCGTTTAAGCCTCACATCGTGAGGAGGCCTGCAAGCCAGCAGGCTTTGGGTGTAGGGGTGCTGTGGGTTGCGCATGATTGCTTCAGCCGTACCCTGTTCAACCACCCATCCTTTCTGCATCACGGCAATATGGTCGGCCATGGCCGCTACCACAGCCAGATCGTGCGAAATAAACAGCATGCCCATTCCGGTTTCCGACTGTAGGTCTTTGAGCAAATCCAGGATACCGCGCTGGACTGTCACATCAAGAGCTGTTGTGGGCTCATCGGCAATGAGCAGTGAAGGATTGCATGAGATGGCCATTGCAATCATCACCCGCTGTTTTTGTCCGCCCGAAAGTTGATGCGGATAGGCATTATACATTTCCTTAACCCTTGGCAACTGCACCTTGCTGAACAACTGAAGAACCCTTTCGCGGGCGGCTTTGCGGCCAATGTGCCCGTGGGCCCTGATGGCTTCAGCAACCTGATAGCCACAGCTGTAAACCGGATTTAAGGAAGTCATGGGTTCCTGGAAAATCATGGCCATGTCCGCACCACGCAGCTGTGACCATGCGCTGCCCGAAAGCTGCTGCAGTGAGCGGCCATCAAACAGGAGCTGGGCAGCCTGAATCCGCGCCTGCCGCTGCGGAAGCAGGTTCATCAGCGCGAGCGAAGTGACCGACTTTCCTGAGCCCGATTCACCAACAAAACCCAGGGTTTTTCCCGGCTCAAGCGTGAAACTCACCTGCTGCACAGCCGGATTCCAACCTGTTTCGCCCAGGAAGCTCACCTGTAAATCATCCACCTGAAGCAATGTGCTTGTTGCCATAACTGGGTTCTTGCGGTATCAGCTGAACAAAGGTAAGCAAAAGCAGGGCAGCACAAAAATCAACTGCCTTATCGGATTTTGGTCATTTCTTCGTAAATTAGGATCGAATTTTTCCACCATGCGTTTGCGATTCATTACCGACCTGGTCTCTTTGTTTTATCCTGAGGTTTGTGCCGCCTGCGGACACCTGCTCTTTGCACATGAAAAAACCGTTTGCCTGTCGTGCCGACACCTGCTGGCCGACACCGGATACGAAGGCGTGCAGGATAATCCCGTAGCGCGCATGTATTGGGGAAGATGCAGGTTTGAGGCGGCCTGCGGCATATATTTTTTCAGTAAAAAAGGCAAGGTTCAACACCTCATCCATGAGTTAAAGTACAAAGGAAACCGCGAGGCTGGCCTTTTCCTGGGAACAGAAATGGGTAAGAAAATGGCAGCCTCTGCCCTGTATCAATCCGTTGATGTTGTCGTTCCTGTGCCCTTGCATCCAAAAAAAATCCATAAAAGAGGGTTTAACCAAAGTGAAATCATTGCACACGGCATTCAGGAAATCACCAGTTGGCCCGTCAGCACCGACAACCTCATCCGGTCGGTAGCCACAGCCACACAGACAAAAAAATCAAGGACGGCCCGATGGGAGAACGTGAAGGATATATTCCTTTTGCAAAGACCAGGCGATTTAGCCGGAAAGCATGTGCTGCTTGTCGATGACGTAATCACTACCGGTTCGACAATTGAAGCCTGTGCGATCGCCCTTTCGGCGGCACCCGGAATCAAAATCAGTGTTGCCGCTGCGGCCTGTGCCCCGGGTTAGGTGCACCGGATTCCGGCATAAAACGCCGTACTAATTACCCGCTTGGGTCATTGCCTCAGAAAATAATGCTCAGGCTTCAGTGGAATGGTATCCTTTTCCCTTCCCTCTTTGATCAGCTGCTGGTTGTAGTTGTAGCGGTTGCGCTCAAGCCTTCGCTGCAACCTTGCCATTTCGTTGAAATAGTCGTACAGGGCCTGAACAGGTCCCTTGATGGTAAGGGGCACCGGCTTCAGGTAAAGGATTGAATTTTCGAGTTCTTCGTTGATTCTTTCCAGTTCAACAGGTTTTATGGTCGTCATATTGACAAACAAGTACTTGAAGGTGGGCCAGTCATAAAAAGAGTGGATCACCACCTCCTCCATTTTCACCGTATCCTTGACAAGCAATACGAGCATTTCGTTGTCCTCTTTGGGCAGATCCTGATCGAGGTGCAAAATCCGGTGCCTGAAACCCAAGGAACTAAACCATAAGGAATCGTCGGTGAAACAACTGATGGCAAATTTACCGTCGTTGTCAGATATGGTTCCCCTGCGGGCTTGTTTGCTGATTATGTGAACATTGGGAAGGGCCAGGAGGCTGTCGGCCGAACGCACTGTGCCTTTCACAATGCATTTTTCCTGTGACCTACCCAGAAAAGGCAGCAGCAGCAAACAACATAAAATTAACCTGATGTGCAAGGATGTTGAATATTTGGCTAAGATACCATGAACTTGCTTTTCGGGCTTGTATGCGGTTGATAAAAAATGTTAATCGGGCGTGAATTTTAGCCCAGTGACGGAAAAAGCACCGATGACTTTACAAAATGCGTAATTTTAACGACGAATCAACCATTTATTCATGTGAAATTCAACAAAGTGCCAGATGAAAAAAGTAATTCTGCCCATTGGCCTCCTGCTGCTTGGCCTTATCATGTTCTTTGGTTTGTTTCTGGTCTATGTCAGCATTACCGATTTTACTCCCGATGATATGGAACAACTACGGATAAAAAGGCGCGATAATCCCACCACCATTGCCAAAACTGATTTCACCATCATGACCTGGAACATAGGTTATGCAGGATTGGGACATGAGATGGACTTCTTTTATGATGGGGGGAAAAAAGTCAGGGCAACAAAAGAGCAATCGGCGGCCTATCTTGGATCTGTCAAGGCATTCCTTGCCGATGAGCACGCTACCAATTTTATCCTGTTACAGGAAGTTGACATAAAGGCCAAGCGGTCATACAGGGTAAATCAACGGCAAATACTGACAGATGTTTTATACCATGACGATGTGGTAAGCGCTGTCAATTACCAGATTCCCTTTGTTCCGGTGCCGCTTTTCAGGCCCATGGGGCAGGTAAAGGCCGGTATGATGACCTTTGCCCGGTTTGAGCCAACAGTGGCCATCAGGCATGCCTATCCGTCGATTGCCGGCTGGCCTGAGCGGCTGTTTCTGCTTGACCGTTGTTTTATTGAAACCCGCTTTGCCATGCAGAATGGCAAAGAGCTTGTACTGATCAACACCCACAACTCAGCCTTTGTCGATGATCAGTCGCTGATGCAGCAGGAACTTGATGTGATTGCCGGTATGATGACTGCCGAATATGAAAAAGGAAATTATGTGGTGGCCGGGGGCGACTGGAATATGAATCCTCCCGATTTTGAACCTTTAAACGATTACCGTGGCAACCGCTATGTGCCCGCAGAGGTTTCAATACCTGCCTCGATGCTTGCCCCTGACTGGCAATATGCCTTTGATGCTTCCGTTCCTTCAAACAGGCACCTCGATGAGCCCTATACCAAAGGAGAAACAGGCACAACAACCCTCGACTTTTTTATCCTTTCACCCAACATTGAGTTGATCAGCGTTGAGACACGTGACCTGGGATTTGAATTCAGCGACCACAATCCGGTGATTATGCGCATAGCTCCCCGATTGTAGCACTATTACAAATGATCTGTTGACCTTGTTTCAGCAGAAAATAATTGTGCCGGTTTGGTTGACAGCTTCGGATTTCATGTTTACCTTGCAGCATTATTAACCAACACAAAAAACAATGGGACTTGTTGCTGAATTTAAAACATTTGCCATGCGCGGCAATGTCATGGACATGGCTGTGGGTATTATCATTGGCGGAGCTTTTGGGAAAATAATCTCGTCATTTGTCAACGATGTCATAATGCCGCCCATCGGGATATTGGTGGGAGGGGTCGATTTCAGCGACATCAGGCTTACCCTGAAAGCAGCAGTGATGAACGGGGCTGAAATTGTGAATCCCGCCGTTACGCTCAACATCGGGAATTTCGTCAATACCGTCATCGACTTTCTGATCATCGCTTTCGCCATTTTCATGATGATCAAGGCCATGAACAATATGAAGAAAAAAGAAGATGCAAAACCTGCACCTCCCCCTCCCGGCCCATCAAACGAAGAAAAATTACTGGCCGAAATCCGCGATTTATTGAAAAAATAGCGCTTCACAGGCAACAAAAAATCAGGCTGTCATTAAGTGACGGCCTGATTTTTCCGTACATACATCCCGCTTGGTCAACTAATTTTTTAGTTGAACGGGATAAAAAAAATGACCTATTGAAGGGCAAACCTGATCGGGAGGTTAAAGGAAACCCTCACGGCCTTGCCGCGCTGACGGCCCGGCGTCCATTTGGGCATTGATTCAACCACACGAATGGCTTCTTCGTCGCATCCACCACCGATACCCCTAAGCACCTTTACATTACTAACCGAGCCATCGGTTTCAATCACAAACTGAACAAACACCTTGCCTTGAATGGTATCGCGTTTTGCAGTTTCAGGATAGGTAATGTTTGAAGCAATAAACTTCATCATGGCTTCCATTCCGCCATTGTATTCCGGCATTTGCTCAACCACGGTGAACACCTCATCAGTTGCTTCTTCTGTTTGTGTGTCCATTGTCTGTTCCACTGCCTCTGTAACTGCAGGCTGCTGGGCAGTGTTGCTTTCGCTGCCTGGGTTTTTTTGCTGGCACGATTGCACTGCGGCGGCCATCAGTACCACAGCGGCAATGGCAGCCATCATCAACCAGCTTCTCACAGGCCGATGCGGAGATTTTCTGTTCATCATAAGCATACGTTTTTTAATGAGTGATAAATTAAACGGATTCGTTATTGGTATCAGCCCACCCGTAAAGCTCAGCTCAACAAGTGTTTTCTGATAATCAATCTTTTCAATCTGACGGATGGCAATGGCATCGGCTTCAAATTCATGCATGGCCTTCAGTTCGCTGCGTAAAAAATAAACGGCCGGATGGAACCAGAATAGTACCTTCAGGAATTCGTAAAACAGGACGTCAGCAGAATGCAACCTATGGTAATGCGCCCGTTCATGGGCCAGTATCGCTTCATAATGGGGCAGCTTTTCCAGTCCGCCGGGAACAAACACCCACGAAAAAAATGAAAACGGGCTGGTGTTTTCGTTGCTTGCGATGAGTTTTATGTCTC
This sequence comes from Bacteroidota bacterium, assembly GCA_018816765.1. Classification (GTDB taxonomy): domain Bacteria; phylum Bacteroidota; class Bacteroidia; order Bacteroidales; family F082; genus UBA6192. The sequence goes on from JAHIUX010000064.1 coordinate 32,529, forward strand.
CATCGGCTACAGGCCGGCTGCGCCTGATGAGCAATCCGATTCGTAGCAGGCGCATCACAAACAACAGGGCCATGATGCTGCTGATGAACAGAAACAGTTCCCAGATTACCGCATGGTGAACCACCACTTCACCAAACTGATCCGATGTGCTGTTTACCCGCTTGGCTGCCCTGACCACAATTTCGGGCAGCAGCATGCCGGGCTGTTGGGTGCTGGTACTGGCAGCAAAAAAATCAGCCGGAATAAAACCTAAAACCAGCGAAAGCGCTCCTGCACCAAGGATAAAAAAGCGGTTATACATGGCTTGAGGCGACTTACGCAGCAACAGCAAATAACCTGCCGCAAACAGCATCAGGTACAATGAAGCACGGATCATAAAGGCGATTATGGCTTCCATGGCTGCCGGTTTATTTGCGTTCCTTTTGTTTGATTTCAGTATCAATGATTTCCTTTAGGGCTTCCAGCTCAGCAATGCTCAGGCCCTTTTCACGCGAAAAAAACGACACCATCTGGCCCATTGAATTACTGAAATAGTTATTGAGTAAGCTTTTCGATACAAACCTGGTGTACTCTTTCTTGTCGATAAGTGGATAATATTCATGTGTTTTGCCAAAGGCCGTATGCCCCACAAACCCCTTCCGCTCCAGTATCCTGATGATTGTCGATACTGTGTTGTACGCCGGTTTGGGCGCTGGCAGCTGGTCAAGCAAATCGTTCACAAAGCCCTTTTTAAGCTTCCAAAGCACCTGCATGATCTGTTCTTCCGCCTTCGTGAGTTCTTTCATGGGTTAACTAGGTGTATAGTTCATTAACTAATTATTTAGTTAATTATTGTGCAATGATACTACAATTGTTTGCTGTTGTCAAATTATTTTTCATGCCTTGTATTTTTTTCTGAAAAAAACCCGTGGACCGCCATTCGCCTGTCCACGGGCACCAAACCAACACAACAAAACTACTATTGGGCAGCAGCCTTAATTTTGTCTGACATGCTTAATCCCTCGAGCACCTCAATCATCAGGCCGTCGGAAAGTCCGGTTTTGATCACCCGTTTTTCATAGGTCTGCGGTGCTGTTTCTATTTCCACAAAGGTGGTATCTCCATCGAAATGCAGCAGGTTTTCGCTAATGGCCAACACACTGTCGCGGCGTTCGAGCACGATGTCGGCATTGGCGCTGTAGCCTGCGCGGATAAACTGGTTCTCTTTAAGCACCACGTCAGCCCTGATTTCGAACTGAATGGCCCCGTTTTCAGAAACACCTTTGGGGGCAATCCGTTCGAGTGTCGCGGTGAACTTGTCGGCATCGATGGCGCCGATGGAAAGGATGAGTTCCATCCCTTCGCGGATTTTGCCTACTTCCGACTCATCCACTTTTCCTTCGAAGATCATTTCACTCATATCGGCCACCGTGGCAATGGTTGTGCCGTCATTGAAGGTGTTGCTTTCAATGACCGAGTTGCCTTCTTCAACCGGAACCGCCAGCACCATTCCGCTGATGGTCGACCGAATCAGGGTGTTTGTGACCTGGCCGGCTTTTTTGGTGGCGCCTTCGCGGATGAGCTGCAAATTATCCTCAGCGGCATCAACTTCTTCTTTTGCCGTGCGGAAGGCAATCTCGTAACCCAGGTATTCCGCTTCAGGAACCACGCTCTTTTCAAACAATTCCTTGTAGCGCAAATAGTTCTTCCGCGCTTCTTCCAGCTGAATTTCGGAGCGCTTTACACGCGACTCCGCATTGTTGAGGTTGATCATGTCAGGAATGATCTTGACCCTTGCGATCAAGGCGTCTTTTTTGATCATGTCGCCCGGTTCAACAAAGATTTCTTCAATGATGCCCGAAACCTTGGGTTTAATTTCGATTTCCTTGCGGGGAACAACAGATCCTGTGGCGACGGTTTTCTTAATGATATCGGTCTTTTGCGGGCCAACAGTGCTGTAAACAACAGGCTTTGCCTGTGATTTTTCATACAGGTAAAAAATGGTTCCTACAAAAATGGCAACTACAACAACAGCTGCAACTATTTTAAGGGTGGTTTTCATGATTGTGTCAATTTCACTGATTTATACTGATTTATATTCATTATTCGTAACGCAGGGCATCGATCGGTTTTATGCTCACGGCCCTTTTTGCAGGTATCAATCCGGCAAGCAGACCAGATACAACCAGGATCAACAAGGCAGTGATGGCCACCTTAAAGTCGATGGTGGGGTTCAAAAACATGGTTTGGCCATCGGAAGGAACTGGCAGGTTTTTGTTGATGAGCTCGATGATCACCACACCAAGCACAAGGCCGAAATAGCCTGCAATGGTGGTTAAAAACACCGATTCGGTCACAATCTGCGTGATCACCTTCGCCGGTGAGGCACCAAGTGCCCGCATGATCCCAATTTCCTTTGTGCGCTCCTTGACAATCACCAGCATGATGTTGCTGATGCCAATAACACCCGCCATGAGTGTCCCAATGCCCACAACCCAGATCAGGCCACTGATGCCGGCAAACAACCCTGACATCTGCCTGAACTGTTTGTCGAGGTTAAAATAGCCAATGGCCCTGTCGTCTTCAGGGGCCACCTTGTGTCTTTCCTTGAGCAAAGTTTTGGCCTTTTCCTCGATGATGGTAACCGGAATACCCGGTTTTGAAGTCATGGCAAACCACCCGACGATGTCGCCATAATTAAAGGCCTGTTGCAAGGTGGTGAAAGGCAGGTGGATGCTTTGCTCCTTGTCGCCGCCAAAATTCATGTTCTGGTTTTTAGGGGTAAACAACCCAATCACCTGAAAATAAATGCCATTGATCCGAATGTATTTGCCGATTGGATCCTCTCCTTTTTCGAAGAGTACCTCGTAAACCCTTTTCCCGATCACGGCTACTTTGCGCTTTTGTTCAATGTCGATCTGGTTGATAAACCGTCCCATGGGCAGGTTCACCGGATCAATCAGGTTCCATTCAGGATAGTCGCCATACACGCTGAAAGCTCCGGCCTTGTCGTTTCTGACCACATTGTTGCCGCTGTTGCGTCCGCCGCCTTCGAGCCGTGGTGACAACACTGCCAATTCGGCGATATTGTCCTTGAGCGCCTTGATGTCGTCATTCCGGTAGTAAAACCTCCGGTTACGCGGCAGGCCCTTGTAGGGAATGGTTGTGGGCCTCGTCCACATGAACACGCTGTTGGTGGCAAAATCACCCATGCCGTACATAACACCATGTTCGAGCCCGCTTCCCGAGCCCAACATGATCATCAGCATGAAGATGCCCCAAAACACACCAAAAGCCGTAAGTGTTGTGCGAAGTTTATTTTTCGAAAGGCTACTCCATATTTCCTGCCACCGATCGCGATCAAACATGCTTATTGATTTTATTCTGTTACTTTCTTTTGTTCATTATTACTTCCACTCCGGCTGGCCAACACTGGCTTATTCATCCCTCAGTGCTTCGATGGGTTTAATGGCTGCTGCTTTGCGGGCAGGGAAAAATCCGGCCAGCGATCCGGCCACAACCAACAGTATGGTGGCCCCAACTGCAATATTGATGTCCACTTCGGGTTGCCTGAAGAACGGCGTTTCAATCTGCTTCGAAATCAATTCGAGCAGTCCCACACCCAGCACCAATCCGATATACCCTGCAAAACCCGTTATTAAGATGGCTTCCTGAAGAATCAGTCCGATGATGCTTTGCGGTGTGGCGCCAAGGGCTTTGCGAATGCCAATTTCCTTGGTACGTTCCTTCACCACGATCATCATGATGTTGCTTACGCCAACCACACCGGCGATGATTGTGCCAATGCCAATGATCCATATAAACAGCCTGATGCTGGCAAACAGACTTTTAAACTTCTGGAACTCTTCGACGCTGTTCCATAGAAACATGGCCCTTTCGTCGGTGGGATCGTATTTGTGCTTTGCCGCCAGTTTCGATTTAATGTCTTCCTGTATCAGCTTTGCTTCTTCAACGCCTGCATCGCCCACAGTCACGGCCAGGGTATTGATTCTGTTGCCGGCACCAAAAACACGTTGGGCTGTACTCAGCGGAAGGTAGATCAGTTGCATGTTTTCGTCGCGTCCATCGTCGTCGGTAAAAATGCCCACCACCTTAAACGGCACTCCGTTCACCTGGATGTATTTACCCATGGGCGCCTCCTCCTTGAACAAGGCTTCTTTCACCTTGGTGCTGATGACAACCGATTTACGGAATTCATCCATATCGGTTTTGTTAATAAACCGGCCTTCAAGGATGTCCATCTTTTCGATAAAGGCATAATCAGGATGCACCGTACGTATGCTGAACGACCCGAATTCGTTGTTATAAGATATGGTTGACGCTCCCCAAATCTGGTAACGCGACGAAATCTTGTCGATTCCTTTGACGGTGTTTGAAATATTGTCATAATCTTCGTTGGTCATCTGGATATAGCGCCCCGGTTGCATCCCGGCATAAGGTTTGCTGGTTTGTCCACTCCATATCCAGATGGTGTTGGTGGCCGAGGAGCGAAATTCGTTCTCAACACCCTTTTGCAGGCCAATGCCCGATCCTTGCAAAATGATCAGCATAAAAATCCCCCAGGCTACCGAAAAGCCTGTGAGGAAGGTGCGCAGCTTATTCTTTTCAATCGTATTGAAAATTTCCTGCCATTTATCCAGATCAAACATAGCGTGGTTGTATTAGGTTAAACTGCAATTTTACGGGACTCATGCTGGTGGTGTCCGTTTTTCTGATCGCTTCCGATCAGTCCGTCGTGCAGCCTGATGATGCGCTGTGTGTTGTTTGCAATGTCGTTTTCATGGGTCACAATGACAATGGTGATGCCGCTGAGGTTGATCTCTTTAAACAGCGCTATCACTTCCATGGAGGTCACGCTGTCGAGGGCTCCCGTAGGTTCGTCGGCCAGGATGATTTTTGGCTTCCCGATGAGGGCGCGGGCAATAGCCAGGCGCTGTTTTTGTCCGCCCGACAATTCATTGGGCAAGTGCATGGCCCAGTCGGTCAGTCCAACCCTTTCGAGGTATTCCATTGCCAGGGCGTTGCGTTTGCGTCTGGGAACACCCTGATAATAAAGGGGCAAGGCCACATTTTCAACTGCGTTTTTAAAGCTGATCAGGTTAAACGACTGAAACACAAAGCCTATAAACTGGTTGCGCAGCCGGGCAGCCTTGGTTTCATTCATGTCGCGAATCAGGGTTCCGTCGAGGTAAAACTCGCCCTGGTCATATTCGTCAAGCAGTCCAATGATGTTGAGCAGCGTCGATTTTCCGGATCCGGATGAACCCATGATGGAAACCATTTCGCCTTGTTCCACGTCGAGATCGATGCCCTTGAGCACATGAAGGCTGTTGCTCCCCATGACATAGCTCTTGTGGATGTCCCTGAGTTTAATCATCTGTTGTTGTTGTTTGGTACAATGCACTAAGCGTACAAAAACAAACTTACATACACTATGCCATCATTCATAATGATCTATCATTGTGGGCGTTAAAATCTTTCCTGGAAAAAATGGTTCGTCAGGCAGGTGTGCGCCTGCGTGCAATATTATTCGATTACGAACACTTTGCCGGAACATTTGCCTGCCCTGGGCAGACCTCATGAAGCAACTTATCCGCCATATGCATGCAGGAGATTGGCAACAATATAGCCAAGATAATTTCCGATAGCATATCCGATGATCCCTACGGTAAGACCCGGAACAAGAATCTCACGGTTTTTCAGCGCACCGGCGATGACCGGAACAAAAGGCGGACTGCAAATGAGGGCCGTGGAAGTGATCATGACAGTGTCGGTATCAATCCGGAATATCGCTGCCAGCAACACATGCAGCAGCAGGGAGCCAAAAATCACCAGGGTGATGTAATAAATAAGCTGTGGTGAAGCTTTGAGCATTTCGTTCACATTCACCATGGAAGAAACGGTCAGCGAAAAGATCAGGATCAGGTACATGCCGAGTTCAAAGCTTTTCTCAATCTGCCTGATGCGTTTTACAAACGAAGCAGCAATGCCAAGGCTGGTAATCAACAGAATCACCGTTACCATCGTCAGGCTTTGTGGCACCAGCAGCGAAACACCTCCCGCAATACCAAAAATGAGCAGCGAAATTGCCAGGCCTGTAAGTAAAGGACGCCGCATGCCGGGCTGCAATATGCCCCAATAAGGATCTTCAGCGGCTTCCTCCATCAGGTGGTTGCTGCCCTGGCCGCTTAAACGGAAAGCCGGCAGTATCAGCCTGAACACCTGCCGCCCGCCGAAAATCAGCAGGAAGAAATACGCTGCGCTGATGACCATATCATAGGTGTGGGTCAGGATGTAGGTGTTTTCGTCCACGTCGAGCATCAGCTTCAGTGAGGCCAGGTTGGGCGTCCCGCCAGTGTACACCCCGACTAGCATTCCACTGACTTTCCACAGCTGTGGATTTGTATCCCTGAACAGATAATACCCAATCGTAACCGTGACAACCACACTGATCACCGCCAGAACCATCGACAACAGGCTTTTCCCTGCCAGTGCCGACCATTGCCTGAAATTGGATGAAAACAACAAGAGCGGAATGGCCAGCGGAATGCTGATGGTCATGATCATTTCCTGCAACTTGCCATGGCCATCGGGCATGATAGGCAAGGCTCCGAGCAACAGGCCGGCAGCGTAGGCAATCAGCACAGCGCCCAGTTTGTTTACGAATGGATATTTATGGCACAGATGCAGCACGCCCATGGGAGCAAACACATAGAACAAGGCAAGTAAGATCAGCGGAAGGCTCATGTGTAAAAGGATTTGCGCAAAGATAAAAAACACCTTGACTGAACTACAAAACAAAGATGTGCCGAAAACCCGCATTATTGGTAATTTTGCACCATGGCAGTGAATAAATTTTATGTGGTTTGGGAGGGCCGGACAACGGGTATATTTTCCAGCTGGTCCGAATGCAGGAAACAGGTTGAAGGTTTTGCCGGGGCAAAATACAAGGGCTTTGCCGATAAAGCTGCCGCAGAAAAGGCCTTTAAAAGCAATTACTGGGCCGCTGCTTCGCCAGCCCGTAAACACACCCATTCAGGCACTTTGGCAAGTCCACGACCGGCGTATCACTACCTTGCTGTTGATGCCGCCTGCGCCGGAAATCCAGGTCTGATGGAATACCGCGGCGTTTCGTCGGTTACCGGTGAGGAGGTTTTTCATTCGATGGTCTACCAGCATGGCACCAATAACATCGGTGAGTTTCTGGCCATCGTCCATGGACTGGCCTGGCAGCAAAAACACAAGCTGAACATTCCCATTTACAGCGATTCGGTGAATGCCATCAAATGGGTTAAGTCAGGCAAAGCAAATACGAAACTCGTCGAAAACAGCCAGAACCAAATCCTGTTTGAACACCTGTCGCGTGCCGAAGACTGGTTGCAAAACAATAAGGTGGATGTACAACTACTGAAATGGGATACCAAAAACTGGGGCGAAATTCCTGCTGATTTCGGGCGCAAATAAAGGTCAATGCTGTGTTTGATTTTACCAAGACCTGGTAAAACGCATCCCGATTCATTACATTTGTAGTAAACAAAGCAAACTGATTCAATGAGAACATTCATTTTGTCCTGCATTTTTCTGATTTCAATGGCTCAGCTTGCCCGTGCCCAGGGCATTCCAGCCGCTTATGCCAATATCCATGCCGATGAAAACGGTTTGTATATCCTGCATCCCGAATCGGGCGATAAGCTGGAGTTCATCAGCACAGAATCGGATATTTCGCCCGATGCATTCGTTCGTGCTGCCCGCGGCGCTTCCCAAGGACTCGATTTCGACTTTGCTGATGCCGGGCTTCAGGGCTTGCTATACTACGGTTTTGTTCCGGCTGAAAATGTGCGGTTTCCGCTGCCCGCCTGGTTCAAACATGCCGAAAAAATCACTGACGGCAAAGCCTCGGTCAACATCACAGCTATGCGAGGGAAATACGACATTATTGGCTGGGAAACCAGCGGACGCGGGCTGTTGGCCTATCGCGTAAGCAATTCAAGGGGAGAGCTGATCTATGAAGGGAGGGTTGGTTTCGTAGGGAAAGGACCTTTTGAACCCACGCTTACCATCACCGAAGGACCCTTTGTGAACAGGGTTACTTCAGAAAGTGTCACCCTCACCTTTAGCACCAGCCAGTTATGCAGCCCAACGGTAAGTATTGATGGCATTGTGTATGCTGAAAAACAACGCATGATGAATCCTGCCGGAAATACCCGGCACGAAATCCTGATCAATAAACTTAAGCCCGCCACCACCTACACCTATAGTGTACATACGGCTGAGCAATCCATTTCCAATCGTTTCACTACAGCCCCGCTCGCGGGAAGCCGCAAGCCTTTCGCCTTTGGCTATGCAAGCGACTCGCGAAAAGCCATGGGCGGCGGCGAACGGAGTATGAAAGGCGTCAATGCCTATATGGTCAAGCGACTGGCGGCCTTGTCAGTGAGCCAGGGCGCTGCTTTTCTGCAGTTTACCGGTGACCTGATCAACGGGCAAATTTCTGCCATTGAAGAAACAAGGCTTGAATATGCCAGCTGGAAACGGGCGGTTGAGCCGTTCTGGCATACTATCCCCGTTTATACAGGAATGGGAAACCACGAATCCGTTTGCCTCCTCTTTGGTGATGATGCAAACGCTGTGTCCGTCGACAGGTTTCCATTCGCTTCATCATCAGCCGAAACCGTTTTCGCCAATGAATTCTGCAACCCTGCCAACGGACCGGTGAGCGAGGATGGCTCCTATTTCGATCCTGATCCGAACAGCTCGGATTTTCCGCCATACCATGAAAGTGTGTATTCCTATACCTACGACAATGTAGCCATGGTGGTGCTGAACAGCGATTACTGGTATGCTAAAAACGAAGAAATGATCCCATTAACAGGAGGCAATCCGCATGGGTATGTCATGGACAACCAGCTGGCATGGTTTGCCAAAACCATCGAACACCTTGAGGCAGATAAACAAATTGACCATGTATTTGTTAGTATACATACGCCTCTTTTCCCGAATGGCGGGCATGCAGGCGATGCAATGTGGTACCTCGGAAATAATGATATCCGGCCTTATGTCGCCGGAAATCCGGTAGAAAAAGGCATTATCGAACGACGCGATGAACTGCTCAACATTATGGTAAATCAAAGCAAGAAGGTGGTGGCTGTGTTGACAGGCGATGAACACAATTACAGCAGGCTGCTCATCGACAGTGATATGGCCCTGTATCCTGAAAGCTGGTCACATGAAAAACTGGTGCTTAAACGCCCGCTCTGGCAAATCACGAACGGATCGGCCGGAGCTCCTTACTATGGCCCTGAAACACTCCCCTGGTCTGATCACCTGAAGGTGTTTTCACAACAATCAGCACTGGCCATGTTTTACGTCAACGGCTCTGAAGTCGAACTGAAGGTGACCAATCCCGACACATTGGAAGAAATAGAAACCATCAGGCTGCGCCAATGACAACAACATTATCCCTGAAAAATAAGCTTGCTTAAAATAAACTAACTTTGTCACTGATAACAACCAAACATCCTGATAGTATATGTCAAAAATAATGGACCCCATCGGCCGGCTGATGGGTTTAAGGTATAAGTCGCACCCCTGGCATGGCGTTGAAATTGGCCCAAAAGCCCCGGAAGTAATCACCTGTTTTATCGAAATGGTGCCAACTGACACGGTGAAATACGAGGTTGATAAAGACTCCGGATACCTGCGTCTCGACCGTCCCCAGAAGTATTCAAATGTTGTGCCTGCCCTGTATGGCTTTATTCCACAAACTTTCTGTGCGCAGCGTGTGGCTGAATTCTGTCAGGAAAAAACTGGCCGCAGCAACATCAAAGGCGACCGCGACCCGCTGGATATCTGCGTGCTGACGGAAAAAGACATCACCCACGGCGATATCCTCGTTAAGGCCAGGCCCATAGGCGGTTTCCGTATGCTTGACGGCGATGAAGCTGATGATAAGCTGGTGGCCGTGCTCGATAACGATGCCGTGTATGGCGACTACAAAGATATCTCCGATTGTCCCGCCCTTGTGCTCGACAGGCTGAAACACTATTTTTTAACCTACAAAGACCTTCCGGGTCGCGAAAGCAATGTTGAAATCACCCATGTGTATGGCATTGAAGAAGCGCATGAGGTCATCAGGCGGTCGATGAGCGATTACCATCACAAGTTCGACAACCTCGACACCTTTTTCTCAGAAGTCTGATGTTGAAATTTTTATAGACGTCAATCCCTGAGGTTGTCCCAATACCATTTGCAGGCTTCAACAAGTCCGCTCCTGAGGTCAAATTCCGGGTTGTAGCCCAGATGTGTACGTGCTTTTTCCACTGAAGCCAAGGAGTGAGGAATATCGCCCTGGCGGTATGGTCCATGAAGGATTTCAACACCGGCAATCTGTTCATCATACGATGAAAGTATCTCTTTCAGGTAACCGGCCAGCTGATTCAGGGTGGTGCGATCGCCGAAGGCTACGTTGTATACCTGGTTCACTGCAGCCGCATTGGTGGTGGTAGCCGCCAGCAAATTGGCCTGAATCACATTGTCGACATAGGTAAAATCGCGGCTGAACTCACCTCCGCCATTGATCAGGGGGCTTTCGTGCCTGATAAACTGCATCACCCATTTCGGAATCACGGCAGCATAGGCCCCATTCGGATCCTGTCGCCTGCCAAACACATTGAAATAACGTAGTCCGATACTTTCAAGGCCGTAAGTGCGTGCAATCACATCAGCATACAGCTCGTTCACATATTTGGTGATGGCATAGGGCGATAATGGCTTACCAATCACGTCCTCTACCTTGGGCAGGTTCACCGAGTCGCCATAGGTGCTGGAGCTGGCGGCATAAACAATCCGCTTCACGCCGGCGTCGCGGGCCGCAAGAAACACATTCAGGGTTCCGGCAATGTTTACGGCATTGGTTGTGGCAGGGTCTTTTATCGACCTTGGCACTGAACCCAGTGCGGCCTGGTGAAAAACATAGTGCTGATCCTTACAGGCAATGGCACAGGTGTCAGCATCCCTGATATCGCCATCGATCAGCCTGAAGTGCCTGTTCGGCATGAATGAAGCCAGGTTTTTATGGTGGCCGGTGGCAAAATTGTCGAGACAGGTAACCATCGCGCCCTGACCGAGCAAGGCTTCAACAAGGTTTGAACCGATAAATCCGGCGCCGCCGGTTACCAATACGGGTTTGTTTTCAAGGGTTTTCATTGTTCAATTTTTCTTTGTCATTTATAAGCGCCTTGCTTTCGTTTGCATTCGCTTTGTTCATGATCTGCTAAAGTCCGGATTTGTCAACAGCCTCTACTTTTGTCCGGGGGATATTCAGGGTAAGGTTTTTCCCGATGGCTTCAATCTGTACGATTAACCTGAATTTTCCCTTGATATGCAACAACCGGCCAACCAGCCCTTCCATCGGCCCGTGTTTTACCTTCACAAGCTGTCCCTCTTTCAGGTCAGGGATGTTGAGGTCCTCCGACTCCTTGTCGTCCACAAAGAAGCGGATGGCCTCAATTTGCTGCGGTGGTATCTTTACTGCTTTCCGCTCAAACGAAACAAACCTGATGGCTCCGGGTGTGTTCAGCACCCTGAAATAATCACTTTCGGAGATGTGGACAAAGATATAGCTGCGAAACAACGGCTCTTCGACAAGCTTTTTGCGGTCGCTCCATTGTCTGAGCCGCGTAATCATTGGCAGGTACGCCTCGATGCCCGCAAAGTTCAGCTCTGCAAAAACTTTCTTTTCGGCCTTTGAGCGGGTATATAATGCATACCAAAACAATGCATCTGACTCAGTCGGTTCAGCCATCAAAATCTCCGGACAAGGTTAAATCTTGTTCAATAAGCGTTTAAAGAAACTCGGGTTATCGTCCTTTTGTTCATCGGTATAATAGCCGTAACCATAACCGTAGCCATAGCCGTAACCATAGCCGTAGCCATAGCCGTAGCCATAGCCGTAGCCATAGCCGTAACCGTAGCCACCACCAAGGCGAACGTCGTTCACCAGGATTCCCATCGAAATGTCGCGGTCCTCAATGTCCTTGATGATCGATTCGAAAATTTTCTTGTGGGTGTAGTTCTGCCTTACAATGAACAGGTTGACATCGGTGTGGCGCATCAGCAGGAAGGCATCTGTCACCAGCCCAACCGGCGGAGTATCCACAATGATGTAGTCGTAGCGTTCGCGCAGTTCGCGGAATAATTCGGCACATTTATCACTGGCGATGAGCTCAGCTGGGTTTGGCGGTACAGGACCAGCCATAATCAGGTCGAAATTATCCACCTTACCTGAAGGCTGAATGATTTCGTCGAGGGTGTGTTTGTTGATCAGGTAGGTGCTTAATCCGGCGGTGTTCGAAACGCCGAAGTCCTGGTAAATCTTAGGTTTCCTAAGGTCAAATCCCAGCAGAACGGTCTTCTTTCCGTACATGGCATAAATGCTGGCCATATTGATGGAAACAAAGGTTTTACCGGCACTAACCATATCGGCAGTAATCAATATAGTGCTCTTTTCCTTTCCCTTCATCAGGTACTCTACGTTCGTACGTACCGACCTGAATGATTCTGAAATGGATGATTTTGGTGAATCGGCCACAACAAGTTGTGAGTCTTTGCTCGAGTGCATGATTTGCCCAACAATGGCAAATTTGGTCGCCTTTTCAATGTCTTTGCGGTCAACCACCTTGTCGTTCAGGTAATCGCGTCCCAGCACATAGGCTACCGGAATCAGCAATCCCAGCAGGAGGGCGATGGTGTAGTTCAGGCTCTTTTTGGGGAAAACCAGTGTGCCCAGGTTGCTGATTGCCGTGTCGATCACTTCGTTATCCGGCAGGTTGCTTGCCTTGGTAATCTGGGCTTCGGCACGTTTCTGCATCAGGAAGGTGTAGATGGCATCGCTCAGGTGGAATTTACGGGTGTATCCGACGAGCAAGCGTTGTGTAACCGGCAGTTTGTTCAGCTGCTTGTCGAGGTCGCCAATTTGTCTGTTTAAATCACTAATTGTAATATCCGAATTGTGAATAATGTTGCTGATATTTTCGAGCAGCGTTTTTTTGGTGTTGAGGATCTGGCTGTCGATGCTGACAATCAAGGGGTGTTTTTCGGTCGACGAAAACAACTGTTCTGCCCTGTTGGCCGAAAGGTTCACCAGTTCCTGAACGAGCCTGTTCAGCAAGGGATCTTCGATGCCCATGGCGCTGGGCGCAACCAGCTTGGTGAGTTCATCGAGGTTGCTTTGGATATAGGCCTGCAAACTGCGGTAATACTTGTTTTTCACCATCAGTTCTGCCTTCTGTTTTTCGAGGTCTTTCACATACTCAAACACCTGTTCCGACTGAAAATCGAGGTTCATAAACTCGTTTCTGGTCTGGAAATCCTGCAGGTCAATTTCTGCTTTCGACAGCGAATCCTGGATGTCGACCAGCTGGCGGTCGATAAATTCAATGGTGTTCTCGGCAATCTGATTTTTCTTGTCGAGGCTGCGTTGCAGGTATACCTGAGTAAGTTTGTTCAGGAAGTCGGCCGATTTTTCCTTGATGTTGCCCCTGAGCGAAATTTCGATGATGGAAGCCTCACGGTTGATCGGTTCAATTTTGAATCCCCTGAACACATTCAGCAAGGATTTGTAGTCATTGAAAATGAATTTGTTTTGTCCGGTGATTTCAGCATCAGGATCAAAGCGGTCATTCAGCAAAATCCTGAAACGGTTGAAACCATTGTCGACCCATTCGCCGAACTTAAACGTGCCGCTCCACCTGACCTTTTCGATGGGTTCACCGACCATTTCGGATGTATTATAGTCATAGGTGCTGATCAATTCACCTTCCGATTCAATCTTAAACGTGGTATGATCAACAAAAGTGAGGTTGTATGGGAGGCTTACGGCCTGTAGCCTGGTAAAATCAATTTCCACTTCATACGGTGAGCTTCGGTAAACTTCCTTTGAAATCAAGCCGTCCTCCACATAGTATGAAACTTCAAAACCCATTTGTTTCATCGTCCGTTGACTCAATGAGTAGGACATCAATACCCCGATTTCATTCTGGAGGTTTTGCTGCTGTCCGGTAAATCCCAAACCCAGCAGGGCCGAAGGATCAAGCTTTGATTTGTCATCTTTAACCATGACCATTGTCTTGACTTCATACACCGGTTTGGTGTATTTGTTGAACAGAAAGGCCACCAGCAGAGCGATGAATATGGAAATGGCAAACAGATACCAAAACCGGGTAAATTTGAAAAAAAGTGCCTTCAGGTCAATGGTTTCTTCCTGTTGGTAGGGTTGAAAATTTTCCACGGATGATCGTTTATTTAAAGAAGTTGATTAATAGCAAAGCTGTCGAAATGGAGGAGAATATCAGGGTATAAGGGAAGGACGCAAAGCCATATTGCTTGATTTTCAATGGCCTGACATAGATAATGTCGTTTGGCTTCAGGTAAAAATAATTTGAGCTGAGAATAGAGGCTTTTTCAAGGTCAACATTGAAGGTTTCGGACCCGGTTTTTGTCTGCCTGACTATGGTTACCTGGCGACGGTCGGCATAATCGCCCATATCTCCAGCCATCGAAATGGCCTGGAAGATGTTGATTTCTGATTGGTAAACCTGATACTGTCCGGGATTTTTCACCTCACCCAAAACGGTCAGGTTAAAGTTTACCAGCTTTACAATCAGCACCGTTTCCTTGAGGTATTCATCCAAAATAAGCTGAATGCGTTCCTTCACCTCCTCTACATTCTTGTTCTGCACATAGATCTGCCCGGCAAGCGGAAATTCAATGGTGCCCTCGGCACTCACTGTATAACTGTTGAGGTATACAGAAGCATCATTTGTGTATTGGGATGTTACTCCTGATCCAACCGGGTTGAACATATTGGCGGTTTTTTCATCAAGGCTTACTACCTTGATATAGAGGTTGTCGCCGGGCTGAATTTTGTATGACAAGGTTCTTTCGTTCAGGTATGCCCTGGTGGTGTCCCTTGAGTCGGCCTGCTGCAGGTACTGCATTTTGCGCATTGGAACGCAGGAGGCAAGCACCAGGCCGGCAACTGCCAAAAGCAAAATAATCGGTTTATGTATGCGATTAAAAAACTGTTTCATGTAAAGTGGGTTGTTTTCTTTCAAAAAAAATGGGAAGTGTGATTGCTGCAAAAATAGGAATTATTTATTTGATTCAATATACATTTTTTGGTGAAACACCCCAAAAACAGCGTGTTTCTTTCCTGTGCCTGCAAAATCACGCCCCTTATTATTGGTCATATTGCTTAATTTTGCCTCTTCAAATCCAGGGTTTAAACCCGGGTGAACTTCATTAATATGGTTGAAAATATGGTATCAACAGCTACAGCGTCCGGCGCAAACACAAATCGACGCAAAGCCTTTGCGCTAACACATCCGGCTTTGTTGTTTTTTTTACTGGTTCTTATCTCCTGCACGGGTGATAAGGCTTTCAGGATATCACACACACTGAATAATGCCAATTGGAACCGGTTTGATTTCATCGAATTCAATGTGCCCATTGAACAAGCTGCATCAGAAAACAACCTCGATGTGCTGTTTGTTCATTCAGCTGACTATCCGAATGCCTATATCGACATGAACATCACGCTTTATATGCCGGATGGCACCATGCGTTCACGTGATTATATGTTTGACCTGAAGGACAAACAAGGCAACTGGCTTTCGAATCAGGATGGTGACCGGTACACAATTGAACTGCCGGTCATTCACGGAATCCGCTTTACAGAAGCAGGCAATTGCCGCATCCGCATCGAGAACAAACTTACCCGACTCGATACACCGGGAGTGCGCGAAGTGGGCATAGTGATGACAAAAAACCCGGACCGAAATTAATTCGCTCCGGGTTGGGGATATATATAGTGGGAGAATTGGTGCCTGGATAAGGGCTAGCTGTTTTTCTTTGTCAGGGCCATGGTTCCGGCCCATTTCATGTATGCGTTGAGCACCTCACTGGTGTTGAAAGGGATATCGTCGATCGGGGCTTCACTTTCCATGACAAAATTCACCTGCATGGCCGAATCGCTGTGATATGTCAGTACCACTTCGTGGGTGTCGAAGGGAATGTCGTCTACATAAGCTTCCTCTGAAAGCTTAATGGTGTCGTTCAACAATTCACCGAGCAAATAGTCAGCGGCAATGCTGTCGGTGTTGAATGGGATGTCGTCAATGTAGGCTTCCTCTTTCTGCTTAAATTCGTCAGCATGGCTTGAGGTGCTGACTGTCAGGCTAAGGAGGGCGGCTATTAAAAGTATCTGTGTTTTCATCGTTACTGATTTTTTTGTTGCTTTGATATACAGATAACCAATGCCGTGCCAAAGATTGTATTTGTTTGTTATACAATATCATAACACACATTATACAATAATAAATGCATTGAAATGCGCGGTAATTCCGAACAGTTTTGTTCGGCTCCGAACAATCAAACAGGGGTAGGTTTGGACGTTTATTGCCGGTTTCCGTCGATGATGATAACGATCTCTCCCTTGATGTCAGTATTGCTGTAATGATCGATAAGGGCTGTAAGGGTACCACGGCGAGTCTCTTCATGTATCTTGGTGAGTTCCCTTGCCACGGCTGCTTTCCGCTCAGGGCCCATATGTTCGGCCAGCTGCCCGAGGGTTTTCAGCAAGCGGTGGGGCGATTCGTACAGAATAATGGTCACCGGCATGGCGGCAAGCTGTGAAAGGCGTGTTTGCCTGCCTTTCTTGGGAGGTAAAAATCCTTCGAAAAAAAACTTGTCGCAGGGGAGCCCGGAGTTTACCAGGGCAGGCACAAAAGCTGTTGGGCCGGGAAGCGTTTCCACCTCAATGTCTTCGCTGATACAAGCCCTCACCAGCAGAAAGCCGGGATCGGAAATGCCCGGAGTGCCCGCATCGGTTACCAGGGCCATCCGCTCACCTGCTTTTATACGCTGAACGATCCGGTTCAACTGCTGATGCTCGTTGTGCTGGTGAAAAGCCGTTACCGGCTTTGCGATCTGATAATGCCTGAGCAGTATCGAAGTCTTTCGCGTGTCTTCGGCCAGGATAAGGTCTACCTCATCCTTCAATATCCTGATGGCCCTTAAGGTGATGTCCTCGAGGTTGCCGATGGGTGTAGGTACAAGCACCAATTTTGACATAGATTCAGTGTTTGCGTGGTTTTTTCTGTTGTTTCCGGAACCATTCCTCAAGCTTTCCTGCCCCGCTGTTTACCGAAGTATAAAAGGATATCACCGTAAACACCCCTACCGCAACAAGGCTCAACACGATGATCAGAATTTCCATCACATGGCTTTATTAACCGGTGCAATGGCTTTTGAGAAATCAACCATCAGCTTGAAAAACTGCTCATAGGCCGTAAAGGGCAGCCTGTAATCGGTGTCGTACACATTGTGGTACTCGCGGTTTTCGTCGCCACGTGTAAATACAAAAAACGAAGGGACTCCCTTTTTATAGTAAGGACAATGATCGCTGTTGCATGATTCGCCCCCAGCCCTGATATTGGCAAAATAATGTCCGCTGGTATTCAGGTCTTCGAGCAGTGCCAGTGCCTGCGGGAACTGTAGTCCGTTGACCACCGACAGCCCTTCGCTGCCTGTGCCAACCATATCCATATTGATGAGGAACTTCACCTTTTCGAGCGGAAACAATGGGTTTTCTGCATTGTAGGTCGATCCGAGCAAGCCGGCTTCTTCGCCCGATACCAGGATGAACACCATGGAATAATAGGCCTGATCGGGATGAGCAGCATAGTACCTTGCCAAATCCATCACCGCAGCAGTGCCGCTTGCGTTGTCGCTGGCTCCCGGAAAATAGGTTTTGGCACCCATCCTCCCCAGATGATCATAGTGTGCCACGAAAACAAAAAACGAATCAGGTTCGGCGCTGCCCTTAACATAACCGATGAGGTTGCGTGCCTCATGCTTTTTAATGAACTCATTTTCAACCTTCAGCCTGATGGTGCGTGTTCCCCTGGGCAGGCTGTTTTCCTGTACCATCAGGGCGATGCTTCCGTCAGGGCTTTGCGCTCCCGACACATGCCACCATACATTGTCAGGTGTAAGCTGTATAATTCCACGGGCACCGGGAAATCCTGACCTGTACACATTTTTCAGACAGGCCGGTGCCACCACCAGGTGGCTTGCCAGCAAGCTTGTGTCGATGGCCGCCTTTGCGGAAGTAATTGTGGTAACCGTGTCAGGCAGCCAAAGCAAATTAAATGCTTCATCCATGCTTACCGCTTTGAGACTGAGCACATAATCATAGCCTGGCCGCAGTTTCTTTCCGTTAACCCGTACTTCAAGTTTGCCAGGAAAGGTGTTGATCGGGAAGGCATATTGTTGCACGTATTGCCTATCAAAGGCGAGCAATCCGGCACTTTTCATTTCGTGCTCAAGCAAAGTGGCGGCCTTGAGGTCCCCGTTTTTCACATAGCCGCGTCCGTGCATTTCAGGAGCGCTCAGCTTGCTCACCAACTGCCTGACGTAGGGGCGGTCCTGCGTTTGGGCCCGGAAAGCAAACAAAACCAGCAAACAGCTTAAGGCTAGGTTTCTCTTGATCATAAATGCGTTATTATGCGCCAAAGCGACGCTCGATGAATCCCTTAAGTTTCTGAAATGCAGCTGAATCAACGTCCCACTGGTGTTCAACCTTGAGCTCGATCAGGTAGGTGTTTGCGCCATTGAGACTTTTAAAGGCATTCAGTTCATCAAGAATCCTGTTGTACTGCTGCATGTTTCCCTTAAACAGGTCGTTGATAAACAAGAATTTATCGTTAATACCAATGGCCGAACGCAGGTCGCTGATTTTGGCTTTCGACATCCTGGCGGCTACGCTGCTGTCCTCATCGTTCCCCAGCTTGTCACCCAAACTGTCTGCAGCAGTCTCGGCAAACAAATCGAGGGTTGTTTTGCCTTGTTGGCGCGATAACTCGAGCTGTGTTTTGTGCACATCAGCATTTGTTTCGGCGACTTCAGCAATCTCGTTGCTCTCCGCTTCAGCCGCTGGCGCAGGCTCATTTATCGCAACAGGCTTTGGTGTAGTTGTTACCGGGGGTTTAGGTGTTTCAAGCTGTTGGGCAACCACTACCGGTTTATCTATCGGAGCCTGAGCCTGTTTTGGTTCTTCTGTTTCCTGTGACTTCACAACAACCTCTGTCTCACGAGAGAAAAGGATCGATACTTCAGGGTCTTTTTGAGCATAATGGTCAACAACCGGTTTAGGAGCGAAAGCATAAAGCTGGAATATTTCGTCATAAATATGGCGTACTTTTTCGAGCATCAAATCCAGATCGAGGGCATGCAGCTGATGACCAGGCTTGCTCAGCCTCCTGATATGGGCATTCAGGTTTTCGGTCTCCAATGCAATGCTTTTTAATACACTGTTTTGTTCCATGTTTTGATTTTCTTAGGGATAAATATCCGCGTTTATACCTATTTTTGCAGCAATAAGGGGTCGATAAAATTACACATTAGTCACGATTCAGGGCCATGTTTCTCGAAAAAGATACCAACAGCAAATCGCGCACAGGCTGGATTGAGGTCGTTTGTGGGTCAATGTTTTCAGGCAAAACTGAGGAACTCATCCGCCGCCTGAAACGTGCCCGCATCGCCCGCCAAAGGGTGCAGATTTTTAAGCCTCAGATCGACACCCGGTACAGCGAAACCAATGTGGTATCGCACGATGACAGCACAGTGCCATCGATTCCCCTGCAAAGCGCTTCCCAGATCCTGTTCTATGCCAATGAGTACGATGTGATTGGCATCGACGAGGCGCAGTTTTTCGACGATGAGCTGCCCAATGTGTGCGATGAACTCGCCACTGCTGGCATCAGGGTGGTTGTTGCCGGACTCGACATGGATTTCCTGGGCAAACCCTTCGGGCCGCTGCCTGCATTGATGGCAATGGCCGAATATGTGACCAAGGTACACGCCATCTGCATGCGTTGCGGAAACCTTGCCCAATACTCCCACCGCACTGCCAAAGGCGAAAAACTGGTTATGCTCGGCGAAACGGAAAGCTACGAGCCCCTTTGCCGCAGCTGTTTCCACGAAGCCCGGCGAATTCGCAAATAAGCCCGGCTCTCCCTATTCCCTTTTTTATGTATTTTTGTGGCCGTAAAAAAAATAATTCATCACTGCTTATGAAACCAATTATTGTTGCCCTGTTGCTGATGATCAGCCTTGGGCTTAGCGCACAAAACAAATCTGAAACCCTTGTCCTGATCAAAACCGAATACGGAAATATCACTGCCAAGCTTTACAACGACACGCCCAAGCACCGCGATAACTTCATCAAACTCATCCAGCAGGCGTGGTACAATGGCTCGCCTTTTCACCGTGTGATCAACAATTTCATGATTCAGGGTGGTGGAAATGCAAAAGGAACCAGCGATCCGGGCTACCAGATCGATGCTGAATTCCTGCCCAAATACATCCATAAAAAAGGCGCCCTCGCAGCCGCCCGCATGCCTGACCAGGTGAATCCTGCAAAAAAATCATCCGGCTCACAGTTCTATATCGTGCAGGGACAGAAGTACAACGAAAAAAACCTGCAAATGATGTCGGCACGTACCGGTTTCAAATACACCCCCCAGCAAATGCGGGCCTATGCCGAAATTGGCGGAACCCCTCATCTTGATGGTGAATATACCATCTTTGGCGAAGTTGTCGATGGCCTCGATGTCATCGATAAAATTGCAGCGGTGAAAACTGGTCCCGGCGACAAACCCATCAATGATGTTAAGATGACCATCGAGATTCTCGAATAATCAGACCCAAACACATGACACTGAAGGAAACCATTGCCGCTATGCTTGCCGAGGTGCAGGCCTTTCAGGCTGAAAACACGGACCAACTCGAGGCGTTCCGCATCAAATACCTGAGTAAAAAAGGACTGATCCCCGGTTTGTTTGCCGAATTTAAACACGTGTTGCCCGAAGAGCGCAAAGCCATGGGGGTGTTGTTGAATGAGCTGAAAGACAAGGCACAGGAGCGTCTTGATGCATTCAGGGAACTGAATACTACCGATGAAACCAGCACACAACGGCTCGATCTTAGCCTTCCATCAGGCGAGGCAGGCGGTGCACGTCACCCCATTTCGCTTGTCAGAAACCAGATCAACGGCATTTTTAAACGGCTTGGTTTTATCATCAGCGAAGGCCCTGAAATTGAAGATGATTTCCATAATTTTACCGCACTGAATTTTCCTGAAGAGCACCCGGCACGTGATATGCAGGATACCTTTTTTCTGCACAAAAATCCCGATGTAGCCCTGCGTACACACACTTCCAGCGTGCAGGTGCGCGTGATGGAAGCCGGAAAACTGCCCATCCGCATCATTGCCCCGGGAAGGGTTTTCCGCAACGAAGCCATCTCGGCCCGTGCCCACTGCATCTTCCACCAGGTCGAAGGATTATACATCGACAAGGATGTTTCGTTTGCCGACCTGAAACAGACCCTCTACTATTTCGCCCAGGAACTCTTTGGTCCGGAAACGAAAATCAGGTTCAGGCCCTCCTATTTCCCGTTTACCGAAACCTCGGCCGAAATGGATGTTTCGTGCAATATCTGTGGCGGAAAAGGATGCAACATTTGCAAATACAGCGGATGGGTCGAAATCCTCGGCTGCGGAATGGTCGATCCCAATGTGTTGGAAGCCTGTAACATCGACAGCAATATGTATACGGGTTTTGCCTTTGGCATGGGCATCGAGCGCATCACCATGATGAAATACCAGATCAACGACCTGCGCCTGTTTTTCGAGAACGACATCCGCTTCCTGAAACAGTTCGAGTCAGCCATCTGACCGAAAGGGTCAGTTTAGCTTTTCACAAACAAAACATCAACAGGTGAGCAGCTTGATGGTGTTCGAATAGCCTTTTTCCCACACCGGTGAACTCAGCACATTAATCAGCAACATGCCTGGTTTGATCAGGTTTTCGTTCAGCAGCCGTGTCCGCATCATTTCGAAATAATGTCCCGGGTCGTTTACCGAGTCGTCGTAAAATGCAGTTACACCCCACAATAGGCTAAGCTGACAAAGCACATACCGGCTCGAGGTGAACACGAACACAGCCGCCCTGGGCCGGTGTCCCGATAAGCGCAGGGCCGAATATCCTGAATGTGAAATGACCAGTATGGCTTCAGCCTGCGTCTGGCGTGCCATCTCACAGGCGTTGTACAATACCGAATCGCTGATGAACCTGATGTCGCCTGCATCGGTTGGCGGACTTTGCTGGTAATAAATGGCTTCGTAATCTTCTATTTCGGAGAGTATGGTTTCCATGGTGGCCACTGTTTCCACAGGATATTTCCCCACCGAGGTCTCTCCGCTAAGCATCAGGGCGTCGGCGCCATCGAGCACCGAGTTGGCCACATCGTTTACCTCGGCACGGGTGGGCCTGATGTTGTCAATCATGCCTTCCATCATCTGTGTGGCCACGATTACGGGCCGGCCGGCTTTCAGGCATGACCTGATGATGCGTTTCTGAATCATCGGCACGGTTTGTAATGGCATTTCAACACCCAGGTCGCCCCGGGCGATCATCACGGCATCCGTTTCGCGGATGATTTCCTCCATATGCTGCACCGCCTGTGGCTTCTCAATTTTGGCGATAATGCGTGGTTTGAAGCCACCCTGATGTGCCTCGATGCGTTGGCGCAGGTATCTGATGTCGGCCGCCGAGCGCACAAACGACAAGGCCAGCCAGTGAATTTCGTGCTGCAGGATAAATGCAAGGTCCTGGTGGTCTTTCTCTGTAAGCGAGGGCAACGACACCCGCGTTTCGGGCAGGTTGACCCCTTTGCGCGGATACAATAAGCCGCCATTGACACTTTCGAGCATGACCTCATCCTGATGGTTCGACGACAGCACCTTGAACGCCAGCTTCCCGTCGTCGACGAGAATCTGTTCACCCACCTTCACATCGGTTGCAAAGGCGTCGTAGCTGATGTAGACTTTGTGCGCATCGCCGGTGATCATTTTTGTGCTGAAAATAATCCTGTCGCCCGGGGCAAGTGTTACCGGTGCATGGGTAATTTCGCCCAGCCTGATCTTTGGTCCCTGCAAATCAGCCATGATAGCAACAGAACCGCCGGTTTCGCGGTTGATTTCGTGTATGATAGTGATCACCTTCAGGTGGTCTTCATGGCTTCCGTGTGAGAAGTTGAGCCGGCAAACATCGAGGCCGGCAGCAATCATGCGCTGCAGGGTCGCCTTATCGGACGATGCAGGTCCGATGGTGGCAATGATTTTTGTCTTCATCTGAAGGCTTAGTTTTTGTGTTGGCGTTTCTGTTGCTTCTTCAGGGTGCTCAGCTCATGAAATTCCACTTCTTCGAGCATCACATCAACCTGTTTGTGCTTGCTCAAATCAAGCTGATAGGCAAGCTGCACCTGCGGAATGCTTCGCAATGTATTGAGAATCTGCGTGAGGCGTGCCTCATTGATGCGGTTGCGAATGATCAGAAAATAATCGGTGCGCAAGGGAAGGCTGAGCAATAAATTGCCTTCGCTGTTGTTGGCAATCAGGTTGAAGATGTTTTGGTTTTCGCCCTCATCAAAATAGTAAAACGAAAAACTGAGGTCGCCAAAGGTGTCGGCCTTTAACAGGTCGTCGCGCCGGCTCAGCTCGAGGCCCAGTTTATCATTGATGTGCCAGGCAAGGGCATAGTCTTTCCCTGTCGAGCTGATGCAGATAACAATCAGATCGTCAAAGGGATCTACCTTGATGACGTTTTTCTTTGCTGCCACGTTAAAGTTTTTGCTAAGATACGAAAAAGCGTGTGGATTTCTTTTAGAATGCCAGGCAAGTCAATTTTCAGGATTGATCGGTGCGGATGACCTGCAGTGTTTTTTCGGCAGCCATCTGTTCGGCTCCCTTGATCGAAAAGTCCTGTCCCTTGGCATGGGGGACACCGTCAAGGTGAATCTCGACCAGGTATTGTTTTTTATAGCCTTCACCGAGTTCGCTGATGACCCTGAATTCGATCGGAATTTTTTCTTTTTGAGCCCACTCGATCAGCCTGCTTTTGGGATTGCTTTCGCTTTTTTCGAGTGCATCGAGGTCGATGTGGGTAGCCACAATGCGGTCGATGAGCACCTTATGGGTGAAGTTATAGCCTTTGTCGAGGTAAAGTGCGCCGATGAAGGCTTCAAAGGCATCGCCGCTGGCCGAGCGAAACTGGCTTTTGGTGTCCTTGGCCGTCAGCACAAGGTCGTCGAGACCGAGCTTCTGCGATAGCTTATTCAGTGAGTTCCGGCTCACGATGCGGGCGCGCATCTCGGTAAGGAAGCCTTCGTTTTTGTAGGGAAATTTCTTAAACAGAAAATCAGCAACCGTTGCGCTCAGGATGGCGTCGCCCAGAAACTCCAGGCGTTCGTTGCTGATTTTGTATCCATTGATGGTTTCATTGGCCGCCGATTTGTGACGGAATGCCAATTGATATAGAAAAATATTTCCGGGATAAAACCCGAAAATGTTTTTCAGTGTTTTTGCCAATGCTTTATCGGCAGAAAATAGTGCCTTAACCTTACTCCTAAGAACCAAGGTGTTCTTTGTTTACGGGATAAATTTCCTGAATATGATTGAGGCATTATGCCCGCCAAATCCAAAGGTGTTGCTCAGGGCTGTGGTAACCTCACGGTGCCGGGCTTTGTTAAAGGTAAAGTCGAGTTTCGGGTCAATCTCCGGATCATCGGTGAAGTGATTGATGGTTGGTGGCACCAGGTTGTTGTTGATGGCCAATACTGTAGCAATGGCTTCAACCACACCGGCACCGCCGAGCAGGTGACCTGTCATCGATTTTGTTGAATTGATGCTGATGTTGTAGGCGTGTTCGCCAAACAGCTTAACAATTGCCTGGGGCTCAGAGATGTCGCCAAGTGGGGTCGAAGTGCCGTGGGTGTTGATGTGCTGAATCTCTTCTGGTTTCAATCCGGCATCTTCAAGCGCACGTTTCATGCTCAGGTATGCGCCATAGCCTTCGGGATGAGGCGAAGTCATGTGGTTGGCATCGGCCGAAAGACCACCGCCAATGACTTCAGCATAGATTTTTGCACCCCTGGCAAGGGCGTGTTCCATTTCTTCGAAGACCATACCGCCACCGCCTTCACCCATCACAAAGCCATCACGGTCCTTATCAAAAGGCCTTGAAGCTGTTTTGGGATCATCGTTGCGTGTCGAAATGGCATGCATGCCGTTGAAGCCCCCAACGCCAGATTCGCTGATAGCCGCTTCTGAACCTCCGGCAACAAAGGCAACTGCTTTGCCAAGCCGGATATACATCAGCGCATCAATCAATGCATTGGCCGATGAAGCACAGGCCGACACAGTGGCAAAGTTGGGACCCCTGAAACCGTACTTTATCGAAATATGACCTGCCGTGATGTCGGCAATCATCTTGGGGATAAAGAACGGGTTAAAACGTGGGGTGCCGTCGCCCGACACAAAACTGACCACTTCTTCATACAAGGTCGAAAGTCCCCCAATTCCTGAAGACCAGATAACCCCTACCTGATCAAAGTCCGCATGCTCTTTGCTCAGCCCGGAATCTGCAATGGCCTGATCGGCCGAGATCATACCGAACTGTGCAAAGAGGTCGTATTTGCGTACTTCCTTGCGGTCAAAATATTTTGTCCAATCGTAGTTTTTGACCTCGCAGGCAAAATGGGTCTTGAACTTGGAGGTGTCAAAGCGGGTAATATCAGCTGCGCCACTCACTCCGTTAACAAGCGAATCCCAATAATCGGAAACATTATCGCCTATTGGGGTAATGGCTCCCAAGCCGGTTACTACTACTCGTTTTAGCTCCATAAATAAAGGTGGTTTTCTTAGCTTTTGTTTTCCTCGATGTACCTGATGGCATCACCAACAGTTCCGATTTTTTCTGCCTGATCATCAGGAATGGCCAGGTTGAACTCTTTTTCAAATTCCATGATCAGCTCAACAGTATCCAATGAGTCGGCGCCCAGGTCGTTGGTGAAGCTGGCTTCGTTAGTAACTTCGCCCGGCTCAACGCCTAGCTTATCAACGATAATAGAAACAATTTTGTCTTTAATTTCTGACATAACTTTAATTTTTTAGTTAAACAGGCTGCAAAGTACGCTATTAAATGAAAAAAAAACAAACAATTCTTAAAAAATTGATTAACAGTCAGTATAACATTGGCAGGGCCAATATTTTACCATCATGATCCCCTTCAGGCAACAGGCGCCAAGCTGTGCAAAATTAATCCATTTTTAAAACCCACACCATTTTTTGTTCACGAGGGTTCCGACAACGACACAAAGTGGTTTGTTTCACCCCTGCAAGCACGTTTATACACTGGCTCACCCACGATTGTTCCGGAGCCACAGCCTCCTATTATTAAGGTGCACACACCTCCCCATGGCCAGCATTTTTATTCGACAACGCCCGTCATAGCTGTAAATGATTCATTTTCCGGGTGTTTACCATAAGGTGTGTTGCTGGTTTCCGAAGGTGTCCTGAGCGAATTCTGCTGGCATCATCCAACATTTTTCGTGGGCTGTCGTTATTGTGTTACTTTTGCACCGTTTTTCGAAGCATTGATTATGAACGCCAAAAGAAAGGGAAACTGATGACGAAAAATCTTGTAATTGTTGAATCTCCGGCCAAAGCCAAAACCATCGAAGGATTTTTAGGAAACGATTTTCTGGTAAAATCGAGCTATGGCCATGTGATGGATCTGAACAAGACACAACTTGGTGTTGACATCGAAAACGGGTTTGAACCGCAGTATGAGGTGTCGCCCGACAAGAAAAAACTGATCGCCGAGCTGAAGAAATTGGCCAAAGATGCTGAAATGGTTTGGCTGGCATCGGACGAGGACCGCGAAGGAGAAGCGATCTCGTTTCACCTGTTCAAGGCGCTTGGACTCAAAGAAGCACACACAAAACGCATTGTGTTTCACGAAATTACCAAAACTGCCATCACAAGGGCCATCGAAAACCCACGTGACATTGATTACCACCTGGTATGGGCCCAACAGGCACGCCGTGTGCTCGACCGCCTTGTTGGCTATGAGCTTTCACCGCTGCTGTGGAAAAAGGTGAAACCATCACTTTCGGCTGGACGCGTGCAGTCAGTTGCCGTTCGCCTCATCGTCGAGCGCGAAGAAGAAATCAAACAGTTCGAAGTCAGTTCGGCCTTTCGGATCACTGCCGTGCTCAACATCTCCATCGATGGTACGCAGTATCAGGTAAATGCCGAACTTCCCGAACGTTTCGACGACCGCGACAAAGCCCTGGCATTCCTCGAATCATGCAAAGGAGCCGCCTACACCATTCAATCGGTCGAGAAAAAACCGGCAAAAAAATCACCGGCACCGCCATTCACTACCTCCACCCTGCAGCAGGAAGCCAGCCGCAAGCTTGGCTACTCGGTGGCCAATACCATGCGCATCGCCCAGCAGCTTTACGAGTCGGGGAAAATCACCTATATGCGTACCGACTCGGTGAACCTTTCCGACCTGGCCCTGCATATGGCCAAAGAGGTTGTTACCCGGCAATACGGTGCTCAATACGTGAAAACCAGGCGCTTTGCCACCAAGACCAAAGGTGCCCAGGAAGCCCACGAAGCCATCAGGCCTACCTATATGGAAAAACAATCCATCACCGGTAGCGCTGAGGAGAAAAAACTTTACGACCTCATCTGGAAACGCACCCTGGCTTCACAGATGGCCGATGCCGAACTGGAGAAAACCACCGTGAGTATCCTTGTTTCGACAAATAATAAACAGCTGATTGCCAGTGGCGAAGTCATCCTCTTTGATGGTTTTCTGAAGGTTTATTTCGAAGGAACCGACGATGAAAACGGTGACGAAAGCCAGACAATACTGCCCCCACTGAACGCAGGCATGGCGCTTATGCTCAGGGAAATGACCGCACAGGAACGATTTACCCGTCATCCGGCACGCTACACCGAAGCCAGCCTTGTGAAAAAGATGGAAGAACTCGGCATCGGCCGCCCCTCAACCTATGCCCCGACCATTTCGACTATACAGAAACGCGAATATGTGGTCAAGGAAGACCGTCCTGGCGTGGTGCGTCAATACCAGGTTCTCACCCTGGTCAACGATCAGATCAAAGAAAAGACCGCCAATGAAAATACAGGTTTCGAGAAATCAAAGCTCTTTCCAACCGATATTGGCACCCTGGTGAACCGCTTCCTTTGCCAGTATTTCGACAGCATCATCGACTATAACTTCACGGCCAACGTTGAGAAGGAATTCGATGAAATTGCCGATGGCCGCAAGGAGTGGAACCTGATGATCAAGGAATTTTACGGTCCCTTCCACCTCAAAATTGAAAACACCCTTGAAAACGCAGGTAAGTTCAGTGGAGAAAAACTCCTGGGTGTTGATCCTGTCACCGGGAAAAATGTGTTCGTGAAAGTAGGCCGTTTCGGTCCCATCGTGCAGCTTGGTGATACCGAATCGGAGGAGAAACCCCGTTTTGCCAGCCTCAAAAAAACCCAGTCGCTCGATACCATCAGCCTGGCTGAAGCCCTCGACCTGTTCAGCTTCCCGCGGCTCCTTGGCGAATTTGAAGGCAGTGAAGTGAGCGTTGCTTTGGGACGTTTCGGCCCGTATGTGAAACACAACAACTTGTTTTTCAGCCTGCTGAAAACCGATGATCCGGTTGAAATCAGCATCGAAAGGGCCATTGAACTCATCGAAAACAAACGTAACAAAGACGAGCAAAGCCTGATTAAAGAGTTTGATGCCCAGCCTGAGCTGAAGGTGCTCAACGGCCGCTACGGACCCTACATCAGCTTCAACAAAAAGAACTTCAAGATTCCGAAAGGCACCGATCCTGCCGGCCTTACACTGGAAGCCTGCATGGCCATCGTGGATGATCCGGCCAACGCACCCAAGAAAAAGTTTGTCAGAAAAAAGAAATAACCACCTGGTTTAATGGTTTTCACCGGAAACGGCTCCCTCAACAGGAGCCGTTTTTGTGTGCTTCTCAGGCAATAACAGCCTTGTTCATTTTATTCAACCCAAATTTATCTGTAGGAGGCCTGAAAAGCCGAACTATCTGGTTTTGTTTGGATAATCAACGACTTATCGGTAGTTTTATGTCTGCCCTGACGAACAGTACAACACGCTTTAGTCGATTATGCATTCCTACCGCATGGACTGAATCCAAATAACTTCTTCATCGAAGTTTATTGTCTGCTGCAACAACATATTGTCTTTTTCGTAATTTCGCCCATATTTAACTGACAAAACCCGCAATGGAACTGCAATTGTACCTACAGCCCGTTTCTGCTGACCTGTTTCCTGCCGATGCGCAGTCGGTCAGGCGCAAATTGGTGAATACCATTGAGGTGTACCGGGCAAATGGTCCATTTCCTGATCTCGATCACGCAGGGCTGGCCATCATTGGCGTGGAAGAAGGTCGCGGCAACGCCGATAACGCCGGATGTGCCAAAGCACCCGATGCCATCCGTAAAGCATTCTATGAGCTCTATTGCCATTGGCCCGATATCAAGATTGTCGATCTGGGAAATATCAAGGCTGGCCATAGCATCGAAGACACCTATTTTGCAATTAAAACTGTTGTGGGCCAGCTCGTCAGAAACAATATCACCACCATCATTCTGGGAGGAAGTCAGGACCTGACGTTTGCCAATTACCAGGCCTACGAAAACACCGGACAACTGATCAATATTGTGGCCGTGGATCCAGCCTTCGACCTTGGACAGGATGAAGAAACGCTGAGTGCCTATTCGTACCTCAGCAAAATCATCATGCACCAGCCCAACTACCTGTTCAATTACACTAATCTCGGTTATCAATCGTACTATATTGATGCCGATGCAGTCGGGCTGATGAACAATATGTTTTTCGATGTATACCGCCTTGGCCTGGTCAAATCACAGCCCGAAGAAACCGAGCCTTATGTGCGCAATGCCGATATGCTGAGCTTCGACATCACTGCCGTAAGGGCTGCCGATGCACCGGGCAATGCCCGCCCTGTTCCCAATGGGTTTACAGGCGAAGAAGCCTGCCGCATCTGCCGCTATGCCGGAATGAGCGATAAGCTTTCTGCCATCGGGTTTTATGAATTCAATCCTTCCTTCGACAGACAGGAAATTACTGCCGGACTCATCGGACAAATGATCTGGTACTTCATCGATGGCTTTGCCCACCGCCTGAATGACCTGCCAACAGAAGGGAGCCGCGATTTTGCCCGCTACAATGTGCGTATCGAAGGCAATGAAGACGACGTGGTGTTCCTGCGCAGCAAAAAGACCGACCGCTGGTGGATCGACCTTTCCTCGGGCCGCAAGGACCGTAAAAAATATGAACGCCATTACTTTGTGCCCTGCTCGCAAAAAGACTACGAAAGCGCACTTCAGGACGATATTCCTGATCGCTGGTGGCAGTTTTACCAGAAATTAATGTAATCCGCGCGGGCTTATTTTACCCTGTCGGGATGTTGGCTCACAAAGGCTTTCCACCCAGTAAAACCTGCTTCACCACTGGTTTTTCCCGACTGAAAAAAATGACAGACGGCTGCAGCCAGACCATCCGTCGCATCAAGAAATTCAGGTTGATTTTCGAACTTGAGGAGAGTCTGTAACATCGCACCCACCTGCTCTTTCGAAGCATTGCCGTTTCCGGTGATCGACTGTTTGATCTTGCGTGGACTGTACTCAAAAATGGGCATATCGCTGTATAATGCCGCGGCCATAGCCACACCCTGTGCACGCCCCAGCTTGAGCATCGACTGCACGTTTTTTCCAAAAAATGGTGCCTCCACGGCCAGCTCATCGGGATGGTATTCGCGTATCAGCTCGAGTGTCCGGTCGAAAATCTTTTTTAACTTTATCGCATGATTCGGATACTTTCCCAGCTTCAACACCCCCATGACCATCATCTCCATGGTTTTACCTTTTTGATGAATCAATCCGTAACCCATGATGGCTGTGCCGGGGTCGATGCCAAGTATGATGCGGTCAGTTTTCAATTTATTGTCGGATATTCGCATGAATGAAAACAAAGGTACGTAAAAGGATTAATCTGTTGCTAAGGGGACTGATTGTGGTGGTCACCGTTTGGTTTGTCTTTGACCAGATTCTGCACCGGCGCGACCTCACTCCCTTGCAATATGCTGTGCGCGATGCCATTGACGGAAAGGCCTTTTATCCGGTAATGGCGATGCTGCTGTTTCTGATGGTGGTGAACCTTTCGATAGAAACGCTTAAATGGAAAAAGCTGATCGACAAGCTCGAAACAGTGAAGTTTAACCGTGCCTTCACCGCAGTGCTCACCGGAATTTCGGTAAGTATGTTTACTCCCAACAGGGTCGGCGATTACCTGGGGCGCGTGTTTGTTCTGCAAGACTCGAGCCACATCAAAGGCATACTGGTGACCATCATCGGGAGTTTTGCCCAGCTGTTGTCGACACTGATAGCAGGCGGTATCGCCCTGATGTTCTTCCTGCCGTCGTACCACGATGCCCTGCTCACCGACTATTCGTGGATTTACACCGGCACCGTAGTGATTGCCTCCGGAACCATGTTGGTTGCACTGCTCCTCTATTTCCATGTCCCGGTACTGAAGGCTGTTGCCGGACTTTTATTCCCGAAACACCGCGAAAAAGTGACCGGTTATGCTGCTGTGTTTTCCCTCTACACCAAATACGAACTGCTGCATGTGCTGCTCCTGGGTATGGCCCGTTACCTGGTGTTTTCCTTTCAGTATTACCTCTTGTTGCGCCTGTTTGGTGTGGACCTCGGATACCTGCCTTCGATGATGCTGATTGCATTAACCTATCTGATTCTGACCATGATACCTACTATGGCCCTGATTGAGCTTGGCGTGAGGGGCTCGGTGAGTTATTACCTGTTCAGCCTTTACCTTTCGGCCAACGGCCTGTGGGTTGAGGGCTACAACATTTCGGTGCTGGCAGCATCCACCTCGCTCTGGCTGATTAACCTCGCTTTTCCGGCCCTGCTGGGGACCTTCTTCGTTTACCGGCTCAAGTTCATCAGGAGGAGAGATTATGGCGACTGAGTTCCTGCACTGGTTCATCTTTTTTACGGCAATCAGTGGCCTGCTCTACCTGATCCTGATTGCCATTTACACCTATGGCTGGTATTTTATTCAGGAGCCTGAAAACCACGAACAAAGGCATCAACAGACCATGGTTAGTGTGTTGGTGGCTGCCCGTAACGAAGCGGATCATATTACCGCCCTGCTCGATGCCCTGCGCAAACAGCGCTATCCCCTTTCGCTGGTGGAAGTGATCATTGCCGATGACCATTCGTCGGATAACACCATTGCACTGATCAATGCCTTTGCTGCAGAAAACCCATCACCATCGCTCAGGGTCATAAGCGCAACAGCTAAGGGGAAAAAAGCAGCACTCGGGGCTGCATTGCTGTTGGCCAAAGGCGACATCCTCCTCTTTACCGATGCCGACTGCCTGCCAGCACCAGGGTGGATTGCTGAAATGACTGCCCGATTGTCAACAGGCGAACAGAAAATGATCCTTGGACCAGTAATGCTCGATCCCGCGCGGTCCTTGTTCGAAAAGCTGCAGTCGCTTGAGTTCATGAGCCTGATCGGTTCAACGGCCGGTGCCTGTGCCACAGGCTCGCCACTCATGGGAAACGGCGCCAGCCTGGCCGTTACGCGTAAGGCACTCGAAGAAGTCAGTACCTCAGCGATGAACAGCGCTTACGCCTCAGGCGATGATGTGTTTCTGATGTTCGCCTTTGTGAAAAAATTCGGCCGCAAGGCCATCGGTTTCGCCCGATCGGCCGAAGCCATCGTGCGCAGCCGGCCCAAACCCGACCTCGGCGGATTTATACAGCAACGCCTGCGATGGGTTTCAAAAAGCAAAGGATACACCCATCCCTTGATTATCTTTCCGGCACTGATCGTGTTGCTGTTCAATCTGGCCCTCTTTGGCACCATGATCATGGCCTTTTTTCTTCCACCATTATGGCTGGTTTATGCGCTGCTGATCGGTTTTAAGTTTTTTGTCGATTACCCTTTGCTTCTGGCAACAGCAAGGCTGATGCAACGGAAATCGCTCCTGCTTCTGGTTCTTCCGCTTGCCTGTGTTTATCCGGTGTATGTCAGCCTCATTGCCGTGGCAGGATTTGTGCTTCCATTTACCTGGAAAAACCGCAGCTACAGCAGCTGAAGGTGTCGGCAGCGCCTCATCGTGACAAGGAATAATTGTTCTTGTTTCCTGTTTGACACTTTGTTTCGTCAAACCCGCGGATTAGGTGTTTTCTATGCGCAATTGATTCGTGTTTATCATTTGCGACAACAGCAAACGGGCGTGGTCTGCTCTGCGCAAACCACGCCCGTCATATGCGCTAAGTGTTTTTTTCTAGCTTCCTAAAGTAGCCACCATCACAGCCTTGATGGTATGCAGGCGGTTTTCGGCTTCGTCGAAGACCAGGGATGCCGGCGACTCAAACACCTCGTCGTTAACTTCCATGGCCTCAACACCGAATTTCTGGAAAATCTGTTCGCCAATGGTGGTTTGGCGGTTGTGGAAAGCAGGCAGGCAGTGCAGGAATTTCACCTTGGGGTTTCCTGTCTTTTCGAGCATTGACTTGTTCACCTGGTAAGGAAGCATCATCCTGATGCGCTCTTCCCACACGCTGTCGGCTTCGCCCATCGATACCCAAACATCGGTATACAGGAAATCGACGCCTTTCACGCCTTCATCAACACTGTCTGTGAGGGTGATTTTTGCACCTGTTTCTGTTGCAATTTCGCGGCAGGTAGCCACAAGCGCTTCCTCCGGCCACATCTGTTTCGGAGCAACAGCCCTGAAGTCCATTCCCATCTTGGCAGCGCCCACCATCAGTGAGTTGCCCATATTGTTACGGGCATCGCCCAGGTAGGCAAAGCTAAGCTGATGCAGGGGCTTGTCGCTGTGTTCCATCATGGTGAGGAAGTCAGCAAGGATCTGCGTTGGGTGAAACTCGTTGGTGAGTCCGTTCCATACAGGTACGCCGGCATATTTTCCCAATTCTTCAACAATATCCTGGCCATAGCCACGATATTCAATACCATCATACATGCGGCCCAGTACCCTGGCGGTGTCTTTCATCGACTCTTTCTTGCCAATCTGTGAACCACTGGGGCCGAGATAAGTAACACGGGCTCCCTGATCGAAAGCAGCCACTTCGAACGCACAACGGGTGCGTGTTGAGTCTTTTTCGAAGATCAGGGCAATATTTTTGCCCTTCAGGCGCTGCTGCTCGGTGCCGGCATATTTTGCCTTTTTCAGGTCAGCGGATAATTCAAGGAGGAACTGGATTTCCTTCGGGGTGAAATCAAGCAGTTTGAGAAAATTTCTGTTTCTGAGATTGAAAGCCATGGTGTTTGCTATTTGTTATGGTGATAAAATATTGATTCAACTTCTCTTACACGGTTTCTGCCCGCAAAAATAGGGATTTTTGTGAAATCATTAACAAACCGCTGATGCGAAAAAGCGCTAATTTTGCGCCATGATCATCATCGACAATACCATCGTCAGCACTGCTTTTCTGCAGGCACACTTCATCTGCGACCTTTCGCGCTGCAAAGGCAATTGCTGTGTTCTAGGCGATGCCGGGGCCCCACTCGACGAAAAGGAGATTGGCCTGCTCGAAGACCAGCTCGATGGAATCAGGCCCTATATGACCGAAGCAGGCCTCCGTGTGGTGGACGAGCAGGGTGTGTTTGACTATGATGCCGGCGGGCAGTTTGTTACGCCCCTGGTGAACGACCGCGAATGCGCCTTTACCAACTTTCACCAAAACGGTGTGAGCTATTGCGCCATCGAAAAGGCTTTTTCCGACGGAAATTCAAGCTTCCGCAAGCCCGTCAGCTGCCACCTGTATCCGGTGAGGCTTGCCGAAAAAGACGGCTTTATCCATATCCTTTACCACCAGTGGAGCATCTGTGTGCCGGCGGTGAGAAAAGGCAACCAGGCCAGGCTGCCCCTGTATGTGTTTCTGAAAGACGCCCTTAGCCGCCGCTTCGGTGCCGAATGGTACGATCGCCTCGATAAAGAAGCGAGGAAAGGTTGAAGGGTTAACGGGTTAACGGGTTGACGGGTTGACGGGTTGACGGGTCCCGTCTCGTCCTAAGACGAGACGAGGATGCACGTCTCGGTCTCAAACGAGACGGCATTAACGGGTCCCGTCTCGTCCTAAGACGAGACGAGGATGCACGTCTCGGTCTCAAACGAGACGGCATTGACGGGTTCATTGGTTCAGGGGTCCGGTTTGCCCTAAGCGCATCGCTTCGGTACTGATCCCCTGATTTTTCTTCAACTGCAAATCCTACAGCTGTGGAACAGGTGCTGCAGCGGCTGCCATCGCACTGAGGTCTTTGTCGATATGGAACATGCCGGCCTTGTCTTCGCCAACAAGCCTGATCTTATCGAGTATTGTGCTCATTGTTTTTTCTTCCTCAATCTGCTCATTGATATACCATTGGAGGAAATTTCCGGTGGTATAATCTTTCTGCTCAAGGGTTACACCATACAGCTCATTGATGGAAGCGGTGATGTATTCTTCGTGTTTCATGACCTGCTGAAACACATCGAGCAAAGAGGTAAAGTCGGCCACGGGCTTGTCGAGGGCCATGAGGGCGGCTTTTCCGCCACGGTCGTTTACATAGTGCACAAACTTCAGCTGGTGCATGCGTTCTTCATCGGTCTGACGGTAAAGAAAAGCAGCTGCTCCCGGAAATCCATTGGCTTCGCACCAGATGGCCATCGAAAGGTACAGGCGCGATGAAAATTCTTCCCTGCGGATTTGCTCGTTAATGGCGGCTTCAACGTTTTTGTTCATCATGATCGGGTATGTGTTTATTGGTTTATCTAATGGTCAGTAATCACCTTATGGCATCAATTTGCCCATGCCGGAAGGCCGCGCCCAAAATCCGTTAGCCGTTCAGTGCGTTGGCACCACCCACGATTTCAAGGATTTCCTTGGTAATGGCCGCCTGACGGGCCTTGTTGTACGACAGTTTCAGCTCTTTGATCAGGTCCGATGCATTGTCGGTTGCCTTGTTCATGGCAATCATACGCGCACCGTGCTCCGAAGCAAAGCTATCCAGCAGCACCTTATAAAACTGAATCTTCAGTGTTTTAGGAATCAGTTCGTTGAGGATCTGTTCTTTGCCCGGCTCATAGATATAGTCAATGTCGGAAGTCACCGCATTTTCGTCCCTTGCCGGAAGATCCACGGGCAAAAACTGTTCGGTAGTAAGTTCCTGGGTGCCTGCATTCTTAAACTTATTGTATACAAACACGATACGGTCAAACTTTTCGGCTGTATAATCTTCCATCAGTCGGTTTGCCAGCACAACCACATTGCTGAAGGTGAGGTTGTCGAACAGGTGGTTATCCGACCCCAGCATATTGTATTTGCGGTTACGGAAAAATTCATCGCCCTTTTTCCCGATGCAAAACAACTGCAAAGTGCCATTGCCGAGCTGGGTTTTGTATTCGTCGTTGATCAGCCTGACGGTGGCCCTGGTTACATTGGCATTAAACGCACCACACAGTCCCCTGTTGGAGGTTACCGGAATGATGAGCACCTTTTCGGCCTGGCGTACCACCGAAAACTGTCCTCCGCTACCATCGCCGGCCTGGGCACTGAGGTTTTTCATCAGGTCGTGCAACTTGGCAGCATAGGGGCGCATGGTGATGATGGCGTTCTGCGCGCGGCGCAACTTGGAGGCGGCCACCATCTTCATGGCACTGGTAATCTGCTTTGTTGAGTTTACCGATTCAATCCTGGTTCGTACTTCTTTTAAGTTTGGCATCCTTTTACAAATTTATTCCTATCTGAGGCTGCTACTCATACCTTACCGCCACTGCCCTGGCAACGGTGGTCAGCTGAGCAATGATTTCGTCGCTGTATTTTCCGGCTTTCAGCGATTTAAGCAAATCTGGGTGCTTCTCATCGAGCTGATGCAGAAACTCGGTCTGGAAATCGATGATCTTGTTCACCGGCACCTTGCGCAACAGGTTGTTGGTGCCACAGAAAATGATGGCGATCTGTTGTTCAACTTTCAGGGGCGAATATTGGGGTTGTTTCAGGATTTCCACATTGCGCTTGCCTTTGTCGAGCACGGCCATGGTGGCAGCATCGAGGTCGGATCCGAATTTCGAGAAGGCTTCCAGCTCGCGGTATTGTGCCTGGTCGAGCTTGAGTGTACCGGCCACTTTCTTCATCGATTTGATCTGTGCATTACCCCCAACGCGTGATACCGAGATACCTACGTTGATGGCCGGGCGGATACCCGAGTTGAACAGGTTTGTTTCGAGGAAGATCTGTCCGTCGGTGATCGAAATCACATTGGTCGGGATGTAAGCAGAAACGTCGCCGGCCTGGGTTTCGATGATGGGCAGCGCCGTCAACGAGCCACCGCCTTTTACCATGTGGCGGATACTTTCGGGCAGGTCGTTCATGTTTCCGGCAATTTCATCGGAGTTGATGACCTTGGCAGCACGTTCGAGGAGGCGTGAGTGCAGGTAGAACACGTCGCCCGGATAGGCTTCGCGTCCGGGAGGCCTGCGCAACAGCAGCGATACCTCGCGGTAGGCGACCGCCTGTTTCGATAAGTCGTCGTAGATCACCAGGGCCGGACGTCCTGTGTCACGGAAAAACTCACCGATGGCTGCTCCGGCAAAAGGTGCATAAAACTGCATGGCTGCCGGGTCCGAAGCCGTTGCTGTGATCACAACGGTATAAGGCAGGGCGCCGTTATCTTCGAGGGTTTTCACAATATTGGCTACCGTTGAGCCTTTCTGGCCAACAGCAACATAGATGCAATATACCGTTTCACCCCTTTCGTAAAACTCTTTCTGGTTGATGATGGTGTCGATGGCAATGGCTGTTTTTCCGGTCTGACGGTCGCCGATGATCAGCTCGCGCTGTCCGCGTCCGATGGGAATCATCGCATCGATGGCCTTAACACCGGTCTGCAGAGGTTCGTTTACCGGCTGACGGAAGATTACGCCCGGCGCTTTGCGCTCGAGAGGCATCTCGTAAGTATCGCCTTTGATTTCACCTTTGCCGTCGATGGGTTGTCCAAGGGTGTTGATGACGCGTCCGAGCATGCCTTCACCTACCTTGAGTGAAGCAATGCGTCCGGTGCGTTTCACCGTGTCACCTTCGTTGATGCCGGCGATCTCGCCAAGCAATACCACCCCGACATTGTCTTCTTCGAGGTTGAGTACGATGCCCATCAGGCCGGTTTTTTCAAACTCAACAAGTTCGCCCGATTCGGCATTCCCCATGCCGTAAACACGGGCAATACCATCGCCGATCTGTAATACCGAGCCCACTTCTTCCAACACTGCATCGGTTTTGAAACCTGCCAGTTCTTTTCGCAGAATGGCTGAAACTTCAGCGGGTTTAATAGCTGCCATAATCCGTTATTTCTAGTAATTAAAATCCTTTAATAAATAAGTTTTTGTCAAAATCGCTGTGCAAGCGCTTGATAACCTTGCTGATGCTGGCATTGTACTGATAATCGTCGAGTTTCAGTACAAATCCGCCAATCAGGCTTTCATCAATGTGTGCATCGATTTGTATTTCCTTGCCGGTGCGCTGATGCATGATGCCGGTGATCTTTTCCTGCAGGCCTGCATCAACGGGTGTTGCCGTTGTAAGTGTTACCACAGCAATGTGCCTGTAGTCCAGATAGAACTCGCCAAAATACCTGGCAATCAGCTGAATCTCCATCTCACGGCCTTTGCGGATAAGGATATCCATGAAAGCCAGCGAAAGGGTGCTCAGGTGCTGCTCAAAGATGCGCCGCATAACCAGTTTCTTGCGGGCGGGAGGCACCACAGGGTTTGTCATCAGCTTGCGCAACTCGCGGTTTTCGCTCATCACCACCGTAACAAGTTCCATATCGGCTTTCACCGCGTCGAGTACCTTGTCTTCAATGGCCAGATCGAAAAGGGCCTTTGCGTAACGCTTTGCTAGGAGAATGTTCTTCATGCCTTGGTGTTGCTGTTTATTACGGCCGGCTTAGTTAAGCCTGGCTTCGTCTATCAGTTTATCAATGTATTCCGTCTGTGCCTGCGACGATTTCATCTTTTCACGCAGGATCATTTCGGCAATATCAATGGAGATTTTTGCCAGCTGGTTTTTCATTTCAACCACGGCTGCCATTTTCTCGTTTTCGATGCGTTCCCTGGCGCTTTCCACAATGCGGTTTGCCTCTTCATTGGCTTTCTCACGGGCGTCCTCGAGCATTTTATCCCTGATTTTCCGTGCATCATTCATGATGGCATCGCGTTCTTCCTTGGCTTCTTTCAGCAGTTTTTCGTTGTCGATCTTCAGCTTTTTCATCTCTTCCCTGGTGAGGTCGGCAGCCTGCAAGGCTTCTTCGATGTGCTGCTCACGCTCTTTCAGCGCGCGCATGATCGAAGGCCAGGCAAATTTAGCCAGCACGAAAAATACGGTTCCAAAGGCCAGGGTCATCCAAAAGATCAATCCAATACCCGGGTTAACTAATTCCATATGTTTTGGTATTTACTGTTAAAATCAAATAATCCCTGCAAGGCAACCAACCGTTACCTTGCAGGGGTTTTTCACTTGACTGTTAAAGGAATACAATCAGCAGACACACTACGATCGCAAAGAAAGCAACACCTTCGATAAGCGCTGCCGATACGATCATGTTGGAACGGATGTCGCCTGCAGCTTCGGGCTGACGGGCAATCGATTCCAGTGCGCTGCGGCCGATCTGACCAATGCCCATACTGGCACCGATAGTGGCAATACTTGCTCCGAGTCCGGCAGCCATCTTAGCAATAGGAGTCAGGTCGCTTGCAGCCTGCAACAAAATGGTTAATAAATTCATGGTTAAATTGTATTAGAGTTAATAATCGGGTTATTTTAGTTCGTTAATGTTGTTCTTCGTGGTGATGCTCCTCTGTAGCCATACCGAAGTAAATGGCCGAAAGCAGGGTGAAAACATAGGCCTGAATAAAGGCCACCAGCAGT
This sequence comes from Bacteroidota bacterium, assembly GCA_018816765.1. Lineage (GTDB taxonomy): Bacteria > Bacteroidota > Bacteroidia > Bacteroidales > F082 > UBA6192. The sequence continues at coordinate 72,538 of JAHIUX010000064.1, forward strand.
TCGAGAAAGAAGATAAAGATCGACAAGCTGATCGAGATCACCGAAATGCCATAGCCGGCATAAAGGCTCGACTGTCCGAACACAAAGATCAGGCTGATGAATCCCAGGATGATGATGTGGCCTGCCGTGATGTTGGCAAAAAGACGCACCATCAGTACGAAAGGCTTGGTAAACACACCCACCAGTTCGATGATCGGCATCAGCGGAAGCGGAAACTTCAGCCACCAGGGCACGCCCGGGGTGTTGAAGATGTGCATCCAGTAGTTTTTGTTGCCACGCAAAGCGGTGATGAAAAAGGTGAACAAGGCCAGCACAGCAGTCACTCCGATGTTACCGGTGACGTTGGCCCCGCCGGGAAATATCGGAATGATGCCCAACAGGTTGTTGAAAAAGATGAAAAAGAAAACGGTGAGCAGATAGGGCAAAAATCGCTCATAGTTTTTCTCCCCTATGGAAGTGCGGGCAATCTCATCGCGTATAAACACGATGAGCGGTTCAAGTATCGACTGTAATCCCTTGGGGGCGTGTTTGCGGGTGCGGCGGTATGCTTTTGCCACACCCATGAAGATGATGATGATGAGCGCAGAGGCTACAAAGATCGAAAATACGTTCTTGGTGATCGAAAGGTCGATGGGCCTGATTTCGGTACCATCTTCCGCCTTGCGGATGATTTTACCCTTGTATTTCCCCTCATGGGCAATCTCAAAGCCTTTGTAGGCTTCGTGTCCGTGATGGAAATGCGATGCCATAAACACATGCCACTGCCCTTCATCATAAAGGATGACCGGGAAAGGAACTGACAGGTGAAATTCTCCCAGGCTAAGGATGTGCCATTCGTAAGCGTCGACAATATGTTCAATGATGACTTCGCCGGCATTAAAACCGCCCTTTTCGGCCTCGTGTGATGCCGCTTCATGATGTGCCTGTTCTTCGCCGGACAATGCGTTGAGCGGCAAAAAAGCCGTCAGCAGCATCCAAATGAACAGTATTGTGATTGGTGTCCGGAAACTTATGCCCTTGTGGTAAGCCATTTATGTGGTTGATTCTACGTTAGAAATTGGCTGCAATGATACAAAATCTTCCGAAATTATGAAAGCCTTTTTTTAGGCTAAGGCCTTTTTGGAGTGGATTTTGTCCGGTCTGGCACGGATATTTTTGCCATTCTCCGGCCTTAAAAAATTTCTTTTTGCTTCGCTTCACTTTTGACAAGGCCGAAAAAAGTGCCTGAAATACTGTTTAAAACAATTCTAAATTAGTCTGAATTTTTTGAAAACGCTGTAAAATGATGTATTTTCATGCCTTGAATCGGCTTGCTGTTTTGGCCGTGATCCTGAAATAAAATAACCATAAATAAACCTGGTTATGAAAACAAAAATCGTTCTGTTTATTCTGCCATTTCTGCTGATTGTGGGTTGTAACCGACCCACTGCCGTGGCACCGCCTGATACCGCTGCCGAAACGGTAAAGGTTGAAAACCTGCTCGAAAAGTATGTGATTGCCAGCGAAAACCAGGATTGCGCCATGATGGAAAGCATCTGGTCGCCTGAGGAGGACATCATGCTCATCGGTACCGACAGCAAGGACAGGCTCGTTGGTTGGAAAGTGATTAAACGGGCCTACCTCAACCAGTTCAGCCTGGTCACTGATACCTATATCTCTGTGAGCGACCAGTATATCCGCATGAATGCTGACTGCAACACCGCCTGGTTTTCGCAGGTGATGAAATACAATTTCATCTTCGAAGGGGCCGCACAAAGTTTCGAAGGACTGCGGTTTACGGGTGTCGTCACAAAGAAAGCGGACGGCTGGAAAATTGTCCAGGCCCACCTTTCGGTTCCCGCCAACCTCAACATCAGCAAATAGACGGGCATTTTCCTGTATGCGTATTGAACCCCTTCAGGGTTTTGCCCTGGACACAGGTCCCCGGCCTGTCGTTGCTGCCCCTCAACATGCGTTTCCCCCATATTTGGCTGTCCTTTTCACTTACTGTGCCCCTGGTTTTATCCCACATTACGCATGGGGAATGCCTAATCGCCTAAAAGCTTGTAATTCAGTTCGCCAGGGCCAAATTCAAACAAACCTTAAGTCGGGATTACCCCTGCTAAATCAGACAGTTCGGCTTTTCGAACCTCCTGCTGATTAATTTGAGTTTATGGGATAAATGCTGGTTTATACTGAAAATTGGACTTAACTTTGTAAAAAATATCCGCTATGCGCTACTTCAGCTTGCTTTTTTCAGCCCTGGCTGTGTTGTTGCTGACTTCCTGCGACCCCACACCGCCCGCACAACAACAAACTTCAGAACCGGCCGACACCGTCAAGTCGACCGAAAAGTTGCTGTCCGTCGAAAAACAGGCAAAACCCGCCACTGATGGCAGGGATGTGGGTAAGGCCTACAAGCTTTTCCAACAGGGCGTAGGTGAGATGAAGGAAAAAAAGTACGAAGCTGCCGTGAGCACCTTTCTGCTTGCCCTCGAGAGCGATCCTGAAAATCCGAAGATCTTCTATAACCTCGGCTCATGCTATTACAGCCTCAAAGAGTATTCGCTGGCCCTGTCGTATTTTGGCGATGCGGTCAGGTTTAACCCTTCCGACACCTCATCGATGATCTATACCGGCATGATTCATTATGCCCAGGGACGCATCGGGGAGTCAATCGTTTCTTATACCAAGGCAATCGAAATTAATGATCAGCTCTATATGGCCTGGTATAATCGCGGCACCTCTTATGGCCGCCTCGAAAAATACGATGAGGCCATACACGATTTCACAGCTGCCCTGACGATCAACCCAAGCCATGGCAACTCATACATGAACCGCGGACTGGCTTATTTCTACAAGGGCGAAACCGATCTGGCCTGCAAAGACTGGCAAAAAGCCGCTTCCATGGGGGTGACAGTGGCCAACGATGCCCTCAGGGAGCATTGCAAATGACGCTGCAGCAATGAGAGAAGTCCATGCGGCAGCGTTGAGAGAAGTCCGCGCGGCAGCGATGAGAGAAGTCCACGCGGCAGCGATGGATTTGATCATTCAACCCCGCCCCGTCCGGCAGGATTCGAAGATTAGCTACGCTGAGCTCCCTTCGGTCGGTTCAGGGATTCAAAGGGAATTACAAGCAACACGCTACAGGAGTCGCGGTAGCAGCGTTGAATCCTTGAATATCCGCGAGAAGGTACTTCGAGCGGAAGTTGAATCCCTTTGGTCACGAGAGGAGGAACGTCTCGTCTGAGGACGAGACGGGATTGAATTCGGAATTTTGAATTTCCTGGAAACGGGCCCCTTACCGCAACACAGCTACACAGCAAAACAGCATCACGGCAACACCGCTGCACAGCCAAAAAAAAACGGCTTATCACCGACAAACCGTTATTCACTGTACTCTTTGTGGCTTTTACTCGGCCAATACCAAAACCTTGTTTTTGAGCACCTCCAGCACACCGCCATTGATGTCGAAAAACAGCTCGTTTTTCTCGCTGTCGTGCACCTTTACCTTGCCTTTTCCCAACGCGGCAATCATGGGTGCGTGGTTATTCAGTATTTCAAATAAACCATCCAGTCCGGGGAGTTGCACCAACACAACTTCTCCGCTATATATGGCTTTGTCGGGGGTTATGATCTCAAGGTTCATCGTTGCCGGTTTTCGTTGTTAGGCCTTTGACTCTGCGAGCATTTTCTTTCCTTTTTCGATGGCTTCTTCAATGGTGCCAACGAGGTTGAAAGCGGCTTCGGGATATTCATCCACCTCGCCATCCATGATCATATTGAATCCCTTGATGGTATCTTCGATGGAAACGATGGTTCCGGGAATGCCGGTGAACTGCTCAGCCACATGGAAAGGTTGCGACAGGAATCGCTGTACCCTGCGGGCACGGTTCACGATCAGCTTGTCTTCTTCCGAAAGCTCATCCATCCCAAGGATGGCGATGATGTCCTGCAATTCTTTGTAGCGCTGCAGGATATTCTTTACGCGCTGAGCGGTCTTATAGTGTGCTTCGCCAACAACATCGGGCGAAAGGATGCGCGATGTGGAGTCGAGGGGGTCAACAGCCGGGTAAATCCCAAGCTCCGAAATCTTCCTGTTCAATACCGTGGTGGCATCGAGGTGGGCAAAGGTTGTTGCGGGAGCCGGGTCGGTAAGGTCATCGGCAGGCACATACACCGCCTGCACGGAGGTGATCGAACCGCGTTTTGTTGAGGTAATGCGTTCCTGCATAATCCCCATCTCGGTGGCCAGCGTGGGCTGATATCCTACGGCTGAAGGCATACGGCCAAGAAGTGCCGACACTTCGGAACCGGCCTGGGTGAAACGGAAAATATTGTCGATAAAGAACAGGATGTCGCGTCCGCCGCTCTGTTCGTCGCCATCACGGAAATATTCGGCCATCGTCAAACCACTCAGGGCAACGCGTGCACGTGCCCCGGGAGGCTCGTTCATCTGTCCGAACACCAGTGTGGCCTGGCTCTGCTCAAGCGATTCATAATCGACTTTCGAAAGGTCCCAGCCGCCTTTTTCGAGGCTTTCGACAAAGTCCTTGCCATAACGGATAACACCTGATTCGATCATTTCGCGCAAGAGGTCGTTTCCTTCCCTGGTGCGCTCTCCAACGCCTGCAAACACCGACATACCCGCATACGACTTGGCGATGTTGTTGATCAGTTCCATGATGATCACGGTCTTGCCAACACCGGCGCCACCAAACAAGCCAATCTTTCCTCCCTTTGCATAGGGCTCAATGAGGTCGATGACCTTGATGCCGGTATACAACACTTCTTTTTGCGTGGTGAGGTTTTCGAATAAGGGCGGATCACGGTGGATGCTGTACGATCCGGTGGCTTCAACGGTCTTCAGTCCGTCGATGGCCTCGCCGATTACATTAAACAAACGGCCTTTTACCTTGTCGCCTGTGGGCATCGAAATGGGTTTTCCCAGACAAACCACCGGCATGCCGCGTCTCAGACCGTCGGTCGAATCCATGGCTATGGCACGGATGGTGTTTTCGCCAATGGCCTGCTGTGCTTCCAGAATGAGCTTCTCGCCGTTTTCCCTGGTGATTTCCAGCGCATCAAGCAAGTTGGGCAGGTCTGTTTCCTGATCAAATACGATATCGATTACCGGGCCGATGATCTGTGCAATATGTCCTGTGATGGTCTTATTCATTTGATGAGCAAGTTGGTTTTAGTAAATGAATTTGGGTGCAAATATATGATTTAGTCTGATTCCTTTGACCTGAATCAGGGAGTTTTTTTGGTAAATTACAGATTGTCATGACGATCTGTTAACTGCCGGCAAGCCGCCAAACCAGGTTTCCTTTCATATTGCATCAGGCAGCTATAGCCTCAGAGCTTCTTCAGGAAACTACGCTGAAAGAGCAACAGCCACAGTACCCCTGTGGTGATGGCGGCATCGGCTACATTGAATACCGGCCTGAAAAACACAAAGTAACCATCGCTGCCGAAGATAAATCCCGGAATCCATGTGGGGGCGTTGGCCTGGCTGATGGTCAGTAGCGGAAAATACAGCATGTCGACAACCTTTCCGTGTAAAAATGAGGCATAGCCTCCTCCCTCCGGAAAGAGGGTTGCCAGGCTGTGGTAGCTGCTTCCGCTGAAGATCATCCCGTAGACCGCACTGTCGATGATGTTGCCCAGCGCACCGGCAAGGATCATGGCCAGGCCGAACACAGGTCCGAATTTCACATTCTTGCGGGTGATCACGAAAAGATAGATCCCCAGGGCCAACACCGCCAGAATCCTGAATATACTCAGTGCCATCTTACCCCATTCGCCGGCAAACTCGAAACCGAAGGCCATGCCGTTATTTTCGGTGAAATGAATGATAAACCAATTGCCGGCCATCGCAATTTCCTGCCCGATGGTCATGTGCAACTTAATCCAGATCTTCAGGGCCTGGTCGATCAACAATACAAAAAAGACGATGATGAGTGCGCGTTTCACGGCTGGTGCAGGTTTAGTAGTTATTGGTGATGGGTGGTTGTTTATGGCTCAGCAGCAGCAGGCGAATGGCAATACACAGGTGTTTGCCATCCACTTATCGCAACCAGGCATCAAGCATGATATCATATTGTTGCAGCAAAACAAGCAATTATTGTTTGTTGTTTTGCAGTAATTTGGCTTCCATGCTCAGGGTGGCATGCGGAACAATCCTCAGCCTTTCCTTGCCAATGAGCTTTCCGGTGACCCGGCAAACTCCATAGCTTTTATTCTCGATCCTGATCAGCGCATTTTCGAGGTTGTTGATGAACTTCTGCTGACGGGCAGCCAGACGTCCGTTTTCTTCTTTCGAAAGCACCTGGTAGCCTTCTTCGAGCACCTTGAAGGTGGGCGAAGTGTCGTCGGTGCCATGCTCGTCGACGTTGGACAATGCTTCTGACAGTATCTTCAGGTCAGCGCGCGCTTTTTCGAGTTTCGACATGATGATGGCCCTGAACTCTGCCAGCTCCTCGTCCGAATACCTGGTCTTCTTTACCTCGGCATCCTGCGGTTTTTCTTCCTCTTTCATATCTGTGGTATTTAAAATGACCATTCCGGATTCCGATGGAATCCGCAATAAATATAATACAATTTCCCAATATGTCGGGCTTATTGCAAAAAATTCCTGTGCCGCTTACAGTTTACTTACCCTTATTTTGGCACTAATTGTTTCTGTCAGCTCATAATCAGCCACATCTGCATCATTAAAATCGTCGACCAATAGCAGTTCGGCCAGGGTCTCGTCACACACATATTGCTCAAAATGATGCAAGGCTTCGGTAAGCTCATCCACGGCCTTCACCTCGAGCCTGATCCTGTCGGTGACTTCCAGTCCGCTGTCTTTGCGCATATTCTGTACCCTGTTCACGAGCTCACGGGCAAGGCCTTCCTCCCTGAGCTCAGGGCTGATGGTCATGTCGAGGGCCACAGTGAGCTTGTCCTGTGTGGCTACCGTCCACCCCGGAATATCTTCTGTGGTGATCTCAGCATCAGCAAGTGCGAGCTCCACCGGCTCACCTTCTATCGTCAGGCTTAAAGCGCCCTCGCGTTCGAAATTGCGGATGTCGCTCTGGCTGAAACCGGCAAACAGACTGGCGATCTGTTTCATCAGCCGGCCATAGCGCGGACCGAGGGTTTTAAAGTTCGGCCTGATCTTCTTCACCAGTATGCCGGCTTCGTCGGTGATGTATTCGGCCGACTTCACATTGACTTCCGAAAGGATGAGGTGCTCGATGCCACGCAGCTGCGCCATCATATGTTCACCGCTCACCGGAATCATGATCTTGTTCAGTGGTTGCCGCACGCGGATGTTTGTCTTTTTGCGCAACGACAGCACCATCGACGAAAACAGCTGCGCCAGCTCCATGCGTTCCTCCAGTGCCTTGTCGATCAGCTTTGTCTGTGCCACAGGAAACTGTGTGAGGTGCACCGACTCGCAGTGCTCACGCTTGCTCACCCTGTTCAGGTCGAGGAAGAGCTGTTCGCTGAAAAATGGTGCGATGGGCGATGCGAGCCTGGCGATGGTCTCAAGGCAGGTGTAAAGGGTCTGATACGCCGATATTTTATCGGTGCTGTACTGCCCTTTCCAGAACCGGCGGCGCGACAGGCGCACATACCAGTTGCTCAGGTGCTGGTCGACGAAATCCTGTATCGCCCTGCCGGCACGTGTGGGTTCATAGGTGCCGTAAGCGTCATCGACAAGCAGTATCAGTGAATTCAGTTCCGACAAGATCCAGCGGTCTATCTCCGGACGTTCCTCCACCGGCACATCGGCTTCGGCATAACTGAATCCATCGATATTGGCATAGAGGGCAAAAAATGCATAGCTGTTATATAAGGTGCCGAAAAATTTGCGGCGCACCTCATCAAGTCCGTTAAGGTCAAATTTCAGGTTGTCCCATGGCTGGGCGTTGGTGATCATATACCAGCGGGTGGCATCGGGACCGTGCTTTTCGATGGTTTCGAAAGGATCGACGGCATTGCCCAGCCTTTTCGACATCTTATTTCCGTTCTTGTCTAACACCAGACCGTTCGAGACCACCGTTTTAAAGGCTACCGAGTCGAAGAGCATGACGGCAATGGCGTGCAGGGTGAAGAACCAGCCACGTGTCTGGTCGACGCCCTCAGCGATGAAGTCGGCCGGGAAATTGCCCCTGAAGGCTTCTTCGTTTTCGAAGGGATAGTGCATCTGTGCATAGGGCATGGCGCCTGAGTCGAACCACACATCGATAAGGTCCGGCTCACGGTACATCGGCTTGCCCGAAGGCGAAAGCAATACGATTCTGTCGGCATAGGGCCGGTGAAGGTCGAAGCTGAGGTAGTTTTCTGTGCTGTTGTCCCCTTCGCGATAAGCTGCATACGGGTTGTTATCCATCAGTCCGGCGGCCACGGCTTCATCGATGGCCTTGCTGAGCTGTGCCACCGAGCCGAAACACCGCTGTTCGCCCTTGTCCTCGCTGGTCCAGATGGGCAGCGGAACGCCCCAGAAACGTGAGCGCGAAAGGTTCCAGTCGACAAGGTTCTCGAGCCAGTTGCCGAAACGGCCTTCGCCGGTGGCACGGGGCTTCCAGTTGATGGTCCTGTTCAACTCGAGCATCCTTTCCTTGAAAGCCGTTGTCCTGATGAACCAGCTGTCCATCGGATAATACAACACCGGCTTGTCGGTGCGCCAGCAGTGCGGGTAGTTGTGCACGTATTTCTCGATGCGGAAAGCCTTGTTTTCTTTTTTCAGCATCACCGAGATGTCGACATCCAGCGTAGGGGCGTCGGCAGCCAGGCTTTCGTCGTAATCGTTTTTCACAAAGCGTCCGGCGAACTCAGCATAGGTTGCCGAGTCAACGCTGCTTGTCACGAAATCAGCATCAAGGGCTTCGATGGGATAGAAGCGTCCACGCAGGTCGACCATTGGCCGGCGGCTGCCTTCGGCATCGATGAGCAGGAGGGGAACGATGCCCGTTTGTTTGGCAACGCGGTCGTCGTCGGCACCAAAGGTCGGGGCAATGTGCACGATGCCTGTTCCATCGCTTGTTGTCACAAAATCGCCTTCGATCACCCTGAAGGCGTCGCCCATCGGGCGCACCCAGGGAATCAGCTGCTTATATTCCATCCCTGCAAGGTCGCGGCCTTTGAAGCTGTTCACGATGCGGTAAGGGATTTTCTTGTCGCCGGCCTTGTATTCGCCGAAACCGGCATCTTCCATCTTCGGATCAAAATAGGCCGCCACCAGGTCTTTCGCCAAAATGGCCTGCATGGGAATGCCGGTGTAAGGGTTGAAGGTGCTCACAAGCACATATTCGATGCCCGATCCCACCGCCAGCGCGGTGTTCGATGGCAGTGTCCAGGGCGTTGTTGTCCAGGCCAGGATATACAATGGCAGGCCGGGATCGGCATTCAGGAAGCCGGTCCTCTCATCGCGGATGAGCTCAAACTGGGCCGTGGCCGAAGTGTCTTTCACGTCTTTGTAACAGCCGGGCTGGTTCAGCTCGTGGGTGCTGAGGCCGGTGCCGGCGGCGGGTGAATAGGGCTGAATGGTATAGCCCTTGTAGAGCAGGCCTTTGTCGTAGAGCTTTGCCAGCAGGTTCCACACCGACTCAATGTATTTGTTGTCGAAGGTGATATAGGGATGATCCAGGTCGACCCAGTAGCCCATCTTACGGGTAAGTTCGTCCCAAAGGTCCTTGTATTTCATGACCTCCTTGCGGCAGGCCTGGTTGTATTCTTCCACGCTGATCTTGCGTCCGATATCTTCCTTGGTGATGCCCAGGGTTTTCTCCACGCTGATTTCAACGGGCAGTCCATGGGTGTCCCAGCCGGCTTTGCGCTGCACATATTTGCCTTTCAGGGTCTGGTAGCGACAGAAAATATCCTTGATGGCACGTGCCATCACATGGTGGATGCCGGGCACACCATTGGCCGAAGGGGGACCTTCGTAAAACACGTAATGCGCGCCATCGCGGCGGGTGTCAAGGCTCTTTTTGAAAATATCCTTCTCCTCCCAGAAAGCCCGCATATCGTCTCCAATCCTGGTGAGGTTAAGTTGTTTGTATTCGGTGTACTTTGGCTTCATACGCTGCAAAGGGGCAAGCCCCTGTAATTAAAAATTGGGTGCAAAGCTAAAAAAAATTGGCCTTGCAGGCGTTAAATTCTGGTAATCATTTTGATGAAGGGCTATGAAGGCAACCAAAAAACGAAGCTGATGACTAAATCTACTTATCCGGAGCAGCAAAGAGGCCAGGGAGTAGAATTGGTTCGTTGGCACCATATTGATCGTTGTAATGCCACCATATGGTTAAGGAAAATCGTGGATTTGGTTTGCCCTGTTTCGAAATCATGATTTTTGTAAATAATGCTAATTTTATGGATTCGTAGCATTGAAACAATATGGAAGAACAAAATTCTATTTCAAAGATCATCCTTGATAAAGCGTTCGAGGTTCATAAAGTCCTTGGTCCGGGATTGCTTGAATCCGCATATGAAGAATGCTTATCCTATGAACTTACACATGCCGGACTGCTTGTTGAAAGACAGAAACCGCTTCCCGTAATTTATAAGGAACTGTTGCTTGAACATGGGTATAGGGCTGATATCATTGTGGAGAATAAGGTAATTATCGAATTGAAATGTGTGGAGGCCATTGCAGATATTCATATTGCACAGGCATTGACATATTTAAAATTCAGTAATCTGAGACTCGCCCTGATTCTGAATTTCAATGTTAAACAGTTAAAAGATGGTATTCGCAGGTTAATCATGTAATTATTAAGGTGAAACTTTTACTCCTGTTTATGAAGATTAAGGGGGCAATAAGTGCTCGTTGACACCATCTGGTAATCACCATACAACGCATTGACAAAACATCACACGATTGATCTCGTTGTGTTCGTTGTGCCTTCTTAGTGTCCGTTGTGTCCAAATATTTTCAGGGTCACAAAGATCACGAAGCTTGCACAAAGTGCTCAAAGAAATAACCCAGATAACCTTCAATTACCCTCGTTGTGTTCGTTGTGTCTTCTTTGTGTTCGTTGTGTCCAAATAT
>JAHIUX010000065.1 GCA_018816765.1 Bacteroidota bacterium
ACACATTTATGGCAAGAAAAAAGGTCAAAACAGTTGTGCTCAGTATTTCAAAGATACAATTCAAAAGCAATTCACAACACCGGTCGTGGTACGGCCGTGTGCTGGTGGGTTGTGCTCAGTATTTCAAAGATACAATTCAAAAGCAATTCACAACTGATCTCGATCATGTTGCAATTATAGCATTGTTGTGCTCAGTATTTCAAAGATACAATTCAAAAGCAATTCACAACGTCAAATGCCTTAAATCCCTTTTCCAAAGTTTCGAACTTTGGAAAAGGGATTTTCATCGAATCTCAGCTTTTTGAAGGGCTAAAAGAAGGCTTTCCGGCTTTTTCGCTTATTTTTGGACAAAAATCCGACCTATGATTTTTGGCATTGGTACCGACATCATTGAGGTGGCCCGCATGGAGAAACACCTGAGCAACAGCAATGGCTTGCGCGAAAAACTGTTTACCCTGACCGAACAATCCTATGCCGAGTCGAAGTCGTCGAAATACCAGCATTACGCCGCACGTTTTGCTGCCAAGGAAGCCTTTTTCAAGGCCCTTGGCACCGGATACCGCTTCGGCATGGCATTTCATGAGATTGAGGTAATCAACGATGAGCTGGGGAAACCCGTCATCACGGTCCATGGCAAGGTGAAGGAATACCTCGAGAAGATGCAGGTGACACACATCCACCTGTCGGTGTCGCATGTGAAAGAAATGGCCAACGCCTTTGTGGTCCTCGAAAAGTAAGCTAGTTCAGCACCAGCTCACCACTCAGTTGCAATAAGTTTATTTCAAGGAGTTTGGCTTCGTACAACACCTGAAGCAGACGGCCCTGTGCTGCCATATGGTTCAGCTGTGCTTCACGGAACTCAATCCCCGAAAGGTCGCCAAGGCGGAAGCGTTCGCCTGAGATGGACAGGTTTTCGGCCGAAGAACGCACGTTTTGTGTTTCCATGGCCAGCAGCCTGAGCTTGTTTTGATAGCTGTCGTAATTTTTCTGTAGTTCGCCCATCAATTCGTTTTCCAGTGATTCGGTCCTGATCCTGCCTGATTCGATCATGATGGCGGCATTGCGGCGTTCGCGGAGGTTGTTAAACCCATCAAAAAGGTTCATGCTGGCCTGAATTCCGTAGGTGAGCCCAAGGGAGCGGTTTGCTGCCAGGAATCCCGATTCCGAATGCTGGTTCACGAAGTTATAGCCCACATTCAGGCCCAGGCTTGGCGCCTGACGGCCCTTGATCTCGCGCAGGACCAGTGCGGCCAGGTGTTCGTCGCGTCTGCTCAGCACGAGCGAAGTGTTCTGTGCCAGCATTTTCTGTGTGAGCTGATCGGGCAGCAGGTCGTTTCTCAGGGCAAAAGTATCCTGTACCAGAAAACGGGTATCGGCGGGCCTTGCAAGCAACTGGTTGAGGGTTGTCTGTGCCTGCGAAAGCTGGTTCTGCAGGTTCAGCAGTATGGCTGAGTCGGCGTTCAGGTCGACACGGGCCTGCAGCATCTCGAGGCGCGATCCCGATCCGATGTCGAGCATATCGGTCTGCAGCTTCAGCCGTTCGTTATCGATGGCAATGGATTTCTCCACCACCACGATTTTCTGGTTCAGGCTGATCAGGCTGTAATAGGTCGACAGGATTTGCTGTACCGACGATTCCACTGTCAGCAGCACCATCAGTTCCGATTTTTGTTCCAGTTCCCTCAGCCTGTTGTAGTTGACAAACATCCGCATGCCATCGAAGATGGTCCAGTTGAGTTGCAGTCCGGCATTGAGGGCATCGGCAGCTGCCCCTTTGCGGTCGTTCACCTGTCCCGAGAGGAACTCCTGCTTCGAATCGGTCAGGCTGTAATTCTGTGTGGCCGTAAGATTCAGTTCGGGCAGGAAGCCGGCATTGCCCGGGCTAAAGTTGTTGCTGGCAATGGCTGCATCCTGGCGCACCAGGCGGATGTCGAAATTGTTTGCAAGGCCAATGGTGATGGCTGCTTCAGGGCTGAGTAATTCCTGTGAGGAGGCATTCTTCAGAAGGCACAGAAAGAGCACGAGCACAGCTGTGTTGATCAGGGATTTCATAGGCTTTCCTCCTTCCGTTTGCTGGTTTCTGCTATATCGGTCATTTCTTCCACATTGGAAACCTGTTTGTCTTTTTCAGAGATATAGTCGTACATGGCCGGAATCACATAAAGGGTGAGCAGGGTGGCGAAGGTAAGTCCGCCGATAACGGCCGTTCCCATCGACACACGGCTTTCCGATCCGGCACCCAGGGCGAGTGCGATGGGCACTGCTCCCAGTATGGTCGTCAGGCTGGTCATCAGGATCGGCCTGAAGCGTGAAACAGCGGCCTCGCGTATAGCCCTGCTTTTTGGCAGACCGCCCGATTTGCGCTGGTTGGCAAACTCAACGATGAGGATACCGTTTTTGGTCACAAGTCCGATGAGCATGATGATGCCGATCTGGCTGAAGATATTCAGTGTTTTCTGGAAATACCACAGCGTGAGCACCGCCCCGGCCAGGGCCAGTGGCACGGTAAACATGATGATCAATGGGTCGCGGAAGCTCTCGAACTGGGCGGCAAGCACAAGGTAAATCAGGGCCAGGGCCAGCAGAAAGGCGAAAAACAGGCTCGAGCTGCTTTCTTCAAAGTCTTTTGATGAGCCGGCGAGCGACGTGCTGTAGGTGTCGTTGAGTACACGGCCTGCGATGAGGTTCATCTCGGCAATGCCATCGCCGATGGTTTTGCCTTTAACGGGATTGGCCGACACGGTGGCCGACACATAGCGGTTGTTGCGGAACAGCTGTGGAGGATTCACCTGTTCTTTGAGGGTGATCAGGTTGTCGAGCATCACCATTTCGCCCTTGTTGTTTTTCACATGGATTGTTTTCAGGTCGACAGGTTCGCTGCGGAAGGGCCGCTCAAGTTGGCCAATTACCTGATACTGTTTGCCATCCATGATGAAATAGCCAAAACGCTGTCCGCTGAAAGCCAGTTGCAGCGTTTGAGCAATATCCATGGCCGAAACGCCCATGCTTCGGGCTTTCTCGCGGTTGATGCTGATCTGCAGCTCAGGCTTGTTGAATTTCAGGTTAAGGTCGGCGAACTGAAAAACAGGGCTGTTGTAAACCTCCGCCATGAATGCCGGCAGCACTGCTTTCAACTTGTCGAGGTTGGCCGCCTGAATCACGTATTGCACCGGCATGCCTCCGCGCTGGGTGCCAATGGACTGTTCCTGTGTCACAAAACTCCGCACGGCGGACAGTTTTTGCATCTCGCGTCCAAGGTCATCAGCGATATCCTGCTGACTGCGTTTGCGCTTGGCGGGATCAACGAGGCGGATGCGCGAAAAGGCGGTGTTCACGCTGCTTCCGGCGCCAAATCCCGGCGAGGTGATGCTGATGAGGGCCGATGTTTCAGGCACCTCTTTCCTGATCAGCTCAATCATCTCTTTCACATAAGCTTCCATAAACTCGAAGGTGCTGCCTTCGGGTGCTGTCCCAAAGGCCATCATGCCCGAACGGTCTTCGAGCGGAGCGAGTTCTGAGGGCAGGTACCTGCCAATGCCAATGATGATGAGGGCCGAAACACCGATGACTACAAAGGCCAGCCAGCGGTGCCGCAGAAAGGCCGAAAGGCTTTCGGCATACCAGCTGTTTAACCAGGCGAAGAAGGGTTCGGTTGCGTTGTAGAACCAGTTGTGACGCTCACGTTTCTTCAGGATGCGTGTCGACAGCATGGGAGTGAGGGTGAGGGCCACAAAACTCGAAATGATGACGGAGCCTGCAAGCACCACACCGAACTCGCGAAACAGCCTTCCTGTTAATCCCTGAAGAAAGATAACCGGCAGGAAAACCGTGGCCAGCGCCACCGTTGTGGCAATTACAGCAAAGAAAATCTCGGCTGAACCCTTAATCCCGGCTTCCAGTGGTGGAAGGCCGTTTTCGATCTTGGTGTAAATGTTTTCGATGACCACGATGGCATCATCGACCACAAGGCCAATGGCGAGCACCAGGCCAAGCATGGTAAGCACATTGATGGAGTAGTTGGCCATATACATGATGAAAAATGAGCCAATGAGCGATATCGGGATGACCACCACGGGGATGATGGTTGTGCGCCAGTCGCGGAGGAAGAAAAAGATTACCAGCACCACCAGCACAAAGGCTAGGTAGATGGTTTGTTCCACCTCGGTAATCGAATTGCGGATGTATTCGGTATTGTCGAAACCAATGCCCAGCTCAATGTCGGCAGGCAGGTCTTTCTTTATCTTTTCGAGTCTTTTGTAGAAGGCGTCGGCAATTTCGATGTGGTTTGATCCCGGGAGGGGGATAATGGCATTGCCGACCATGGGCACGCCATCGCGCCGCAGGATGGTGCGCTCGTTGAGCGGAGCGAGTTCGGCAAATCCGATGTCTTTGAAGCGCACCACGGCCGATTCGCTTTCGGTGATGATGAGGTTGTTGAAATCGTTGGGTGTGGTGAGGCGGCTGAGGGTGCGCACCGTAAGTTCGATGGTGCTGCCTTCGATACGACCTGAGGGCAGCTCGAGGTTTTCGCGGTTCAGTGCATTACGCACATCGAGCGGACTCAGCTTGAAAGCAGCGAGCTTCGACGGGTCCATCCACAGGCGCATGGAGTATTCCTTTGCCCCCCAAACAGCGATGGAACTCACCCCGGGTATCGTTTGCAGGCTTTCCTTGAAGGTGCGTTCGGCAATCTCTGTCAGCTCGAGCAGGGAGCGCTGTTCGCTTCGGATATTCAGAAAGATAATCGGGTTTGCGTCGGCATCGGCCTTGGCCACAATGGGCGGATCGGCGTCGGGAGGCAGGTTCGATAGTGAGCGTGAGACCCTGTCGCGCACGTCGTTGGCTGCTGTTTCGAGGTTCACCTCGAGGTCAAACTCAACGGTGATGGTACTGCGTCCGTCGCGGCTTACCGATGTCAGGGTGCGGATGCCGGCAATGCCATTGATGGATTCCTCGAGGGGCTCAGTAATCTGCGATTCGATGACATCGGCGTTGGCACCAACATAGTTGGTGCTCACGGTGATGATGGGTGGGTCAACGCTGGGATACTCGCGCACGCCCAGTGAGACGAGTCCGATCACGCCAAAAAGGATGATCAGGATCGACATCACCGTGGCCAGCACGGGCCGTTTTATGCTTAATGACGAAAGGCTCATGGGCTAGTTGATTGAAGAGATGGTAACGGGGAGTCCGGGCTTCATCTGCAATATCCCGGTGGTGATCACTGTGTCGCCTTCCATAAGTCCTTCGGTGATCTGTATGCTGGCGTTGGTACGCAGCCCGGCGCTGACCTTGAGCGGCTGGGCAAAGCCGTTGCGATACACAAACACCTTGCTGCCACCCATTTCGGGGATGAGGGCTTCCGTGGGAATTTGCAAGGCGTTGTCGGTGCTGGTGAGGACAATTTCGACCCGGGCAAACGAACCCGGCAGCACCTTGCCAGCACTGTTGGCATACAATGCCCTCACCGGCAGTGAGCGTGTTTGCTGGTCAACGACAGCTTCAACGGCATAAATTTCAGCCACAAATTCTTCGGGGCTGTTCTCCACCGAAAACCTGACCTGACTGCCTTTGCTGAGGTAGCCGGCATAGCGTTCGGGCAGGCTAAAGTCGATTTTCACCGGTTCGATTTTGGCCAGCCTGACAATTTTCATTCCCGGTGTGGCGTAGGCACCTTCGCTCACCTGTCGTAGTCCTAGCAAACCATCGAAAGGCGCCCTCACCAGGGTCTTGTCGAGTTGTGCCTGTAAAATGGCCTTTTCTGATTTCACCGTACTTAACTCGGTGAAAGCCTGGTCGTAAGCCTGCTGGCTGATGCCCTGCTTATCGAGCAGGCTGCGCTGACGGGCTTCGCGCTGTTCGGCCAGGGCGAGCAGCGATTTGTTGCGCTCGAGTTGTGCGAGCAGGTCCGCATTGTTGATGGTAACAAGCAAATCTCCCTTTTTCACCAGGGTGCCTTCACGGAAATGTATCTGAGTGATTTTTCCGGAGGCTTCAGCACTGATGTCGACCTGCTCATCGGCCTTCACCGATCCGGCAGCCACAAGCTTGTCGGTGAGGGGCCGGGCTTTCACAATGGTGGCCTTCACCGGAAGGATGTTGTTGCTGAGTCCGTTTACCAGCACCGAAGGCGTATCAGCCTTGCTGAAATATCCAAGCCTGTTGGCAATCAGTAGTATAATCACCAATACAAAAAGGCCGATCCCTGTATTACGTTTCCAGTTTTTTTTCATATGCTTGCTTCATCCTGAATGTTTCATGCGTCAGTTGAGAATATCCCAGAGAGGCCGGTAATCAAAAAGTGCATTGGCAACCTGAGCGTACAAAGGTAATATTTACGCATGGAATGCCGGAAAGACAAAAATCACCGTTTCGCATGTGACGATGCCTGAAAAAATTACCTTTGTATTAAACAAGCCGATATCATTGATACAGTTTGCAATTAAATTCATTTTATTGCTGTTTATCAGTAGTATACCAGTAAAAAGAATCTATTTTGCCGGACCGGGCGATGTTGTACCATTACAGTCCGATCTTCAGGCATCGAGCCTATGGCCTGCCCCGGATCAGCCGGCAGTTTCGGAGGAAACGGTTTTTCTGACCATTCCCTTAAAAAGAGCCGGAAACCTCATCATTGTCGAGTCGGTGGTGAATGGCGTTACCGGAAACATCATCCTCGACACAGGCTCTTCGCGGCTGGTGCTGAACAGCATTTATTTCAGGGAAAAGCAGCAGCAGCATAACCAGGTTTCGGGCGGCATCACCGGATCCATTGGCGTGGTTTCGCAGAAAGAAGGCAACAAGCTGCAGCTGTCAGATCTTGTGTATGAGGATCTTACTGCCGATGTAACCGATCTGGGGCACATTGAGCAGGCGCGCAATTTGAAGATTCTGGGCTTGTTTGGTTTGAGCATGCTTGCCGGATATGAAGTGGTCATCGACCTACAGCTGAATCAACTGGAGTTGCACAAACTCGACTTCAACGGAAACTGGCTCGGCCAAACCGGGAGGCCAAAGCAATTCGACCTTGAAGTGCCCATTGTTGTCAACGGAGACCTGTTGTTCATGGAAGGCCATATTGCCGGCAAGCGTTGTACCTTCTGTCTCGACACAGGCGCCGAAACAAATGTGCTGAGCAACGATCTTCCGGATAAAATGATGAACACACTCACCGTATTGCGCCGTACAAAGCTCCGGGGAACCGGTTCGCAGAGCACCGAAGCACTGTATTGTGTGATGAATGATTTTAGTGTGGACAAGCATCCTTTTCCCGGAATGAATGTGCTGGTAACCAACCTGTCGCATATGAAAAAGGCCTATGGGGTGTATATTGATGGCATGCTGGGCTGTGATTTTTTTGAAAAAGGAATCGTTTTTATCAATACACAAAAAAGGAAATTAGCGATTAATTTTGCCGGAGGTAAAGAATGAAGCACAGACTGACATATGTGGTGTTGGCAATCATGCTGCTCTTGTCAGGCAGGCTGATGGCGCAGGCTGTGCCTGAATGGGCTGCCCGTTTTGAGCATGGCAAGCTGATACTGTCAGTGAACCTGAAATGGAACGATGATGAGAAGAAGCGATTCGCAAACCTTTACGACCTCGACTCCCTCCTGATGGATGCGGTTTTCAGCAGGAAGTTGACCATTGTGGCCGACTGCACCGTGTGGACACCAAAGGTACTGCAGAACAACATCATCGAGCTTTCGAAAATGCTTGGCAGTGATGGCCCGACTCATGATTTTCAGCCGGAGATGATATTGCTCGATGACAATGTTTCGCAGAAAAACGCGCTGGCTATGCCCGAAGCGGCAAATTACGGGATAACCAAATTGTCGCGTCCGGGTGTGTTCAAGTGCAAGGATGGCAAGGCCTGCTTCTTCCTTCCCGGAAACCGGGAGGCGAAAAAGGTGTACCTGTCAGGAACCTTTAACCAGTGGAGCACACTTCAAACCCCCATGCAAGCCTGCGACTCGGGATGGAAACTCTGCCTCGACCTGCTTCCGGGTAAATACCAGTATAAATTTATCGTCGATGGAAAATGGCTAACCGACGAAAACAACAAACAGCGCGAAAAAGATGGTCACCGCGGCTACAACTCAGTGGTGTACTGTCCTAATTTCAGCTTCAGGCTGAAAGGCTACACCAGCGCCAGGAAAGTGATGGTTTCAGGAAGCTTCAACGATTGGCGAACAGATGAGCTACCTATGATCAGCACGGTCGATGGCTGGATATTGCCCATTTACCTCAGGGAAGGCACACATGCCTACAAATTCATTGTCGACGGGGAGTGGATCACCGACCCTGACAACAAGGTTGTCAGAAATGACGGACGGGGCAACAGGAACTCGTTTGTGGGCATAGGCGAAAGCATGGTCTTCAGGTTAAACGGACACGATAACGCCCGGGAAGTGTACCTTGCCGGTGATTTCAACGGGTGGAACGGAGGCGAGTTGCTGATGAACCGCGATGCCCGTGGATGGTCCCTGTCATACGTGCTGGCTCCCGGCAATTATGGCTATAAATTTGTTGTCGACGGACAATGGATCACCGATCCCCAGAACACGCGGACCGTCGTGGTTAACGGCTTCGAAAACTCACTCATCACCGTGAAGCCCAACCATATATTCAGACTGATAGGTCACGCACAGGCGAAAAAAGTGATTGTTTCAGGGAGCTTCAACAACTGGCAGAAAGACAGTTTCCTGATGACCCGGCAGCAGGATGATTGGGTTTGTGAACTTTACCTGCGCCCTGGGCGATATGCCTACAAATTCGTTGTTGATGGTGTCTGGATGCTCGATGATGCCAACCCGCTCTGGGAAGACAACGAATACGGCACCGGCAATTCGGTGATCTGGATCGCACACTGAGCCGTTTTACCCTAAATCAATCCTATTCCGACCTCAGCGACCTGATGGGATTTGCCCTGACAGCGGTGAGCGTCTGCCACCATATGACCATGATTGTGAGCGCCAGGGCGATGATGCCGGCAACAACAAAATAAAACAGGCTGAGTTGGGTGTGGTAGGCAAAATTGTTCAGCCAGCGGTCGAGCAGCAGCCATGCCACTGGCCAGGAAATGAGGTTGGCCATGAACACAAGCAGCACATATTCCTTTGAGAAAAGCCTGAGCAAGTCAATGAAGCTGGCTCCGAAGGTGAGCCTGATGCCCATTTCGTGGCTGCGCTGCGCAACCATATAGGCTGTGAGCCCAAAGAGGCCCATACCGGCAACAAGGATGATGAGCAGCGTAAGCGCGAGCGAAAAACTGCTGAGCCTTACTTCTTCGCGGTACTGTTTGTTCAGCTCATCTTTCAGAAAACTGAATTCAAACGGTCGTTGTGGCGCGAAAGCATGCCATTTCTCTTCGATAAACTGCAGGCTTTCGGCATAGGAGCCAGGGACAAGGCGCACAGCCACATAACGCAGGAAGAAGTTGTTCACCCGGTCATCTTCCTTGATGTTTAGCACAAAGGGAGATGCGGGGCTATGGAGCGAGGTGGCATGAAAATCCTTAAACACCCCCACAACCCGCTCTTCACCGGCGAGGGAGCGAAACTTCTTGCCCAGGGCTTCTTCGTTCGATTTCCATCCAAGGTGTTTTACCATCGACTCGTTGATCAGCATGGCATTCATGGCATCGGTTTTGTTTTCGCGGCTGTAGTCGCGCCCGGCCACCAGCGGAATCTGGAACGTCTTTAGAAAATCGAATTGAACAACCAGGGCCGGGTAAAACTGCCATTTGTCCTCGGGGAAACCTTCGGGCCTGAACTCGTGGGTATTGTGTGCCACACCGAAAATGTCATCCATGGCGGTTACCGATAATACATTGGGGTTGGTGAGCAACTCACTGCGGAAATCTTCATATTTCTTCACAATGGGTGTGCGGTTTACCGGAATAAGCAGGATGGCCTCTTTGTTGAATCCCAGGTCGGCATTTCTGAGAAAATGAAGCTGGTCGAAGGCCACCAGCGTGCTGACAATCAACGCCACAGATATGGCAAACTGTATGGTGACCAGAATTTTCCGGGCCTGTCCCCCACGCGCGCCTCCGCTAAACTGGCCCTTAAGCACCTTCAGCGGTTGAAAAGAAGATATGTAAAAAGCCGGATAAATTCCTGACATAACACCGGTTAACAGGCCCAGCAAAAAGAGTCCGCTGAACCAGATCGGCTGATAAAAAACCGTCAGGCTTAATGTTTTATCAGCTAGGTTATTGAAAAACGGGAGGGTCAGCTCGACCAACAGCATCGACAAGAGCAAAGCGATGAAACTCAGCAGGATGGCTTCGCCGAGAAACTGTTTGATCAGCTGGGGCCGTGATGCTCCCACAACCTTTTTCATGCCGATTTCCTTTGCCCTGCTGGTTGAGGTGGCAGTACTCAGGTTCATGAAATTGATGATGGCTATAACCAGCAGAAAGATGGCAATGGCCGAAAGGATGTGCACATAGGTGATGTTGCCGTTGGGCTCGATCTCATAATCGATGCGTGAATGCAGGTGGATATCGGTGAGGGCCTGCAGGTAAAGCGTGATGTTTTCCTTCATGGCATCGTAATAAAAGCGCTGCGTAAAATCAGCAAAATTGGCTTCCAGGTCTGCCTGACGCACCCCTTCTTTAAGTTGGATATAGGTCCAGCAGGGATTCCACACCCAGGTCTGCGGAAGTCTTCCGCCATACATGATCCTCACCGATGACAGCGAGGCCATAAAATCGAAATGAAAATGTGAGTTCGACGGAACTTTTTCGATTACACCGGTAACCTTAAGGTCGAACTGGCCCTCGAAGCGCAGGGTTTTCCCCATGGGATTGTCGTTCCCGAAATATTTCCGGGCTGTTTCGGCAGTAATGACGGTAGCAAAGGGCTCGTTAAGGGCTGTGTGTGGGTCGCCAAATAGGAAGTTGTAGTCGAACATATCGAAATAAGCCGAATCGGCGAAATATAGCCGGCGCTCGTTGTATGCGATATCGCCCAGCTCGACGAGACTTCGCGGGGCCTGAAAATTAAATACCCTGACAGCGTCATCGATCAGTCCGGGATACTCATTCACCAGCGCCGGAGCCACAGGAAACGGTGCACTGGCCGACTCTTCGCCCACACCTTCGAAATCGCTGATGCTTACCAGCCGGTAAATCCTGTCGTGGTTGCGGTGATACCTGTCGTAGCTCAGCTCATCGACCACATAAAGCATGATCAGGATAAAACTCGACAAACCGATGGCCAGACCAAAAATGTTGATCAGGGCTGAAACGCGGCGCCTGAGCAAATTTCGCAGGGCTATTTTCAAATAGTTTAGCAGCATGGCATTCGGGGTTTTGTTGGTTATTCGTTTCTAATTTCTGCGATTCATGTGTTGGTCAGAGTGTTATCAATAGGTGTTTGGTTTGTATACTTTGAACAATGTTTTATTATGCAAATGGCTCATTCATATTTAACCACCTCAACCGGCTTAATGCTGGCCGCCCTGATGGCCTGCCAGCCGACGCTGATCCAAGCTATAACGACAGTGATCATACCGGTGATGACAAAAGCCAGGGGCGAGAGGCCTGCCACAAATGCAAACTGATCGAGCCAATGCTGCATCAGCATCCATACCGGAATGGCGGCGATGAGGTTTGCCAACACGACGAGCAGGGTAAACGAAAGCAGGGTGCTGACGACGAGCCTGCCGGTGGATGCCCCCAGAATTTTACGGATCCCCAATGCCTTGGTTTTCTGCCGGATGATGAGTGCTGACAAACCAAACAGCCCAACGGCTGCGATGACCATGGCCAGCAGGGTAAACCATCCGAAAATGTTGCCCAGCTGCTTTTCCTGTGTGTAGCTTTGCTGCAGGTATGCCTCCAGTGGCGTGCTCACCAGGGGTTCGTTGGGAAACTGTGTTTTCCACACCTCTTCAATGCTGTTGGCAAAGGAGTTCCGCGGAAAATCCTCGGTGCGGTAAACAAGATAGCGATAGCCGTCCCAGGGATGCATGCTTAGAATCAACGGGCCTATGGGCTCATATAGCGGGGCATAATGAAAGTCTTTCACCACACCGATAATCGGGAAATTGCCGTCGCGACGGATGATTTTACCAATGGGATCGCTATAGCCAAACTGCCTGACAAAGGCCTCATTGACCAGGTAGGCCTGTTTGTCGGATGGATTTCCTGCTTCAAAGTTCCTGCCGGCAATCAGCGGTATTTCCATGGTTTGCAGAAAGCCCTGATCGATGTCCATCACATGTATCATCACTGGCTGGGCGTAGCCTTCGGGCAGGTAGCCATTCATGGTGACTCCGGCACCCGGAAGCTCAGTAGCCGCCCCACAACCCAGCACCCCGGGCAGGCTTTTCAGCGATTGTTGCATCGCGGCAACGGCTTCGTTGCTGATTGATTCGGGCAGGCTGATGGCGGTCACATTTTCTGTAGTGAATCCGGTGTCGAATTGCCTGATGAACCTCATTTGGTTGTAAATAACCCATGAACAGTTCAGCAGTGCGGCGGCGATTACAAACTGCACTACGACCAGTATTTTAGGCAGCAGGTTTTTTGCTTTAACTGACTCAAAGCCGCCTTTCAGGGTTTTAACAGGCTGAAAGGAAGAAAGATAGAACGCAGGATAAGCCCCAGCAACTAGGCCCGTAAGTACAACAAGGCTGATGATTCCGGGAATGAACCATGCTGTTTGCATATGGTAAAGCCCCAGCTCGAGGCCAAGCAGGGCATTATAATACGGCTGCACAAGCTCTATGATCAGAAGCGCCAGGCCAAGGGCAATAAATCCGAGCAGCAATGCTTCGGACAAAAACCGCATGATGAGTTGGCTGCGGCTTGCGCCCAGCACTTTTCTGATGCCAGTTTCCCGCGACCGGGTGAGGGCTGAAGCCGTGGCAAGGTTGGTGAAATTAAAACAGGCAATCAACAGGATAAACAGGGCAATGAGGATGAATATCCTGATGAGGTTACGTTTTCCGCCTCCGCTGTTTTCATCTGTAGCATTCAGGTGGATGTCGGTAAGTCCGGTAAATGAAATGCCTACGCTGAAGCCACTCCCTGCAATGTCATTGTTGATCTGTTCATCCATGAAGTCCGGCAGCTTGTCCGAAAACCCTGTCCAATCCGTCAATGGATTGAAGGTGAGGTAGGTTTCATATTGGTTGCCCCCATTCCATCCCATAAAAAGTATTGAGTCAAGGTACAGGGTTTCGAACGAAAGCAGGGCATCGAACTGAATGCTTGAAGCCAATGGCGGATCTTCGGCAAGGCCGCTCACCTGCCAGCCCTCCCTGCCATTGAGCCTGATGATTTCCCCGATGGGATTGCTTTTACCAAACATCCTTTTCGCAAGTGAGCGGGTAATCACTATGCGGTGCGGACCATTTAAGGCGGTTCCGGCATCGCCCTGCAAAAGCAAAAAGCTGAAGGTGTCGAAAAAGCTGGAGTCTGCATAGACGAGCCCATCGGTTAGGGTGTTGTTTTCTGCATACTGGAAATAGCCAGACTGTGGAGCGGTCAGGCGGCAAAACCGGTTTACCTCGGGAAAGGCTTCGGCAAGACTGGGGCCTACAGCGGCCGGAATGCGTGATCCCACAAAGCTGCCATCCTTATTGGTATAGATGAGATTAACCCGTTTAATACGGTCTTTTTGCTGGTGAAACTGATCGTAGCTGTATTCGTTGGTCACAAACATCAGGATAAGGATGGCAGCAGCCAGTCCCACCGACAAGCCAAACAGCTTGATGAAACTGAGTCCACGTTGACGGACCATTTGCCTGAGCGTACCGGTGAAAAAGCGGATTAACATGTTGCTGTGCTTATTCGTATTTGATGGCATCAACAGGATTCGACCGCAAGGCCCTGATGGCCTGAATCAGCACGGTGACCAGGGCAATCAGTATGGCCAGCAAAAGTCCTCCAGCAAACCACAAGGGTTTCATATCGACGTGAAAGGCAAAACCGGCAAGCCATTCGTCCATAAGGAAATAAACGACTGGCAAGGCCAACAAACCGGCGATCAGCACCAGCAGCATAAAGCTTTTGGTAAGCAGCAGCAGGATTGCTTTCGGGCTACTGCCCAGCACCTTACGAATACCGATTTCGCGTGTGCGCTGTTCGAGTGAAAAGGCCGACAGCCCGTACAGTCCCAGACAGGATATCAGGATGACCATCAGCGAAAAATAACCGAAGAGCGAAAGCATGCTTTGCTCATGACGGTATTGACGGGCAAAACGCTGGTCAAGAAAAGTGTAATGAAAGAAATGCTTCTGGTCGAAATCCATCCAAATCCCGCTGATGTTTGCGATAACACCTGAAATGTCGCGGCTTTGAACCTTAACGGCCATAAACGCTGCCCGTTTTTCATTCAGAATAAACACCAGTGGTTCGATCGGATTGTGGAGCGAGGTATAATTGAAGTTTTCGACAACACCAATGATTTTTCCCTGCACTCCGAGCCCGCAGTTCATTTCAACCGACATCGGATCGGGATAACCCAGGTAATCGGCTGCGGCTTTGTTGATCACAAAAGCAGTGGTGGCGTCGTTGGGATAATCTTTTGAAAAGGTTCGCCCTGCGAGCAGCTTGATATTCAGCAGGTCGAAAAACCGGTGATCGACCATAAAGATGTTCATTGTGTGTACCACGGGCTTCACGGTGTCGCCGACAAAAAACATCAGCCGCCCCGACCGGTAACCCGGAAGACTTTGGCTTGCCGAAACCTGCCTGACTTCCGGTTGTTCGAGCAGCTGTTGCCGGATCACTTCCTTGTTGGCCATGAGTGCGGAGTCGGCCGGAAAGTGGATCACCATGACCTGATCAGTGTCAATGCCTTTGGTGTTGGACTGCAGGTAGCTGAGTTGTCCGGCAACGATGAATGTGCTGATGATCATGCCGATGGAAATGGCAAACTGCAGCACAACGAGCACCTTACGCAGGTTTCCGAGGCTCAGCTGACTTTTGTTGTTCATGCTGAATCCGGCACGGAGCACATTCACCGGTGAAAAGGACGAGAGCACAAAGGCCGGGAAAAGTCCGCTCAACAGCCCCAGCGAAAGCATGGTTGCAATCAGTATCGCCAGCGGGCCAGCCGAACCTGAGAAGAAAATAGCCGACAGGGACAAATCAAGACCAATAAGGTCGTTGAAGTAGGGCAGGCTTAATTCGGCCAGCGACAGGGCAATCACAAAGGCTGCCAGGGTAAGCAACATGCTTTCGCCCAGAAACTGCACGATAAGTTGTTCGCGCCGGGCACCGGCCACCTTGCGAATCCCGATTTCGCGGGCGCGCTTCATCGATCGCGCCGTCGACAGGTTCATATAGTTGATGGCGGCAATCAGCAAAAGGAAAATAGCGATGTAACCAAAGAGGTTGACAATCTGTTTGTTTGAGTTTGTACTGCTGTCGTACTGCAGGCTGTTGTTGAAATGAATGTGTGCAACGGCTTCGTGGCTTAGTTTAATGGAACCATCCACACTCACCTCTTTTATCCAGGGCTGGATGGTTTCGGTGGTGAGCCATTCAAGTTTACTGCCGAAGTTTTCGGCCGCTTCAATGCTGTTGAATTTTACATAGGTTGAGCCCACAAGCCAAAACCAATCGCTGCGAAAACGTTCAAAATCTGCTGCCTGATAAGTGCTCAGCGAAGCCAGGGCGTCAAATTCGAGGTGGCTGTCGTGGCGCGACTTATCAATCACACCAGTCACCATGAAGGTGTTTTTATTGATCTTCAACAACTTGCCAAGTGCTGGTTCATTGGCAAAAATTGTGCGGGCAATGTCGGTGGTAATGACCAGGCTCCTGGGTTCTTTCAGCGCCGTGAGCGGATCGCCTTCAACAAAAGGATAATCAAACACCCTGAAAAAGTCTTGGTCGGCATAGGTGAACGAGGGCATTTCGAACATCCGGTCTTCGTGCCATACCGTGATGCCCACCCTATCATCGGAGAAATTCGTCCGGAAAATCAGCGTAGCGGCTTCAATCTCCGGAAATTCCGTTTTCATGCTCTGCGCGATATTGTACGATGAAAGCGCAAACTGATCTTCACGGCCATTGAATGCCAGGGTAGCGTTGATGCGGTATATTTTGCGGTGATCAGTCCAGGCCCGGTCGTAGTTGTATTCGCGCAGCAGGTAGGTAAATATCAACAGAAATATCATGATGCCCGCCGAGAGGCCGATGATATTGATCAGCGCATAGGTGGGCTGCTTAACCATCCGACGGAAAGCCAGGTGGAGGAAATGCTGAAAAAGGATACGCTGATGCTTCATCGGTTTAAGGCCCTTATTGCATCTTTTTCCGGAACATCAGCGAGATGTTTTTTTCGGTCGGAGGACCAATTTCGACAAGTTCCCAGTCCTTGTCGTAAGCTTCGATCTTGTGGCGAAGCACTTGTACCTTTTCTTTCGGCGGCACTTCGTTGCCTTCCCAGTCGAGCAGCTCCACACGGTATTGCATGGTCCGGCTGCGGCCGTTGATACGGACGTCTATTTCCACATTCTGTTCCTCATCGAGGTCTGGAATCAACACAACTACTTCTCTCATGGTTAATTGTTATTATGTACATCATTCATATTTCAGTGAGTTTATCGGGTTGGCGTGGGCTGCTTTTCCGGCATGGTAAAGGATCGTCAGCACAGCGATAATAAGGGCACTCAGCAGGGCCATCACAGGAACATACCAGCCAATGCTGATGTTGTAGGCAAATTTGTCAAGGATCTGGCCCGAGAAATAGTATCCCAGCGGAATCGCGATCAGTCCGGCAAGCGCAATTAGCCCGACAAACTCCTTAAACACAAGCTGCATAATCTGATTCACAGAGCCACCCAGCACCTTTCTGATGCCGATTTCACGCGTGCGCTGTTCAACATTCAGCGCAGTGAGTCCATAAAGCCCCATTGATGAAATCAGCAGCGACAAGACCGTGAACATGATAAACAGCTGCAGGGTATTTTTATCGTTTGCATATTGGTTTTCGATGCGTGTTTTGGCAAAAACGGTTCTAAAGGGCGTCGAAGGAAAGAGGGCTTTCCATTCTTTTTCGATGTCGGCTTCAATATGTGCCGAAGCTCCTGATTCATATTTCACACATACCATTCCGAAGCCTTCCGGATAGATCACATAGGCAGCAGGTTCAATTTTCGAGTGCACCGAATAATAGTGATAGTCGTTGATGACGCCGATCACCGTCCGGCGGTTGAGCGTATCGAACCCCATCGGTTCAAACCGCATGCCGATCGGGTTTTCCCAGCCAAGGTATTTAACGGCGGCCTCATTCAGGATGACAGATTCTTTGTAATCGTTCGGGTAATCGCGGCTGAAGTTGCGCCCTGCAACAAGCTGAATGCCCATCAACGGAAAGAAATCTTCGTCAACATAACCAAAGCGCACCATAATCCGGCTCTTGGCCGAATCGGCAACTTCAATGGTCGATTGGTTACCTGCGACTCCGTTGATGTAGGATGATTTGGCCAGCCCCTGAATGCCGGTCATTTGTTTCAGCTGCGGAATAAGGGCAGCTGCAAACTGCGCCGACCTGCGTTCGGGCAGATAGATGCCAAGGACATGATCGTATTGATAGCCCAGGTCCTTGTTGAGCACGTAACGAATTTGGGCAACAGATACGATCACCACAAAAATCAGCACAATGGCCACTGAAAACTGGAACACCACAAGGCCTTTTCCCAACCATCCGCCAAGCCGCGATCCTTGTCTGCGGCTACCTTTAAGCACTTCAACAGCCTGATAACGGCTCATGAAAAAGGCGGGATAGGTGCCCGACAACAAACTCACCGAAAGCCAGATGGCGACCAATCCGATATTAAACAGCGGGTTGGTGACAAAATCCATGCGTAAACCGGTGTCGAGCAAACGGTTAAATTCGGGAAGGCTGATCTCGACCAGTACCAGCGCAAACAGTATCGACAACAAGCTGATGATGACTGACTCTCCAAGAAACTGATACACAAGGTTCATTCTGTTTGCACCCATCACCTTTCTCACCCCAACTTCTTTGGCCCTTTTCACTGACCGGGCAATGGCCAGGTTGATGAAATTGATGCAGGCGATGAGCAGGACGAGCATGGCCACCACCACAAACATGATGATCATGCGGAAATCGCCCTGAAGGAAATTCACCTGAAACTTAATGTGCCCTGATTTCAGGTGCACCTCGTGCAGCGGCTGCAAGTACATTTTGGGCGATGGTGAATGGTTATCGGGGTTTCTGTATTTTTCGACAAGGGTTGTGATCTTCTCAGCAACAGAATGATAATCTGCATCATGAGACAATCTCACATAAACAGGCATGCTGTTCGAATCCCAGTTTTTAAGCCAGGGGTATGTCAGCAGTACCGACTCAAACGAAACCAGCACATCCATCCAGAGGTGCGAATTTTTGGGCTGATCTTCCATCACAGCGGTAACCACATAGCCATCTTCGCCATTGAAATCAAGCAGTTGCCCAAGGGCGTTGTCAGCGCTACCGAAATATTTTTCAGCCGTAGTTTTCGACAGCACCACCGACCTTGGTTCTGACAGGGCTGTGGTGGTATCGCCCGTAAGCAGGCGGATACCCAACAGCCTGAATACAGGACGATCAGTCCAGGCTACATTTTGCTGCAGGTAAAAGGTTTCGCCAACCCTCACCGTATGTGATCCCCATCCCAGCATAATGCGCAATGCATCGGTAACCTCCGGTATTTCGCGCACCATGGCTTCGGCAAGCGGGCCCATATGAACAGCAACGTGTTGCTCACCAACGCCTTCAGCCTGCTGAATTTGAACAACACGGTAAAACTGTTCGCCTTGTGGTATTTGCCTGTCGAAGCCCAGATGGTACTGGATATAGAGCATAATCAGTAAAAAAGAAGCAATACCTACAGTAAGCCCTAAAACATTGATGGCCGTGTAGGAAAACTGTTTTACCAAACTTCGGATGGCTATTTTCAGGTAGTTGCGGAACATAATCGGTTTTTATGCATTAAACGTCGAAGAAATAGCGATCAACAGCTGATCCGGTTCACGGCTACAGGTCCAATGCAGCCTTGTTCAGGCCAAGGGGCATGTTGCCGTGAGCTGATAAGAACAGGTATCAGATGATGCTTTTCTTGATGTTTTCGTTGATGATCTGGCCGTCGAAGAGCCTGATTACCCGCTGACTGTATTCGGCATCGCGCTGAGAGTGCGTAACCATGATGATGGTTGTTCCGGCGATGTTGAGGTTGTTTAGCAGGTTCATCACTTCCTCGCCGTGGGCCGAATCGAGGTTCCCGGTGGGTTCGTCGGCCAGGATCAGGGCCGGTTTGGCAATCACGGCGCGGGCCACTGCCACACGCTGCTGCTGGCCGCCCGACAGCTGTAATGGAAAATGCTTGCTGCGATGCGCAATTTGCATTTGTTCCAACACCTCATCCACGCGTTTTTTACGATCCCGTGTAGGCATGCCAAGGTAAATCAGCGGGAGTTCAACATTCTCAAAAACGGTGAGTTCATCAATCAGGTTGAAGTTCTGGAATACAAAACCAATATTCTGTTTTCGCAGGTTGGCGCGCTGCCGTTCGGTGCTTTTCGACACTTCCTGGTCCAGAAAATAATAACTGCCGCCCGATGGATTATCAAGCAACCCCAGGATATTGAGCAGGGTCGACTTTCCACATCCCGAAGGGCCCATGATGGCCACAAATTCGCCTTTCCTGATTTCGAAAGATACCTGATTCAATGCAGTGGTTTCCACTTCGTCGGTACGGAAAATCTTGGTGAGTTTTTCTGATCTGATCATTGCTATAGAAATTATAGGGTTATGAACTTATTGTTTATCAATTATTTTGCCTGTCACCTTTTTGTCTGTTTGTGTTGTTGTTTGTTCAACAATGTTTACCTGAACACCACCTTGTCTTTGTCGCCAAAGTTATCGTATGACGAGATAATGACTTTTTCGCCAGGTTCAAGCCCTTCGAGCACCTCATAATTCACAGTGTTCTGGCGGTTGATGCGGATGGTTCGTTTGGTGGCGAAGGATTCAGTCGGATCGAGCACATAAATCCAGTTGCCGCCCGTTTGTTGGAAGAAACCACCGCGGCGTACGATGATGGCATCTGTTTCGCCGCTGAATTTAAGCCTCAGCTGCAAAGTTTGTCCACGTTTGATGTGCGGTGGATAATCGATGTCGAAATGCAGGTCAACCTGGAAGGTGCCGGCCGTGACATCGGTATAAATTTTATTGATGCTTAACCGATACACTTTTCCATTAAACTCATATTCAGCTTCCTGACCGATACTCACCCGCGAAATATAGCGTTCATCGATGTTGGCACGCAGCTTAAAATCGTCGGGGAAATCAATCTGACCGAGGTGAACACCGGTGGAGGCCGTTTGGCCCACTTCGATGTTGAAGGACGAAAGTTTTCCGGCTTCCGGGGCCTTTACATACAGGTTGCCCAGGCTTTTACGCAATAAATCGAGGTTGTTGTAAAGCCTGTCCATCGACATATCGATCTGTTTGTTGCGGCTGTGGGCCGAAATGCTGTCGAGCCGCTGCAGTTTCAGCGATATGTCGAGTTGTTTACGTGCAAAACGGTAGTTGCGTTCGGCTGTTTCAAAATCCTGGTCCGAGATCAGTGAGTCGGCATAGAGCTGGCATTGACGCTCGAAATTTGAATGAAGTTGTTCGATGCCTTGTTGAATGTCTACAATCTGGCTCTGGCGGGTATATTTGCTTTGTTCGAGACCTATTTTGGTGTTCTGCAGGTTGTTGATTGCTTCAAAAATGCGGGTTTCCTGTTCCATATAACTCAGCTCAAGGTCGGTGTTAACCAGCTTCAGAATGGTGTCCCCTTTTTCCAACAGGGCACCGTCTTCCACATACACCTCCTGCACATTACCCCCCATAATGGCGTCAATATACACAGTTGTTTTGGGAAGCACAATGCCGTCAACAGGAATAAATTCCTGAAACTTATCCTGTTTCACGGAGGCGATTGTCAGCTGGTCGCGGTTCACATACACCTTGCTGCTTTTGTCGCGCAGAAAAAGCAGGTAGATCAGACACAACATCAGGATGGCTGAACCGCTGATAACGGTGATCTTTTTAGGGGTCCACTTCTTTTTTTCAATGATTCGGTCCATGTAACAAATAAATTTTAACAGTTTTTAACCAAGACTATGCCACTAATGATAAATCGAATAAAATCAACAAGATAGAAACTGTTTTTTGATCTGTTGTAACTTTTAGTGTTCGAAAACGTCCATATATTTGTACAGTAGTGAACATATTTTGTAATTTTGGCTTTACCATGCCCGGCCTCGAAAGCTGAACAGTTTGATGTACTGCCGGGTCATTTTTCTGGGCAATAACAACGAACAAGATTCTTTAACCATATCATCCCGTTTAATCCTTCACTTTTATGGAAAAAATGAATGCCAAAATACTGATTGTTGACGACGATCAGGATGTGTTGCTTGCTGCCAGGCTTTTTCTGCGGCAGCATATCGACATTGTGCACACCGAAAAGAATCCCGATAACATCCCCGATTTGCTGCGTGTTGAGAACTACGACCTCATCCTGCTCGACATGAATTTCTCACGCGATGCCACCAGCGGCAAAGAGGGCTTCCACTGGATGAATAAAATTCTTGAAATCGATCCGGCTGCAGCTGTCATTCTGATCACCGGTTATGGTGATATTGAACTTGCCGTGCAGGGAATCAAAGAAGGGGCAACGAACTTTCTGCTGAAACCATGGGAAAACAAAAAGCTGCTGGCCACCATCAGTGCCACCCTGCAGGTGCGAAGGTCGAGAGTTGAACTCGAAGACCTGAGGGGAAAACAAAGGGTGTTGATTGCCGACCAGGACCAGGCCTACAACAACATTATCGGCTCCAGCCCCGCCATGATGAAGGTGTTGGCGACGGTTGAAAAGGTAGCCAAGACAGATGCCAACATATTGATTTTAGGAGAGAATGGCACCGGCAAGGAGGTCATTGCCAGGGCTGTGCACCGCGCCTCAAAGCGCGAGGGCGAAGTATTCATCAGTGTCGACCTGGGAGCCATCACCGAAAGTTTATTTGAAAGTGAACTTTTCGGATACAAGAAAGGCGCCTTCACCGATGCCAAAGAAGACCGTGCCGGCCGCTTTGAAGCCGCACACAAAGGCACCATTTTCCTGGATGAAATCGGTAACCTGACCCACAGCCTGCAATCGAAACTGCTGAGTGTGTTGCAAAACCGTAAGGTCATCCGCCTGGGGTCGAACAAGGAAATTCCCATCGATGTACGCCTCGTTTGTGCCACCAATATGCCCCTCTACCAGATGGTGAACGAAGGCAAGTTCCGCCAGGACCTCTTGTACCGCATCAATACCGTAGAAATCAAAATTCCGGCTTTGCGCGAGCGCAGCGAAGACATTGAAGCACTGGCCGAGCATTTCATCGAAAAGTATTGCAAAAAATACAAGCTCCCCAAGAAACGCTTAAATGCCAGCACCTTAAAGCGGCTTATGATGCATCACTGGCCGGGCAACATCCGCGAACTGCAGCATGCCGTCGAGAGGGCGGTGATCATGAGTGAGGGCAGCGTGCTCGAGCCGCACGACTTTTTCCTTTCTGATGCTTCCGAACCCAAGGTTGTCGAAAATGTGACTACCAACCTGAACCTTGAGGAAACAGAAAAAATGCTCATCCGTAAGGTGGTTGACAAATATGGTGGCAACATCAGCCGTGCCGCAAAAGAGCTGGGCCTGACCCGGGCTTCACTTTACAGAAGAATGGAAAAATATGATCTATAAACGCTTCAGACTCCAGATCGTTGTCAGGATAATCCTGCTGGCACTGACCATTTTTGTGCTAACGTTTCTTTTCGGACGCGAACAGTACAGCGTGAGCACGATGATCGTGCTGATCATGATTTTGCTACAGATTGTTTCATTGATATTCTATGCCGAACGTACAAACAGGCGGCTGACCAAGTTTCTCGAAAGCATACGCCATGCTGATTTTGCTGCAACATACACCGACAAGGGCCTGGGCAAAAGTTTCGAAGACCTGAGCCAGGAACTGAACCAGATAGTGGGTGAATTCAAGAAAAACAGGGCCGAAAAGGAAGAACACTTCAATTACCTGCTCACGGTGGTGCAACACGTAAGCATCGGCATCATCGTGTTCAGGCGTGATGGCAAGGTGGATGTGTTCAACAATGCCATAAAGAAACTGCTCAGGGTAAATCATTTGCGCAACATCCATGAGTTGGCTGAGATAAAAGATGATTTTGCCGATACGCTGCTGAAAATGAAGGCTGGCGATAAGCTCCTTGTAAAGATGTTTATGGAGGATGAGCTGATTCAATTATCGATTAATGCCACCGAATTTCGGATGAGAGGCGAAGAATATGTGCTGGTATCCCTGCAAAACATTCACCCCGAACTTGAAGAAAAGGAAATTGAAAGCTGGCAGAAACTTATCCGGGTGCTGACCCATGAAATCATGAACTCCATCACCCCGATTTCGTCGCTGGCAGCCACTATTCAGGAAATGCTGACCGATCCCGAAACCGACAAAATCAATGTTGAAAACCTGAGTGCCGAGGACCTCGAAAGCATCCACAGCGCCATGTCGACCATTGAAACACGGAGCCGCGGACTGCTGAATTTTGTCGAAATTTACCGCAACCTCACCCGCATTCCCAAACCAAATTTTCGCTATTTTGCGGTAAAAGAAGCCTTTAACCGGGCACATGAACTGCTCCGGCCAAAACTCGATAAGTTCGATGTGCGCTGCTCGTGCAAGGTTTTTCCGGAGGAGCTCATGCTGCTTGCCGACCCTGATTTGGTTGACCAGGTCATCATCAACCTGATGCTGAATGCCATCGATGCCGTAAAAGAGCAACCCGATCCACAAATTTCCATTGTGGCATCAACAAACCTCAACAACCGCATAACCATCGATTTTGCCGACAATGGCACAGGCATTACCCCCGATTTGATGGACAAAATATTTATGCCGTTTTTCACAAGCAAGAAAGAAGGATCGGGCATCGGGCTCAGCCTTTCGCGGCAGATTATGCAGATGCACAAGGGGGCAATCTCCGTGAAGTCAAAGCCTGCTGAAGGCACTGTTTTCACGCTTACCTTTTAGGAAAACCGCTTGTACTAAGGCCTTGAACCAATAAGAAATATTTCCGTAAAACATTGATAATAAACTGTAAAACAGTGGCGATTCAATGGAAAAACGCAATCAGAAGATGCGGATTTAATGCTTCTCTGTTTCTTTTCAATCGGTTTTGGCTTTAGTCAGAACCTTGCCGGACATCGGTGTTTTCTTCTGCTCCGGGAAAGCAATGCCTTCCGAAACAAGCCATAAATACACCCTAATTCATGGCAGGAAAAAAAGTTGTAATTTATAGCAATTCTAAATAACCAATGTAACTTTCCATTGCTCAGTAAACTGCAGACTTATTTAGATTCATTCCAAATTAAAAGCAGGCCAAAAAGTTGTTTATCAACCTGTTAAACCTGTGTTTTTTCATTTTACCTTGCTACTCATAAATGCAAAAATCTTAATTTTGCCGCACACACTTTGAAACATATAGATGTTTAGATGTGTAAAGAAATAAAAGGGTCAACATGAGAACAACACGCAGACAGTTTATTAAAGTTTCAGCGCTTGGCGCAGGCGGGCTGGCTTTGGCCGGCTCATCCATGAAATGGACAGCCGCTTCAACCTTACTCAACAGCCTTACCGGTGGTGTCGAGCCCACACGTACACCCACGTACTGTGAGATCTGCTTTTGGCAATGTGCAGGTTGGGTGTACAAGGATCAAGCCGGGAACATCAAGAAAATCATTGGAAACGACGACGATCCGCATTGCAACGGCCGCCTGTGCCCGCGGGGCACTGGAGGTGTAGGTATGTATGCTGATGAGGACCGGCTGAAAACGCCCCTTATCAGAACCACCGTCGACGGACAGGATACTTTCCGTGAAGCCAGCTGGGACGAAGCGCTCGACCTGGTCGCCAAACGCTTCAAAGAGATTGGTGCACAATATGGTCCGGAGACGATAGCCCTTTTCACCCACGGTTCAGGCGGTTCGCACTTTGGCCATATGCTCAAGGCCTTTGGCTCACAA
The DNA here is from genome assembly GCA_018816765.1 of Bacteroidota bacterium. GTDB lineage: Bacteria > Bacteroidota > Bacteroidia > Bacteroidales > F082 > UBA6192. Next base: position 25,105 of record JAHIUX010000065.1, read on the forward strand.
TCCATCACAGCACCCTCGTTTGCCCAATGCCGCGGACCACGCGAAGTGGCGTTTTTGGCCACCTTTGGCGACATCATTTATTCGCCCGAACGTACCGATATCCGCGACACCAAATGCCTGGTGCTGATAGGTTCGCACATCGGAGAGAATATGCACAATGGACAGATCCAGGAAATGTCGGATGCCATCGACAAAGGAGCAAGCATCATCACGGTTGACCCAAGGTATTCCACCGCTGCAAGCAAATCCAAATTCTGGCTGCCGATCAAGCCTGCCACCGACATGGCCCTGCTTTTGGCATGGATGAATGTTTTAATTGAAAACGGCTGGTACGACAAAGAATATGTTGAAAGACACACCGTTGGTTTCGAACAGCTCAAAGCCCATGTGAAACCATTCACCCCTGAATGGGCCTATGGCATCACCACCCTCGATCCGAACATGATCCGCCGCACTGCAAAAGAAATGCATGATGCTTCACCCTCGGTGATCATTCATCCCGGCAGGCATGTGACCTGGTATGGCGATGACACACAACGCCTCAGGGCAGTGGCTATATTGAATGCATTGTTGGGATCATGGGGCCGCCGCGGCGGATTCTACAATCCCGAAAAGGCACATGTTCCGGAGTTCCCGTTCCCGGCTTTCCCAAAACCTGCAAGAACGCCCCGCGAGTCGTATGCCGGCAAATATAACCTGGCCAACGAAGTGGTCAGCAACGGCATGGTCGATGCAACCATCCCATCCGAAGGAAACACCTTCAACTTCAAGGCATGGATTGTGAACGGAACCAATCTGCTGGCTTCCTTACCTAACCAGGCCAATACGCTTAAGGCGCTTGATGCACTCGAATTTCTGGTTGTTGTCGACACCATGCCCATGGAAATCACCGGTTATGCCGACGTGATCCTGCCCGAATGCACTTACCTCGAACGCTACGATATGATCAGGAAATCGGGTCACCGCGAGCCGAATATTGCGGTGCGCGTACCGGCTGCCGAGCCAAAATACAACACCAAACCAGCCGACTGGATTGCCCGTGAACTTGGCATCAAGCTGGGGCTGGAAGCCTTTTATCCCTGGAAAGACATTGAAGAAATGCTCGACTGGCAGCTGCAGCAACTAGGTACTTCGCTTGAGGAAATGAAACGCATTGGGGTTAAAAAGTTCCCCCGCGAATTTGACGATTTGTACTTCACCGAAGGCCAAGATATCAGCTTCAACACCAACAGCGGCAAAATTGAATTATACTCATCCGATATGGAAGCTGAAGGTCTTCCGCCGATGCCTGTTTACACGGCACACGAAGAACCGCCTTCAGGCTATTACCGCCTGATTTATGGTCGCGCCCCAATGCATACCTTCAGCCGCACGGCCAACAACCCCAACCTCACCGACCTGATGGACGAAAATGTGATTTGGGTGAACCCAAAGGTGGCTAAGCTCTGGGGACTGAAAGCCGGACAATACATCAAGCTGAGGAATCAGGACGATGTGCTGTCAACATTTGCCATCAAGGTTAGGGTTACGGAACGCATCCGTTGGGATAGTGTGTATATGGTGCATGGTTTCGGCCACGACAACAAAAAACTCAGCAGGGCTTTTGGCCGTGGGGTGAACGACACCGAAATGATCACCAATGTGAAGGTTGACCCGGCAATGGGTGGAACCGGAATGAGAAGCAATTTTGTAACTTTTGTAACTGAATTCGATGAAAAGGAGGCTAAAGCATGAGATACGCAATGGCTGTTGATACAAAAAAATGTGTGGGCTGCTCCGACTGTGTGGTAGCCTGCCAAACCGAAAACAATGTTCCGATCGGTTATTGCCGCGATTGGGTGACTGAAGTTACCGACGGCACCTATCCCCAGCTCGAAATTGAGATTCGTTCGGAAAGGTGCAACCATTGCGAAAACGCACCTTGCGTGCGTTGCTGCCCGACGGGCGCCAGCCAGTTTGCCGAAGGTGGCATTGTGCTCGTTGAGCACGACAGGTGCATCGGATGTGGTGCCTGCATTGCTTCCTGCCCTTACGATGCCCGTTACCCACACCCCGATGGCTATGTGGACAAATGCACCTTCTGCATTCACCGCGTCGACAAGGGGCTCAAGCCGGCCTGCGTGAGTGTGTGCCCGACGAAGTGCCTCTATTTCGGCGACCTCGACGATCCGAACAGCGATGTGTCGGTGGTGCTGAAAAAACGCAAATGGAAAACATTGATTCCGGAAGCCGGAACAAGGCCTCAACTGTATTTTCTCATCTAAGCAACACCGAAAATACCGGAAAATTTAATGAACCGCAATAATCCGTTAAGAAATACCAAACCATGAAAGAAGAACTTATTGTAAGCGGCAGGATGAACCACCTGATTGATCCTCAGTTGCACATCTGGCACTGGCACATTCCGCTTTATCTTTTCCTTGGTGGATTGGCCGCAGGAATTTTGTTTTTTGCTGCCTTGTATACCATCCTGGGTAAAGAAAAAGAATACCCTACAGCAGTTAAGATTGCGCCATTTATCACCCCCATCATCCTTGTTGTGGGCTTGATGGCGCTGTTTCTCGACCTGAACCACAAACTGTATTTCTGGCGCCTGTATACCACCATCAGGCTTCAATCGCCCATGTCGTGGGGTGCCTGGACACTGATGGTTGTAACACCCATATCTGTTATCTGGTGTGCGCTTAACATCAAAGAGATATTCCCCAACTGGAAATGGAAATATGAATTCATCGATGAACTGGATGCCTTTTTCAGGAAGAACCTGAAAACCCTGTCGTGGGTATTGCTGATTTCTTCACTGATTTTGGGTGTTTACACCGGGATTTTGTTCTCAGCATTCAACGCACGTCCGCTTTGGAATACCTCCATTCTGGGGCCCTTATTCCTTGCTTCTGGATTGTCGACAGGAGCTGCCGCCATACTGCTGATGAGCAAATCGCACCACGAACGCCTGGCATTTGCCCGCATCGACCTGATGCTCATCGGCATCGAAATGTTCCTGATCATCCATATGTTTATGGGATTTCTGGCCAGCACCCAGGTTCACATTGATGCAGCATCTTTGTTCCTTGGCGGACCCTACACAACCCCATTCTGGTTGTTTGTCGTCACCCTCGGACTTGCTGTTCCGGCATTGCTCGAAACACTTGAACTAAAGGGATTTAAACTGCCGGCTATGATTGCTCCGATTTTGGTGCTCTTTGGCGGCATTGTATTTAGGTTCATCATTGCCTATGCCGGACAAGTGAGCAGGTGGCTTTATTAAGCCGACAACAATTTTCAGTATATACACAACGAAAAGTTTATTCAATATTTAATCACATGGAAACAATGAGTAAAAAAACGCGGTACATGAATCCTTATCTGGCAGGAGTGCTGCTGGGTTTAGTGGTTTTGGCCTCCAATGTTATTTCCGGTCGCGGACTGGGCGCCAGTGGTGCCGTAAAAAGTGCCATCGTAGCCGGCGTTGAAACAATTGCCCCCGGGCATGCGGAATCAGCCCCTTTTTATAAGAAATTCGGTGATTCACACAATGGCAATCCGCTCAACAACTGGCTTGTTTATGAAATGTTGGGTGTTATTGTAGGCGGTTTTGTTTCTGGTGCCATGTCGCGTCGGTTGACCTGGCGTGTTGAGCACAGTCCGAAAATCACCTCAAAACGCAGGCTTGCTTTTGCCCTTGCAGGAGGTATCCTCTTTGGCATTGGCTCGCAGTTTGGACGCGGATGTACAAGTGGCTCTGCCCTCAGCGGCATGGCAGTACTGTCTCTTGGCGGCTTTATTTCAATGGCAGCCATCTTTGGTACCGCTTTCGCATTTGCCTATTTCTTCAGGAAGAACTGGATTTAACAAATTGAATTACAATATTTAACAATAAAATATCATGGGACCATTAGTTGTCAATGAAATCATTTCGGAAAACACCAATTTGTTGTTGGCGTTTTTCATCGGAATAGGATTTGGGTTTGTGCTGGAGCAGGCAGGTTTTTCATCGAGCCGCAAGCTTGCCGGTATGTTTTACGGTTACGACACCGTTGTGTTGAAGGTTTTTTTCACAGGGGCCATCACAGCCATGCTGGGATTGTTGTTCTTCAGCCTATTTGGCTGGGTCGACCTGAACCTGGTGTATGTCAATGAAACTTACCTCACTTCCGCCATCCTGGGTGGTGTGATCATGGGAGTAGGATTTATCGCCGGCGGCTTCTGTCCGGGCACAAGTTTCTGTGGCGCTGCCATTGGAAAGCTGGATGCCTGGATGTTTATCGGTGGCTTGTTCATTGGTGTTTTCATCTTTGCCGAAGGCTTTCCGTTGTGGGAAGACCTCTATATGGCCAATTTCATGGGATATCCGCGCATCTCCGAATTCTTCGGACTTACCGAAGGCATCACCGCTTTGTTTGTGATCCTGGCCGCAGTAGCCATGTTTTGGGTTGGAGAATGGGCTGAGAAAAAGTTCCCCCGCGAAGAATATTAATCATCTGAATATATCTTGAACAAAATAAATGTGCAAACAATGAATAAGATCACCTATACTCCAAGGGTAATTACAGCAGCGGTAATCCTGATACTTGGATTCATTATTGCTGCGGTGCCTAAAAACACCACCACACCCTTTAAACTGACTCCGAATCAGATCCTCAATGAACTGAAAAACGGCAACCAATACCTCGAACCGGATATGATTGCCCAGATGATTGTGGAGAAAAACCCAAGCCTGCAGCTCATCGATGTGCGCCCACAGAGTGAGTTCGAAAAGTTTAGCCTTCCCGGCGCCATTAACATTCCGATTGACAATATCCTGTCGCCGGAATATACTGACATTTTGCACCAGGATGTGATGACCAATGTGTTCTATGCCAACGGCACCACACATGCCAACGAAGCATGGATGCTTGTGCGTCAATTGGGTTATCTGAACAATTATGTACTCAGGGGTGGCCTCAACTACTGGGCCGAAACCATCATGAACCCACAACACCCTGCCAATACAAGTCCAGACGATGAGCTTGCCCGTTACGATTTCCGTATGGGAGCCAGCCAGGCACTTGGCGGAGGAGCGCTAACCACATCAGCACCAGCTGATGCACCATCTGCATCGCTGCCTAAACCAAAACCTCAGGGAAAGAAGAAGAAAGTTGCCGGCGGATGTTCCTAAGCTGAAAGCATCATCTCACTGACATTTTCCGGCCTGACATCTTAATAATTAGTGTCAGGCCGGTGTGTTTTATGCCGCTAATGGACAGCTTTCAGGATTGTCCGTGTGCAGTGCGGCGGATAATTTCTTCCTGCAGCGGGTCGCCCAGGTCGTTGAAATAATCGGAATATCCGGCTACCCTGACAATCAGGTCACGATATTGTTCGGGGTTCTTTTGGGCTTTACGCAGGGTTTCAGCCCGCACCACATTGAACTGTATATGATGGCCATCGAGCCTGAAATAGGTGCGGATAAGCGCCACCAGCTTGTCGAGGGCTTCTTCCGAATCGAAAAATCCCGGATCAAACTTCTGATTCAACAAGGTGCCTCCTGTTTTGATGTGGTCGATTTTTGCCGCTGAAAGCAATACTGCAACAGGCCCATGCTGGTCAGCGCCCTGGACCGGACTGATGCCTTCACTCAGTGGCTCGCCGGCAAGCCTTCCATCGGGCAAAGCCCCGATCACACTGCCAAAATACACATGTGATGTGGTGGGCAACATATTGATGCGGAAAATGCCGCCCCGGGCCGTGGGCCGCCCGTTCACGGCAGTGTAAAAACTGTTGAACACCATCACGGCATGCCTGTCGGCCTCATCATCGTTATTTCCCCATTTCGGACTGTTATAGACAAGGTCATGGCGCAAACCCAGCTGACCGGAAAAGTTGGTCTCCAAAGCTGACATCAGCTGATCTGGTGAAACCAAACCTGTTTCGAAAACCCATTTCCGAATCGCTGTTAAGCAATCGGTCAGGCTCCCCAGGCCAACACCCTGTACATAGCTGGTGTTATAGCGGGCACCACCGGCGTTGTAATCTTTTGCGCTGTCGATGCAACCTGCAATGAAGAGCGACAAAAACGGCACAGGCATTTGGCTGGCAAACAATTCCTCGATGGCATTGTTGCCCTGAATTTTCAAATCAATAAAATACTGAAGCTGTGATTCGTAAGCCTTGTAGAACGCCTGAAAGCCGGTGAAATCACTCAGCTTACCGGTTTTTAGTCCGATTTGTTTTCCCGTGCGGGGATCTATGCCGTTGTGCAGGCATATTTCGAGTACTTTGGTGAGGTTAAAGTAGCCCGAAAGCGTATAGGCTTCGGTGCCAAAAGCGCCTGTTTCAACACAGCCGCTGGCCCCGCCATTGCGTGCATCTGCAATTGATTTTCCCTGGCTCAGCAACTGCTGAATGATGGCATCGGTATTGAAAAACGACGGCTGGCCAAAGCCGGTTTTGGTGATGCGAACGGCCCTTTTTACGAAGCTATCCGGGTTTTTCCTGCTGATCTGTACCATTGAGCTGGGTTGGAGCAAACGCATCTCCTCAATCACATCGAGTAACACATAGCTAAGCTCATTCACGCCATCGGCTCCGTCTTCGCACAAACCCCCGAGGTTGATCAGTGCAAAGTCGGTATAGGTGTTGCTTTCGAGCGCGGTAACCCCCATTTTGGGCGGCGAAGGGTGGTTGTTAAATTTTATCCAGAAGGCCTGCAACAGCTCAATGGCCTCGTCTTTGGTGAGCCTACCTGTTGCGAGGTCGTTTCTGTAAAAAGGAAGCAGGTGCTGGTCGAGTCGGCCCGGGTTAAAGGCATCCCATGGGTTCAGTTCGGTTATAACACCTACATGGATAAACCAATAATGCTGGAGCGCCTCCTGCAGGTTTTGAGGGGCGTTGGCCGGTACCCTGCGGCAAACCTGAATCATTTGGAGCAGTTCATCAATCCGCTGCTGGTTCTTTTCTTTCATCAGCAGTGCCTCCAGGGCTTGCGCGTGCCGGTTGGCAAAATCAATGATGGCCTGCGCGCTGATGGCCATGGCTTCAAGCTGTGCCAGGGCAGCAGGCGAATGGAGGTGCTGTTTGCGACCTGCTTCAATTTCAGCAAGCAAATCAATCATGCCCTTTCGAAACAGCGATGGTCCGCCAACGGTGTGTCCGGGAGCACGTTGCTCCTGAAACTCAGTGAACAGGCCTGCTGCATAGGCTTCTTTCCACTCGGGAATCATGGCCCCGAAAACCTTGTCGCGTTGCGTTTTGCCGGTCCAAAATGGAATAATAACCTCCTCATATGCCTTCTTTGTGGCTGCATCGACCTTGAAAGAGACCTTGGGACGACTGTTAAGAATTTCAAGATCCTGCAGCGAATGCAGCGAAATTTCCGGATAGGTCGGGCTTGCCTTAGGCGCCGGGCCACGTTCACCAACAATTAATTCATCCTCGAGGATGCAAATGCTTTTATGCTGCATCAGGTGGGCAAAAGCCCTTGCACGTGTAACAACAACTGACTCGCTCGCAGACGCTTTATTCTGATAATAGCCAGTCATAAGCATGGCCCGCTCGGCCGAAAGGGTGTTAATGGCGTCAAGGCTTTGCTGGCGGAGTTTTTGTATTCTTTGGTTCATGGGTATGATCGTGGTTAAGGTCAGCCGTCAATGCTGACGATTGGAGCAAGGTGAAGAAAGGTGGATTTAATGTGTTCGGCTTTATTTCTGTCGTAGGCATTCATGCCCTCTAAAGGAAAATACATTGACATACGCTCATATTTATGCCGGGCGGTATGGTGGTAGGGTAGCAAGTCGATTCGGATGACTCCTTTGAGTGAAGCAAGTATGGTGCGCAGTCCGCTGAGGTTTTCTTCGGTGTCGGTGATGCCTTCGACCAGTGGAATCCGGATGATCAGCG
>JAHIUX010000066.1 GCA_018816765.1 Bacteroidota bacterium
AATGCTTTAAAATATCTTGTGCTTCCATGTAGCTAAATTAATTGTATTTCATTTTCCCCACCTGTTTTATCGGGTGAACCCTTGTCCATGGGTATTTTTCGGTGACCGCCAACATTGACGCCACGGAGAAACGCCAGGAATATGGTCATGCACCCAGGAACTTAAGGAGCTCATAAACCAGAAAAACCGGCCAGACCAGGGCTTTTAGAAAACCAAGCACGCCCATCCAGAATCCGGTGGCATGTGCGATGTAATAAATGGCGGCACCGATGAGGCCGAGTCCGTAAACAGCGCTTTGATGCGCATTGTTGTGAATGTCACTTTTCATGTGTTTGTTGTTTTAAATTTTTATAAATGTATGTGTTTCAAATAATCATACTGTATTCGCGATTTCTTCAACGGTTTTTACTGATCAGGAAACTTTTCCGGGCGACCATAAGCAGGATTATTCAGGAAGTTGTTGTCCTGTAAAGATAAAATAAACGCTTTAAGATCTGATTTTTCCTGATCTGTCAGCTGCACGCCGCCCTTCAAAACATGGTGCATCAATGGATCAACCTGAGGCGAAAGCCTGACCTGGTGCGAGTAGAAGTCGATTACCTCATCGAGGGTCTTGAAGCGGCCATCATGCATAAACGGCCCACCACGCGATATGTTGCGCAGCGTAGGCGCTTTGTATGCACCTTTATGCATGGGATCACCGGTGATGTGATAGCGGTCTGCAATATCCTGATCAAACACGGTGTCCTTGCCATTATTGTAAAACAAATGTGTGGTAAACAGTGGATTACCACCGCCACCATGGCAGTGAAAACAATCAGCGCCTTCTTCTGTTGTAAACAGCACGTAACCGTTCAATTCGCCTTGGTTTAGCTGGATTTCGCCCCGCAGATACTGGTCAAAACGGGAGTCGGCCGAAACCAGGGTGCGCACAAACTGTGCAATTGCACGCTCAATGTTTCTGAACGTGATGTTGCTGCTGCCAAAAGCGGCCTGAAACAACGCTGGATAACCGGTGGTTTGCTGGAAAAGCGCCTTCACACGTGTGGTATCGCCCATCATTTCATCTTCGGCCATCACTGATATCCTGACGATATCTTCAATAGACCTTTGGCCTGTGATTGGGTTATTGGTGAAAATAAACCCGTTCCACCCATAACCACTGCTATTCCATACGAGGTTTACCAGCGGTAGCACCACATGCGTTGTTTGCTTGCCCGACAAACCGTGTACATAACCTCCCTGGAAGACTGGATGGTCAATGCCCGCTTCAAAATTATTCGACTGGATGTGACAGCTTGAGCAGCTCATGAGCGAGTCAGCATGTGTCCTTCCGCTAAGCCTGCCATCGTAAAAAAGATACCTTCCCAGGGCAACACCTTCGACGGTGAGTGGGTTATCGGTTGGAATATTCAGCTTATTAGGAAAAGCAAAAGGAATCTCAAAAGGGTAAGGCGTCGGTTTAAATGCCGGTCCTTCATGCTTGTCGCGACAAGCGCTCAGCCCGACAAAAAGAATAATTGCAAATGCAGACGTGAAAATAAACCGGGTTCGCGACATGAAACTAATTTAACGGCTTGACTATAAACACATCGTGACCATTTTCAGACGCTGATTTCAATGCATCCTGCTGTTGCATGATGCTGCCGCCCCAAACATTATGGTCATAAGTGTTTGGCGTCCTGAACCAGTTTTCGACCTGCATCTCGATTATGAGTTCAAGATTACCCCCGTCGATAAGGCTTGCATCTGTGCCAGTCAGGTTTACACGGAAGTAATTTGGTACAAAAGCGACAACGGGGCTGAGATTCTGTGGCGGATGAAATCCTTCGCAATGCAGGTATTGGCTACTTGCACCAAAATCAAACAGAATATCCCTGTCCGAGCCCGCATAAATCTGCCCTGTACCCAGGTGGAAATTGAAGGGCGCTTTTAAGCCATCTTCATTGATCCACTTGCCGTTAAGTTTCATATAATGATACCCTCCGCCAAGATATTCGGGCCAAAACATAAAGGATTCAGGAGGATTTACAAAACGGTTCGAAATATTATTGGCTTCGTCGAGACCAAAGGTGAAGGCAATGCCTTTGTAATGCCCCGCCGGAACTGGCATCCCGGCTTGAATGCGCATGCTTTCAGGGATGTCAGTGTCCACATAATAAGCGCTGTTATCTGCATCTAGCGCAATATTGCTGCCATCATCGGCGACAAGACTGATGTCTGAAATAAACCACTGTATTTCATTGATCAGGTAGTGGTTACCAGCTTCGTTGGTATACATCAATGAGTCTGTGATCAATGGATTTCCATCAACGGTATGCCTGATATGGATGGTAATACTGCCTGTTGCAGGCGATTCCTTTTGGTTGTCGTTGCAGGCTGTCAGTCCGATGCCCAACGCCACCAAAAACCAAAGGACTTGCTTCTTTGCCATGATAGTGCACTTTATTCGAGCTGAATGAAGCACAAAAGTAAGGCCAATTTACCAGAAAGTAAAGCAAAGCGCTTATTTAGACCGGGTCATTGCTGTCCCATTAAAAACGAAAATAGTTCTTTGAAAGAATTGAAATTTAGTTGATTACAGAGGAATTTCGAGCGAACGGACTTGAATTTTAGCTTTGCTTCAGATTAATCTGATAGCATATGTTTCAGGACAAATTTGTTTTCGCTCAACTGGTCTCGTTTTTAAATCGAAGTAGGTTCAATCGTATTGTTAGCAAATATGATGGTGATAGATATGTAAAACATTTCACTTGTTGGAATCAGCTCCTTTCGATGATGTTTGGCCAGCTTTCAAATCGTGAAAGTCTGAGAGATTTGATAGTTGCTCTTGATGCTCATCACACCAAATGTTACCATCTGGGAATGGGCAAGAATGTTTCAAAATCATCTTTGGCAAGAGCGAATCAAAATCGAGATTATCACATTTTTGAAGAGTACGCTTACCATCTGGTAAATGAAGCCAGGCAGAAGCGAGTTTCAGATATCTTCAAGCTTGATGGCAATGTCTACGCTTTTGATTCAACTACGATTGACTTGTGCCTTTCCGTATTCTGGTGGGCGAAGTTTCGTAAGAAGAAAGGTGGAATCAAAGTGCATACATTATATGATGTAGAGACACAGATCCCCGCTTTCTTTCACATCACAGAAGCTTCTGTGCACGATTCTACTGCAATGAAAGAAATTCCTTATGAATCAGGCTCATATTACATATTTGACCGTGCATATAATCATTTCAAAATGTTGTATAAGATTCATCAGATAGGAGCTTTCTTCGTTGTCAGAGCAAAAAAGAACCTTCAATACAAGATAATTAAATGGAAACGAAGATTGCCAAAAAATGTGCTTTCAGATGTAACGATTGAATTGACTGGATTTTATCCCAAGCAATACTATCCAGAACACCTTAGATTGGTCAGATATTGGGATGAAGAACAAAAGCGTGAGCTTGTATTCTTAAACAATACAATGCACATTTCTGCACTTCAAGCTGCTGAACTTTACAAGAATCGCTGGCAAGTTGAGCTTTTCTTCAAATGGCTTAAGCAACATCTGAAAATCAAGAAATTCTGGGGAACTACTGAAAATGCTGTTCGGATTCAAATCTACGTTGCCATGTGCACTTATTGCTTGGTGGCAATCGTCCAAAAAGACATGCAACTTGACAGAAGTACATATGAGGTTTTGCAGATCCTGAGTATTTCTTTAACAGATAAGACTCATCTTCGAGACCTATTTGAGAGAACTAAATTTCAAAATGACAAAGAACGTTTTAGGCTTAATGAGCCTAATTTGTTTAATTTTTAATAACGTCCCGATTTTAATGGGACACTAGTGA
>JAHIUX010000067.1 GCA_018816765.1 Bacteroidota bacterium
CTTCGCTCAGTTTGTCCTTTTTTATCAAGAAAAAAGGAAAAGAAAAACGACACTTGGATTTTTATTTGCAATGTTAATGTTATTGGATTTCAAGAGGTCGATTCGCTTAGTTTTTCACGGCTTAATTGATTTTATAGGAGTTCAAGAGAACGCTTTGTTATTCGCTTTGCTCATGAAACCGCTTCGCTAAGTTCGCTCAGTTTGTCCTTTTTTATCAAGAAAAAAGGACAAGAATACGCCGCTTCCGCGACTCCTGTAACGTGGTGCTGGTAATTCCTTTTGAATCGTTGAATCTTCGACCTGTTTCCCCACACACGTAAATGGATTAACAGGTTGACCATCATCCATTAACGTTTATCCATCGTGATCCATCACCCATGATTCGTCAATTTACCCTATTTTAGCATTTCCAATCCCCATGCCAATGAGATCCGTACCCATACTTTTCCTGCTTTTTGTCCTGCCATTTTGCGCGACTGCACAACAGCTGCTTCACCCCCTGAACGACAGCTATGATGCTGACATACAACAGGCTGTATACAGTTCGACACACCGCTACCACAGCTCCGTCAAGCCCTGGATTGCTTCTGAGCTCAGGCTGGTAGCAAATACTGACAGCCTCACAACGGCCGGTCACATCAACAATCCCTATTCAAAAAAGTGGCAGCAAACCGGTTTCGACCTGTTGTTCAACACCGATTTCATCCACCTCCGCGGGAAGGATTACTATATCGCGGTCAATCCCCTGTTGCAGTTTGAGGCCGGCACCGACAGGCGCTCGGGCAACACCACCTGGATCAACACCAGGGGGATAGAAGTCAAGGGCGACCTGGGTGAACGTGTTTCGTTTTACAGCAGTTTCCGCGAAAACCAGGCTGTCTTCCCTGCCTATATCGATGGCTTTGTCCGCAAGAACAGCGTCATTCCGGGTCAGGGCATGTACAAGGGTTTCGGCAGCAAGGGCTTCGACTATGCCTTTTCGACGGCTTACCTGTCGGTCAAAGCAGCCAAATGGTTCAATGTGCAGTTCGGCCACGGCCGTAATTTCCTGGGCGATGGTTACCGCTCCCTGCTGCTTTCCGACAATGCCTTTCCGAATGCCTACCTGAAGCTCACCGGTGAGGTGTGGCATCTGAAGTATGTGGCGCTCTATTCCCAGCTCATCGACATCAGGGCCAAACTCAGCGAAAACCTGGGCTACGAACGCAAATACACCACCATCCACTACCTGAGCTGGGCAGCCACACCCCGGCTCAACATCAGCTTTTTCGATGCCATCGTATGGCAGGCCACCGACAGCAGCGGACACCGTGGCTTCGATCTGCAATACCTCAACCCCATTATCTTCCTGCGTCCGGTAGAGTTCAGCATTGGCTCCCCCGACAATGCCCTCATGGGACTGAACATCAGTTATATCGTTGGTAAACACAGCGTGTTTTATGGCCAGCTGGCCCTCGATGAGTTCAAAATCAGTGAGATCAGAGCGGGCAATGGCTGGTGGGCCAATAAGCAGGCATTTCAGCTGGGGCTGAAAGCACACAACGCCTTTGGAGTAAAAAACCTCTTCCTTCAGACGGAATACAACTGGGTGCGGCCCTATATGTATACCCACTTTTCGGTGAAACAGAATTACGGGCATTATAACCAGCCGCTGGCGCATCCGTGGGGGGCAAACTTCCGGGAGTCGGTGAGCCGCCTGCGTTACCATTACAAACGCTGGTACCTGCACAACGAACTGATCTACGGCATGTATGGTGAAGATTATGACGGGCTGAATTACGGACGCAACATCTACCTCGATTACAACACCCGTGTGAGCGAATACGGCAACAAGGTGGGCCAGGGACTGAAAACAACCTTGCTCTTCAACGACCTGACCCTCTCCTGGCTGATCAACCCGGTATACAAATTAAATGTCTTTGCCGGACTTGGCATCAGGCAGTTGCGCAGCGACCAACAGACAGACAATGATGTAATCCTTCGTTTCGGCCTGCGTACCTCACTGGAGAACTTCTATATGGATTTTTAGGAGTTGACGGTCGCCGCTACCCCGCGAACAATTTCACCGGAGGTAGTATGTGACCGAAGAGCCTTTTGAGGGAAATTCAAGGATTCAAGCTCTGCTCGAAGGGACTTTTCGCGGATATTCAAAGATTCAATTCCTGTATATGAATCAGGATTTGTATAGTAATTGAAGCAATGCTTTTTAAATCAGTTGATAATTTCAAAACGATTTGCGTTTTTATGAGGACTGACATTAAATGGTTTGCACTGCAAAACAAGAAGACTTAATATAGGATCAAGCTTCTTATACAATTAACTAGTCTTATTGTAGGATAAGTGTCATCTCTTGCGCAGCTGCGCGAGGGCCCGTCCGAACAGCGAGCGTGGGTGGGTGTGAATGGAACAAGGCGTGTAATGCTGTAAAGGCGGTCTCGCCTAATGGCGAGATCGTTTGGTCTCGTCCCAAAGGCGAGACCACTCCTTTGCTAGCAATTACCGCCTTGTTCCAGAGCGCGAGGATAGCTTTGTTCGGACTTGAACTTTTTTTC
>JAHIUX010000068.1 GCA_018816765.1 Bacteroidota bacterium
GCAAAAAAAAAAAAAAAAAATGAAAATTGCAATAATGTTATAAACAATTTTATTGTCAGCAATATAATACAAATCTCTTGGTTTGAGCGGTCATCTGTTTGCCAGTGATGACGGGCACAGAGAATGCGAATCCAAGCAATCCATCTGAAGGGGTTTTATTTGAATAAACCCAACAAACAAGGAAGTCCAAGGAGCCTGAAGGGCTCCAAAATGAATCACACCCAACCACCTTGGTCAATCGTCTGATCCATGCGGTTTTCACCGTCAGATCCGTCAACCTTTGCCGGTGTTATTCAAGCCCTTCAGGCTTGTGATTGGATTTTTTGCCTTTTCTATTCACATTGAACCCCTTCAGGGTTCCGGGATTGAGGCCTAAGTCTGTTATATTCATGTTGAACCCCTTCAGGGTTCCACGAAGAGGCCCCAGACTTATTCACATTGAACCCCTTCAGGGTTCTCGACGTAACCTGAAGGGGTTCAATATGAATAAATCCTAAAAACAAAGATATCCACGAAACCTGATGGGGTTGAACCATCTGATCAGGTGAACCGCCTCGGATTCAGGCATGAAATGAGATCATACTGAAGGCCGCTACAATCTTGTACCAGATTCAGTTTTTCTGCAATCGCTACACCCATTTAATGATGGATTTTATAAAAAAGGGCCGCCTATTCAGGCGGCCTTTCGAAATCATACCGATTCCATTCCTATTCCAACACCAGGTATCCCCATGCCGGAAGGGTCAGGTGCATGCCGTTTTCAATGTTTATGGTTTCGGCAGAAAACACATCGGTGAATGTTCCTGCGGCCTTATCATCTTCAACCACAAAATCCTGCTCATGGCCGGTGAGGTTGATAAACACAATCAGTTTACGGTCGTCTTTTTTGCGTGCAAAAGCAAATATTTCGTCTGCCTTGCTGGTTTTCACCGGGCGCATCTTGCCACCTTCAGCGCCATTCCACAGTACAGGATTTTCCCTTTTCAAGGCATTCAGCCTGCTGTACATCCCACTCAGGTCAGTTCCGGTCCAGTCGATGGTATCCTTTTCAAAGAAGCGGAGTCTTTTGTTCAGCGATGCTTCCTGTCCGTTGTAGATCAGCGGAAATCCGGGTACGGTATACGTAAGCACCGCAAAGGCCTTCACTCCGTCGCCCATGCGCTCGTATTCGGTCCCGTTCCACGAATTTTCGTCGTGGTTGGAAGTGAAATACATGCGATAGGATGATTCGGCAAAAAGCGAATCGTTCTTCCTGAAATAATCCCAAAGTTGCCCGGCTTTTTGCTCACCGTCAGCGATCTTATTCAGGATATGGTGCATTTCCCAGCCATAATTGGCATCGAAAGCCTTGAGCATCAAGGCCCGTTCCCCTTCATCTTCGGCCAGCATAAACACAGGTTTCAGCTGGGTGAGCGCCTGACGAACCTGGTCCCAGAAAGCCACCGGAACCATGCCGGCGACATCGCAGCGGTATCCATCAATATCGGCCTCCTGAACCCAGAACTTCATGGCGTTGGTCATGGCCTCCCACAATGCAGGATTGTCTTCATATTTCAGGTCGGCCACATCAGACCAATCAAAGGGTGAAAGCACCTTGCCTGAAGAATCTTTTGTATACCATTCAGGATGCTCAGTCATCCATGGATTGTCCCAGGCCGTGTGGTTTGCCACCCAGTCGAGGATTACCTTAAAACCCAGCTCATGAGCTTTGGCTACCATGGCTTTAAAATCATCCATGGACCCAAACTCCGGATTCACCGCCACATAATCCTTCACTGCATAATAGCTGCCCAGGCTGCCTTTACGGTTCAGTTCGCCGATAGGATGAATAGGCATGATCCACAGTATTTTAACCCCAAGCTCCTTTAAGCGTGGCAGGTGTGTGGCAAAGGCGTTGATGGTGCCTTCGGGCGTATACTGCCTGATGTTGACTTCATAGATTGCTGCGTCTTTGGCCCATTCGGGTGTGATCACCTCGCTAACAGGCCGCTGATGGGTATTTGATTCTTCCTTTTTCGTGCCGGAGCAGGACCACGAAAGGAAGAGCATGCCGGCGATCAAAGCCACCATGACAAGCATAATAAAATGTTCTGTTTTCATGTATTCGATTTTACCAGTTAATATTGATTTGATTGGATGAGTTTTCGATGGTGAACTGTATCGTCCGTTGGTTGTCGAAGCCGGGAGCAATGCTTTGCAACTGTGTGGCCATTGGTTTTTCAGGACTTATGCGTTTGCCGTTGGCACTTAATTTTGTGATATCCGTTTCAAAACCATGCATCACGAAGCGTATTTTTTTATACTTGCTGGTGAAGCTGCCTTCAGCCTTGGTAATTTCAAGCTGATTTTCGGCCATTTTCCAGGAAACCTTGCGTTGGTAGAACTGTCCTTTTTCGAACTGATAGGTTTCCCCATCATCTTCATACCACATACAGGCCTGCGTTTCCTTTCCAAAATACACATGCATCTCGAGTGTTTCAGATGGCTGTTGGGCTGTGTGTTGCAGCACGGATTGCATCGGGATGATGCTTCCTGCTTTCACAAACACCGGCAGTTTGTCGAGGGGTGATTCGTGCAGGATTTCCTGTTCTCCGGCAAAGAAGGTATCGGAATACAGGTCGTACCACCCGCCCTTTGGAAGGTACACTTTTGCAAATTTCTGCACACTGCTCACAGGGGCAAGCAGCAGCGAAGGGCCGAAGAGATATTGGTTTTCGTAATCAAAATAAAAGATTTTATCGTCGGCGGAATAATCGATTGCCAGGGAGCGCTGCACCGGCATGCCTGTTTTTACTGACTGATAAAAAGCAGCATAGATATAAGGCAGCAG
This sequence comes from Bacteroidota bacterium, assembly GCA_018816765.1. Classification (GTDB taxonomy): domain Bacteria; phylum Bacteroidota; class Bacteroidia; order Bacteroidales; family F082; genus UBA6192. The sequence goes on from JAHIUX010000068.1 coordinate 2,831, forward strand.
GCTATACCTGAAGCTGATATAATTGCGCGAAATATCTTCAACTGCTTCGCCGTAGGACCAGGGTTCAGAACGGTTTGTTCCTTTGGCTGAATGGCCGCGGAAGAAGGGAGAGAACGCGCCGAGGCTCATCCAGCGGGCGTACAGCTCAGGCGAAGCATTGCCACCAAAGCCGCCCACATCGTAGCCCACGAGTGAAACCCCTGAAAGGCCAAGGCTGTTAAGCAGGCGCACACCGAGGAGCATATGGTCGTCGTGGGCCTGGTTGTCGCCTGTCCACAAGGCGGTGTAGCGTTGCAAACCCGCAAAGCCGGCACGTGTAAGCACAAAAGGACGTTTGCCCTCCATCAGCTGGCGTGTTCCTTCGTAGGTGGCGCGGGCCATCTGCATGCCATACATATTTTTTGCCTCCTGATACGTCGTCTGCGTACCTTCCCAGCTGAACTGCACCAAAGGTGGTACCAGCTGTCCCCAGGTTGCTATTTCATTCATATCATTCCAGAAGCCTGTAATGCCCAGTTTCACGTTTTCGCGAAACTGCTCACCCCACCAGAGGCGCCCCTTCTCGCTGGTGAAATCGGGAAAATGACACCAGCCGGGCCACACTTGCGCCGTGAAAGGTGAACCATCAGGATAGCTGGCGAAAACGCCTTTTTTCAGGCCGTCTTCATAAGCCGGATAGCCTTTCTCGACCTTGATGCCAGGGTCGACAATCACCGCGGTATGAAATCCCATAGCTGAGAGTTCTTTCAGCAGGCCTGACGGATTGCTGAAGTCTGTCGGGTGCCAGGTGAAAATCTTATAGGCATCCATATAGTCGATATCGAGGTAGATCATATCCACCGGTATTTTCTTCTGCCTGAAGGTGCGGGCCACCTCAAGCACTTCAGTGTCGGGGGTGTATGACCAGCGGCATTGCTGATAGCCAAGGCTCCACATGGGAGGCATGGGCATACGACCAGTGAGTTTGGTGTATGATTCAATGACGGAGGCTACATCGTTAGCAGTGATGAAATAATAATCCATTTCGCCACCATCGGCCGAAAAGAAGGCAAAACGGTCGTTCGATGCCCCGAAATTAAACTGGCTGCGCCAGCTGTTATCGAAAAATATCCCGTAAACAAGGGAACTATGCAAACCGATATAAAACGGAATGCTGGTATACAGCGGGTCGCTGTAATCTTCATAATGCGGGTTGTCGGTATTCCAGTTTACATAGCCTGCGCCGATGCGGTTCAGGTGGCCGGTTTTTGCACCAAGCCCGATAAATTTTTCGTTGGGCTGCAGGGTTTTATAGGTCGTTACCTGGTCGCCGATCCACGAAGTGCCAAAGGCGGCATCATCCTGGTTAATGAGCTGACCATCGGCATTGTAAAAACTGATACGCAAAGGGTTACGTTGAATAACAATGCGCAAAGATGGCGATTCGAGCTGCAGGAAGCCCCTGTTTTCGGTAAATTTAGTTTTGCAGATTTCGGGCTTCATATCCACTGCATAGCTGAAGGTTTTCGTGAAATCATCTTTCACCATCCTGACCCTCACCATATTTTGAGCGTAGAAGCTGATGCGCGCTTTCCCGTGCGATGCCAACAGTTCGAGTGTAGTGCCGTCCCAGTTGTGCGAAACCAGATCGCCGATGCTGATGTTGGTGTTTTTCTGTGCACTTAAGTTTGCCATAACAAGCAGTAAGTTAATGACCAAAATGATCCGTTTCATGGTAAGAGATGTTGCGTTATCAATGGATGGTTAATGTTGTCGGGTTGCCTGCCCAAAGGATACGGAAATGACAGTTTCCGGATTCGTCGAGCCAGTAACCCTGTTTAAATGAATCTATCTCAGCGGGCGACAAGGCGTTCAAGGGCAAATTGGACAGGTCGGCTTTCGCAGGAAACCTGCTCAATCCGTACACGATCACCTCAACCTGCCTTGTTTCGGGCATGCCGGCATAGCCATCGCCAAGGCGAAGGAGCCCAAGTTGAATCACATCAGGTTTCTGAATCCCGTTAAACAGCATCAGTTCATAGGCGTCTTTTTCAAGCGCATCAGGATTACGTCCGTCGTCTTCGTACATCTGACCGGTAATCAAGCCTTCGGTTTCATGCAAATAACAATGCAGAAACAGTTTGCGCGAAGAATAAGCATCGGTTGAATTCACTGCAGGAACGCGCGGGATGACACTTCCGGCTTTTACAAAAACAGGTATTGTTTCCAGTGTTGTGGCGATGGCCTTTGTGGCCCCTCCCCTCACCCGTTCTCCTGTCCAGAAATCATACCAGGTACCCCTGGGCAGCGGCACATCCATGCGTTGTTGTCCCTGTTGTACTACAGGATACACCAGCAGGCTGCCACCAAAGAAATAGCCGCCATCATAGGCTTCAAAGCGCTTATCTTCAGGATAATAATAAAACAAAGGCCTGACAAGTGGCTGGCCTTTTACAGTCGCTTCCCATCCCATATTGTAGAGGTAGGGCATGAGTTCATAGCGCAGTTTCATGAAACGCCGCACCACGGATTGGGTTGTGTCGTTGAAAAAGATGGGCTCCGATGGGATGCCTGATCCATGCGGCCTGAGAATGGGCGAAAAAACGGCAAATTGCAGCCATCTCCTGTAGAGTTCCTCATCTTTCACGCCCATGGCAAATCCGCCGGCATCGGCATGGATGTATGGAATACCGCTAAGGCTCATATGCAACATAGCCGGCAACTGGGCCTGTAAACCTCCCCAGCTGCGCGAAACATCGCCTGTCCAGGGGAAGATGGCATAGCGCTGTGATCCGGCGAAACCGCTCCTGTTCAGGTTAAACAACCTGGTCTGGGGGTAATATTTACGGTAATTATCGAACAGCATCCTGTGCCAGTAATGTGCATAGATGTTATGCACCTCATCGGCCTTGCCCAGTACATGCCTGATGTCGGAAGGATGGCTTTCGGGCTCGCCCAGGTCGCCCCACCAGCCGGCAACGCCCTTATCGATCTGGGCTACGTATTTGCTCCAGAACCACTGTCCGGCTTCCGGTTTAAACATATCGATCAGGCCGGCATCGCCGAAATAAAACTTGCGGTTCACATAGGTTTTTCCAAGGCTGTCGGTGGCCAGGATGTTAAGTGCTGAAGCCGACCGGAAGTTCTCGAGCGTATCGATGATGTATGGCTCAGTGATCAGGATGGTTTTCACACCTTTCTGTTTGAAACCAGCGATCATCCCATCCGGGTCGGGCCAGTTTTTTCTGAACCAGTCGAGTCGACCAACATGCCCCAGGATGCTGTCGCCAAACCAGTTGTAGTCGATGATGATGGCGTCGATGGGAAAATCACGGGCAATCATGCTATCGACGATGGCGGTAGTTTCTGTTTGTGTGCGGTAAGCCATGCGCGACTGCAGGTTTCCGAGCGCCCAGCGCGGTGGCAGTGGCTGGGTTCCGGTAAGTTTGCCATAGCGTTCGAGTAATTTCGGGAAGTCCTCGGCTACAACCAGGTAGAATCGTAACGGTCCGCCGATGGCGCCAAAGTCCAACACGCCATCGCCTTTGCTGTCGATATCGAAATTGGCCTTCTGGGGATTGTCAACAAGGACCATGTATTTTTTCGAGGAGACAAAAACCGGAAGGGAGTAGTTCAGGTTTTTGGTGCCAATCTCGTACCCATAATGCGGCCTGTTGTACAACTCATACACCGATCCCCTGAGGTTCATTGCGTTGGCCCGCTCGCCTGTTCCATAAATCATTTCCGTTTCGGCCAGCGAAAAGCGCACACCCCGCTGACCTGGTCGCTGATAAAATCCCTGCTCTTCGTCGAGTACCGGGCTTCCGTTGCGCAGGTAACTGATGCGAAAAGGGTTTTTCTCCACCAGCACCTGTATTTCATGCAAATCGAAAATCAGGCGGTCCGGGGACTCGTCAACAAACACAGTGACTTGTTCAGGTTTCATGATGACGGCAAAGGAGGTGTCCTGCTGCAAGGCCTCCATGCCAAGCCAGCTACACTCAACAATACCCGTTGTAAAAGGCCGGAAACTGATTTCGCCATCACTGACCTTTACATGCAACTCGTTGCCTGACAAGTGGTATGATTGATAGGTTCTGTTGCCGGCAAACCGCATGGGTTTAGCAGCGGCAGTGCTGCTGACGGGCTTGATCAGTTGTGCACTGGCTGGGGCAAGCACTGAAAGCAGCATGCCTGCAACCAGCAATGGCCTGAACATCCGTGAAATAAATCTGGCGATCATATGTTATTTTGTTCTTTTCAGTTCGATGATATGCACCGACATGGGCTCCAGGTCGATGGTGCTGAGGCTGGTGAGCACAGTGCGGCTGATGACATCAACGCCATGCGCATAACCATTCATGGATTCGGAAAAACGTTCAGTATGTAGTTTTTTGGCGGACTTGTTGTTGTTCAGGATCACCATCACCGAAGCTTTTTCATCGTGCCTGAAATAGACATAGATGCCATCGTCAGGAATATAATGGGTAGTTTTTCCCGTTTGTACAACCCTGTTGCTGCTGCGCCATTTGATGAGCCGGCTCATAAAGTCCCAGGCCTGGTTTTGTTCGTCGGATCTGCCATCGCGTGTAAATGCGCTGGCCGGGTCGCCAGTCCATCCACCGGGGAAATCCTTGCGGATAAAGCCATGGCCCTCATGTTCCAGTCCGGTCATAAGCAGTTCGGTACCATAATAAATCTGGGGCACTCCCCTCACGGTAAGCACAAATCCCATGGCCATCTTAAACTTATTCAGGTCTTCGCCAAGCCTGCTAAAAATGCGGTCTGCATCGTGGTTATCGGCAAAAGTGACCGTTTTAAGCGGATCAGCAAACAGGTAATCAACACTCAGTGATTCGTATAGCTTTGCTACGCCACTGCTCCAGCCATTGTCTTCGTTGAAGGCGTCGGTGATGGCATATTTCAGCGGAAAGCTGAACACATACGGAAGCTGCGACTGAAAACCGTCGCCATTGTTGGTATTGTCCTGCCAGTAGGCAACCTGGGGAGGTGTATTGAGCCACACTTCGCCAACAACAGAAAAATGAGGGTATTCCGCTTTAAGGGCCTTCATCCAGCTGACCATGAAGTCCTTGTCAGAATAAGGGTAGGTATCCATTCTGATGCCGTCGAGTCCGACATATTCAATCCACCAGATGCTGTTCTGAATGAGGTACCTGGCCACATAGGGATTGGCCTGGTTGAGGTCGGCCATGCTGGTATCGAACCAACCTTTAAGCATCTTGTTTTTATCATATTCTGACGCATTTGGATCCATGATTGCCCCGCCCCTGTAGTTTGACCGGGTGAATTCGGGCCACACATTGTTCCAGTCTTTCATGGGTAAATTATCGGTCCACCAATGGCTGGTGCCATAATGGTTAAACACCATGTCCATCACCATCTTGAGTCCATTTTTATGCGCTTTTTCTGTCAGGCGGACGTAGTCCTCATTGCTTCCAAAACGGGCATCAACCTGATAAAAATCAGTGATGGCATAGCCGTGATAGGAATAGGCAGGCATATTGTTTTCAAGCACAGGATTCAGCCAAAGGGTGTTCACGCCGAGTTCGCTGAAATAATCAAGATGATCTTCGATGCCTTTCAGGTCGCCGCCATGGCGGCCATTTGGGTTGCTGCGGTCGGCTTTCTCGCGCATCCAGCTGATGTTGTCATTGCTCAGATCGCCATTGGCAAAGCGGTCGGGCATGAGCAGGTAGATCACATCGCTGTTGTCGAATCCCCTGCGGGCCGCGGAACCGGGCTTGCGCTCCTTTAGTTCATAAGAATAAACATAATGTTGCTTTTTGCCCTTCAGAAACCTGAGTTCAAAACGGCCGGCAGTAGCCTCGTCGCCAATGCGCAGGTTAATAAACAGAAAGTCGGGGTTCCCAACCTGGATGATTTCCGAGACCACCACGTCAGGGTAGTTCAGTTCAACCTGCATGGCTGCAACGTCTTTGGCAGAAACCATCAGTTGCAACTCATGGCTGGCCATGCCATTCCACCAAAAAGGCGGCTCCACCCTGATGCTGGCAGTGCTTCCGGCCCGAAGTTGTGTTGAGGCAAGAAACAACAGGAGCATTATGGCCATTGTCATCGAATTTCTCAGTCGTATCATATTGTCAGTTGTTATTTAGCTCACTGCAAGTGAAGCCAGGGTTATGTATGGACTACGAAAGAAATGTAAAAATAATCATAAAGCGGGAATAATAAATTATGTTGTTCTCACGTCTGAATAAAAAGCATTGCAATCGGTTGATGGTTGTTAGGGCAAAAGCATTTTTGAGACATTAAAAACCATGATCCGACACCCAAATAAAAAGGCAAGGCGCGGCGAAAGTGGACTGCATGACCCTGGCATCATCTGAGCGTTTAAGGTGTCTCGGGTTACCGTAACCGTTTGCATAACGAAATGCGGTTAAATACACAGTAATTTCGAATCAGCTTTGGCCTTAATCAGTATCTTTGATTTTTAACTCAAATGGTAATAACTTGATTATGAGTAATAAAGATTTATTAGCCCGCTACTGGTCAACTTTATACCCCAATGATAACCAGGAAAGGCTGGTTGCATTCACCACATGGCTTGAAGGCCTGAGCCAGGAAAACGCCAAAGAAGCTTCGGATTGGTACAAGCAGGCTGTCGTGTACTCCCTCTATGTTGATCTTTACAACCGCGATTTCTCCGGGCTGACCGATAAGCTCGATTATCTGCAGGGGCTTGGTGTGACCTGTCTGTGGTTATTGCCTATCCTCGACTCACCCATGCGCGATGCCGGCTTCGACATCAGCAACTACACCCTTATCCGCCACGATTTGCTTGGTCTGGAGCCCGGATTTCCGGCTGAGAAACAGGAAGTCGTTTTTGGTAGGTTCCTGAAAGAGGCCCACAAACATGGCATGCGTGTGATTTTCGACATTGCCCTGAACCACACGTCCGATGAGCATCCCTGGTTTGTGGAGGCAAAGCAATCGGAAGACAACCCGTTCCGCGATTATTATATCTGGTCCAAAGACACAAGCCGCTACGGCGATGCACGCTTGCTGTTCAAGGGCATGGAAGACAGCAACTGGGAACAGTGCAGTGACTGGCATTATTTTCACCGGTTTTTTAATTTTCAGCCTGACCTTAACTACCGCAACCCAGAGGTGTTGCTCGCCATGTGTAAAAGCCTGCTATATTGGCAATCGCTGGGTGTTGACGGATTCAGGGCCGACGCCATTCCCTATCTGTGGAAAGAAGACGGGACCGACTGTGAAAACCTGCCAAACACGCATATAGTCGTAAAATTCTTCAGGGCGGTTCTCGACCTGGTCAAGCCGGGCACAATTTTACTCGCCGAAGCCTGTCAGAAACCTGAAAAACTCGTGAAGTACCTTGGCAGTGGCGATGAGTGCCACGCTGCCTATCATTTTCCGCTGATGCCGCAGATGTATAAGGCGCTGGCCATGCAGCAGGCTTCGCCGGTGATGGACACCCTGAACCCCGACTTCGCTCCGCCCATACCGGAATCGGCTCAGTGGTTTACCTTTTTGCGTTGTCACGATGAGCTGAGTCTGGAGCTGGTGTATACCACCGAAGCCGACCGCAAATACATCCATGAAAACTATTGCCTCGAACCCGACTGGAATTTCAGGCTGGGCGAAGGCATCTCGGCGCGCCTTGCCAACCTGATGCAGTTCGACGACAGGAAAATTTGCCTGGCGTATTCAATGATGCTCAGCCTGCCCGGAACGCCGGTGATTTATTACGGTGATGAATTTGGCAAGGAAAACGACCAGCAATATTACCAGGAAATGATCCGGCTAACAGGAAAAAACGACACACGTTTTCTTGTCAGGGGAAAAATTGACTGGAAAAAGCGCGAAGCCCAACTCGCCGATCCAACGAGCTTTCAATCGAAGGTCTTTTGCCGCCTGCAACAACTACTCACTACCCGACACAAGCATCCAGCATTTGGACATGGCGCACTGAAATTCCTTTCGGTCGAAACCACTGATGGCAGGCCTGCAGCTGAGGTATTGGCCTACCTCAGGACCGTGGACAACGACCAGCTGCTGATCGTTCAAAACCTGTCAGAAGCAGCCCTCGAAATCAGGCTTCCCTGCCAGCATGAGCCGCTTACTGATCTATTCACCGGCAACAAACTCCAGGCAGCCACACTCAGTCTCGACCCCCTTTCCTACCATTGGTTTTCGTGTAAACAATAAACAACCCACTGCTATTCATTATGACCCAACACAGCAACCAGCACCCGGCAACTTTTGCCTTCGACGCCGTCATTTTCGACCTCGATGGCGTGATCACCAAGACTGCCCTCGTGCACAGCGCAGCCTGGAAAAAAATGTTCGACGAATTCCTTGCAGACTGGAGCCAGCGAACAGGAAATCCTTACGTTGAGTTCACCCACAAGGCCGACTACCTGCCTTATGTTGATGGAAAGCCTCGCTATAAGGGAGTAGCTGACTTCCTCGAGTCGCGCGGCATTTCACTGCCCATGGGCGATCCCTCGGATGCCCCAGATGCAGAAACAGTTTGTGGACTTGGCAACAGAAAAAACCATGCCTTCAATGAGGTGCTCGAGCGCGATGGGGTAGAGGTATATCCGTCTACCGTACAATTGATGAAGGACTTGCGTCAGCGTGGTATCCGTGTGGGCGTGGCTTCGTCGAGCAAAAACTGCGAAGTGGTACTGAAAGCTGCAGGGCTGATGCCCCTCGTAGAAACCCGAATCGACGGTGTCGTTTCGGCAGAGTTGGGACTGAAAGGAAAGCCCGAAGCCGACATTTTCACTACCGCAGCCACGCGTTTGGGTTGTTCTTTCGACCGCAGCGTGGTTGTCGAAGACGCTGTTTCAGGTGTGCAGGCCGGACGCAAAGGAAATTTTGGACTGGTGCTGGGTGTAGCCCGTGAAGAAAACCACCGCGAGCTTTACGAGAACGGGGCTGACCGTGTTGTCGATGACCTGTCAGAAGTGAACCTTCAATGGTTGAATGATTGGTTTACAGAGGGCGTCACCAACGACCAGTGGTCGATCAGCTATTTTGACTATGACCCTGCAAAGGAAAGGTCGCGTGAGGCTTTGCTCACCACCGGAAACGGCTATTTTGGCACCAGGGGCGCCATCGAAGAATCAGCCGCCAATGCCGTCAATTATCCCGGAACATATATGGCCGGAATGTATAACCGGCTGATTACTAAAATCGCCGGTCGCGATGTCGACAATGAAGATTTCGTGAACCTGCCAAACTGGCTTCACATCAGTTTCAGCATCGATCAGGGTGAATGGTTCGACATCAACAACACCCGCATCCTCAGTATTTCACGCACCCTGGACTTCAGGAACGGGCTGCTGGAACGCAGGCTGATTGTCGAAGACACTTCGGGACGCCAGACCAAGCTGGTTTCGCAACGTACTGTCAGCATGCAGAACCTCACACTTGCTGCCCTGAACTACAGCATCACCCCACTCAACTATGCCGGCAAAATTGCCATTCGCAGCGGCCTCAACGGCCGGCTCATCAACGAAGGTGTTGAGCGCTACAAATCGCTCAGTTCAAAGCACCTCGAACCAGTGAAGGAAGGCGTTGAAAACGGGATTTTGTTCCTGCTGGTAAAAACCAACGAATCGAATCACCATATTGCACAGGCAGCAAACCACAGCTTGTTTTTGAACAACAAGCCATTACAGCCCGAATATGTTATATCGCAGCAGGAAGGATACATCGCAGCCACCGCATCGGTAAGCTTGCAGGCCGGTCAGACGATCAGGCTGGAGAAGATCGTATCCGTATGCAGCGACAAAGAAGACTTCATTGATGATGCCTTAACAAGTGCAATGGATTGTGCATCAAAACCGCTTACTTTCCAAAAAATCCTCGACGAAAGCAGCCTCGCGTGGAGCAAGCTCTGGCAAAAGATGGATGTTCAGATTGAAGGTGACCGGATGTCGCAGAAATTGTTGCGGCTACACCTGTTTCACCTGCTGGCTTCCGTTTCACCCATCAACAGCAAACTCGATGCAAGCATCACCGCAAGGGGCTTGCATGGAGAGGCTTACAGGGGACATATTTTCTGGGACGAACTTTTCATCCTTCCCCTATACGACCTTCACCTGCCCGATGTGGCCAGGTCGCTGCTCATGTACCGCTACCGGCGGCTGGCAAGGGCACGCGAATATGCCAAAGCACACGGCTACAAAGGAGCAATGTTCCCCTGGCAAAGTGGCAGCGATGGCAGGGAAGAGACACAGGTTGTGCACCTTAATCCGCTCACCGGCGAATGGGGCGACGACCACAGTTCGCTGCAACGCCATGTTTCACTGGCCATTGCCTACAATGTGTGGGATTATTTCTGGATCACCGGCGACAAGGAGTTCCTGAAACGTTTCGGCGCTGAACTGTTTTTCGAAATTTGTCGTTTCTGGGCAAGCAAGGCTGTACTCAACAAACAGACAACCCGCTACGAAATCAGTGGCGTCATGGGCCCTGATGAGTTTCACGAACATGCTCCCGGCGTGGAAACAGGCGGATTGAAGGACAACACCTACACCAACATCATGGTTGCATGGATGCTTGGAAAGGCCACGAACATTGCCGGGCTTTGCGGCAATGAAGTCGTATCGAAAACAGGATTCAGCACAGAAGAAATTGACCAATGGGGAGACATTGCCGGCAAGCTTAACCTGGTCATCAATGCCGATGGCATCCTGGCACAATATGATGGCTATTTCGATCTGAAAGAACTCGACTGGGACTATTATCGCCGCCAGTATGGCAATATCTACCGCATGGACAGGATTCTCAAGGCGGAAGGAAAATCGCCTGACGCTTACAAAGTTGCCAAGCAGGCCGACACCCTCATGGCCTTCTACAACCTCGACAAAGCGGAAGTTGATGAGATTGTGGGCAAGCTGGGTTATCAGCTACCCGACGATTACCTGCAGCGCAACCTCGACTATTATCTGGCCCGCACCTCACACGGATCCACACTCAGCAGGGTGGTGCATGCCCGGCTGGCAGCCATAGCCGGAAAGCCCGGGCTGAGTCTGTCATTATACAATGATGCACTCGGCAGTGATTATGTCGACATTCAGGGCGGAACCACGGGCGAAGGCATCCATGCCGGCGTGATGGCGGGCACCATCCTCATTGCACTCAACACATTCGCCGGATTGAATTATCGGGGCGAACAGCTTCGACTCACACCCCAATTGCCCGAAAACTGGCAGAAACTCAGTTTTTCGGCAAGCTTTAAAGGAGTTGAATATCAATTTATCATCACCAAAACAACGGTTTCGGTGAAAGCCAGCCAGTCAGGCATACTGTTTGTAGCAGGAAAGCCACAATCAGTTCATTCGGGTCAATGGCTGAGTATTACTTACCAATAAGCGAACACTATGTTAAACGATAAGATTACCGTCACGGCAAAGCACATATCAGCGGCACAGGTTGTAGTGGAAGAAATAAGGGAAATCATCACGCCTAAATTTATCATTGCCATCGGAGGCGAAGTAGGGTCAGGAAAATCGACACTTTCGTATGCCCTTGCCCAAAAACTTAAAAAACAACAATTGCGCTGTAAGATTATCGACCTCGATGATTTTTACACCATCCCCCCACTCGACCGAAAAGAATGGCGCCGGGCCAAAGGCATCGAAAGCGTTGGACCTGACGAATACGATTGGCACAAGATTAACCGCTTAATTGATGATTTTCAACATGATAAAGAATCAACTATGCCCTGCGTAGACCTGATTACCGATTATGTCGACACCATCACCACCGATTTCGCTGGTGTTGATATCATGATTATCAACGGGCTGTATGCCACCAAACTGAAGCAGGCAAACTACAGGGTGTTCATCGAACTCACCTATGACGAGACCAGCGAAGCCCAGATTTATGGCGGGAAAGAAGAAATCACTCCTTTCCGCAGGCAGATTCTTGAACGCGAGCATCAGATTGTGACCGAACTCAAAAAAGGATGCAACCTGTTCTTCGATTTTGACGCCTCACTCGATAAGTATCATTTATAGCTGTCTGACAGGACAATACATACAATGATTTGTAAATCACGTGTTTAATAGCAGATTAATTTCTTGAAGTTGTAGGCTGACCGGCTTTTGATCTGGCAGATTGTTGGCCGGAAACAGGCAGCAGCTTCCGGGTCTGCCCTTTGACTTTATTTAGGCTGAATTTAAATATTTCAGCGCACGAAACAACTGAATAATTTGTATATTTACGAAAAACTTGCATTATGTTAGGAGATGTTTTGTTAATCACCGAGAAACACCAGAAAGCCGGTGCGTTGATCATTGAACGCATACTTCAGCTCAAAAAACCAAAGTTCATCGTTGCCATTTCGGGCGAATCCGGTTCAGGAAAGTCGGAACTGGCCCATGTGATTGCCAAGGGGTTGCGCAGCCATGGCTTGTTTGCCAAACCACTGCATATCGACAACTATTACCGGATTCATCCCCATCAGCGCACGCAGTGGCGCAAAGAACACGGCATTGAGAACGTTGTGGGACCTGGCGAATATGACTGGGACACCATCAACCGCAACATCCGTGAATTTAAGGCCGGAGAAAAATCAACCGGACCCTGTGTCGACCTCGTTACCGAACAGATTGACCAGCTGACAACCGACTATAGCAGCATCGATATGCTCATCATCGACGGGCTTTATGCCATCAAAACCGATGCAGTTGACCTGGGCATTTTCATTGAGCTCACCTACCACGAAACCAAAAAAGCCCAGATCGTCAGGGGAAAAGAACCCCAGAACGAATACCGCATGGCGGTGCTTGAACAGGAACACAACATGGTTCTGGCGCTGAAGCCCAGGGCCAATGTGCTGATCGATATGGAATATGATGTAAGGTTTTTGTAAGTCACCTGGCAAACCATGATTAAAACAAACAGGCCATGATCAATATTTACCAGCTATTCCCGAGGGTGTTTGGCAACAAAGTCTCCCAGGAGGTACATTTTGGATCCATTGAAAGCAATGGTTGCGGAAAGTTTTCATCTGTTGATCACAAGGCTCTGGAAGCCATCAGGGAGTTGGGCATCACCCATGTGTGGCTTACCGGTGTGCTGCGTCACGCCAGCATGACGGATTATTCTGCTTTTGGAATACCGCGCAACCACCCACAGGTAGTTAAAGGAAGGGCCGGCTCGCCTTATGCCATCACCGACTATTACGATGTTGACCCTGACCTCGCTGATGATGTTCCATCAAGGCTGAAGGAGTTTAAGTCGCTGATTGACCGGATGCATGAGAACAAGCTGTATGTCATGATCGATTTTGTTGCGAACCACGTTTCGCGCCAGTATCATTCGGTTGCCAAACCCAAAGGTGTGGCTGAGTTTGGTGAGCATGATGACCCTGCAGTAGTTTTCAGTCCGTCGAATAACTTCTATTACCTTCCCGGCCAGGCCCTTGTTACTCCTGTTTCGAAGAGTGCCGAGCTTGCATCCTATGATGAACCATATACGGAATTTCCGGCCAAAGTCACCGGAAACGACTGTTTCCGTCCAAACCCTTCGGTTAACGACTGGTTCGAAACAGTGAAACTAAACTATGGCATTGACTTCACAGGTGAGAAACAAACGTATTTTGAACCCATACCACCTACCTGGCACGCCATGGCCGAAATTTTGCATTACTGGGCATCGATGGGCGTTGATGGATTCAGGGCCGACATGGCCGAAATGGTGCCGGCTGCATTCTGGAAATGGGCTATTGGCAAGTTAAAGGCTGATTTTCCCGACATTGTGATGATTGCAGAGATTTACCGACCCGACCTGTACAAACCCTTTATCGAAGCCGGTTTCGATTTTCTGTACGACAAGGTAGGCTTGTACAACAGGTTGCATGACATTCTCCGTTATGGCCACGCAGCAGAGTCGCTCAGCATATGCTGGAAAATGCTCGAAGTGCGCGACCACCGGATGCTGCGCTTCATGGAAAACCATGATGAGATGCGGCTGGCTTCGTCAAAATTCCTGGGCAATGCACGTAAAGCCTTGCCGGCAGTGGCCGTTAGCGCACTAATGCACCGCGGACCATTTATGATCTACAACGGACAGGAAACAGGCGAAAAAGGCACCGCCTGCCCGGGTCACAGCTGCGACGACGGCAAAACCTCTATTTTTGATTACACCCATATGCCGGCGCACCAGGCATGGATGAACGAAGGCGCTTTCGACGGAGGAAAACTAAACCCTGAACAACAATACCTCTTCAATTATTATAAACAGCTGTTGCGGTTTCGCCTTGACCTGCCTGCCCTTCATTCGGGTTCATTTTACGACCTGATGTGGGCAAATCCGTGGTACACCGATTTTGATCCGCGCTTTGTATATGCATTCATGCGTTTCACGCTTAAGCAACGGCTGATCATCCTGTCGAATTTCAACGACTCCGACAGCCGGAACATGCGGCTGAATGTGCCCATTGATGCCCTGCTTAAGGCCGACATCCCGATCGAGCAGGGTGAACAATGGCTGGCCACAAACCTGATGAATCCTGCGGACAAGATTGTGTTTAAACCGGCCGACCTGCCCGAAGAAGGACTCCACATCAGCATCGGCCCGCTGGAAACTGCCATTTACGAACTTCAACCAATCTATTGATCATGACCCCAAGCCACCCCATGCCGCTGGTAGAAAAAGACCCATGGCTCTTGCCTGTGAGTGGTGCCGTCACCGAAAGATACCTCCGTTTTAGCGATCGGCTGAGCCACATTAATGAACATTATGGCAGCCTGAAAACATTTGCATCGGCAGACCTGGTCTTTGGCTTTAACTACGACATCAAGCGCATGGGATGGTGGTACAGGGAATGGGCTCCATCGGCCAAAGAGCTTGCGCTGGTAGGAGATTTCAACAACTGGGATAAGCTTGCCAACCCGATGGTAAATACCGGACGTGGCATCTGGGAAATTTTCCTGAGCGACAAAACCTATAAGAAACAGCTGGTTCACGGCAGCCTGGTCAAGGTGAGTGTGCAAACCGAAGCAGGATACCAGGAGCGCATCCCGGTGTATGCAAAAAGGGTTGTTCAGGACAACAACACCAAAGATTTTTGTGCCCAGTTCTGGAACCCGGCACAGCCTTATGCTTTCAGTCATCCGGCACCTGTTTTGCCTGCCGACCAGCCCTTGCTCATTTATGAAGCACATATCGGCATGGCACAGGAATACGAAGGAGTCGGGACATACAACGAATTCAGGGAGCACATCCTGCCAAAGATCGTGGCGGCAGGATACAATGCTGTTCAGCTGATGGCCATTGCCGAACATCCTTATTATGGCTCGTTTGGCTATCATGTGTCCAACTTTTTCGCGCCCAGTTCCCGCTTCGGCACTCCCGAAGAGCTTAAGATGCTTATCGATGAAGCACACCACCTTGGACTGCTCGTGATCATGGACATTGTGCATTCACACACAGTGAAAAACACCCGCGAAGGCCTGAACCTCTTCGACGGCACAGATGATCAATACACGCATCCCGGACCACGTGGCGACCACCCGCTTTGGGATTCGAAGCTGTTTAACTATGGCAAAGATGAGGTGCTGCAGTTGTTGCTGTCGAATGTACGTTACTGGCTCGAGGACTTTCGATTCGACGGCTACCGCTTCGATGGGGTAACCTCAATGATTTATTTTCACCATGGCAACGGGGTTGAATTCGGCCGGCCAGAGCAGTATTTCACCGAAGGCGTTGAGTTTGATGCCATCACCTATCTGCAGCTGGCCAACAAGCTCATGCATGAGCATTTTCCGGGAAGCCTGAGTTTTGCCGAAGAAGTGAGTGGTATGCCAGGCCTCTGCAATGCGATTGAAGATGGCGGCATCGGCTTCGACTACCGGCTGGGGATGGGGCTGCCCGACTTTTGGATCAGGTTGCTGAAAGAACAGCGTGATGAGGACTGGAACATCAATGAGATGTACCACACCATGACAAACCGCCATTTCGACATCAGGACAGTGGCTTATGCCGAGTCGCACGACCAGGCCCTTGTAGGCGACAAGACCATTGCCTTCAGGCTCATGGACAAAGAGATGTACTTTCACATGGGCACCAATCAACAGAACCTGTTTATCGACAGGGGCATCGCCCTGCACAAAATGATCAGGCTGTTTACCCTTACCCTCGGCGGCGAAGCCTGGTTGAATTTCATGGGCAATGAATTTGGTCATCCGGAATGGATCGATTTTCCACGCGCAGGCAACAACTGGAGTTATAAACACGCGCGCAGGCAGTGGTCACTGGCCGAAAAAGATTATCTCCGATATCATTTTCTGAGCGATTTCGACAAGGCGATGATGAGCCTTGTAAAGACACACAACATCATGCTGGCGATGCCTCCCTGGCTCATGGCTGCCGACGAGGCAAACAAAACGCTCGTCTTTGAGCGAAACAACCTGATTTTTGTGTTTAACTGGCATCCGGTTAGCGCTGTTCCCGATTACGAAATTCCACTGAAACATACCGGTGATTACAGGATCATTTTGGCTTCTGACGACACCCGCTTCGGTGGCTTTGGCCGGATGAATACGGAACAGCATTATCCTTCGTACCTGCGTGAAGGTAAAGCCTATATGAAAATTTACAACATCAGCCGAACAGCCATCGTTCTGCAGCAAATCAAAAACTGACACTGCCTGTTGCGGTCCGGGTAGACGACAATTCGCGATTAATCAATTGCAAATAAGGGTATTGTGTTTACTGAACGATATCGTCCCGGTCTTTCACGAAGATGACCGATACAGCACCCAAAATCAGTAAAACACCTGCGGCTACAAGGGCATAAACAGCCTGTCCACCATAAACATACTTCACAATAGGACCACCAAAAAGCCCATTGACGATTTGCGGGAAGGTGATAAAGAAGTTAAAAATTCCCATATACACTCCCATCTTGCGCACAGGTATGGAACCAGCGAGAATGGCATAAGGCATGGCAAGGATGCTTGCCCATGCGATGCCCACACCGATCATGCTCAGGTTCAGAACCCATTTCATATCGGGTGAGGTTACCAGCACCACCGACATCATCCCAAGACCGCCAAGGGTCAGGCAGATGGCATGGGTCATCCGTCGGCCAACCCTGGCAGCGATCACAGGCAGGGCCATGGCGAATATCGCTGCTACAAGATTATACACCCCGAAAATGACACCGACATAGTCGCCAGCCTCATTAAATGCAGCAGAGCTTCGGTCATCGGGCGAAAGGCCCCACACGTGCTGGGCAAGGGCGGGCGTTGTAAAAACCCACATCGAGAACAGTGCAAACCACGAAAAAAACTGCACCAGACCAAGCTGTCGCATGGTGAGTGGCATGCGGGCAAAATCCCTGAAAATATCGAGGATACTACCCTTTGAGGTTTCTGCCTCAGCTTCGTCAAGGTGATCATCAAAAGCAGCTTGTTCCTCAGGAGAATACTCCCGTGTGGTTGCAACTGTCCAGATGATCGATCCTACCAGCACAACGGCTCCGATAAAGAATGAAAGGATCAGGCTGAATGGCACTGAGCCCTTTTCGGCTACTTCGTTGAAGCCAAACCAATTTGTCATGACATAAGGCAGCCACGATCCCACAACAGCTCCTATTCCGATAAGCAAAGTCTGCACCGAGAATCCAAGGGTGCGTTGGTCAGTTGGAAGCTTGTCTGCAACCAGGGCACGAAACGGCTCCATGGCCACATTCACCGAGGCATCCATGATCATCAGCATGCCTGCTCCTATCCACAAGGGTGGAAGAAAAGCAGCAAACATGGGCGAGTTGGGCATCAAAATCAACCCGATAGATGCCATGATGGCGCCAAAAAGGAAATACGGGCGCCGCCGGCCCAGCCTGTTCCATGTTCTGTCACTGTAGTGGCCAATAATGGGCTGAATGATCATTCCTGTAATCGGCGCTACCAGCCAGAACCAGGAAAGATGCTCCACATCGGCACCGAAAGTTTGTAAAATACGGCTTGCATTGGCGTTCTGAAGGGCAAATCCCATCTGAATGCCCATAAAGCCAAAACTCATGTTCCAGATTTGCCAGAAGCTAAGTTGTGGTTTGGGTTTCGACATTGTTGTTGGATTGGGAGCATAAAAGTAGAAAAAAGATCATACAAAAATATTTCAGGACTAAGATTGTGACACCTCAAATCGGCATCGGATGCACTCTTGCTAAGAATGAAGCACAAAGACCCTTGGATGTTTATATTTTTCACAATCGATTGCACCAGCTGAATAAATGCTCCCGCCTGCACACTATAAGGGCGGTTATAGTCATCTTGTCGTTATGTTCATTCGATAAGCAGGCCAGGATCGCCAGGTCCATGAACTTTCCGGCAGTTTGGCTGTTTAATCACTGAATTAACCCGTCATGCATACACTTAAACGCCATCTTACACTCAACGAACCCATTGGAAAGGTCTGGGACTTTTTCAGTTCACCCCATAACCTCAAGCTGATATCGCCGCCTTACCTCGGGTTTACCATCACCTCAGGTGCCGAAGACAATGTGATGTATCCGGGCCAGATCATCACCTACAAAGTGAAACCTGTGGCAGGAATTCCGCTTACCTGGGTAACCGAAATCACACAAGTTGAACAATTTCGGTTTTTTATTGACGAGCAGCGCGTTGGACCATACCGCATGTGGCATCATGAACACCATTTCAAAGAAACAGCCCATGGAGTGGAAATGACAGATATTGTCACCTACAAATTGCCTTTGGGCCCCTTGGGCAGCCTTGCCCATTGGCTGTTCGTAAAAAAACAATTGGAACAGATTTTCGATTACCGCAGCAAGGTGGTTGGCAAACACTTCCAAATCGGATAAGCTGCACAACTGTATTCGATTCGTATTGGGGCTACTGCTCAGCCGCCCACCAAAACAAAGTATCTGAATGGTTCACAGCAAGTTTATGTGAATCGGCCTGCTCATTTGACTAATTTTGTATGACATCAGGCAACCATTTAACCTGGTGGTGTTTATTCAATATAAAGGTTAGGGTTTCGAAACGATAAAACCAACATTTCGGCGCCGGGTGAAATAAAATCCGGCAGTGTTATGCGTGATCAGGCCAGAGTGAAAAATGTGAGCAAGGCTTTTCTTGATGCCCTCAGGAAAGGTGAAAGACAGGCACTTGAGGAGTTCTACGACCGCTATGCTCCTGAAATGCTTGGCGTTGCCCTGAGGTATCTTGCACATAGGGAAGATGCCGAGGACCTTGTGCAAGAGTCGTTCATTAAGATCATCAACGGATTGCCGCAGTTTAACCCCTTGTTTACGGGCGCGTTCGAAGTGTGGATGAAAAGAATTGTGGTAAACGGAGCCCTCAATGTGCTCAGGGAAAAATCAAAGAAGTTTCATATCAACGGCTCCCCCAATATGCACGATCATGAAGAAGCAGACGATCTGACAGACAATGAGCAGCAGTCATTACAGCTTGATCCCCAAACAGCCCTAAACATGCTTGCAGAGTTGCCCGAAGGCTACCGAACGGTAATGAACCTGTATGTGTTTGAAAACTATACCCATAAACAAATAGCTCAGGCGCTCGACATTACTGAAAACACCTCAAAATCGCAGTTGTCGAAAGCACGCAACATGATGCGAAATAAGATGAAACACTATTTTAACCAAAAACAAACGGTTGAAAATGAAAGATAATCACAACACCGACAAGCTGTTGAGGGACGCCCTCGATGGTTACAGGCCTGTTCCGGATTCTTCCACCAAGGAGAAATTCCTGAACCGGGCCGCAGCGTCAGCTCCAGCACAAACACATATGAACCGCCTCTACCTGATGTTGTTGTTGGGCACGCTGTTGCTTGCCATCATGGCAGGTCTGTTTTATATCCCTGTTTTTCATAGCAACAATACCGTTTCTGAAAACCAGGCCATGACTTCATCTGTCAGCGAGCCGGGCACCACAGATTCATCACCTGCCACTGTTTCGGCAACGGACACAATGGCCACAAAGGCAAATAATTTGACCCAATCAATGGCAACAGTCACCATTGCTGAAGATGTGGCAAAACCCGTAAACACCAGGTTAATAGAAACCACAGAAACTACTCACCCAGAGTATGTTGCACAGGATGATGAGGTCACGGATACACCCGTTTCAGAAATCGAAGTCAGTGAAGCCCAAGTCACCTCAGCGGGCACAGAAGCAGTTGCCATCAATCAGCCCGAAACCATCACGCCTTTGGTCACCGAAGAACCCTTACCGGTTTCTGATGAAAAAGCGGGCGATAGCCCCACGCATAGCAAAGCAGCTGCAGGCCGGTTTGGGCTGGGCATTTTTTACCGGCCCGAAATTGTATTTAACATCATCGAAAACAATAAGCTGATTCACAATGCCGGCCTTGAGTTGCAATACCGCTTTTTCGACAAGCGTTACATGCTTCGTAGTGGATTAGGACTATCGCTGAGCAAAGGCTATTATGAATATGCCGTTGCCTACAACGAATACCTCGGCAGTTACAACCACCTTGATTCCATCACATTTACCCTGGCTGCCAACAAATTCCACCTGATTCCGACCTATTATCAAAGCGAAAGAGCCGTGTTTGATACAGGCATTCAGGTGACCTATTCGCGGGTCTATAAGCAACACCTGTATCTGCAGATCCCCCTTGAGTTTGGTTACGACTTTTTTCGGTCAGCAACAACAAGCCTTGGATTCAGGCTGGGGCCAACCCTGTCGCTGCTAATCGGTCATAAACCGATACAATTCGTGTATGATCCAGGAAATGACAATATTGTTCAGATCAACCAGATAACCCCTGACCGCATCCGATCGAACTGGCAGGTTTCAGGCGGATTGAATTTCACCCGATACATCGGAAGGTATATGATTGAAGCTGAGCCACGGGTAGCATACTACTTTAATTCAGTTTACGAAAAGGCCAACAAATCCAAATCACCCATCAGTGTGAGTGTAAGAATTGGCCTGGGCTTTTGGTAAGCCCCAGGCAACCTTATGCAAAAACCGTGTTTAGTGATAAGAGGATGCGTAAAAAAAAATGAACAACCCCTTAAATACATTGACCATATGAGACGATTGATTTTACTTTTGGCCTTCTGTCTGCCAGCTATTCTGGCAGTGGCCCAACAACCGACAATCTTTGTGTCGGGTACAATCACCTATGCAGGCACCGAAACGCCAGTACCTGATCACCCTGTGAACATTGAAACCTTTTATGGTAACGATAGCATTAATAGCTTCGTTATCACTACAATCACCAATATGCAAGGTGAATACAATGCCAGCCTACCGCTCGGAAACACTACGGCCACCGTGCATATTACAAGCCCTGACTGCAATGGAACTGTAATGAGCGCCACCTATACTGTTACCCCAAACAATGTATTTATCGTACATGACTTTTCCTATTGCGGTGGAGGCGGTTGTCAGGCATATTTTACCTATGGTCCTGCCGACCCGGCAAGCGAAGCCATTGCCTTTTACGATATGTCGGGTGGTGAGCCCACAAGCTGGTACTGGGATTTTGGCGATAACAGCTACTCTGAGGAACAATACCCTGTTCACACATACAGCGCTGACGGAACCTACCAGGTTTGTCTCACGATTTCGGGGGCCGATTCAAGCTGCTTCGATACCTTTTGCCAACCCGTTGTTGTTGGCAATGACAGCACAGGATGCTTCGCCATGTTTGTGTATTCAGGCGAAAATAACGGCGAAAACACCATCAGCTTCTTCGATGCATCCTTTGGTAATCACGATACTTACTTCTGGGTGTTTGGCGACAACACGGTTTCCTATGAACAGAACCCTGTCCATACCTATAGCCAGTCAGGCATTTATACTGTTTGTCTGGCCATTTCATCGGCCAATGGCGACTGCTCTGACGAGTATTGTATGGAAGTTTTCGTAGGACAGACGCCCGGCTGTATGGCCAGTTTCTACTACTATCCTGATTCGGTTCCCGGTATGTATAACGCCTATCAGTTTGTTGACCAGTCGATGGGCAATATTGAATCATGGTCCTGGGATTTTGGCGATGGCGGCGGATCCGAAGAACAGAATCCTGTCCATATGTATGAAAATCCTGGTGCTTACACGGTTTGTTTGAGCATCGAAGGACCGGACTGTGAAAGCACCTGGTGCGAAACCATCTTAATCGGCGATTCAAGTGATTGTTTCAACTATTTCTATTATCAAACAGTAGGCAATAGCGCTTCATTCGAAGGCTACCATTCATCTAACTACCCGGCTACCTACACCTGGTCGTTTGGCGATGGCACTTCCGGAAGCGGGCAACAGATCAGCCACACCTATGGCGGGCCCGGAACTTATTATGTATCGCTGATGACAAATGACCAGGACTGCAGTGCTACCTCTTCACAAATTGTGGTTATTGGCGATTCAATTATCTTCAACCAGGTCTACGGACAAGTATTCGAAGGTAGCTTTCCGCTTGAAATGGGCATGGTCATGCTTTCATCCATCAGCAGCGACCCGGCAATCAATCCCTATATTGATGTCACCATGATCGATTCATCTGGTGTTTATGTTTTCCCATATGTTCCTAACGGTGAATATGTGATCTATGCCATTCCATTAAACTGGAACGGTTACATCCCCACTTATTATGGCGATGTGGTGAACTGGGACGAAGCTACCCACATTGTGCTTGGTCAGGCCCAGAATCCTTACAACATCAACCTGGTGCAATTCGAAATGCCGCTGAATCCGGGCATCGGCAGCATCAATGGCTTCATCACCGAATCATCCTTGCGCTCAGGCATGCTCGACAAGGTTAAGATGTTGTTGTACAACGAGGACAAACAAGTCATGTCGTTCTCAAATGTAACCGGAAACGGTACTTTCAGTTTTGGCAACCTTGCCAATGGAACCTATTATCTCTATCCTGAACTTTCGGGTGTTCCGGGCAGTTACATCAAGGTGGTAATCACTGACGCGCAAACGGAGGCTGAAGTTCACCTTACCCTGACGCCCAATGGCATCCTGGGTATTGGCGAAAACAACGACCAGATCAGCGTGAGCGCAGTGTATCCGAATCCTGCAAGCAACAGCGTGACCATCAGTTTGCAAACGAACGAACCGGCCCAGACCACCATCGTGGTGAGCGACATCAGTGGCCGGGCGGTGATTCAGCAGCAAATTGATCAGGCTGGTGGCAATCAAACCATCACCCTGCCGGTTGATCAGCTGCAAGCCGGAATTTACTTTGTGCGTGTTGCAACCGCTGGCGGCACAAGTGCCACACAACGCTTTATCAAGCAATAATACTGACCGAAGCCAAACGAAAAAGTCCTGCCATCCGGCAGGACTTTTTTTTATTCAAGCTGCAAAACGGTGATGCTATTCCTTGTTTTTGCTGTCGATCAGTATGGTAACCGGCCCATCATTCACAAGGGCTACCTGCATCATGGCTCCAAACTCGCCTGACTGCACTCCGATCTGCGTTTCATTTTCAAGGACCTGCAAAAAGCGTGCATAAAGCGGGATTGCTGTTTCGGGCCGGGCAGCCTTGATATAGCTTGGGCGGTTCCCTTTTCTTGTGCTTGCATACAAGGTGAACTGACTGACTACCAGCAATTCACCCTGAGTGGTCATCACATCGAGGTTCATTACACCGTTTTCGTCGGGGAACACCCGCAAACGGGCAATTTTGCCGCAAAGCCAATCAATATCTTCAGTGGTGTCAGCCTCTTCGATGCCGAGCAAAATCATCAGGCCTTTGCCAATGGCCGCTTTCTGATGTCCGACGACCTGTACCGATGCCTGGCTGACCCGTTGTATGACTACACGCATAATGATGGAATTTATCTGCGATTACCGCTGCAAATTAGTAATTTTGTACGAAACTGAAAAGGATGATCCGGTTAAGTGTTAACATCAATAAAATAGCCACCTTGCGCAATGCACGTGGCGGAAATGTTCCTGATGTGCAGAAAGCTGCAGTTGACTGTGAACGCTCCGGTGCCCAGGGCATTACGGTGCATCCCCGTCCCGACCAGCGGCATATTACCTACCGTGATGTGGCTTTGTTGCGCCCCTTGGTGACCACCGAACTGAATATCGAAGGCAACCCGACTCCCGATTTTATCCGGCTGGTGATCGACAACCATGCCGATCAGGTTACCCTTGTTCCGGATGAACCCGGTCAGCTGACCTCTGATCATGGATGGAACACCATCAGGTATAATAGCCAACTCAAACAATTGATTCACACTTTTCACCAGGCCGGAATCCGCACCTCGATCTTTGTTGATCCCGACCCTGAAATGATAAAACACGCCTTTGATACCGGAACCGACAGGATTGAGCTCTATACCGAAAGTTATGCCAGGCTGTTTGAAACGGAAGCTGAAAAAGCCATTGAACCCTTTATCAGGGCCGCCGAAACAGCTGTAGCCATGGGAATAGGCCTCAACGCCGGCCACGACCTCAGCCTCGTTAACCTGCATTACTTTGCAAAACATATTCCGGGCCTGCTCGAAGTCTCCATTGGTCATGCACTGATCTGCGATGCCCTTTACCTCGGACTGGAAAACGCAATCCAGCTCTACAGGAGGCAGTTAATCCTGTAAGCTGCAAGGTGTCGGTTTTTGGTTTGCTAAAAAGACCGTTAACCCAACTTCGTTTTTGCCCGATCCAGCCCGGAGCAGGTTACTGATAAATGTTACATTTGTAACTCACACTTCTAATTTTACTACCATGGAACTAACCGCCAAACAACGCGCACAGGCCGAAACTTTGTACCTCATTCTGGCAGCACTCTTTATCACTTCGCTGGTTACCAGCAATATGATATTTCAGAAATTCTTTCACTGGAACCCGTTCGGCATCTATGATTTTCAGCTGAGTGTGGGCATCATCGCCTATCCGGTTACCTTTCTTATTACCGATGTGATCTCAGAAGTGTATGGACAGGAAAGGGCAAACAAGGTTGTGCTTGCAGGGGTTTTTGCCAGCGCTTTCGCCCTGATTATTGTTGTTGTTTCGAACCAGGCACCTGCAACAAGCTGGTCGCCGCTATCCGACAAGGAATTTAGCAAGGCCTTCACCTTTACCTATCTGGCTGTGGCCGCTTCACTGGCAGCCTATCTGCTTGCGCAGTTTCTGGATGTGCAGATATTTCATTTCTGGAAACGGCAGACCAAGGGAAAGCACCTTTGGTTACGGAATAATTTCTCGACCTTCAGCAGCCAGTTTGTTGATACCCTCACCGTGCTTACCCTCCTCTGCTCCTTTGGTGTTGTTGAATGGAAATATTTCGGCATGTTGATGGCCAATGGCTTTCTGTTCAAGGTGATCTTTGCCCTGTGCGACACCCCATTCGTGTATCTGGCTGTTTTTGGGCTGAAGCGACATTTTGGGCTCAAGGGCCATGGCACCGAGCTCAACCTTGCCTGAAACAGGCAAAAACATTGTACTTTTGCAGTGAAAATCAACTTTTCATGAAGCTTTTTTACAGAAGATACGGCACCGCAGGCCAACCGGCAATCATCATACTACATGGCTTATTTGGCATCTCCGACAACTGGGTAACCTTTGGCCGCAGGATGGCTGATGAAGGTTTCGATGTCATTATACCCGATCAGCGTAATCATGGGCTGTCGCCACACAGCACTGTGTTCAACTACCTGGCATTAACGGATGACCTGATGGAACTCATCGATGAGCTGGATGTGGAAAAACCAGCCTTGCTGGGTCACAGCATGGGTGGCAAGGTAGCCATGCGGTTTACGCTCGAAAATCCCGGCATGGTTGACAAACTCATAGTGGTTGATATTACACTGAAGGCCTATGGCGACAGGCCACACCACCGAAACATCATCAGTGCAATGCAAGCCGTGAAGCTTGAGGAGGCACAATCGCGGCAGGAAGTTGAACGCCAACTGCAGAGCAGCATTACAGAAATCCGCACGCGCCAGTTTCTGATGAAAAACCTGCACTGGAAAGGAAAGAACCAGCTTGAGTGGCGCATCAACCTCAGTGGCATCAACGATAACCTTGGCGCCATGTTCGATGCCATACAGACTGAAGTTCAATACCATCGTCCGGCTTTGTTTGTCCGTGGAGGACAATCGGACTATATCCTTCCGTCGGACTATGCCCAAATCAGACAGAACTTTCCAAAAGCCGAAATTATCACCATCGAAGGCGCATCACACTGGGTGCACGCCGAAGCACCTGAGCAGTTTTATCAGCTGGGTTATGGCTTCTTAACAGGGACACCGGACTGGTTGGGCGAAAATCAGGATGGCTCTTTCCGGTAGATGCGCTCCGAAACATAAATACTCAGCTCGTACAAGCCCATCAGCGGAATGCAAACAATGATCTGGCTGAACACATCTGGCGGGGTGATGATGGCAGAAATTATGAGCAGAATCACCAGGGTGTATTTGCGGTTGCGCTTCATGAAAGCAGGTGTGATCAAGCCAATTTTTGTCAGGAAAAAGATCACTATTGGCAATTCAAACACCACGCCAAGCGAGAAAGTGACAGAAACAACCATGCTGATATAGGAGTTGAGTGAGATCTGATTCTGAATCGTATCACTCACATGGTAGTTTCCGAAAAAATTCACTGTCAGCGGCACGATCAGAAAATAACTGAACAGCACACCTGTATAAAACAAGGCGGAACTTACTACAACCGCATTTGACGAATATTTGGCTTCGCGGTACTTGAGTGCCGGACGCACGAAACGCCAGATTTCATTCAGCACAAAAGGAAAGCCGATGACTACTCCAACGATAAAGGAAATATACATATGGGTCAGAAACTGACCCGACATATTGATGTTGATGATTTGCAATGTCAGGTCGCCCATGCAGATCGAAGGCATCGACAGCCACTCACCCAGCCGGCACAGCATGCGGTTGGTAAAAAAATCGCTGGTGCTTGGCGCCAGGATGATGGTGTCGAACACAAATTTGCGATTGAAGAAAGCTACCACGGCAATTGCCAACACCACCATGATGCTGCGCAGTATCATCCACCGCAATTCCTCAAGATGCTCCCAGAAGGACATCTCTTTTTCTGCATTGGCCTTTTTCTTTTTCAACACAATTCTTTGTCGTTAGGGTCGTCAAAAGTACAAAATGTTCTTGTTTGCACTGTTCCGCAAGTGTACATTTAATTCCTGAGCAACGGCCATGGCCGGATAGAAACTGCTAACACCTGCAATTCTTCTCAACATCAAATTTTCACTAAAACAAGCGGCAAATATTTGTTTGTTTGGAATGCTTCTAAATAGGAGGAAAGCCGTACTTTTGTGAAAATAAGCTTCCATGAAGAACTACTACGATTATATTGTTGTTGGTGGCGGTGTTGCCGGTTTCAAATCGGCAGAAACCATCCGCAGGTATGATCAGCAAGGTAGCATCCTGCTAGTAAACAACGAAGACCGCATTCCCTACAAACGCACCAAAATCAGCAAGACCCTTGCTGTGGAGGCCCCCCTGAATGCCTTTGTTCTTGCTGCGAAAGGCTGGTACCATGCGCAGGGAATCGAATTGGTTGCTGATGAGGTTTTGAGTTTTTCCATAAAGGCCAAAAGCCTGAGCCTTAAACAGGGTGGCCGGCATCAGTTCAATAAACTGATCTTGTGTACAGGTTCAGCTGCCATCATTCCTGTACTTAAGGGCCAGGCAAAAAAAGACATTATGCTGTTGCGCACTGCGGCGGACCACGATCGCATTAAAAATACCATTAAAGCCAATGACAAAGTCATTGTTTCGGGTGGCGGTGTCGAAGGCATTGAACTTGCCGAGCAGGCTTTGAAAATGGGTGCAAGTGTCACCCTGGTGCACAACAACTTTCATTTGCTGAACAAGCATTTCGACAAGCATTTTGCCGGACTCATTCACCAGCTATTAGCTGATAACGGCATTCAGGTGATATTTAATGAGAGTATCCGATCGCTGAGCAACACTGGCAATGGCAAAAAGCTTGTACAGATCGGTGATCTGATTCACACGGTGGCCGAGCATATCCTGGTCAGCAACGGGAGCCAGCCGCGTACAGAACTAGGTCGCCGTGCCGGTTTGGAAGTGAACAAAGGCATCCTTGTGGATGCCTATATGCAGACCTCATCTCCCGATATTTATGCAGCCGGTGATGTGGCTGAACATGCTGAAGGCGTGGTCACCGGACTGTGGCACGCAGCTGAAGCGCAGGGTGTTGTTGCCGGAAGCAATGCCGCCGGTGAAAAAATCGCCTATCACCAGAGGCCATACCGGCTAAAACTCGACATCTTTGATCAGTACTTTTTCTCACTGAATATGCCAGCCAGCATAATGGGGTATGAAGTCGTCCACTGGCGCCGGAATCAGGCCGAATACAGTTGCTATTTCAAGGATAACAAGCTCCAGGGAATGTTGATGGCAAACGACAAAGATAAGGCCAAGCTATGCGAGCAGGCTGTGCATGAGCATTGGAGTATGGCAAAAACGAAAAAGCAGCTTGGGTAAACGGATACGGTAAATGTAGCCTAAGTTGATTTACGCGCGACCAATCGTGTCTTAATCACTTTCCGTTCAGGCTTCAGCGGAGGCTGGCTGTTTTCTTTCAGCCTGCGCAGCAACATCAGGCAGGCTTCGCGACCCAATTCAAACCCAAACTGATCGATGGTGGTCAGTTCCGGTTCGCAGAGGCTGGCCGACTTGCTGTTCTCAAAACCAACAACCTTTACATCTTCAGGCACCCTCAAATTCAACTCATGTGCCGCCTTGATGATGGCAATTGCTGACATATCATTTACGGCAAAGAACCCATCGGGCCTGTTGGGCTGTTTCAGAATGCTCAATGCCAGCTTTTTACTTTCGTCAAAGGTGTCGGTTGGAAAAACCAGGTTGAGGTCAACATGTATATTGTGCTTCAACAAGGCGTCATGGTAGCCGGCAAGGCGGTTCTTCCCGATCAGCAGGTGCTGGGGAGCCGAGAAATGGGCAATCCGTTTACAGCCTTTCTCAATCAGGTGGTTAACGGCCAGAAAAGCGCCCTGATAGTCGTCGGCAACAACCTGGTCGGCGAGCAGGCCATCCACCACCCGGTCGAAAAACACCACTGGAATTTCATTTTCGACAAGCTTCATGAAGTGTGAGAAATCAAGTGTTTCTTTCGAAAACGATACCAGAACCCCATCAACCCTGTTTGTCAGCACTGCATGGGTGTTGTTTACCTCGCGTTTATATGACTCATTCGACTGAAACACCATCACGCTGTAGTCATTTTTATAGGCGACTTCTTCAATTCCGTTGATGATGGCCGAAAAGAAATAGTGTTCAATTTCGGGAATGATCAAACCGATCGTGCGTGTTGAATTGCTTCTCAGGTTCAAGGCAATCATATTGGGTCTGTATCCCAGCAAGGCCGCCAGTTCCTTGACAGCAGTGCGTGTCTTCGGACTGATATCGGGATGATCTTTTAACGCACGGGAAACCGTAGAGGTGGACAAACCCAGCTTTATTGCTATATCTTTGATGGTAATTTGGCGTTTCATAAGTTGTTTGGATTACAGAAGCCGTGTAAAGATAGTAAAACAAGGCATCGTGCAGCAATGTTCACAAAAAATATGTGCCGCTTGGTTCGAACAAAGAACAATTTCAACCGTTTGCATAACGAAAAACACAAAATATCGAAGCCTTAAAACAATTAACTTAATGTTTTATTAATTTTGTTATAACCATTTATTATTGCAACCGTTTAACCATTTGATTTCAGCACATTCAGATTATTACCACGTACCGGATCGATTATACCAATCACTATCTTAAACATAAAATGAATGAAGTATGAGTAAATTAATTTTACACACATTGTCGGTCGTCATACTGACGATTGCCTTTTCCGTTAGCTACGGCCAGACTGGCTCGGTAAGCGGTATGGTAAAAGACAAGTCATCAGGCGAAACCATGCCAGGAGCCAATGTGCTGATCAAAGGCACGCTCATCGGCCAGTCAGCAGATTTCGACGGGAAATTCCTTATCGCAGATATTCCTGTCGGAACGGTTGAAATTGAAGCCAGTTTTGTCGGATACCTGCCGGTTACGAAAACCATTGTCATTACTGAAGGTAAGACACTTATGGTAAATTTCGACCTGACACCTGATGCAGTAGCCCTCGAAGAAACAGTGGTTATCGGTTACGGTGTTCAGAAGAAAAGTGATAAGACCGGAGCCATCTCCCATGTCACTGCTGATGAGCTGAATCAGGGCTCACTCACCGATCCCATCCAGGGATTGCAGGGTAAGGCAGCTGGTGTGCTCATTACTAAAAAAGGCGGTGACCCAAATGCCGGATTCTCTGTAAGAATCCGTGGTTCAGCCGGGTATGAGTCAAACACCCAGCCATTGTTCGTTATTGACGGTGTGCCAAACGCCGATCCTACTGCCATCGCTTCCGAAGACATCGAAAGCTATAACGTACTGAAAGACGCTGCCAGCACCGCCATTTACGGTTCACAAGGTGCCAATGGGGTCATCATCATCACCACAAAAAAAGGAAGCATGTCGCAAGTGAAAGGCAAAAAGAGTCCTGCCAAGGTAGAACTTTCGAGCCGCATGTCGTTCGACAAGGTAGCCAACACCCTGAATGTGCTTTCTGCGGATGAACTGCGTAAGTTCGCTGAATTAAAACTACAGGCTTCACTGCCCGGGCATCCAGACTGGACTGTCGACAGCATCTTCACCGACGGTGGTACCAACACCGACTGGCAGAAAGAAATTTACCGTCTTGGTGTGACCAACGAAACTCACCTCAACTTTTATGGCGGTGACGAAAACAGCTCCTATTACGGATCACTTGCCCGCTCAACCTGGCAGGGTGTCATGAAAGGAACCGAAAAAGACAGGACCAACGCAAAGGTGAACCTGAGCCATAAAGCACTGAACGATAAACTAACCCTCTCGGGAAACCTGACCACCTCCTTTGAAAACAACGATTACGAAAACTATGGTGGATGGGGCAAGGACGACATCATTTATCAGGCCATCAGCCGGAATCCCACCGACCCCGTTTTCGATGCCGATGGCAACTATGACAAAACACAAAGGGAATTCAACTACGAAAACCCACTGGCCATCATCAATATGGTGACCAATGTGCGCGATGCCAAACGCTACAACGCCAACATCAAGGCTGACCTCGAAATTACAAAAGGACTTATCGGTAGCGTAAGCGCCGGATACCTCAGGTCGGACCAGGAAGGAACCTATTTCAGGCCAGCCGGAGTTTTTGCATCGGCCGACAACGGTTTTGCCCGCAGGTATTATGAAAACAATGTCCAGAAAATCATCGAAACAACCTTAAACTACAACAAGAAAATCAATGATTTTCATAACATTGATGTGATTGCCGGTCATTCATGGCAGGAAAACGGTTACGACGGTTTCTCAGCCCAGGCCACAAATGCACAGTCGCCAGGCATTGGCGCCGACAACCTTCAGTCGTTGGTTGACGTCAAATGGGGTGATGTGAATTCATACCGTGGCGAATCAAGGCTGATCGGTATGTTTGGCAGGGTGCAGTATAATTTTAACTCGACCTATTATGCATCGGCTTCTATCCGCCGCGACGGTTCGACCAAGTTTGGTGAAAACAACCGCTGGGGATGGTTCCCGACAGCAGCCCTTGGCTGGAGTATCCATAACGAAGAATTCATGTCGCAGGTGAAATGGGTCGACCAGTTAAAACTCAGGGCAGGTTATGGTGTATCCGGAAACCAGGCCATCGGAAGTTACCGCAGCCAGGTTGCATGGCAGCCCAGCGGTATTGTCATTAACCCTGAAACAGGTCAACAGGTTATCTCGTTCCAGCCCGCATGGAATGCCAATCCGGACCTGCGTTGGGAACGCACCGGTGAAATCAATGTGGGTATCGACTTCGCCATGTTTAACAGCCGCATCAGCGGTAGCCTCGAAGTATACTCAAAGAACACCACCGATTTGCTCGGTATCTATTTTGTTCCTGTTCCACCGAACCTCTCAAACACCACCTATGCCAACTCAGGTGCCATCA
The DNA here is from genome assembly GCA_018816765.1 of Bacteroidota bacterium. Lineage (GTDB taxonomy): Bacteria > Bacteroidota > Bacteroidia > Bacteroidales > F082 > UBA6192. The sequence goes on from JAHIUX010000068.1 coordinate 34,855, forward strand.
CCAACAAGGGTATTGAATTGTACGCCCAGGCATTTCTTGTCGACAAAAGGGACGTTAAATGGAAATCGAGCCTGACAGTAGCCCACAACAAATCGAAGTTCACCGACCTGGGCGATTACCAGAAAGATGAAGACGGTGTGCGTAAAGCCGGTTACATCTCAGGCCGCGGTATGGTGGGCGACGAATATTTTGTCAGCGGATTTGCTGTTGGCCAAGAAGTTGGCGCATTCTACCTGCCTAAATATGTGGGCATCCAGAATGGCTATTTTATCTATGAATCCAAATCAGGCGGCTTCACCAACAAGCTGGCCGACGCCAAACGTAAATTCGTTGGTTCAGCCAACCCTGATGTTGAACTCGGCTGGTCAAACTCAGTGACCCTGTTCAAAAACTGGAACGTCGATTTCGCTTTCCGTTCACTGATCGGCAACCAGGTGTACAATGCCACCAAAATGTTCTTCGACTTCCCGGGCAATATGCCTTCATTGAATGGCTTACCTGAGGCTGAAGACTGGTATAACCAGGGACGTACGATGACCGGTGCAACCATTGCCGACATTTATCTCGAAGATGCATCATTTGTAAGACTTGACTACATCACACTTGCGTATAATGTGAACACCTCGAAAATCGACTGGCTGAACAGCCTGAAGGTTTATGTGGTGGCCAACAACCTCTTTACGATAACCGGCTACTCGGGTATCGACCCTGAAACTTCTATCGGCGGTGTTGTATATGGGATTGATCAGTACAATGTTTATCCCAAAACAAGGACCTTCTCAATTGGATTTAACGCAAGCTTCTAATACGATACAACGATGAAAAAAATAATGATATCACTCACAGTCCTGGTCATGGTTTTGGCAGGCTGTACCAAACTCGATGAAAAACTCTACGATAAAATCCCTGGTGACCAGTATCCTGAAAACGCATCACAGGTAGCCAACCTGAGCGTTGATGCCTACAAAAGATTGCAGAATCTTGCCGATGACAACGGCTGGTGGCTTCTGGCCCAGGAAATCAGCTCGGATGAGCTTTGCGGGCCCACCCGTGGTTCCGACTGGTTCGATGGTGGCAAATGGCTCGACATGCACACCCACTCATGGTCATACGAAAATGAAGGCGTTAACCGCATGTGGGGTACATTCTGGGAAGGCATCACCTCATGTAACCAGATCATCGATATGCTGAATTCATTGCCTCAGAACGAAAGCATCCTTGCAAAGGTTGCCGAAGTGGAAGTAATGCGCTCATTCTATTACTATCTGCTGATGGACAATTATGGCGATGCGCCTTACCTCACTACAGCCAACCTGCCTTCTGATTTTCAGCCGTTGAAAGTTCCCCGCAAAGACATTTACGACAGCCTGGTTACAACCATTGAAACCAACCTGAAGTTTATGAAGCCGATCGACAACAAATTGCTTGCAACACGGTATATGGGCTTTGCTTTGCTGGCTAAACTGTACATGAATGCAGAAGTGTATACCGGCACCGCCCAGTGGGCAAAAGCCGGGCAGTACTGCGACAGCATCCTGGCTGGTCCATACAACCTCGAATCGAACCTTTCGGCTCCTTTTGTAACCAACAACGACAAATCGTCTGAAATCATTTTCTCAATACCTTACGATGAAGACAACTTCACCGGATTCAGGATTCATATGCGCACCTTGCACTACCAGTCGAACCTGACCTACGACATGCCTGTCGGTCCATGGAACGGCTTTGCTGTTGTGCCTACCTTTTTCGACACCTTTGATGCCAGCGACAAGCGCAAGGATGCCTGGTTCATTTACGGTCCGCAATACACCAGTGGTGGCGAAGTCATCGTCGAAAGCATCACCGGCGAACCACTCGATATTGATCCATACCTGCCGGCGCTGTTTATGGCCGAAGGTGAATTTACACCAAAGCAAATCCGTACCACTGGTGCCAGGGTTGGCAAATATGAAATCAAGCTGGGTGCTAAGGAAAACCTTAGCAACAACTTCCCCTTGTTCAGGCTTACCGATTTCTACCTGATGAAGGCAGAAACTGAAATTCGCCAGGGAAACAATGGCGATGCATGGGTGAACCCGATCCGCGAACGCGCCGGTGTGGCTGATTGGTCAGGCACTACCCTCGATCAGTTGCTGGCCGAACGCGGCCGCGAACTCTGGATGGAGGGACACCGCCGTCAGGACCTGATCCGTTATGGTAAATGGGAAAATTCGTGGTGGGAAAAACCTGCTACCGACGGGTCAAAAAGGACCTTCCCGATACCCAAATGGGCCATCGATGGCAACCCGAATCTTGGAAATTAAGCTTATCTTTGCGATAATGAATTAACCATTTTTAATCACTAATTAAATACTTAACCTATGAAAAAAAGTAATTTTTTGAATGCGTTTAAACTTTCATCTCTGGTGTTGATGACGCTGGTGCTGACTGTCACGTCTTGTAAAAAAGACAAAGACGATCCTACGCCTCCGGTTATCGTTCTTGATGGCACTTACATTAAAGGTGCCGGTACTGCATTAACCGACTTCGATGCCAAAGGCATGATGAAGGCCACAAAAAATGAAGTAAACCAGGCCGATCGCGCCCAGTTGCTCGAACTCTATGTTGCCGTTAAGGCTGGTAGCGATGGATTCAACATCGTGAAGGTTGAAGGCGACGTTAAAACCACCTATGGTCCTGGTGCTGACTTTGCCGTTGTTGGCGAAGCCGACCGCATTACCGACGAACCAAAGCTTGATTTTCAGCGCGGATCATATGTTGAAACAACCACTCCTTTCACTGTTCCTGCCGATGGTTTGTACCATGTGGTTATCGACACTGAAGTAGGCAAAGTCGTTGTAGTTCCTGTTCAATACTGGGGACTCATCGGTGCCGCAACTCCAGGTGGATGGGGCGGCGATACCCAGATTCCTGCTGCTGGTTTTGACCTGAGCACCATGACCTTTGAAGTTGCTGATGTTACCATGACAAAAGCCGACTTCAAATTCCGCTACTCAGGCGGCTGGAAAGTGATCATCGACGACACCTTCGACCTTGGTGGTGGCGTTGTTGGTATCAGGGTAAACACAAACTTTGGTGGTGCTGTTAATGCACTTGTTCCTGGTGGTGCAAACATTGCCAACGAAACAAGCGGAAAATACACAGCCAAAATGGTTTGGACCCTCGGAACTGGATTTGTTGCCACAATGACAAAAACCGGTGACCTTGATCTTACTGATTACAGCGCAACACAACTTGGTTTGGTTGGCGATGGTTTGATGGTTGACGGCGTTCAGCACAACTGGGATGTTACTGTTCAGGTTCAGGTTCCTGTTGTTACCAACGAAACTACTTACGAATGGTCATTCACTGGTGTTGAAGTAACCACCCTCGGATCATTTAAAATCCGCGAAGGTCAGGACTGGAATGGTAAATCATTTGGTTATCCTCAGGTTACCATGGCCGGTTTGTCAGCTGACAAATTTGACACCAACGGCGACGGAAACTTTGTACCACTCGAAGACGGTACCTACGACATCATATTTAAAATTGATGCCGTTACCGAAACCTACACCTTCACCGTTAACCCTGCCGGAGCAGCACCTGAAATGTTCATGCTCGGCGATGGTTGCGCAGCAGGTTGGGACAACACAGCTGCTTTGCCAATGATGGGAAGCAATGGTGTTTATTACCTCGCTACCAATTTACTTGGAACTGGTAAATACATCAAATTCATCACCACCTTAGGTCAATGGGCTCCAATGTATGGTACTGATGCCGCTGGCACAAGCACCGGTGGAAACCTTGTTTTCCGTGCAACTGAAAGCGATCCTGACCCATCAAGCATTCCTGCTCCTGAAGCTGAAGGCATGTATGTGGTTACCATCAATACCAACGACATGACCTATACCATCGCTCCTGCACTCTATATGCTGGGCGACGGTTGCACAGCCGGTTGGGACAACAACGCTGCACTTCCCCTGATGGGAGGCGCCAATGGCGTTTACAGCATTACAACCACCCTGTTAGGAACACCGAAAGCCGTGAAATTTATCACCACTTTGGGTCAATGGGCTCCAATGTACGGAACCGATGCAGCCGGAACAAGCACCGGTGGCGCTCTGGTTTTCCGCGCTACAGAAGCTGATCCTGATCCGGCAAACATTCCGGCTCCGGACGCTCAGGGAATGTATACCATTACCGCTGACATCACTGGCCTCACTTATACAATTGCTCCTGCAAAATAAGTAGTGCCATTGCATCATAAAAAAGGTTGTCCTTTCCGGACAACCTTTTTTTTTACCTGTCGAACCCAAAAGGGCACAAATAATAATTTGGGGGCAGCGCATACTCATTCACTCAGGTCGAAAAGGATGAAATGCACAGGCTGACAATCATGTGAATGTACTTTTATTGCTGCAAGCCTGTTGCCTGTTTATGGTTTCTGCATTTGCGCATATGCCATTTATTCCGGCCAAAGCTGCAAATAACTTGCTGTACCAGATATGACATAATCACCCATCATGCGTTATTTTTCATCCATTAAACACTAGAAATCATGACGAAAACCCATTCGAAAATCCTCAGTCTGCTGGCGCTACTGCTGGTCATTGCTACAGTTACAGCCTGCAAAAAGAAAGATGACCCCAACAGTCCGGCCGGCTGCAGCGGACCTGCACAAATGACATTAACCGGTGCCGTAAATGGCGACTATTGTCTGAAAGAAGTAACCCAGTACAAATACAACGACCGCTTGGAAATCAGCATTGTAACAAGCAATGGTGCAGAAAGTCAGATGTTGTTTATCAGTATTGACGGGCAAAATGGCCAGCCACCGCTTACCGGTTCTTTCCTTTGCGGAGGCGACAATCCGGGCTTTGTCCAGGCAGGTTTTCATGGTGCCAACGAGGAGTTTTTCAACGCCACCAGTGGCTCAGTCACAGTATCGCAGATCAGCGCGAACAATTTCAAGGCGAGTTTTAGTGTCAGCGCAAAAGGCTATTACGACGGACAGGTTGTGACCCTTACCGGAACCGTCAATTATTAGCCGGTCGCGATGCCCAGGCCATTGTGGGCGGCAAAGTCAGGCATCTACTAAATAATGTTAAGAAGGGCAGCTTGGCTGAGAGCGGCTGAAAATTGCCTACCTTTGGGTTTTGCAAGCCATTTTTTGAAAAACCCACATCATGAAAATCAAATTCCTTGGGGCCGCCCGCGAAGTTACCGGAAGCAAACACCTGATTACTACTGATGCCGGCAAGAAGATCCTGCTCGACTGTGGCAGTTTTCAGGGCAAGGGCCTTGCCACCGACGAAAAAAACCGGAATCCTGGCATAAAGCCGGCCGAAATTGACCATATCATCCTGACGCACGCCCACATTGACCATTCGGGCATGATCCCGTATTTCTACAGAGAAGGCTTCAGGGGCTCGGTGATCTGCACTTTTGCCACCCGTGACCTCTGTGCCATCATGCTGGCTGATAGCGGTTTTATTCAGGAACACGATACCCAGTGGTTCAACAAGAAAAGGGCACGGCAGGGCTTGCCTCCTGTCGATCCCATCTATACCAAACAGGATGCGGAAAAATGCATGGAGCTCTTTATCGGTGTTTCGTATAACCGGAAATTCCGCATCGACCCGAACATCACGGTAAAGTTCACCAATACCGGACACCTGCTGGGAAGTGCGGTGGCTTCAATTGAAATTACAGAAAATGGCAAGCCGCTGCGCATTGCCTATACCGGCGACATTGGCCGAAGTGCAAACCGCATCCTGCGCTCACCCGATGCATTCCCGCAATGCGATTACCTCATTGCAGAATCAACCTATGGCGACAGACTGCATACGAGCCATCAGGACGCTGCAGGCATGCTGTTGAAAATTATGCAGGAGACCTGTGTGGAAAAACGGGGAAAACTGATTATTCCTTCTTTCGCCATCGGCCGCACACAGGAACTGGTGTATACACTCGACAAATTTTACAATGCCGGCCTGCTGCCCCGCATCAAAATATTCGTTGATAGTCCGCTTGCTGTGAATGCCACCCACATCTTCCGCCTGCATCCTGAGTGCTTCAACAAAGATGTGCTCAGCCTGATGGAAACTGATCCCGATCCCTTTGGTTTTGCAACACTGGAATATATCACCAAGGTGGAAACATCAAAAAAACTCAACGACTCGAAGGAACCCTGTGTGATCATCTCTGCTTCGGGTATGATGGAAGCCGGCCGCATCAAGCACCACCTGGCCAACAACATCGACAACCCAAAAAACACCGTGCTTGTGGTAGGCTATTGTGCCCCCGATACCCTCGGAGCCCGGATCGCCAGAGGTGATAAAGAAGTATCCATCTTTGGAACACCTCACCAGGTCAATGCCAGGGTCGAACGCATCGATGCATACAGTGGTCATGGCGATTATGAAGAAATGATTGCGTTTCTGTCGTGCCAGGACAAGCAGGCCATCAGGAAAGTATTTCTTGTCCATGGTGACGAAACAGCCCAGAATTTTTACAAGGACAAGCTTGCGGAAGCAGGTTTCAAAAAGGTAGCAATTCCAGCTCCTGGTGAAGAGGTGAGCCTCATTGCATAAATATCACACAGGCCCAGACCTCCTGTTGCCTGAAATGCATTGTATTGCAACCGTTTGCATTAATTCTTGCAAGCAATCCTGAACCATTCAATCAAAAAGGGATGTTTGATTGTTATCTTTGTACGACGCCACTTATACCAAATCAACATGAAGCTATTTCAAACACTCACCCTCTTTTTATGTCTTGTGGGTTTCACAACCCTCCATGCGCAGGTGATCATTGCCACACCGCCATTTCCAACCGACCAGCAGCAGGTTGTGATTACTTTTAATGCTACTGAAGGCAGCGGAGGGCTTGCCGGCTACACAGGAGATGTGTATGCACATACGGGTGTCATCACCAACAACAGCAGCAGTGGCTCCGACTGGAAGTATGTGGTGGCCAACTGGGGTGTGAATGTTCCCAAAGCCAAACTCACCCGCATTGCGACTGACGTGTACACGCTTACAATTACGCCCAATATCAGGGCTTACTATGGTGTGCCTGCCGGGGAAACCATCCACAAGATGGCTTTTGTGTTCAGGAGCGGTGTTCAGGTGGGCGGACAATGGCTCGAAGGAAAGACCGCTGAGCAGGGCGATATTTTTTATGATGTCGCTGTGGGCGGATTGAATGTGAGCATCATTAATCCGGAGCAAAAGCAACTATTGGCCGAACTGAATCAGGCCATTCCGGTAGAGGTGGCCTCTATCGACGCAGACTCAACCATCCTGACCATCAACAGCAATAAAGTTGCCGGAACAACAGGGACAAGCCTTTCATACAACATCAATGCAGATACCTATGGCAAATTCTGGGTCAAGGCCACAGCTTATGCCAACAACGAAGCGGCAGCTGACTCCTTTTTCTATTTTGTCCGTACCCCGCTTGTTGTGGAAGACCGGCCTGCCGGCACTGTCGATGGCATCAACTATATCAGCGATACCGAAGTTGTCCTTTCGTTGTTCGCGCCCAACAAGCAATATGTGTTTGCACTTGGCGACTTCAACAACTGGGAACTCGATGAAACCAATTACCTTAAACGCACACCCGATGGGCAGCATTACTGGATTTCACTCTCAGGACTCACACCGGGTCGCGAATATGTGTACCAGTATTTTGTCGATGGCAACTTACGGATTGCCGATCCCTATGCCCAGAAGATCCTTGATCCCTGGAACGACCCCTATATCAGCGATATCACCTACCCGAACCTGAAACCCTACCCTACCGGTAAAACAACCGGCATTGTAAGTGTGTTTCAGACAGCACAGGTCCCCTACAATTGGGAAGTGACTGATTTCATTGCCCCACCGGTGGTCAAACAGCTCATTTACGAACTGCATATCCGCGATTTCGTGGCCACCCGCGACATCAAAACGGTGACAGACACGCTCGATTACCTATCTCGGCTCGGAGTCAATGTGATTGAACTTATGCCCATCAATGAATTCGAGGGAAACGATTCATGGGGCTACAACCCGTCGTTTTATTTCGCCACCGACAAAGCCTATGGCCGCACTGAGGACTACAAGCGCTTCATCGATGAGTGCCACAAAAGGGGAATGGCCGTGTATATTGATATGGTGCTCAACCATTCGTACGGACAATCACCGCTCGTGCAGTTGTATTTCGACCCAACCGCCGGTGATGGTGGTCAGCCGACAGCCGAAAACCCCTGGTACAATCAATCATGCCCACATCCGCCTTACTGCTGGGGTTATGATTTTAACCATGAAAGTGTTCATACCAGGGCTTTTGTCGACAGGGTTACAAAGTACTGGCTGACAGAATTTAAGGTCGACGGATTCCGCTTCGACTTTACCAAGGGATTCACAAACAAGGTTAGTGATCCGAGCAATTACGACGCCAGCCGCATTGCCATTCTGAAGCGCATGGCCGACAAAATCTGGGAGGTCAACAGCAACGCCACCGTCATCCTTGAGCATTTCGCCCCCAATACCGAAGAAAAGGTACTGGCGGATTACGGCATGATGCTTTGGGGAAACCTGAATTACAACTATAACGAAGCCACGATGGGTTATCCGGCAAACTCAAATTTCAGTGGAATCTCATACCTGCAGCGCGGATGGACCAACCCACACCTTGTAGGCTATATGGAAAGCCACGACGAGGAGAGGCTGATGTTTAAAAACCTTCAATTCGGCAACACCTCAAACCAATGGCACAACATCAAAAACCTTTCGGTTGCCGTGCAAAGGAATGCCGAAGCAGCTGCTTTCTTTGTCCTTGTGCCCGGTCCGAAAATGATCTGGCAGTTTGGCGAACTGGGTTATGATGTGAGCATCGACGACCCCTGCCGTGTTTGCGCGAAGCCCATCAGGTGGAACTACTATGGCGAATTCGACAGGCGTCAGCTGTTTTATTATTACAGCACCCTGATTGAACTGAAGAAAAGCCAGGATATATTCAGTACCCCGACTTTCTCGTTGGATGTAACCGGTGCCATGAAAAAAATCAGGCTTACCAACGACGAAATGTCAGCTGTGGTGATTGGCAACTTCGGCGTTACCACCGCCAGCATTAACCCACAGTTTTATACCACCGGAACCTGGTACGACTATTTCAACAATGATTCGATCAATGTAACCGATGTGTCAGCGCAAATCAGCCTGCAACCGGGCGAATTCAGGCTGTATACGACCAAACGCTGGCAATCGCCTGCCTTTGTCGGCCTCAATGAAAACCCGGCCATCAAGCATGGATTCCTCATTTATCCAAACCCGGCACATGATCGGTTTTCCATTGAAATTGAGGCCCCTGTTGCTGCGGATTACCACATCAGCCTGATGAATACTGCCGGTCAGACCATCATGCAGCTTTTTCAGGGCAAGCTGCAGTCAGGGCCGAATAAAATCGATACAGCCAACATCGGTGGATTGCCGCGGGGCTTGTATTTTGTTTCGGTCAATAACAGTCAGGGCGTATCTCTCAGTAAGCTCATGAAGCTTTAAGCATACTTTCCGAAGGAAAAAGCAGTCGAAGTTAAGCAGCAAATACCCTTATTGTTATTGGGTCGTTTGCACACACTGGTCGCTTCCGGTATATAGGTTGGTGTTTGTTTGCGCGGTATAGCTCACCTTCATTGCACCGGTTTTCACGCTGCCTTCTGCCCCGGCTTTCAGCAATTTCTGGTTGGTCAGTGCCACGGTGATGCTGCTGTGACCTGTGGGATTTTCGATGATCACCTTGCCTGTTTCGTCATAGTAATAAAACGAAGCGACCTGATAATCGCCGCTAACTTCCAGGGTATAGGTAACCTCAATACTGGCCTCGGTAAATACGGCATTTGCTGTTTCCAGCACACAGCTCATCGGCTGGGTTTCTTTTTCCTTGATGCAGGATGTGGAAATGGACGTTGCAACGAACGTCAGCAGAACAAATAAGTAGGTATGGCGCATGGGTTAAATCTGGTTCATGAATTTATCTTTATCGACGATGAATCGGGTGTGTGTTCCATGTCCAACGAGCAGTTCTTCGTCGAACACAAGCACTTCGAACACGATGCGCCGGCCTGCTGATTCAAGCACCTGACTCTCGCAATGCAGCTTATGACCCACTGCGGACGCCCTCAGGTGTTTGATGTTGACCTCCGTTCCCACGCTGGTGGCGTTCTCGGGCAACAGCTCATCAATACTTTTCAATGCGGTAAGTTCCATAAAGGCAACCATGGCCGGTGTGGCGAAAACCTCGACCAGGCCTGAGCCATAAGTAATGGCAGTATCGGCAAGCGTCACCACCATTTCCTGATATCCCTTGGTGCCGGGAGTAATGCGTGAATTCATGCTACTGTTGATTGTACCTGAGCGTTACCGATTGCTTCAGGTCGGGATGCAGGCTTAGGGCTACCGGACAGGTTTTCGAGATGTGCTCGAGGATACGCTGCTCTTTTGCCGAATAATTGTTGTGTGGAAAGGTAATTTCTATGATAATTTCAGCGATACGCCGCGGGTCGGAGGCCATGATCTTGGTTACCCCAGCTTCGGCTCCGTCAATGGTGAAACCATGCTCGCGGGCAGCGATGCCCATGATGGTCAGCATGCAGCTGCACAATGCCGCAGCAACGGTGTCGGTGGGTGAAAACGCTTCACCCTTGCCTTTGTTGTCGACAGGAGCATCGGTGATCACTTTGGTTCCCGATTGCACATGTGTCATCTCGGTACGCAGATCACTGAGGTATTTTGTGGTTATTGTAGGCATGGTGGAAGTAAATTTTTTGTGGGACTATGGTTACAAAAGTACGAAAAAGGTACTTGGCTGGAGAACAAAAAAGCCCCCCGATTTTCATCGGAAGGCCCAAACCAAATTAAAACAAAACGTTTGGTTATTTCTTTTCAGGTGATTTGGTTTCATCACATGTTTTCTTCACATCCTTGTCGCATTTTGTTTCTTTGCTGCAGCATGATGATTTCTTTTCGGTGCATTCACCTTTTTTGGTCTTCTTGTCTTTCTTGTCGTCGTCTTTCTTTTTGTCGTCGTCTTGTTTAACCATTTCAACGTTGCTTGATTGGGCAACAACAGTCTGGATGTTTGCTACGCCAAAAGCGAAAAATGCGATGATGGCAAAAGTGAGGGCTAATTTTTTCATGATTGTCTATTTATTTTTAATCAATATTACCACACAAAAGTAATACGACTTATTACCTTTGTCTGTTAATGCCCTGTTAAAATCTGTTAATGATTTGTTAAGCACAAGAAACACAAGGCTACAAGGCGTAATTTTGGCTGAATTTCAACAGTTTGATGAAAAAACGTTTGTTTAACTATTTTATTATCATGGCCTCGGTAGCCTTGCTTGGCGTGGTCATCACGCAGGTTTACTGGGTCAGCAACGCGATGACACTCAAGGAGGAACAATTCTCGGGCAGTGTCCGCATCGGCATGAAAAGTGTGCTGAACCAGCTTGTCCTTCGGCACAACGATTCCACACTCCGGCAACTGTCGTCACCATTTCCGTGTTTCATTGAAAAAACAAGCGTTTCCGACATCATCAGGCCTGCTGTGCTCGATTCCCTGATCAAGGCCGAAATGGGCTGTATGAAAATCAGCAAGGATTATGTGTATGCCATCTATAACCGGAAAACAAACCGCATGGCAATGGGTCAATATGACACCTATCGCGAAGCGCTGATCAATTCTGACCACCAGCAAAGTATCGGCGCACTGATCAGTCATGGCGATTATTACCTGAGCCTGTATTTTCCCAACCAGCATTCGATGATCATCAAACAAATGATTGGCTGGATGTTGCTGTCGGCTGCATTGATGCTGGTGGTTATCCTGAGTTTCTGGTACACCGTGAACACCGTTTTCAGGCAAAAGAAAATTTCGGAGATGAAGACCGACTTCATCAACAATATGACCCATGAGTTCAAGACCCCCATCGCCACCATTTCACTGGCCTCGGAAATGCTGATGAAGCCCGAAGTGAACGAGTCGGCCGATAAAATCAGAAAATACGCTTCAGTTATCTACGACGAAAACAACAGGTTGCAAAACCAGGTAGAGCAGGTGCTTCAGATTGCCATCCTCGACAAGGGCGAAACAAAGCTTAAGCCCAGAGAGATCGATGTACACAGGCTGCTTGAGAAGATTGCGGAAAACTTTGAACTGCAGGTCAGGGGGCGAAAAGGACAAATTGCGCTTTCGCTGAAGGCTTCCAATGCCATAATTACAGCCGACAAAATGCACCTGATGAATGTATTCTCGAACCTGATCGATAACGCCATTAAATATTCACCCGAAGCACCGCAGATCAACCTGAGCACCACCTCGGACCAGCATGGAATCCATGTCCATATCAGCGACAAGGGCATTGGCATTGCTCCCGAAAACCAACACCTTATTTTTAAAAACCTGTTCCGTGTGCACACAGGCGACCTGCACGATGTTAAGGGTTTTGGCCTGGGACTCTATTACGTAAAACGCCTAATCGAGATGCACCAGGGAAACATCAGCGTGAAAAGTGAAACCGGGAAAGGTTCGGTTTTTTCCGTATTTTTACCGTATAAAACCAACATAAATCAACCGGACAATGAATGATCATGCACAGGATAAAATCCACATACTCGTAGTCGAGGATGATCCAAACCTGAGTATGGTGCTGCAGGACTATCTTGAATTACTGCACTATGTCACCGTGTTGGGAAAAGATGGTGAAGAAGGGCTCGCACTGTTCAACAAAGGAAAATTTGACCTGTGCATACTCGATGTGATGCTTCCAAAGCTTGATGGTTTCAGCCTCGCATCGGCCATCAGGGCAAAAAACGAAACCATCCCGATCATTTTTCTGACAGCCAAAGCCCTGAAAGAAGACCGGATCAAGGGATTTCAACATGGTTGCGACGACTATATCACCAAGCCATTCAGCACCGAAGAGCTGAGCCTGCGCATCAAGGCCATACTGAAACGTTGTAGCCGCGACAAATACCTCGAATTGCTCGAAACGGAAGAGGTGTTTTCAATCGGCAGCTTCGAATTCGATGCAATCAATATGGTGTTGCGCTCTCCCTTTGGTGACCAGACGCTCACCCGCAAAGAAGCCGCACTGCTTAAGTTGTTGTGCTTGAACACCAATAAGTTGCTTACCAGGGAAACAGCCCTGAAAACGGTGTGGGGCGAAAGCGACTATTTCCTCGGTCGCAGCATGGATGTGTTCATTACCCGGCTGCGCAAATACCTGCGTGAAGATCCAAATGTGAATATCAGCAATGTGCACGGCACAGGCTTCAAACTCGAAGTAAAAGAAGGTTCATAAACCTGCCTTTCCCTTTCAGCTTTCGTTTCCATTATGTAAGGTGCAAGCATTTTATATGCATCCAACCGATAAAACGCTGCGTTTAATAAAAAAAACAGCCTATGGCTTTCATTGCCTGCGGAAACAGGCAATCGTACTGATTTCTTCAATATAATTGCAACATTCAACGGTTTAACTATCGTTTTATGAAGCGCACCTTCCAATGCTTCCTGTTGACTTTGCTTCTCTTTGCCTGCAACAATGAACTTCCGGTTCAGAAAGACATGGTCTTTCATGTTAACCGGCAATTGTTGAGTGAGGAAGCCTGTATTAATTCTTCGGCTTTGTTTGGAATTTATCCACCGCGAAACTGGTTTCCGGCAGCTGATTCAAGCCAGTTGTGGAAGCAGCTGCAGGCTTCAAGTAAACAAGAAATTATTGGCCTCTTTAAACCCGATTCGGTCAATTGCCTGATGCTGGTCATGGCATTTCCCGATGCTGACAGTTTGCTGTTCAGGGAAATGATCAGCAACCCTTCCGCTTATTACAATGCCGATTCAATCTGGGCATCGGTGCAGTCAGGTGCATTTCAGTACAATGGTTTTTCCATCCAGCAAATTATCCTTCAAAAAGATGAATTAAGCGTTTTCAAATTATTCTTTTCGGATAATCAGGGGGTTACCGAGTTAAACGTCATGCTTCCTAAAACCGTTGATCAGGATATCATGAAAGTTGTTGAATCAACTATAGGTTCAGTGTTTCATATTAACCATTAAAATCACCTTCGTATGAAAAAAATCAGATGCTTTACCATGGCTGCATTGATGGCCTTTTTACTTTCATCATGCTACACATCGATCCATACTGTTGGCAATGGATCAAAAACAGGGGTGAAAGTACAGGATAAAGAATGGTATGCGCTTTTCGGTTTGGTCCCGATAAACAAGGTTGACTCAAAGCTGATGGCTGGTGGCGCAACAGACTATACCATCAAGACACAGCACAAATTTGTTGATGTGGTTATTTCAGCCTTCACCGGAATTGTGACCATATCGTGCCAGACTGTCGAAGTGCAAAAATAAGCCTTCGCCCATTCCTTTCTTTAAAACAATCCAACCAACTCAAGGCCGGACAGTTTGCGACTGTCTGGCTTTGCTTTTTTGAAGAATAAGGCTTTAAACCAACAATTTACGCACCTATTTCTTGTAATAGGTCATGGCTTCAGGAAGCCACTTTTTGATCTGTGCAATGCGGGTTGCATCCGAAGGGTGCGTGCTCAGGAACTCGGGTGGTGCCTGACCGCCTTTCATCTGGGCCATGCGCTCCCAGAAGCTCACCGCCTGGTTTGGGTTGTAGCCTGCCATGGCCATAAAAATAAGTCCCAGCTTATCGGCTTCACTTTCATGCAACCTGCTAAACGGAAGCAAAACACCTACCTGGCTGCCAACCCCAAAAGCCGTCATCCACATGGCCTGTGTCTGTTCCGGCTTTTCCTGCAACGCCACCGCCAGTGCCATACCACCCAGTTCGGTCAGCAATCCCTGGCTCATGCGCTCGCTCCCATGCTCAGCAATGGCATGGGCCACTTCATGCCCCATGACGACAGCCATCCCGGTTTCATCTTTGGTGATGGGCAGGATACCGGTGTAAAAGACCACCTTGCCTCCGGGCATGCACCAGGCGTTTGCTTCCTGGCTTTCGATCAGGTTAAACTCCCATTGGTAGCCGTTGAGCTGCGATTTCATCCCCTTGTCGTTGAAGTATTTTTCAACAGCGGTTTTGATTTTCTGCCCCACACTTTTCACCATTGCGGTTTGCTGCGTGTTCGTCGATAATTTATTTTCCTTCAGAAATTCATCATACTGCTGAAAGCTCATGCTCATCATCTGTGAAGCAGGAACAAGGTTCAGTTGATTGCGGCCGGTAATGGGCACCTTGGTACATGCAGCTGCGATAAGGGCCAGAAAAATTATGAATATCAGGAATCGTCCTGATCTGTTGAAGTAACGCATGGTTGATTTTTTTTTTGCAAAGTTAATGATTCCTGCACTTGATTTTAACACCCCTTCAGTTCATAATTATGATGCAGTGTTAGGCCATACATGGTTGGCAGACACACAGCTTATGGCATGAAAAGGCAGCTGTCGCCATAACTCAGAAACCTGAAGTTGTTGTTGAGTGCATAGGCATAGGCTTCGCGCCAGTGATCACCAATCAGGGCCGATACTAGGAGCAGCAGGGTGCTTTTTGGCTGATGAAAATTGGTAATCAATCCTTTTACCACCCTGAACGGATATCCCGGTGCAACCATGATGGCTGTGGAAGCCGAAAGCTGGTCAAGCTGATGGATATCGAGGTATTCAAGGATGTGGCTCATCGCTGTGGCAGTCTCCTGAAGGTGTTCAGGATCATGGCCGTATGGAAACCATTGGGATAGATGGAGTTCACGGAAGGCCTTGTTGTGTTCAAGCATGAGGCCGATCCAATACAGGCTTTCGAGGGTGCGCATACTGGTTGTTCCGATGGCAATCACTGGCCCGTCATGGTTCATCAGCTGCCTGATGGTTTGCTTTCCGACAACCATATGCTCCGCATGCATTTCATGCGCACCGATGTGCGTGCTTGTAACCGGCCTGAATGTTCCGGCGCCTACGTGCAGGGTGACCTGGGCAAAATGCATTCCCTTGGCTTTCAGTTGCTCAATGACCGGCCCGGTAAAATGCAGGCCGGCAGTAGGCGCTGCTACCGAACCATCGTGTTTTGCGAAAACCGTCTGGTACCTTGTGTTGTCGATGGCTTCGGGAGCCCTGTTGAGATAGGGTGGCAGTGGAACCTGCCCTGCTGATTCGAGCAATTGGGCAAAGGGAATTTCAGGCACCGACCACGAAAAGGCGATTTCAGAATAACTCCCTCTGTTGCAAATGCGCTCCGCGGCAAGCACAACGGGTGTTTCGCCAACCAGAACCCTGCTTTCGAGCCGACCACCTTTCCAACGTTTTGAATTACCTACAAGGCACTGCCAGTGCACAGGCGATGGTGCCGAAAAGGCCAGCTGGAAATCGCTGATGGCACCGAGCGGCTCGAGACAAAACAACTCGATCAATGCACCTCCGGGCTTCTGGAACAACAACCTGGCATGGATGACCCTGGTCTCATTCGATACCAGCAGTGCCTTGCCGGGCAGGTGATCGCCCAGCCTGAAAAACCGGTCTTCGGTTAGCGTTCCTCGCTTCGAAATCAACAATTTCGACTGATCCCGCTCAGGCAACGGATATTTGGCAATCATCTCATCCGGCAAGGGATAATCGAAGGCTTCGATTCGGATAGCACCAACAGTTTCATTCATATCGCCGGCAAAGATAATGAATCCGCTGCGGCTGTTATGCGCCGGCAATTGATCATGGGGTCATTGCAGGCATCCGTAATTTTTCATCAATGGAAAATTTTCCCTTGCCACCTACATTTTCATATCTTTGAATGATTCAAAAACGGTGATCCTATGAGCCTGAAAAAACACATTCCCAATTTCATTACCCTGCTCAACCTCCTTGCAGGGTGTATGTCGATCCTTTATTTTTCTGAAGGAAAGATCAGCGAAGCTGCCTACGCCATTTTTGCTGCGGCTGTGTTCGATTTTTTCGACGGGTTTTCTGCCAGGACGCTCAAGGCCTATTCGAAAATCGGCGGTGAGCTGGACTCCCTTGCCGATGTGGTTTCTTTTGGGGTTGCTCCGGGATTCATCATTTACTATATGATCATGAACAGCCACGGGCGGCAGCCGTTTTACCTGGGAAACATCGACATCCTGCCATTGGCAGCTTTTCTCGTGCCCATGTTTGCAGCCCTGCGGCTCGCCAAATTTAATGTAGACACCCGGCAAAGCAGTTCTTTTCTGGGCTTGCCAACACCTGCTGCCGGACTGATGATTGCCTCGCTGCCGCTGATCAAAGCCCAGCTTTACGAAGGTCAGTCGCTGTTTTATATGGTGGTTACCAATACCTATTTTTACCTTGCCTGCGTATTTCTGTTATCGCTGCTCATGGTGCTCGAACTTCCGCTTTTCGCGCTTAAATTCAAGTCGTTTGCCTTTAAAGGAAATGAGATCAGGTATATTTTCGTGGCTGGCTCCCTGCTGCTGCTGATCTTCCTTCAGTTTGTAGCCATCCCCTTTATCGTAATGCTTTACATCTTCTTATCCCTGGTGGTATTTTTGGCCGACCTTTCCTGATCAGCGTTTCCTGAGTTCGAAATTCTGACCCAGGTAAACCTTTCGCACATGCTCATCGGCTGCCAGCTCTTCCGAAGTGCCGGCCATCAGGATTGATCCCTCAAACAACAGGTATGCCCTGTCGGTAATCGACAAGGTTTCGTGGACATTGTGGTCGGTGATCAGGATGCCGATGTTTTTCTCTTTCAGCTTGGCCACGATGAGTTGAATATCTTCAACAGCTATCGGGTCAACACCTGCAAAAGGCTCATCGAGCAGAATAAACTTCGGGTCAACAGCCAGCGCCCTGGCAATTTCGGTGCGCCTGCGTTCGCCGCCCGAAAGCTGAATGCCCTTGCTTTTTCTGATGTGACTCAGGCCAAATTCTTCGAGCAGGCTCTCGAGGCGGATGTTTTGTTCCTCCTCACTCATGCGTTTAAACTGCATCACCGACCTGATGTTGTCCTCAACACTCATCTGCCTGAAAACAGAAGCTTCCTGGGCAAGATAGCCAATGCCTTTCTGCGCACGGCGAAACATGGGTTCGTTGGTGATGTCGGTGTCTTCCAGAAACACTTTTCCCGACAAGGGCTTAATCAGGCCAACAATCATGTAAAAAGTGGTTGTTTTTCCGGCCCCGTTCGGTCCGAGCAAACCAACAATTTCTCCCTGGTTTACCTCAACGGAAACAGACTTTACCACCGTACGCTGCCGGTATTTTTTGATCAGGTTTTCAGTACGCAATTTCATAAGTTCATCTTAAGCCTACACGATAACGAAACAAAAGTACCATAATTGTCCCGAAGCCATGCATTCAGGGTGTCGATTTCCCAAATTTGCTGAAGTGCTATTCGTCAGAACGAGAACTGCAACGAAATAAACAAGGCAAATTTGTTGATCGAAGGATGGTCGCGGTGCGATAGCCGCCAGACCCCGTCAATCCTGACAATCTTGAAAATATTTTCAATACCCAGACCGGCTTCAATATAAGGTTTGTCGAGCACATCGGTGATGGTTGGCAGGTTGTTAAAATCGCGGTTCTTCTGGCTAAGCGTGCCTGCAAGGCCTTTCACAAAGATCACCTCACGCCATTTGAGCTGACGCAGCAATGGCACGTGGTTAAAAAACAACCCATCGAAATGATGTGTAACATACAGGCTGGCGTAGCGGTCCGACACAAACTCATAATAATTCATCAGGTTGAAGGCATACTCATCGAAGATGAAGGTTTCATTGCCGGGATGTAACACAAGCAGCGGGAAAGGCACTGTCCCCCACACCCTTCCAGCTTCAAAAA
This sequence comes from Bacteroidota bacterium, assembly GCA_018816765.1. Classification (GTDB taxonomy): domain Bacteria; phylum Bacteroidota; class Bacteroidia; order Bacteroidales; family F082; genus UBA6192. The sequence continues at coordinate 53,668 of JAHIUX010000068.1, forward strand.
TATACTTCGTCCAGCCAAAGGAACCCACATTAAACCAGTGATCGATGCCTGCCTGGATGCGGTGGTATTCCCATTCACCGTTGATCAGTCCGGGCGGACTGTAGCCATACCTCAGGTTCACCACCGGGAATTTGGTGCCAAAATTGATCCGGTCAAAATCGCGGATCACATTGCGCTCCCTGAAAGCAAACCTCAGGCTGCAGGCCAGTTCGGTAGTGGTCACCGATGAATGCGTGATCAGTTCGCCACCTGAACCGTTGGTCGTCAACACAAAGTTTCCGGCAGGTTTCAGCTCACGGTGCGCAATTTCAAAACGGTTCGACAATCCCGTAAACCATTCATGTTCGTAGCCAAGCTTGAACTCATTCACAAGGCTAAGCTTATCCGAAGGTTGCCGCCTGAAGACCGTGCTCAGGATATTGTCCTCACTGTAAGCATTGAAGCTTGATCCAAGCTGCTCGATGTCGTATTTCACATTCAGGTCGAGGGCCCGCTTGGGGTTTTTGTCGAACATATACAACAGGCCGCCTCCATATTTAAACCGCTGATCGAGTGTTCCGTAAGCAAGGTGACCGCTCAGACGCAGGTTCCTGCTGAATGCAGTGCTTGTACGACCCCCAATCCTGAAACGGCTTCCCTCGACAGGGTTGTGGCTGTAAAGCTTGGCAAGTGGCCCGATCTCCAGCTTATGCCAGGGCGTGTACCCATTGGTAAACATATAAATAAGGTCGACGTAGGTGCGGTAGATCGGTACATTTTCGATGGAATCAATCATGGCATAGATGCTTGATTCGCGCTTTGTGAAGGCTTCGGGGCGCGCGTTCAGCCAGTATTCCTCAGATTTATCCATGCTGCCCTCATCCACAGTCACATTAACCGGACTCTTGAACACCTGTGGATCAACAGGCTTATTGATCCGGTATTTGCTGTAATTGGTGGTCCGCTGCCCAAAAAAGCCGGGCAATGTCTTTGTATTTTCAACGACATTAAAATCGGCCATCATGAAATCGCGGGTCAGCATCCAGTATCTGTCATCGAACAAATCGTATTGCTGCCTGACTGTCAGATCGTTGATAAAGTTTAGGTTTGCATCATCGGCGGCGGTGAGCTCAACTTCACGGATGGCAAAACTGGTGTCGTTGATCCACATAAAGCCGTTGAACGTAAGCTCCTGTTTACGCCTGGGCTTGTACATCACCTTATAGCACCAATGACCATCGAGGTTGGCACTGTCGACAAGGAAATATTTATAATACATCATCCCGAAGCTGGCCGCCGGACTTACGAAGTTTTTCTCGAAAAGGGTAATGTAATTGTCATACACATTTACTTCCTGGTACAAATTTCCAAGGAATTGTGCAATGCTTTGGTTCTCGACACCGGAACCCCTTGCAGCAACAATTTTCTCCATCTTCGTCCTGGGTTCGCGGCGGTAATAGATTTCCGAAACCGCCTCCGAAATAAACATGGGCAGGTATACTTTGCCATTGACGGCAGAAGTATCAACATAATCGAAGATAAATTCAAAGTGCTTAAACACACGCTTATCCCTGAAACCCTGGTCAAAGTTATTGGCATCGAATTGAATCTTGTTGTAAATCTCGGCCTGCCAGGCATCCACGTCCTTGCTGTTGTTTTTCGACTTGTTTTCGATCATTTTCCTGAAGAGGATATCGGCCGGATTTTCACCCGCAACAACAACCACCTCTTCCAAGGTTACGTTTGATGGCAACAGGCTGAACGTCAGTTCCTGGTAACGATATTTCTTCACCTGACTGACTTGCTTCTCATAACCCACACAGGCCACTGTCAGGATATCGCCAGCATGCAGGGTTTCAAGCGAAAACCGGCCATTGAAATCGGTGGTGGAGCCAATGGTTGTCCCTTCGAAGTACACATTCGCGAACGGAATTGGCTCTCCGCTGAGCGAATCCTTCACAAAACCACGGATTTTTGTCATCTGGGCATGCGCGCCGGGGTTACAAAGAACCAACAGCATAAACACAACGAGAACGGATAGGGTTGATTTGCGCATTTTTTTCTAACGAAAACAGCATTTACGATCTTACCGCCTTAGCGGCAATTGTTATTCTGACAGGGCCTCCCAGAATTCCAGCGCCCTGCGCGTGTGCGGTACAACAATCGTACCACCCACCAGGTTTGCTACCCCAAAAACCTCCATAATTTCTTCTGTGCTTACCCCCAGTTTGTGGCATTGCTGCAGGTGATAATAAATGCAGTCGTCACATTTGAGTACCATCGAAGCAACAAGTCCGAGCAATTCCTTCGTACGTTCATCCAGTGCTCCTGCCTGATAGGTGAGGGTATCGAGGCTGTAGATGCGTTTGATGATTTTGTTGTTGGGTGCCGCCATGATCTTTTCGTTCATGCGCTCCCGGTAGGCATTGTAGGCTTCGACCAGCTTGTTTTTCATTTGAAAGCGTATTACTCGTTTAACAATCAGATAATTCCCTCTTTAAGGATATCATGCAAATGAATCACTCCAGCATAAACGCCCTCATGCATCACCGGCAATTGGGTGATGTTGTACAGGCGCATCAGCCCGAGTGCATCAACAACCAGGCTATCGTGGTCAATGGTTTTGGGGTTCCTGGTCATGATATCTGCTGCCTTAACAGTAACAAGGCTGATATTGTTCATCAGCATGCGGCGCAGGTCACCATCGGTGATCACACCAACGAGCCGGTTGTGTTCGACGACAGCGGTGGCTCCCAGGCGCTTGGCTGAGATTTCGATAATCACCTTGCGCAGGTCGTCGGATGGAGAAACCACGGGTTTTTCATTTTTCTGAAACAAATCGCCTACGCGCAGATACAGCTGCTTGCCAAGGGCTCCCCCCGGATGAAAGCGGGCGAAATCAGCCGCCGTAAACCCGCGGTATTCGAGCAGGGCAACAGCCAGTGCATCGCCCATGATCAACTGTGCAGTGGTGCTGGTGGTCGGCGCCAGGTTGTTCGGACAGGCCTCCTTTTCAATGGTGACATCGAGTGTGAAATCAGCCATTTTTGCCAGAAACGAATCCATATTGCCCACAATGGCCACCATTTTGTTTCCCCGGTCGCGCAGCAGTGGCAACAACACCTTTATCTCTGGAGTTTCGCCACTCTTGGATAATATAATGATGATGTCCTCCTCACGGATGATGCCCAGGTCGCCGTGAATGGCATCAGCAGCATGCAGGAATACCGCTGTCGTTCCTGTTGAGTTAAATGTGGCAACGATTTTCTGGGCAATGTTGGCGCTCTTCCCGATACCGGTGACCACAATATTGCCCTTACACTGAAAAATCTGCTGAACAACTTCCACAAAATCATTTCCCAGCCTGTCGGCCAGTACCCTGATCTGGTCACACTCATTCTTGATTACCTGAATGCCCGTGTTGAGAATTTCTTGATTACTGTGCACGTTTCAAAAAGTTATTGGTGAAAACAATGTTGTTGCACTCGCCGGAAAGAAACGATGTTTGGTCCTATGTTTACAGGCATATTAACGAAACTATTACCCGTTTATGGTGGCAAATATATCAAAATAAGCGGTCAGTGTGCATAACCACTCCGCCCCAGGGCCTTACAAAACAGGTTTCTTAGGTTCTGTCTCAACCGATTGTATTCGCTGGCACCGCCTTTTGCCAAATCCATCATTGCAGCATGGATCAGGCTCATTTCAGATCATTTACAATGCATTAAAAAATATTTATTTCGCTATTTTCACTTTTTTTAATGAAAAATGTTAACCAACAGATAACATTAGTTATTATATTTGTGTAACTGACCGAAAAGTCAGAGATACTATTTTTAGATATTCACGTTAATGGGTAATAAAACTGTAAGTCAGTTGCACACTTCGAAATAACAGGCGGGAGGGATTAATGGCAAAAAAGGACGAGTACGGATTGCATGAGCTACTGAAAAAGATTTTTGGATTCGACCATTTTAAAGGAAATCAGGAAGCAATCATCACCAGCATTCTTGATGGCAACGATACATTTGTGGTTATGCCGACCGGTGGTGGCAAGTCATTGTGTTATCAGCTGCCGGCATTAATGAGTGAAGGCACAGCGATTGTTGTGTCCCCGCTGATTGCATTGATGAAAAATCAGGTCGATTCGATCAGAAACTTTGGCACCGAAACGGGTATCGCGCATGTGCTGAATTCATCGCTGTCAAAAGCTGAGATTACCCAGGTCAGAAGCGACCTTACTTCAGGCAAGACCAAATTGCTGTATGTGGCCCCCGAATCGCTCACCAAGGATGAAAATGTTGATTTTCTTCGCGAACTGAAGATTTCGTTCTTTGCCATCGACGAGGCGCATTGTATTTCGGAATGGGGACACGACTTCAGACCCGAATACCGCAGGCTGAGGCCCATCATCAATGCTGTTGGAAAGAACCTGCCTGTGATTGCACTCACAGCCACGGCTACCGTGAAGGTGCAACAGGACATTCAGAAGAACCTTGAAATTCCGAATGCCAGGGTATTCAAATCGTCGTTCGACAGGCCCAACCTGTATTACGAAGTAAGGCCAAAAACAAAGGATGTTGTCAAAGACGTCATCAAATACATCAAAAATAACCCCGGAAAATCGGGTATCATTTATTGCCTCAGCCGTAAAAAAGTTGAAGAAATAGCTGAAACACTTGTTGTTAACGGCATCAGAGCCTTGCCCTATCACGCCGGTCTCGACGGAGCCACACGCCGCCTCAACCAGGACAACTTCCTCATGGAAGAGGTCGAAGTGATTGTGGCTACCATCGCCTTTGGCATGGGCATCGACAAACCCGACATCCGTTTTGTGATTCACCACGACATTCCGAAAAGCATCGAAGGCTATTACCAGGAAACCGGACGCGCCGGACGCGACGACGGCGAAGGCAACTGTGTGGCTTTCTATAGTTACGACGATATTCAGAAGCTTGAGAAATTCATGAAAGACAAGCCCGTTGCCGAACAGGAAATAGCCAAGGAGCTGCTCAACGAAACTGTCACCTATGCCGAATCATCAGTGTGCCGCCACAAATTGCTGCTGCACTATTTCGGTGAGTCGTCCGATATCGAAAATTGTGGCGCCTGCGACAACTGCCTGAATCCGAAAGTGAAGTTCGACGGTCAGGAAGACATTAAGCTGGTGATTGAAGCCGTGCTCGGCGTCAAGCAGCTTTTCAAAGCCAAGCACATCAGCGAGCTGCTTTCCGGAAAGAAAACCGGAGAGATCAAGGCGGCCAAGCACGATAAAAGCGACTATTTCGGTGCTGGCGAAGATGAAGACGAACGTTACTGGAATGCTGTCATTCGTCAGGCCCTGATCCAGAAACTGCTGGTGAAGGATATTGAGAATTACGGGATCCTCAAGGTAAGCCGCGAAGGGAAAGAGTTTCTCAAGAAGCCCTATACCATCATGCTGGCCAAGGACCACGATTATGAAAATCCGGATGACGAGGATTTCGAAGCAGCCAAGGCTTCCGGGCCGAAAGGCAGCGGAACCGACGCCACCCTCTTCAGCATGCTGAAAGACCTGCGAAAAGCCATTTCGAAAAAGGAAAACCTCCCGCCTTTCGTCATTTTCCAGGATCCTTCGCTGGAGGATATGGCCATACAATATCCGATTAACCAGGAAGAACTGACACAGATTGTGGGTGTCGGGACTGGCAAAGCCATCAAATATGGCGAACCTTTCCTGAAAATCATCAAGCAATATGTCGAAGAAAATGAGATCATCAGGCCCAACGACATGGTTGTGAAGTCGGTGGTCAATAAATCAGGCCTCAAGGTGTACATCATTCAAAACATCGACCGCAAACTTCCGCTCGAAGATATCGCCTACGCGAAAAACCTCTCGATGGAAGAACTGCTCACCGAAATTGAAAGCATTGTCGCCAGCGGTACCAAAATCGACATCAGCTACTACATCAACGACTTCGTGGATGAGTATCACCAGGAGGAGATTTATGATTATTTCCATGATGCCGAGTCCGATTCGATTGAGAATGCCCTGCTCGAACTGGGTGAGTCGGAGTTTTCGGAAGAGGAAATCAGGCTGATGCGCATCAAATTCATGTCAGAAATCGGAAACTGATGATGTCAGCACCCTTCCGTTTTCACCTAAAGCAAGCCTTCAGCGCTATCGGTTTCGTTAGCGGCATCATGCTTCTTGGCATATTGGTTTCCTGCAAACCGATAGAAAAAGACACTGTCCCAAAACCAGATATTGTGCTGAGTGAAAACCAAATGGTGAACTTAATTTACGATGCCACCCTTGCCGAATCGGGCATGAATTTCAAGCGAAGCAAAGGCCAAGATTTTTCAGTCCTGCACGATACCCTCTATGACCTGATTCTGGCAAAACACAACATTAGCCTTGATTTGTTTGAGGAAAACCTGAGCTGGTATAACCAGCACCCTGAAAACATGGAGGTGATTTACAACAAGGTCATCGACAAGTTGCAGGCATTGAAAACGGAGGTCATGAGCGACACGGCCAAAAAAGAGCCGGCTGCCGAAAAATCCCTTAACTGATTATTTGCTGTAAGTGGCTGAACGTTGTTCGTTTTCGCCGCCGATGGTGAGCGAATACGTGAACTGCAACCTGCTGGAAGTGACGTAACTGCCATTACCCGAAACAAACCAGTTCTGGCCAATCACCTGTTGATCGATGACAATTGAACTTCCTGCTACCAATCCCTGTGCACTTGAGCCCGAACCGGCGAAATTGCGCATGATAACCATGGCCGAATTGGTCTGGCTGCGCTCAATGGTTACTTCATAATTGAGTTTCAGTGCATTGTCGGTTACACTCCAGGTGCCCAGAAACTTGGTGATGTCATCGTCGTTCCCGCCCGGAATATCAATATTGTCGTCAAGGGCACAGCCGCCTACGGTCAGCATCAATGCTGCCAGAAACATCATTATCACTGATACGCTCTTTTTCATTTGAATATGGTTTGATTTGCTGATTACTGGTTTATTTTACCGGATAAACAATTTTTGACAGTATACCCGGCCGGCATCTTCTTCAAGCTTTACAATATACATGCCAGTTTTCAGCAGTAGCTGCTTTGCATCGATGTTGATCATACCCGCTCCGGCAATGGCCGTTTCGCGATACAGTTCCTTTCCTGCAAGGTCAACGACAGAAACAGAGCAACTTGTCGTGCCGTTAAATTCTCTCTTAATGAAAAAGCTGCCATCAGAAGGGTTTGGAAAAAGCTGCAGTTCGTTACCCGAAGCCTGCAAACCCGCAATGCCCACATTGATACCCCCGGCATTTTCAACCGCCAGGGTAATGTTTTCTTCGGTGGGAGGCCAGATATACTGCTCAACCACCTGGTGATCAGGCGTGATCACGATTACCGTTGGCCACGACAACACCTGGTAAGCCTCGAACACGCCGTTACCTCCGCCTTGTGTTCCGCTTACTGTCGGGTAGGTCAGTCCGAAAATTGAATCGAACAGGCTCACTGACTCGTTGTTTTCGTTGTAGTTGATTCCGGTGAAAAAGGTGTTTGCATTGTTTTCTCCAAATTTCACAAAACAGTTCTGAAAATCAGGCGCATAAGTCTGGCATGGGCCACAGCTCGTGGTAAAGAAGTCGATCACGACAATCTTATCTTCAGCCAGTTTGTCGAACAACACAATAGTCTCACCATCGATTGTCTTTACGTGAAAATCAACCGCTTCTTCAAGCGCTGTCTGGGCAAAGAGAGCTGTCGTAAGCATCAGTAAAACCAAGGTAACAAAGTAGGTGTTTTTCATTGGGGGCAGTTTGGGTTGTCGTACAGCAAAAATAGGTATTTGAATCACACAGTGAAACAAATGGGTGCGGGTTCTGTTCAACGGTCTCGCATTGGGCCCAAATTTTAAAATAAAAAGATTGTTTTTCAATAGGTTAACTAATTTCAATCCCTCAGTTTCTATATATGGGTCAGGGCATGTATTCCAATTTTCGGTTCAGCAATACCGCACCAACCATCAGACAGCAGCCTGAAGGGCTCCAATATGGATATAACCAATCTGATTGCAATTCACAATATGTTTAATGACTCACTTAAACTGTGGCCCAGGCATTGCATTGTTATTCATGCGCTTCAGGGTTCCGCGATGCAAACTCCAGCTCCCCCGGCAACCCGACTTTAACCGGCAATGCAGTGTTTCAGCTTCTCTGCCAGGCGGCTGGCCCCAATCCTGAATAGTTTGTTGTTGAACCATTCATCCCCGGCTATTTCCTTCACAAGCATTGCATACAGCAGGGCGTCTATGGGTTCTGCGATACCACCTGCCGGCTTGAACCCAATACGCTTACCTGTCTTGCCATAAAATTCGGCGATGGTATCGAGCATGACCACAGCTGCCTCGGGGCTAGCTGCCGGATTCACCTTACCCGTGGAAGTTTTCAGAAAGTCGGCTCCGGCAAGGCAGGCCAGCTCAGAAGCCTTCCTGATCAGCGAAACCGATGCCAGTTCACCTGTCTCCAGTATCACCTTGAGGTGCGCATCACCGCATGCGGCTTTCACGGCCTTGATCTCCTCAAAAACAGCCTCATCGTCACCTTCAATCATTTTCCCGCGCGAAATCACCATGTCAATTTCATCGGCACCGGCTTCAACAGCATATTTCACCTCTTCCAGTTTCAGGGCAAGGGGCAGCTGTCCCGACGGAAAAGCACAGGCAACGGTGGCCACCCTGATGCCGCTGCCCTTCAACAAGGATTTGGCCTGGCTGATAAAGGGAATGTATAAACACACTGCGGCAACAGCGGTTCCGGGTGAGGTGTGGCTGTAATCCAGGGCCTTTGCACACAAATCGTCAATGCGTTTTGTGTTATCGGTGCCTTCGAGGGTAGTCAGGTCAAGGCAGCTGAAGATCAGCGGCCAGGTGCTTTTTACATCAGGATGTGTCGCAATGGCCAGTTTGGCAGCTTCAATTCGCTGCCGGATGGTTTCTGTTGTTTGGGTGTAGGTTTCAAATTGCATAAACGGGCTATTTTTCAGCAAAATTAAGCAAAAACCAGGGCTGCTGTGGTGGAAACATCATATTACGAAAATGGAGCGATCCTCCAGATTCGTATATCCATCAGCTGGAATTTCTCATGCAGCAGCTATAAATTACCTTTAAATGAAATTTTTATATCCCTGATTGTATGTTTGTTACATTGATAACATACCTGCTGAAATTGGTTTGGCACAAAGATTGACACAGGAAGTTGAAACAATAAATAACATGTTCGGCCTTAAACTATCTCCATCAACTAAACAACCTAAGTATCACAAGTACTTTAAGTGTGATCGTTGCGGCTATATCACCATAGTCCGCAATTCTTACTGTCCTATTTGTACGAAAGACGGCCATTTAATTAAAATGAAGTAACCCAACCTAACACCTATAATTGCTATGGAAATAAATGAAGTTTACACAATTAAGGAAATCCAGGAGCAAGGGCTAACTGAGCGGTGCATCAAAGACATTCAGGCTAAAGTATACCTGAATGGAACCAAGGTCTACTTTTTTGAACCAATCAGCAATCAGGCATTCCGACTCTATTCCATCATCAACAAGCGATCCTTTTTCCTTTAATCCCGCATTCCCAGGAATGCAACCAAGCAGCCCGCCAATCAAAATCCCGCTACGTGCCTGTCGCGGGGTTTTTTTTTGCCATTTGAACCCATTTTCCACGAGCTGGAATTTCCTGATCAGCGGTGAGGATCGCTTCAGTTTTCAGTTGATGCTCACTCCCAGCCCAGGATATTCCTGAAGTCGTAATGCGCCGGATTGGGAAGGTATTTTTTTGCTGCCTCATAGTCATCGGCCGTGATGTACTGAATGCCATGATCGAAGATCATCTTCACCTTTTCGCCTTCCATATCCACCAGGCGGGGCTTTACCTTTCCCTTTTCATCGGCCACATCACTCAGGTAGAGTGGTGCACAATGCCCGGCGGGGTCCGAGGTGACCATGGCTCCTGTTACGCCCTGATCGAAAAGCTGCTTCACCCCATAACCCAACAAACCACAGTACATCAGGTCGAAGGCTGTCGGTTTCACGCAGCGTAACTCATAGCCCAGCTCAACAGGCCGGCTTTTGATGTCGAGCTTGATCTCCCTCAGCCGGTGTTGCAGCAGCATATTGTAAATGTGTGCCTTGCTCACATTGCCCAGTTCGGGATGGCCATGGTCGTCGTAAGTAAAATTCACGCCTGAGGATTCGATCTCCTTGTCGGTCATAAAGTGAAAAACACCTTCGCTCACGATAGCAACACCGTACCTGATACCCAACAGCCTGCGTTTCACCATGGAGGATATGATCAGCCGGGTGATGCGGTCGAAGGTCACTTCTACCTTGTTAAACATCTCAGGAATCACGATCATCGGAAAATGGCAGGCAGCCCCGATGCCGAAAGCCAGGTGTCCGGCCTCGCGGCCCATGGCCGATACAACAAACCAGTTGCCGCTGGTGCGGGCATCTTCATAGATGGTTTGTGCAATGCGCACCCCTTCATCCTTGGCCGAATAATACCCAAAGGTGGGCGATCCTTCCGGTAGGGGCAGGTCGTTATCGATTGTCTTGGGCACATGCAGGTTCTGGATGCTGACATTGTTTTCGGCCAGGAATTTCGAAATTCTGTTTGCTGTCGAAGCGGTATCATCGCCACCAATAGTGACCAGCAGCTTTACGTTGTTTCTGACAAAAAACTTTGTGGTGAATTCGCTGTCCTTTGGTTTATACCTGCTCATCTGCAGCGCCGAACCACCTTGTTTCTGAATATCATCTGCAAAGGTGAAGTCAAAGTCGATCATTTCAGGGTTTTCCGAAAAGAGGCTCTTGTATCCTCCGTGAAGTCCGATCACCCGATAACCCGATTTAAGAAAAACCTTCGCTACGGTGCTGATCACCGTATTGATTCCTGGTGCAGGACCACCTCCGCACATGATGGCAATTGATTGTTGCATGCTATTTTTTTTAAGCCGCAAAGATACAATTACCCGCTGATTGTAGCACATTTTGTGCATGCGCCGCTAAGTGCTTTGATGCAAATTGTTACACTCCGTGCTGCCTTTATCCGCAATGGCTTTGGTTCAGGAGGCACACTTTTCAGGTGTTTTCCATGTGAATGGAAATCAAGGCTTCAGGCACAGCAAAACACTCCACAACACTAAGATATTACCCAGGGGAAACCTTCCCCTCAGAAAATTGTTATATATTTGTAATCATTCTTAATAACAAATTCACTTTCACACATGACCAAACATTATTTTTTCATCCGCCTGCAAATGGCATTCGCCTTGCTGCTGATCTGTGGCAATTTGCTGGCACAGGTGGGCACCAATGTTGAAGCCCTGCAACAGATAGCCATTCAGAGCGAACAGGAATGGAAGCAAATGAAGGCAAGGGCCGAAGCCTATGCTGAAGCGCACCAACTGCCGATCAGACAAGAATTTGAAGACGGAACCATCATACAGCTCGTCGATGTTGTTGATGGCATCCCACAGTATTACACCACCCATAACCTGGGAGCAGCCATCACCACCCGCGCCAACCAATTGTGGCCAGGCGGAAGTGTTGGTGTCGACATTACCGGCGAAGGTTACGATAAGCTGGGCATCTGGGATGGCGGCGCCGTCAGGACCACCCACCAGGAGTTCACCAACCTCGGACCTACCCGTGTCACACAGGTTGACGGTGCATCATCGCAATCATCACATGCCACCCACGTTTCAGGCACGATGATCGGAGGCGGAGCAAACCCCAACGCCAAAGGCATGGCCTACAAAGGATTGCTGAAGGCATACGATTGGAACAGCGCCGAATCGGAAATGTCGCTTGCCGCACAAAACGGCATGGAAATTTCGAACCATTCATGGGGCTACATCCGTGGATGGAACTACAACGGCAACACATGGGTGTGGCAGGGAAATGCCAACATCTCCCCTGACGAAGACTACCAGTTTGGCTTTTACAACAACAGCGCCAGGGCCTGGGACGCCATCGCCAACAGCGCTCCCTATTTCCTGATGGTTGTTTCGGCCGGTAACGACCGTGGCGAAGGCCCTTCCAATGCCGGACAGGGCGGCAATGCCGAGAAAGATGGTGGCCTGGATGGTTACGATTGTGTAGCCGACTGGTCAGCCTCGAAAAACACCCTTACCATTGGCAATGTGCACGAAGTGCTCAACTATACCGGCCCATCGTCAGTGATCATGAACTCATCCAGCGGTTGGGGTCCTACCGACGACGGACGCATCAAACCTGATGTGGTGGCCAAAGGAACCGACACCTATTCCTCAATCGCAAACAGCAACACTTCCTATGCCTATTACACCGGCACCAGCATGTCGTCGCCGAACACAGCCGGAACACTGGCGTTGCTGCAGCAACTCTATCAGCAAACCCATAACGGCAACAGGATGCGCGCATCCACGCTCAAAGGCCTTACCATCCATACTGCCGACGAAGCCGGACCAAATCCCGGTCCCGACTATATGTTCGGCTGGGGACTCGTGAATGCCGAACGGGCAGCCAACATCATCCTCGAAGACGATGTACAGCAAAACGCCATCGATGAACTCACACTTACCAGCGGAGGCAGCTACACACGCGATGTGACCATCTCGGGCGGAAATCCATTCTGGGTTACCTTGTCATGGACTGACCCCCAGGGGGTTATCCCACCTCCAAGCCTTAATCCGCGGACGCCGGCAATCAAAAACGACCTCGACCTCCGCATTACCGACAGCGAAGGAAATACCTACTACCCCTACCGCCTCGACCCCGACAACCCGGGCGCCATGGCCACAAACCTCACCAAGAACTATGTGGACAATGTGGAAAAAATCTATATCGACAATCCGCAACAAGGCACCTATACCATCACCGTTGACCATGAGGGAAACCTCACCGGAAGCTCACAGGTTTTCTCGCTGATTATCAGTGGTATTGACGAATACACCGGTGTTCCGCAATGCTCCGAAGCCCTTGTGTCGCCTGTCGATCAGGAAACGGATATCTTACTGAACCAGGAAATCAGCTGGATGCCTGCTCCTTTTGCCACAAGCTATGATGTGTATTTTGGCACCGATGGCGAAGGCACCGCAACCCCAACGAATGTGTACAATGGCGAAAATTTCGCTGAAAACGGCTTCGTGTTCCATATGCAACCAATGACAACCTATTACCTCAAGGTGATTCCGCGCAACAATATTGGCACCAACGACGACTGCAACACCATCTGGTCGTTCACAACCATGCCGGCCATCAGCAGCTTCCCTTACCTCACCGATGTGGAGGATGTGACTGTGCCCGAACTGCCATTCCACTGGCAGTCACTTAATTATTCTGACCTCAAATGGGCATCAACAAACCTGATCGGTGCCAGTGGTTCCAAGTCGGTGAGCTGCTACAGCAACAACGGCCAGAACAAAGCCTTCAACAACTGGCTTGTTTCGCCGCCCATCGCCGTAGAGGCCGGGAAAGAGTATTTTGTGACCTTTAAGTACCGCAGTTTCCTGCCAAACACACCCGAAAAACTCAGCCTTAGCTGGGGTGTTGCTGCTGATTCGCTCATCATGACCAATTTGGTGTTCGAAAACCTCAGCTTCAACGACCCAAGCTGGCTTAATGGTGAAGCCCTCGTGATCCCTGAGGCTGACGGACATATTTTCCTCGGATGGCATGCCAGCAACAACAATGGCCTGGGTGTTTTCGTCGATGATATGAAGGTCGAAGACTGGGGAGCCGTAGGCACCGACGAGCACAACACTGCTGAGCGCCTGATTTACGTGAGCAACAATGTGCTCCATATTGACTGCTCCGATGCAAAAACCACCAGCAACATCCAGCTGTTGAATGCTGCCGGACAGACGGTGTTCACCGCCAGCATCGCGCCAGGTAAACAGCTAAGGCAAAAGATTGACCTTCCATCGGGAGTGTATGTCGCCCGCCTCAGCTCAGCCAACAGCCAGGTGCAGCAGAAAATCTTGTTCTCAGGCAACTAGCCTCTGCACCTCCGGTGAACCGGAGACAAACCACAAAAGCCCTGTCAGTCAATGCCTGACAGGGCTTTTTTATGCTAAGCAATAATCCTTATTGATCTGATGGCTGTTTGCGCATGACCAGCTGGGTGGTGATGCGGCTGCGCTGTTCGAGCAACACCTCCTGTCCCTGGCTCAGCTCATCGATCAGCGCCTGGCTGTAGTGCCTGAGGGTGAGCAGCGAAAGGCCGGTGTTGTACCTGAGCTTAAACTTCTCCTGCAATGCCCTGAGCAGCAGCGCCAGCTTTTCATCGTTCCTGTCGACACAGAGCGACAGGCTGATGGCCGAAGTCTGCATCACATTCACCGAAATATGCAAGGCATCGAGGATGCCAAACAGCACATGCAGGTTGGCCTCGTTCATAAAGGAGAAGTCGCGCGGGCTGATGCTGATGAGCACCTGCTCGTCTTTCACGATGATGGAAGGAATCAGCGGGTCAAAATCTGGTTCGGCGGTGATGAGTGTGGGTGCCGACTCAGGCTGCAGAAACGATTGCACCTTTAGTACAATATTCTTATTTTGAAGGGGTTTGATGGTTTTCGGATGAATGACTGTAGCCCCATAATACGCCAGTTCGATGGCTTCGGTATAGGATATCTGATCGAGCTTCACAGCCCTGGCGAAGCGCTTCGGATCGGCATTGAGCAAGCCCGGAACATCTTTCCAGATGACCACTTCGGAGGCGTTGAGGCAGTAGGCAAAAATGGCTGCGGTAAAGTCGGAACCCTCGCGGCCGAGGCTTGTCGTGTGCCCGTTGGCCGACCGTCCGATGAAACCCTGTGTGAGGATGATGCCCTTGCGGTATGTCTCGCTTTCGAGGAGGGAACAGGCCGAGGCCGTCTTTTCCCAGTCGACATTGGCGGCCCGGTAGTGCGCATCGGTGTGGATGAACTCACGCGCATCAATCAGCGTGACGACCATCCCATGCTGCAGCAGAAAATGGTACACAATACAGGATGAAATCAACTCGCCATAAGGCACAATGGTGTCATAATGCGCATCATAATCACCATCAATGAGCCCGGCCAACGCCTGTTTCAACCCAGCAAACAGGCTGTTCAGCCCGCTGTAAACACGGTGTTGGGGATCGGGGAACAATTCGCTGACGGTCTGCATATGAAATGCCTGGAGGCGGTCGAATGCTTCATCCGTGGATGCCTTGTCCAAGGCCAGCGACAACAGCCTTTCGAGGGCGTTGGTGGTTTTTCCCATGGCTGACACAACGACAAGCAATGGCCTGTCGGTAGTCTTCCCGAGTATCCCGGCCATATTCCGCACACCTGTGGCATCTTTCACCGATGCACCACCAAACTTAAATACCTTCATCGCTCCTGTTAAATTTCTTCATTGAATCAGGTCCATGCACTGCAGCACCGGTGTCACCGGCCGGCGCAGCGTAAACAGTTGCTGGTTCAGGCAGCTAAATTAACATCTTTTAGGCAGAAAAAGCATACATTTGCCTTGCAAGAAAAACCCAACCTAACACAAGCTATCATACCATGAAAACACTCGTCGAATTTATCTGGGAACAACAGGAAAACGTCGGGTCAGCAACAGGCGAATTCAGCCGCCTGCTGAACGACATCGGCATAGCCGCAAAAATAGTGAACCGCGATGTGAACAGGGCCGGACTGGCCGGCATCCTGGGCTACGAAGGCAGCACCAATGTGCAGGGCGAGAGCCAGAAAAAGCTCGATGTGCTGGCCAACAATGAGTTCATCAAGGCCTTGCGCAATGGCAAGCAGTGCGCTGCCATCGTTTCTGAAGAAAACGAAGAGGTGGTTGTGTTTGAGGACCATATCACTGAACATGCAAAGTATATTGTTGCCCTCGATCCGCTCGACGGCTCTTCGAACATCGAGGTGAATGTGAGCATTGGCACCATCTTTGCCATTTATCGCCGCAAATCGATCGGAAAGAAGATCAATATGGATGACATCCTGCAGGCAGGCACCGAACTTGTTTGCGGAGGGTATATCATCTATGGCTCATCGAGGATGCTTGTGTACACAACAGGCAACGGGGTGAACGGCTTCACCTACGACCCTACTGTTGGCTTGTTCATCCTTTCACACCCCAAAATGACCATTGGCGATGTCGGCGGCATCTATTCCATCAACGAAGCCAACTACATTTATTTCCCCGAAGGTGTAAAACGCTACATCAAGTATTGCCAGGAAGATGATCCGGCATCGGGAAGGCCTTACACCACCCGCTATATCGGTTCACTGGTGTCGGATTTCCACCGCAACCTGCTTCGCGGAGGCATCTACATCTATCCGGGCACACGCAAAAACCCACAGGGGAAGCTGCGGCTGATGTACGAATGTGTTCCGGTGGCTTTTCTGGCCGAACAGGCCGGAGGCAAGGCTTCCGACGGCTTCAGGCGTATACTCGACCTGCATCCCGAGCATATCCATCAGCGGTCGCCCTTGTTTATCGGATCGAAATCAATGGTAGAAAAAGCCGAAGCCCTGATGCGCGAATTCAGTCCTGAATTTACTGACCTGAAAGACTGATCACCACCAGCCAAAGCCAAATACAAGGCGCAGGTAAATCAGTCCGCCGGGACCCGTAACAAACCATTTGTCGGCCGGCTGGTCTTTCCCCAGGCTGTTGAGGCGGTAAAGTCCCGGATGGTCCACATTGTCGAGCATGATCTCATGCGCGGTATTCCTGTTGAGGTATTGGAAACCACCTGACAGCTCCATCATAAAATTGTACGACAGCAGCCACTGCCGGCCCAGACCAATGCCATACCCGAAAGCTGAGAAGCTCTCGTCAGTCGAATAGCTGTAATAGTCGCCACCCGGAACATATTGCCTGTACGACAAGGGGCCGCTAAAACTGCCTGCGCTAAGCTGCAGGTGCACAAACAGGCTCTCCGGTGCGGTGAACTGTCCGGTATAGAAACGCATGAACGGGCTGACGCTGAAACCGGTATAATCCATGAAATAACCATCAGCATAGGCGCCAACGGAAAACCTCCGCTGTATCATATGTTCGAACTTAAGCCCGGCACGGCCAAGCGGTAAGCCGGCCACATCGGCCATAAACAGTTGGCGTTGCGAATAAACAGGAAAAGCAGCAAGCAGGCTTCCCACGAACAAAACTATCAATACAGTGCGTTTCATGCGGATAAACTAATATGTTTCGCCTGTAAAGTTAGCTATTTCGCAACAACCTGCCAGCAGCAGCCAATTTATTTGAAAAAAAAGCAAGGCGACAACAAAAAAACGGCTGACTAAACCCGAAGGTTCAACCAGCCGTTGGTGTTAAAAGTGATTTGTGTTATTTCAAAAGCAAGCCTATTTTGAGACCGGCTGAAAATGAAATCGGGAATGATTGGTCGGCAATGGCATATCCGTAATAATAGCCACCACCATATTCATCGGTTCCGAAACCATAACCAAGGCCCCAGTACATATCGACCAGGAAAGCATTGTCGAAGACCCATTGCTTGCCAATGACCAGCTGGGCTGTTCCGGAAAAGACCGATTCACGCTGCCTGTCGAAATGACTACCGATCCAGTTGCCGTTGTTGTCAAATTCATCGTAATAACGCTCGGTGTTTCGGCCAAAAAAACCAAAGGCAATTTCGGGCTTCACATAACTGCCCTTGAGGATGTGTGCGTAGCGCATGCCTCTCAGGTAGAAGTCAGGATCCTTGATGAACTTCATGCCGAACTTGGCAAAAACGCCACCCGCATTGTTGTCGTTCGGATCAAGGCCCAGGCCGATGATCCCCAGCGACGTTTCGAGGCTGCGACCCGGTTTGAGGCTGTGCTCAAAGGAAAAGGTGGTGTTACCGGTGAGTGGCGACATGAAATCAACCTTCATGGCGTTTTTCTTGTTTTCTGTATAATGTTCCGGATTTGTCATCGCCTTCTCGAAAGTCATTTCCTTGCCCCCTTCGAATATCACCTTTTTGATGTCGTCCTTTTCGATGGAGAAAAACAGGTCGGCCGGAAAGTCGGGCAGGATGTACTTGACCTCATCCAGTCCAATCTCTCTGATCTTGCATTTGATGATTTCGTCGTTACGTTTCAGGATCATATCCTGAGCATCAGCAAGATAGGTAAAGCCAACGAGGGCGATCAGGGTGAATAACAGCTTTTGTAGGTTCATATTGAATGGTTTATTGCTAAGTGGGTTTTGCAAAAAATCAGGTGATTGCTGCAAAAGTAACGAATTCCATGATTGTCTTATCTGCCTGTTTAGTTTATTCCAAGACGAGGGCCTGCTAAAAATGGTTGCAGGCCATCCCGAAAATTGTGAGCAGCATTCCTGCCCGCGGTTCCATACAAGGCGCGGTCTGGCGGTTTAGCGCGCGCTGACTTCGGCTTTCCTCACCGATTTAAGGTGGGCATTGGGATGCAGCCTGCCTTTGCGAAGCGCTTTCTGCACCTCCGCAGGCAATGCGATGACCTCGCGGCATCCGGCAGAACAGCAGCCATGGAAGGTTTCGGCACAGCTTTCGCAGCGGATGAAGAGCAGGTGACAGGCGTCGTTGGCGCAGTTGGCGTGGGTGTCGGCGGGCTTGCCGCATTGGTGGCAGCGGGCGATGACCTCATCGGTGATGCGCTCGCCCATGCGGTCGTCAAACACAAAGTTCTTTCCCCTGAAACGCGACGGGAGTCCTGTCGACCGGAGCTGCTGCGCGTAGTTGATCACCCCGCCCTTAAGCTGGTACACATTTTCGAAACCCTTGTGCCTGAGGTAAGCCGAGAACTTCTCGCAGCGGATGCCACCGGTGCAGTATAACAACACATTGCCGGGACGCCGTTCAGCAAGCATATCGACGATCACCGGGATGGAGGCCTTGTAGGTGTCTACCTCGGGCAACACAGCCCCCTCGAAATGACCCACCTCGTGCTCGTAATGGTTGCGCAGGTCCACCACCACGGTGCCGGGCGCAGCAAGCTTTTCGTTGAAAGCAGCCGCATCAAGGTGTTCGCCGGTAGCGTAAATGTCGAAGCTGGTATTGTCGAGTCCGTCGGAAAGCACCTTGTGTTTGACCTGCACCTTCAGCTTGTAGAACGAAAGCCCGTCATCTTCCACGGCCCTGTTGAGCAAGACCCCCTGCATCAGCGGATGCGCCGCAATGTAATCCGCCATCGCCTCGTAATGGTGTTCCGGCACACTCAGCTGGGCATTGATGCCTTCGCCGGCCACATAGATCCGTCCGAAAATATCCCATGCGGAAAAAGCGATGTAGAGCGCATCGCGAAAGGCCTGCGGATCGCCGACCTGCACAAATTTGTAAAACGAAAGCGTGATCCGCCTGAAGTCTTCCTGCTTCAGCCGCTGCTTCAACAATGCTTTATCAGTGGTGTTATGTAGAATCATTCCAAATAGTTGAGCCGGCAAAAATAGAAAAAAGATCGCAGGGGAAACCATTTCCTGAAATCAAGTGGTTTTCTTTCAGGCTTTCCCGTTATCCCTGGCGCTTAATGCGCCTTGCTTTGCTGCGTAACCCATGCAAATATTCCGTAGCTTTGCTGACCAAATATTTCCGGTGTTTTGACGAAAGTTTCCATCAAGGATTTTTACCGCAACAGTCCCGCCATCGCTGCCTTTATGCAGCAAAAGGAAGGGAAGCTGCACCATATTTTCAACGGGCTCACCGGCTCGGCCAAAGCCGCTGTTGCCGCCGCGGTGACGGAGCTGCGCCACGGCCAGCACCTGGTGGTATGCACCGACAAGGAGGCCGCCGCTTATGCCTACAACGACCTCGAGAACCTCTTTGGCGAACGCGGCCAGGACTACAACAAAAAGATGGTGCTGTTTTATCCCACTTCGTACAAGCGGCCCTACGAACCCGAGAAACCCGACAACACCTATATCCTTTCGCGCACCGAGGTGCTGGGCCGCGTCACCGTGAGCGACCGCCGCACCATCATCGTCACCTATCCCGAAGCGCTGTGCGAGAAGGTGGTCACCCGCCGCTACCTTTCGCGCAACACCCTGCGGCTGAAAGCCGGCGAAAAGGTCTCGTTCGACTTTGTGACCGACCTGCTGAACGAATACGACTTCGAACGGGTCGATTTTGTGGTTGAACCCGGGCAGTTTTCCGTCAGGGGCGGCATCCTCGACGTGTTCTCCTTCTCGAACGACCACCCCTACCGCCTCGAGTTTTTCGGCGACGAGGTGGAAAGCATCCGCAGCTTTGACCCCACCACACAGCTTTCGCTGCAGCCCATGAACAACATCACCCTGCTGCCCAATGTGCAGAGCAGGATGATCCTCGACGACAGGGAGACCATCATCGCCTACCTGCCATCGAAGACCATCGTATGGATCGACGAAGCCGACCAGCTTGCGTTCCGCGTGGATGCCGAATATGAAAAAGCCATTCAGGCCTTCGAAAAGCTGGGCATCGACAATGCGTCACAGAAACCCGGCCTGCTGTTCAGCAAGGGTGAAGTGCTGCTGCAGCAGCTCGATGCCATGGAGACCATCGAGTTTGGCCCGGCATCGACCCTGGCTAAGGGCGAAGGCTTTGCCTTCCATACCAGCCCGCAGCCGGTCTTCAACAAGAACTTCGCCCTGCTGATCGATGAGCTCCTCCGCAGGAAAAAAGAACAATACCGCATCTTTCTGCTTTCTGACAACGCCAAACAGATCGAACGGCTCTACGCCATCTTCGACGACCTGCAGGCCGAACAAGCCGAAGACAGCCGGGCCGGCTTCGAACCGGTATACCACAGCCTGCAGACAGGCTTCATCGACAACGACCTGAAAATCTGCTGCTATACCGACCACCAGGTCTTCGAACGCTACCATAAGTTCCACCTGCGCGAGAGCTTCGCCAGCAAGGAGGCGCTCACCATCAAGGAGTTGTACGACCTGAAACCCGGCGACTTCGTCTCGCATATCGACCACGGCATCGGCCGCTTCGCCGGCCTCGAAATCGTCGATAACAACGGCCGCAAACAGGAAGCCGTCAGGCTGATGTATAAAAACGACGACATCCTCTATGTGAGCATCCATTCGCTGCACCGCATCGTGAAATATACCGGGCGCGACGGGGCCGAGCCAAGCCTGAGCAAGCTGGGATCGAACGCATGGAACAAGCTGAAAAACAAGACCAAAGACAAGGTCAAAGACATTGCCCGCGACCTGATCAGGCTCTATGCCGAACGGAAAGCCAGCAAAGGCTATGCCTTCATGCCCGATTCCTACCTGCAGAACGAGCTCGAAGCCTCTTTCATCTACGAAGATACGCCCGACCAGATCAGGGCCACCATCGACGTGAAAGCCGATATGGAGTCGGAAGCCCCCATGGACAGGCTGGTGTGTGGCGATGTGGGCTTCGGCAAGACGGAGATCGCCATCCGTGCAGCCTTCAAGGCCGTGGCCGACTCAAAGCAGGTGGCGGTGCTGGTGCCTACCACCATCCTGGCCCTGCAGCATTACAAAACCTTCTCCGACAGGCTCGGGGAGCTGCCGGCGACAGTGGATTACATCAACCGCTTCAAGAGTGCCAAAGAACAGAAAGAAACCCTCGACAGGCTGGAGCAGGGCAAGACCGACATCCTCATCGGCACCCACCGCCTCATCAGCAAGGATGTGGTATTCAAGGACCTGGGCCTGCTGATCATCGATGAGGAGCAGAAGTTCGGGGTGTCGGCAAAGGAGAAGCTGAAGCTCATCAAGACCAATGTGGACACCCTCACCCTCACGGCCACGCCCATCCCGCGGACGCTGCAGTTTTCGATGATGGGCGCCCGCGACCTGAGCATCATCAACACCCCGCCCCCAAACCGCTATCCGGTACAGACTGAGATACGCAGCTTCGGTGAGGAGATCATCCGCGAAGCCATTCAATACGAGGTGTCGCGCGGCGGACAGGTGTTTTTCATCCACAACAGGGTGCAGAATATCATGGATGTGCACGATATGCTACAGAAGTTTGTGAAGGGGGTGCGCATAGGCGTGGCCCACGGCCAGATGGAAGGCCACAAACTCGAGAAGATCATGCTCGACTTCATCGACGGCTATTACGATGTGCTGCTGTCGACGACAATTGTTGAGTCGGGGCTCGACATCCCCAACGCCAACACCATCATCATCAACGATGCCCAGAACTTCGGCCTGAGCGATATGCACCAGCTGCGCGGCCGTGTGGGCCGCTCGAACAAAAAGGCTTTCTGCTACCTGCTGGCCCCTCCGCTGGCATCGCTCAGCAGCGAAGCCCAGAAACGCCTGAAGGCCCTGCAGGAGTTTGCCGACCTGGGCAGCGGCTTCAACATCTCGATGCGCGACCTCGACATCCGCGGGGCAGGCAACCTGCTTGGGGCCGAACAAAGTGGCTTCATCAGCGAGATAGGCTTCGAGATGTTCCACAAGATCCTCGACGAAGCCATCGAAGAGCTCAAGGAAACAGAATTCAAAGAGGTGTTCCGTGAGCTGAAACCCAGGCCCTTCGTGAGCGACTGTGTGGTGGAGTCGGATATGGAGATCCTGCTCCCGATCGAATACATCGATGCATCCACCGAGCGCATCAGCCTCTATTCGGAGCTCGATAACCTGGTG
Source organism: Bacteroidota bacterium (assembly GCA_018816765.1). Lineage (GTDB taxonomy): Bacteria > Bacteroidota > Bacteroidia > Bacteroidales > F082 > UBA6192. The sequence goes on from JAHIUX010000068.1 coordinate 76,246, forward strand.
AATGAAGAACAGCTGCTGGCCTTTACCGACAGGCTCATCGACCGTTTCGGGCCGCTGCCACGCCAGGCCGTTGACCTGCTGAACACCCTGCGCCTGCGCTGGGTGGCCCGTGAGCTGGGCTTCGAAAAGGTGATCCTGCGCAACAAAACCCTGGTCGCCTATTTCGTGAGCGATCCCGCCTCGGGATTTTTCCAGACCGACCGCTTCATGGGCATACTGAAATACCTGCAGGCAAACCCCAAAAAAGGCCGGCTCAAGGAAGCCAACAACAAGCTGATGCTGTATGTTGCAGCCGTGCCCACCGTAAACGCCGCCCTCTTCGCCCTCAAAGACCTCGGGGAGTTTCAGGGCTAGGCACTTGCCGCTTGCCTGCCCGCACCGGGCCTCCACGATCCTGCCTTTTAATTTCAGAAAAAAAACCTGAAATTATTTGTTCATTTTGTCAACCCAATATCAGAAATAATCCCTAACTTTCGGACTGAAAAACAAATGCGCAGCCTTCAGGCTGATTTTCAATATGTTGTTGACGGCAATCCTTGCATGGGCGCAGGATAATGTTGCAGAAGGAGTCGTTTGGTAAATGCTTGTAAACGATTGCCAATGAATAGAGTTGCGTATATATACTCGTTGGGCACAATTAAGACAAGACCACGCACATCATAATATAAACATGATATGAAAAAAGACAAGGAAATAGTTAAAGCGATTCATGATGATAAACTTGATACTTTTTTGAAAAGCATTAAAGTTTATGACGATTTGATAGCAGGTAAAATTAAATGTAAGTTTTGTGGAGACCCTGTAACCATTGATAATCTCTACACTGTATTTCCTGAAAGTGGTGCAATAAAGTTTGCGTGTGATAAAGCCGCATGTATAGCAAAAATGAATATTTACCTAAGCGAACACTAAGATGATTTGCTCAATCTTTGACATTAATATCTATGTGACAATTTCAATTGTTGCAATATTTAGTTTAATCACTGGTGGTTCAATTGTAGCTCACTATTTGAAAAATCCCGAGAAACTGGAGAAATTAATTGCTCTCATAAGCAAGTTTCTAAGATTTATTTGTAAAACAACAGAATACACTTACGTTAAATATGATATTCAATCACGAGTAAACGGATTTGTTGCTGACCTTTCTAAAAAAGTTCCTCATATTATTCCAACGAGAGTTAAACTGGAATGGATTGATGAAAATGTTAAACCTGAGCAATTTATTAATTCGGGTCAATTGGTTATGAGAATGCACAAAAGCACAAATCATAACAAGAATGTTGTTAATGCTACCTTTACTTTTGTTTCTTTTTCCTTATTGCGTAAAGCAAAAAACTATATTGCCAAATATCAGAAAAACGCAATTGATTTGTTTGTTTCCTTTAAAATACTTGAACATAGTAAGTATGAGCTTATTGACGAATTTGTGCAGGAGTATTTAAATGCAGGTTTGGACAACGAAAAGATTGCGGATTTCTATGATAGATTTTTCGATATTGATAAGGCCGGTTTGTATTTCCCAGTTTTTATAACAGAAATGACATTCCTCGGTGAAAAAGTATTTGGTAAAAAGAGAGAAAACGAAAGGGTTTTTGAAGAAGTGAAAAAAATGGTGAATTTTCTTTACTATTATGCAAATCGGCGACTGAACCAAGACACAATATCAGAATATAATGGAGAATATTGCAAGTTTGCAATTAGGATTATTGGTAAACGAATGAAAATTGACACAGAAGGTAAAAAAGTATATATCAATAACATTAAGAAAATCCCCAAATCCATAGAGACTATTTATTTGATAGGTGACGAACAGAACACAGAATTTATTGATTCTGTTGTTAAAAGTTGCAATGGTGAATTAGGGTTTGATATTTTTACTAAACACCTTTATAAAGCAATCGGAAAAGATAGAGATGGAAATGAAATAGAATTAAAGAGTTGTTTAGTAGTGCTTAGGAATAAAAAGATTTCAGTATATCATAAAAATTAACTGTGCCCAACATCATGTATAAAACATTGGGGGTTAAGTGGTTACTTGAAGCATTCTGCCCCGCATCAGCTTTCGTGTCGGCAGACAGGGACGAAGCCCGCAATCCCCAACGTTTCATACATGTAACCGGTAAACCAGCCTATGTGCTATTTTAGCAGGGTAATGATGAAAAAATAGGAAGCTTCAGGAGGTTTTTGGACGGGTTGCCGTTAGCAGTAATAGTAAATAAACACTTATATAAAAATTAATAGATATGGAAATAGAAATTTTTACACTTTGTGACTTTGCACAAGAGTACCAACGAAAAATGGTAATAGTTGGAACCTTTGATACAATTAATGCAAAAGAGTTCCCCTGTGTACACCCCAATTGCTCAATTGCTACAAGAATACGATTTGATGAGAAGGAATTTGGTGAACACAAATTTAAAATAACCTTAATTAATGATAAAAATGAAAATGTTATTTCACCGCTTGAAGGTGAAATGCAAATAAAAAAAACCAACTCCGGTACTTTTTCAGCAGTAAATATGGTTATTTCTCTAAACCAACTAAAATTTGACAAACCAGGTAGATATTCTATAGAACTTTATATTGATGAAACATGGAAAACAGGATTACCATTGATACTACAAAAGCAATAAATGAAACCATGAATTTATCAGGATTATTTAACAATTTTATTTCAGGTTTTATACTTGGAGTTATCACAGGTTTCTTCGCAAATATGCTATATGACTGGTATAAAACAAAACGTCGTGGGAAAAAACCATTTTTAAATACCAGCGTTTCAGGTGAAATGATAAAATTTGAAGGGCAAATTTCAAACTCACAATCATGTCAAACATCCCTATATAAATTAATAAAAAATGTAGACGCATAATAGAAACTACCGCTAATAAATAGGACTCTGAGCGGTCTGCAAGACCCAGCGATGAGTCGGTGTTGAACTACATCCCTTACCGGGCTATGTATATAAAGCCGCTTTTTGATTGATTTGCAGTGAAGTAATTGACTTTCGTTCTTTGACGTAA
>JAHIUX010000069.1 GCA_018816765.1 Bacteroidota bacterium
AGATTTATCCGCTCCTTATTTGTATTGTTAAATTTCATGACTTTTGTTAATAATTTTCCTGTCTCTATCACAATGTTTTGGCAAACTTTTCTATGTTCCTAAAACTGATGACCAAAAATTACATTCACCGAGAATTGCTGTTGGTGTTGACGACATGATAAATGTTGATGTCTTAATATCGGACATGCAAGGTGCTTACTTGGGAGCATTTGACTTTAATGTCAATTTTGACGAAAGTGTTCTTGCTTTTGATTCCTACTCCCTTGGTAGCGAACTGGGTGATATATCCGCTGGTAATGCTGATGACTGGGGTTTTGGTTATTTAGGCAGCGGCGTTCTGAATTTATCTGAGTTATCATGGCTGTGGGATTTAAGCTCCCAGCCTGATGAATTCACACTTGCAACAATATCTTTTTTAGGTAATGGCCAAGGCACAAGTGTGCTTATGTTGTCTGACGTCATTCTAAGTGATGATTGGGGTTACGACTTGCAAGCTATCTCAGAAAGCAGCTCGATTAATGTTACCTCTTCAGTGCCGGAACCAGCAACGATTCTGCTATTAAGCGCAGGTTTCATAGGTTTGTTTAGCGCTAAGCGAAGAATGGGAAGTGTTGCTCATCCTATGGAAGAAAAACACTATATTGAAAAAACAGCGGGAGGCATCAAAGTCAAAGTAAGAAAGTAATCTCCTTTCTATAGATCGAACAAAAGGTAGAAAAGTCTAAATTCGAGTAACCGGGCAACGGAAAACCACATATCTTTGGGATAAAAGCATAGACTTTTGCTAAAAATCCGGGTTACCATTACCAATGGTGTCTAAATGTAACATTTTGAAATAATGACAAACTGATATTTACATATTGTCATAAACGAAATATTGGAAGGAAAGAAGGATGAAAAAGAATGTCTGGAGTAGACAGTTATTTACTTTAATTACATTTTGTATGCTTATAATACTATTACTTACTGGTTCTAAAACTTTTGCGGCTGATGGCGATTTCTATCTAAATTTTCCTTTAAACGATTGGGATGCATATAACGTGCCAATTAGCTCGGCCTTTGATCATTCTGCAAGTTCATCATATAGTAAAGATAATAAAGTGGTGGCGTATAGTGGAGAAATTGGTAGCACCCAAGACTATGGTGGAACTTGTTATTGTTTTAGCAATACTGAAAGCCAGCCTTTTTCTATAAATGGTAACTACACTGGCGCGAATAGTTGTGGTGGTGCATATTACCTTTGTTATGACGGACATCCAGGCACTGATTTTCCAATAGCAAACAATACACCAGTATATGCAGCAGCTGATGGTATTGTGCATATCCCTTCTTCTTTCCCAGGGGTATCTAATGCACAGAACTATCATACATTAGAAATTGATCATGGTAATGGATATAAAACATATTATTTGCATCTTAGTAGCTTTACTGTCTCTGAAAATATGCCTATTACTATGGGAACATTAATTGGTTATTCTGGAGATTATGGAAGCTCAGAGGCTTATCATTTGCATTTTGAAGTACAGCGAAATGGAATCCCTGTTGATCCCTATGGATGGGAAGGAATTAATAATGACCCTTATGATAGAACCAGCAATATAAACCTTTGGGCCATGCCTTGTTTAGAAATGCCTCAAAACCTTTCACTTGCCAGAATAGAAGGCCAGGGAACAACGTATTGGATTCAAAACGGCTTAAAATATTACGTTACAAGTCCAACAGTATTTAGTGAAATGTCCGAAATTCCCGGATGGGGCCATATATGCGATTTTGCAGCAGAAACATTGAATTCATTTCCTAATGGACCAGATTTTATCGGAACCAATCCAACTTCGGATGACCTCTTAATTAAGCTAATTAACGATCCAAAGGTTTATCTCATTGAAAACGGTCAAAGGAGATGGATTACCTCTGAAGAAGCATTTAATAATTTGGGTCTGGACTGGAAAGATATTATCACTGTTTCCCAAAATATAATCAATTTATTCCCGGAAGGTGATACGATTCCAACACCTCAAAATGCTCCATACATAACCATAGCCCACGGAATTCAACCAGGGTATACAAATCAAATAGATGTTAACAATGACAGTGAAATTCATTTTCGGATTACAATTTCAGAGCTGGTCGGGAAAAACTGTACAGTTGCTTAAGTGGTAAAGCTGTTCTAAATTGATTTTAAAATATAGAAAGGAGCAGCGGTAAAATGAAGAAATTAAGAAGGAATCATGGAGCAACGTTTAAAGCAAAAGTAGC
>JAHIUX010000070.1 GCA_018816765.1 Bacteroidota bacterium
CGCCAGTGCTCCACATCCATGGTCCCAGTCCGTTTGCCACAAGGGTGACCGTGCCGCCTGGACAGATTTCAAGATCCGGTTCATCAGGCGATACAATCTCGGCATCAAAAAACTCCACATAGATATGAACTGAAGTTTGCAATATCAGGTTTGGATCACATTTGCTCCTCACTTTCAGGAAATACTCGGTATCGCCTGAAGGGGTAACTGTGATGGATTGCATATTGGCGCCCTCGCCAATCAGGTTTGTAGTAGGCAAAGTCGGGTCGCCGTCGTACCACCAGTAATACACAGCCTCGTTTGAGGTAAGTACTGTTTGGTCGCCAAAGCAGATTGTGCGGTCTTCCCCGGCTGAGAGGATAGGGTCCTGGGTAACGAAGATTGAACCTTCCTTGATGTTTCCACAATCATCAGTAATCCGGTAGTAATAGTCGATGCCACCAACAAGGCCCGGATCGTATGGAATATTCAGTGGGTTGAAGGTGCCAATCGGTGTACTCCAGTTGCCTTTAAACCATTGAACAGTGATGGTCGGATTAAACTGATTCAGGCTGGTAATCAACACGTTTTCGCTTTGATTTTCGCAAATTTCGACGATGTTGCCTGGTGTCAGCTGATACTGTATGGGCTTATTGGTGATTTGCACATGGCTGGTTTTGTTGTTGCTGCAACCATCTGATACATTCACATCAACAATGTCAGGGCTGTCCTGAACAACATGGGTCACCGGTTCACCAGTTCCTATCAGGTTGCCATTGTAGGACCAAACCATATTGTATGGTGGGAAACCTCCTACAATATCATCGAAAAATGTCAGGCTTACGGTTTCGCCACAGTCGGCAGTCATAGGTTTAAACACTTCCTGTAGTGGCAGATAGTTCCAGGTCCTGAAGTCGATGACTCCGGTAAAGCCGCCTGAAAAAGGAGGCACAGGAACATCGCAGGGATCTTTTGGGTATTTGAATTTCCAGTATTCAAACTGACCGGTAATAGAACCGGCAATAGGTTTGATTTCGATGGTAGTGCTCAACTGGCCGGCCGGAATGATGATTGAGTCTGGAATCGGCTGGATGTCAGCAGGCGTGAATCCCTGAAGATTGTATGGCAGTTTAAAATCAAACTCCGAAACCTTGTTCAACGTAAAGCGCACAATCAGGTTCGAGCAACCAATAACTGCGCAGGTGTCAATCTCAGGGTTGTCAAAATGATAATCCACTGTGTAGCTTAAGCCTTCACCGCTGATGAGGCTTTGTTTTTCGAGAAACACAGCCGAATTGAAGTTTGAGGGATAGTCGATATACGGGTCCTCTTCCGAATCATAAAAGTCAGCAATGGCAATCCTGATGTCGTACCATGTGCAGGGGCTCAGGTTGGCATTTAGGTTTAAGGGAACGGTCATCCCATCAAATTCCGTAGAATAATGGTTGAATGGCGGATCCTGGTTTTCTTTGTACAAGGTATTGTTTTGACTTTGATTAATCGTATGAATCAGCACCCACTCTTCGCCTGTTCCGCCCGAGGAAGGAATGATGGCCATGTTTTTTGCACCATTGGTAAACGGTCCACCGGTCTTTGAAACAAAAATCCCGAATACATCATAATAGTAATCATCTGAATGCGATAAATCAACATCCGGTCCGATGGGTTTATCGCCCGCATAGCGGTATTCCTCAGAAGCAAAAACATAGCCCAGCTTGATGTTGCTGTAAAATGGCCTGAAGCGAAATGAAAGCACAGCAGCATCAGAAGTTGTGTCGGGTTTTCCGTCAGGTGTGATAAACTGATACATTCGGTTCAGGTCTTCATCGCCTGGAAAGCCCAGCGAGTCGCCATAGGCACCGTACCTGTTCGCACCTTCGGCCATTTTTGCCTTGCCATTCGACAAGATAATTCCGCGCGAAAAACCAATATCGGCCCCACTTTCAAACCTTCCGATCGACATCGGATGACCTGTGTAAGTGATCGAAGCGGTATCAATCATGCCTCCTCCAACAAATAAGGTGTCAAGTACATAGCTGATGTATTCATTGAGCTCCTGCATTTCATACACCTTTAACGTCTGGGTCGACTGGGATTGCGTGATTGAAGGAGCAAGCATCAGGCAAATACACACAAACAGAAAAATTCTTTTCATTGTTGAATTATTTCATCGCTTATTTTGTCATGCCTCATCCGGATTTTTGCAGGTTGATTTATAAAAAAACAACCCCCAGATTCAGCAAAACGAAACTTTATTATGTAAATTTTATTAATACCATTGTATTAGAGTGGATAAAATTACGATATATTCCCAATACAAAAAAATCGAAGCCATGAAATCAAATAAAAAACGACAGTTTTTGAGGCTGTCGTTTCATATTTTTCAGGAGGTTCATTACTTAACCCGGAAGATTTCTTTGGGTTATTTTATTTTAAAGGCCGACTTCCCCGATTTAAAATTTTCGGTCCCGGTTTTTAGAAATTCAATAAATGCATCCACATCAAGGTTATAGGCACGCGGCTGTGCCAGCACCTCATTGTTGTGACCCATAAGCACATAGAAAGGTTGGGCGTTGACCCCAAACTTTGTGATTTGAAAATCTGCAAATTTTCTGCCGATGGTCTTTTTCACTTTGCCATCGTAGGCTGAAGTCACCCACTCGTTTTCAGGCAAATCTGTTTTATCATCAACATACAGGGCAACAACAACATAGTCATTTTCAAGGATGCTCAACACCCTGGGATCGCTCCACACATTGGCTTCCATTTCACGGCAATTGACGCATCCGTGTCCTGTAAAATCAATAAACAATGGCTTATTAAGCGCTTTTGCACAAGCCAGTCCCTGTTCAAAATCAAAATAACCATTCAGTCCGTGGGGCAAATGCAGTTTTTCGTGAAACTTGGGTGTTTCGCATAACTTATTCGCTTCGAAATTAGCCACAGAAGCATTTGCTGTTCCATGCGAATTTCGCCTGATAATGTCATTCAGGTCGAAGTCGTGGGTTTGCATCGGAGGCATATACCCGGATAAAGCCTTGAGCGGGGCACCAACCATTCCGGGAATCAGGTATACGACAAAGGTAAAGGTGATGATGGCAAAGATGAGCCGGGGCACACTCAGGTGCTTCACCTCAGCATCATGGGCAAACCTGATCTTTCCAAGCAGATACAGTCCCAAGAGTGAGAAGATTACAATCCAGAATGCCAGGTAAACCTCACGGTCGATCAGTCCCCAATGATAGGTCTGATCTGCCACACTCAGGAATTTGAGGCCCAATGCCAGTTCGAGGAAACCAAGCACAACCTTTACAGAGTTGAGCCATCCGCCCGACTTGGGCAATCCGTTCAGGAATCCCGGGAAGATGGCAAACAGGGTGAACGGCAGGGCAAAGGCCAGCGAAAAGCCAAACATCCCGATGATGGGTTTAAGCACCTGCCCTCCGGCTGATTCAACCAGGATGGTTCCCACGATGGGGCCAGTACAGCTGAATGAAACCAGCACAAGGGTCAATGCCATAAACACAGCGCCCAGGTAGCCACCACTATCTGCCTTTTGGTCTGATTTATTGACGATCCAGTGAGGAAGTGTGATTTCGAACATACCAAAGAAAGATGCCGCAAACACAATGAAAATGAGGAAAAACAAAATGTTTGGCAGCCAGTGTGTGCTGAGCCAATTGGCGATGTCAGGACCGGCAACAACGGCCAGGATTGATCCGATCAGGGTGTAAATGGCAATGATGGACAAGCCATACACTGTGGCTTTCAGCTTTCCTTTCAGCTTCGACTCTTTGTCGTTCATGAAAAATGACACCGTCATCGGAATCATCGGGAAAACGCAGGGCGTCAGGATGGCAGCCAACCCGGCAAGAAACGCCAGAAAGAAAAATCCCCACAGGGACGCTTTCCCTCCTTGAATGTCTGACGATTGCCCGGCAACTTCTGCAGCCGGTTTTGCCTTGTCAGGGCTTACCAAAGCTCCCTTTTCAACCTGTAGCACTATGTCTTCATACAAAGCAACACAGCCTACGTCGTTGCAAACCATATAGGCGATCTCGCCCTTTATCTGGAAACTTTCACTGCCTCTGGGGACGATTTTTTGCCCGAATTCAGCCTGTTTCTCGAAGTACTTGATCTCCATCTCAAAGATGTCGTCGTATTTCACTATACCTACGGTCTTTTCATAGGCCTCTCCATCAAGCACGTATCCTTCAGCCGGCTCAAACGTAAAGGCCGTTGGCAGTGGGCCGTTTTCAGGAATTTTTAGTGCATATAGATGAAAGCCCGGATCAATTTCTGCCTTGATTGCCAGTTCAAATACATCATTTCCGGCTGGCACGAGCGAATAGGTCCATTTTACCGGATTCAGGATTTTATCAGACGGAGCTGCTGGCTCGGCTGCTTTTTGCTTTTCCGGTGTAAGTGTAAATGAGAAATCCACTTCCGATGGGGGCAGGCATTTTGTGTCGTCACAGCACATGAACTCAAGAAAGCCTTTGATCACAACAGCTTCTGTTCCTTTAATGCTAACCTTTTGCCTGAAGATCGCCTGTTTCGAAAAGAAACGCAAGGTCATTTCAAAATTCGGATCGTACTGCTCAGTAGAGGGCGACTCAGTAATGTTTCCGATGGTTTCGTAATTGCTCCCCTTTTCAAATTTGAATGTTGTTGCCGGGGGCGACATCGGGATATTTTGCGAGTACAAATGCCATTTAGGTTCGATATCGGCTATGAAAATCAGATCGTATTCATTAGGCCCTGTTTTTTCGCTCGAAAAACGCCAGGTTACCGGCTCTAGCAGTTGACCAAATCCATTGAACGCTAACAGGATAAACAGAAATGACAATAAGCGGTGCTTTATGCTATTCATTTTTAATTATTTATTCAGACTGCAAAAATAAGTCATCAGGCAATGCCCAACGACCTGTTTTCGCGTATTTCACATTTATTAAACAATTGGTATGACAACGACAAGCCGGTCAGGGTTGCATTAGATGGCTTATTTAGACAGGGAAACAAATAAGCGAATGTGCATTATCCGCATTGTATTGGCAGTAATTTTAAACCGATCATCAGGCCGATACCCCATTACCCAAATAATTTCACCGGTACTGTTACACAATAACCAGGTGTTTTCTTTCTGACGGACACTGAACCGGGCATCCACAAAAAAATCACTTACCAGCTTAGAGCCCTTCATCCCGATAGGATAAAACCTGTCGCCCTTTTTCCATTTTCTGACCACAAGCGGGAAGCTAATGCGATCGGCATCGACGTAGGCCTTTTCCGGAGAAGGGTCGATGGCGTGATGATCCCTGATGTCAATCATTGAAATGCTCAGGTTGAGGGGTGCTGTCATCTCAGTGGTGTCGCTGAAAATTTCAAAGGCTTTCTGTAGTGGATGATTTCCAATCGGATCAATCATCAGTTGTCCGCGCTCGATGGTAAGCCTGTGAGAATCAGAGAAAAATTGTTTTCCGGGCTGGCCATTCATCGCAAGAGCAATACCGGCACAAACTTTACCCGAAAAGCCATAATTCTTCAGGAGTTCAAATAAAATGGTCTCAGGCTGACCAAAGCGATCCAGTTCAACCTTATTGATCAGGATGGAATCACCTACTGTTGAAATGAGTTTATCAGCGGCTAAAGCAACCAGGTCGCTGTAAGTGATCCACTGTTGGTTCAGCATGCTGATGCTTGAGCTCAATCCTTTAACTGCCCTGGGATCGAGGTTGGCGAATGCCGGCAGCATCAGGTGTCTGATTCGGTTGCGCAGATAATCTGTTTTCGCATTGGACAAATCATTTCTGAATGACAGTTGGTGTTTTCCGGCATAGGCCTCGATTTCCGCACGACGCGCAAAAAGCAAGGGCCTGATGATGTTATCACGCCTGAAAGGCATGCCTTTCAGGCCGCCCATACCCGAACCCCGGATGAGGTTAATAAAAAAGGTTTCATGCTGATCATCGCCATGATGTGCAACAGCGATAAAGGTATATCCTTCACGTTTTGCGGTTTCAGCAAACCAGGCATAGCGTAACGCACGGGCAGTTTCCTGAATGGCTGTTTTCTGCTGACACGCAATCTCCGTCGTGTTAAATCGGGTGGCATAAAAAGGCAATGAGGAAGATTTTGCCAGTTGCTCCACAAAAGCTTCATCCGCTGCCGAATCGGCACCCCTGAGCAAAAAGTTACAATGCGCCACACCAACATTTGCTCCCAGGCGCTGCAGCAGGTGAAGCAACACCACCGAATCCACACCACCGCTCACGCCAATCAGCACCTTAGTGCCTTTCAGGCTTAAGCCATGCGAACCAACGAAGGCATTTAGTTTTCTGATCATGTAACAAAATTAAACATTACTTCATTGGTGTGCTGAAAAACAAAAATCCCACCGGAAAGGTGGGATTTAGGGTATGTCGAGGATCAACGCTTATTCAATCGTCCAGGTGCTGCCACTGTTGAGCAGGTCATCCACATTCCTGATCTTGCTGACCTCTTTTTCATGACTGATTGAATCGGTCATGGAAGTTTCGAAAGTTTCTGCAGCAACGGACCTGATGACACCTAGGGCAACAGGGAACTCAGGAGGCATCATGCGTGCCAGCATGACGTGAATTCCCGGATCAGCATCGTATTGGTTATGCACAAGGATATCCTTTTCGGTGATTCCATTTTCTCCGATGGTGACCGCTTCGAGACTTGTCCCCTTAAGAATAATGCCCTTGTTGTTGTCTTTGCCATAAATAAGGGGTTTGCCATGCTCGATAAATAACTGATTATCGTCCTTGGTTTCCCTTGAAGTGATAAGGTCATGCGCTTTATTGAAGAAAATGACGCAATTCTGCAGCACCTCAACAACGGAAGTTCCTTTGTGTTTGGCCGCTTCAATAAAGATGGCCGACATATGTTTTGGGTTGGTATCCAGTGAGCGGGCAAAAAAGTTACCCTGCGATCCTATCACCAGTTCGCCAGGATTGAAGGGCCTTTCAAAGGTTCCCTGCGGGCTGGTTTTGGTTTTGGTACCTTTGGGGGTTGTGGGTGAATACTGTCCTTTTGTCAATCCATAGATTTTGTTGTTGAACAAAAGGATGTTGATGTCAATATTTCTACGGATGGTGTGAATGAAGTGATTTCCCCCGATGGCCATACAGTCGCCATCACCGGTAATCATCCAGACGCTGAGTTTTGGGTTGGCCAGTTTAACACCGGTTGCTATAGCCGCAGCCCTTCCGTGAATGCTATGAATGCCATAGGTATTCATATAATAAGGGAAGCGTGAGGAGCATCCGATACCTGAAACAACCACAAAATCTTCTTTCGGGATGCCCAGATTCGGGAAAACATTTTCTACCGCATGCAGAATGGCATGGTCGCCGCAACCCGGACACCATTTTACCATCTGGTCGCTGCTGAAATCGTCTTTGGTAAGATTGATTACCTGGCTTTCAATGATTTGGTTTTCCATGACTTATTCGTTTAGTAGGGCGTTAAATTTCTCTTCAAGTTCAGCAATCATAAAGGGAAGGCCCTGAATTTTATTGTACTGAGCATACTTATATTGAGGGAAGTTCATCTTCAGGTATTTCACAAACTGGCCGTTATTGATTTCGCAAACAACAATCTTTTTAAAGCCTGATAGCACCTCTTCTGTGTTTTTCGGCAAGGGCATGATGTGCCTGAAATGAGCCAGGCTGATCGATTTTCCTTCTTTCTGCATCTTCTCAACAACGGTACGCATCACACCGAAGGTTCCGCCCCAGCTGACAACGAGCAGTTCGCCTGATGATTTTCCGCGCACTTCCTGTTCGGGAATATAGTTGGCCACGCGCTGAACTTTTTCTTCGCGTAGCATGATCATGTTCTGGTGGTTTAGCGGATCGTGCGAAACATTTCCTGAAATATTTTCCTTCTCGAGCCCACCTATGCGGTGACGTAAACCTTCGGTGCCTGGCACTGCCCAGAACCTGTTGAGTTTTTCGGGATCTCTGCGATAAGGCTTATAGCTGGCATCATTGGCTTTCACCAACGGAGGATGAATTTCAGGCATATCGGACATGCGTGGAATCTTAAATACTTCTGAGCCATTGGCCAGTGAACCGTCGGTAAGCAATATTGCCGGGGTCATGTGCTCCAGGCTCAGTTTGGCAGCTTCAAAAGCGCTGTAGAAACAATCGACGGAGTTTTGTGCGGCGATGATAATTACCGGTGCTTCTCCATTGCGGCCAAACAGCGCCTGCAACAGGTCGCTTTGTTCCGATTTGGTGGGCAAGCCCGTCGAAGGACCGCCCCGTTGCACGTCAACGATGACTAAGGGTAATTCAGTCATAACGGCCAAACCAATGGCTTCGCTCTTGAGCGACAAACCGGGTCCGCTGGTGGTTGTAATGGCCAATGAACCGGTGAAACTCGCACCAATGGCTGATACAATACCAGCAATTTCATCTTCGGCCTGAAATGCCTTCACCGAAAGGTCTTTGTGGTTTGTCAGTTCCTGCAGGATTTCGGTAGCCGGGGTGATGGGATATGAACCAAGGAATAATTCCCTTTTGGCCCGTTCAGCAGCTGCCATAAAGCCCCAGGCAGTGGCAACGTTGCCTGTGATATTGCGGTATTTGCCTTTTTCGAGCGGAGCTGGCTCAACCTTGAACGTAGATCCAAGTGCTTCGATGGTGTCGGCATAATTGAAGCCGGCAGCGAGTACTGCCTTGTTGGCCTCAATGATCAGCGGGTTGGCCTTGAATTTCTTTTCGTAATAGGTATTTACATGTTTCAGCTCCCTGTTGAACATATACATGATGATCCCAAGGGCAAACATGTTTTTTGTTTTCAGCACTGATTTGTTGTCGAGATCGAGGTGCTTTACAGCCTCTTTTGTGAATGCTGTAATAGGGGCCTTGATCATGTTATATCCATCGAGGGTTCCGTCGGTCAACGGGTCGCTGGCATAACCTGCTTTTTCATATCCTTTTTCTGTAAATGCATCAATGTCGATAATGATAATGGCGCCATTTTTTATCCACTTCATATTGGCCTTCAGTGAGGCGGGATTCATCGCAATCAGCACATCGGCAAGGTCGCCGGATGTGTAGATGGTGTTTTGTCCAAAGTGAATCTGAAAACCGGATACACCTGCAACAGTTCCTTGCGGTGCACGTATTTCGGCCGGGTAATCGGGAAAAGTCGCAAAATCATTTCCCGCAAAGGCGGTAGAATCAGAGAAAAGGCTACCGGTAAGTTGCATACCATCACCCGAATCTCCGGCAAATCGTACGACCACTTGCTCCAGTCCGACTACCTTGCTTTTCTTAGTTGTCATAGTGCTTAAATTAATTAAGGCACAAAGGTAAAAGTTTTCAAGTTGTGCAAAACCAGCCGTATTGGCCCCCTTTTCAGAAAACGATTGCAACGCATGGCTGCCTGAGCCCTTTTAGACTGATTTATTGAATGTTGACCCTGTTACAACCTACGGCTTAATGGCATAATATGGCTGTTATATATAATGAGTCTAAATTCCAGATAATGATCGGCTAATATCGGTGACCTAAGAAGCACGCGTGATAAGCACTCAGACACCTTACATTATCTTCCCGCCTAACTCAGCACCTTGATCCTAATTCGTTAAGGCTTACCGACAAGCAACTGGCAGCATTTGTTTCGTGAATAATTTAGACTACCTATAAATTAGAAATTTCATCATCACCATATCAGGCATATCTATATATTTGCATCGAAATTATTGTACAATCTAAATATTTACCTGCTATGGCTTACAGAATTACTGATGATTGCACCGCTTGCGGTACATGTATTGATGAATGCCCTGTTGATGCAATTTCCGAAGGCGACATCTATGTGATTGATCCTGACGTTTGTACCGACTGCGGTTCGTGTGCAGATGTTTGTCCGGTTGAGGCAATCCTCCCAGAATAAAACACTGATTGACTTTTTGTCGATGAGAAAAGCCTGTCGAAAGCAGGCTTTTTTTGTCGCTTTTGCTATACCCAGGCCCTATTTTTGTATCGTTCAATGTAGAACGATTCTTAATAATTCTTGTACCTTTGTGGCACTTTTCTAACTGCCTGCTAAATGGATACATATTCGTTTTTAAACAACAACGACCCCGCTATCATTGAGGATCTCTATCAACGGTTTAAGACTGACCCCAGCCTCGTTGATCCGGGATGGCGACAGTTTTTCGAAGGCTTCGATTTTGCTTCGCGCAACTACAGTGCATCGAAGAAAACAGCAGCATTCACCCCTACTGAGTTTAAGGTACTCAACCTCATCGATGATTACCGCAAAAGGGGACATCTTTTCACCGCCACCAATCCGGTAAGAAAGCGCAGAACGTATAAACCAACCCTCGATCTCGAAAATTTCGGGCTGACGGAAAAGGACCTCGATACTGTTTTTGAAGCAGGGAGCGAATTAAATCTTGGCCCGGCAAGCCTGAGGTCAATTGTGGGCATGCTTCAGCAGACATATTGCCGTTCACTTGGCGCCGAATACATGTATATCCGCAACGGAGAAATTGTGTCCTGGCTCAAACAAAAAATGGAATCGACACGAAACACGCCTCATTACACTGTTTCTGACAAAACCTATATCCTTAAAAAACTGAACCGGGCCGTCGGCTTCGAAAAATTTCTCCATAAAAAATATCCTGGCCAAAAGCGCTTCTCGCTCGAAGGCGCTGAATCGCTGATCCCGGCGCTCGATGCAATCATGGAAAAGGGAGCAGAAATCGGTGTGGAGGAATTTGTAATCGGCATGGCGCACAGGGGCAGACTTAATGTGCTTGCCAATATTTTGCGCAAGCCGTATGCTGACATTTTCAGTGAGTTTGAAGGCAAAGCCTATGAAGACGAAACTTTGCTTGGTGATGTTAAGTACCATTTAGGGTATACCGCATTCCGCAAGACAACGTCTGGCCGAACGGTTAAGTTAACCCTGACACCTAACCCATCACATCTTGAGGCAGTTGATCCGGTTGTTGAAGGCATTTCGAGGGCGAAGATCGACCTTGAATACAACAAAGACCATGCAAAGGTCACCCCTATCCTGATTCATGGCGATGCGTCCATTGCCGGTCAGGGAATCATTTACGAATTGCTCCAGATGTCGGAATTGAAAGGATACAAGACTGGAGGCACCGTTCACCTCGTGATCAATAACCAGATTGGTTTTACGACCGATTACCTCGATGCCCGCTCCAGTGTATATTGCACCGACATTGCTAAGGTTACCCAATCACCAGTTTTTCATATTAACGGCGATGATCCGGAAGCAGTTGTTTTTGCTATTCAGCTGGCTATGGAATTCAGGGAAAAGTTTCACAAGGATGTGTTCATCGATCTGTTGTGTTACAGAAAATACGGACACAACGAAGGTGACGAACCCAGGTTTACACAACCATTGTTGTACAAAGTAATAGAAAACCACCCCAATCCGAAAGAAATTTACGAGAGAAAGCTGCTAGCCGAAGGGGTAATTACCCAAGAGGACATCGAGCAGCTCGAAGCCCAGAATAACCAAAAACTGGAAGAAAGCCTCACTGGGGCAAAATCAAGGCAGAAATCGACCATTACCAACTTCCTGCAGGACACCTGGAAAGGCATTGAAAAAGCGAACAGGTCCGATTTTGACCATTCACCTGAAACCGGTGTTAGCAAGGAAATTCTTTTCGACATCACCAGAAAGATCACCAGCCTGCCGGCTGACCTGCAGTTTTTCCGCAAAACTGTTCGTTTGCAGGAACAGCGCAACGACATGGTTTTCAAGGACAACAAACTTGACTGGGCCATGGGTGAAATGCTGGCTTATGGAACCTTGCTTGAAGAAAATATCCCTGTAAGGCTGAGCGGTCAGGATGTAGGCCGTGGCACCTTCTCGCACCGGCATGCCGTTTTGCGCGTTGAAGATTCTGAACAGGAATATATCCCCCTCAATCACCTGATGCCCGAGCAAGCCAGTTTCGAAGTGTACAATTCGCCCTTATCAGAGTATGGTGTGCTGGGCTTCGAATATGGTTACTCACTGGCTTCACCTTTCACACTAACCATTTGGGAAGCCCAGTTCGGCGATTTTAACAACGGTGCCCAGATCATTTTCGATCAGTTCATCAGCAGTGCCGAGGATAAATGGAATGTGATGAATGACCTTGTTGTCCTCCTTCCGCATGGATATGAAGGACAGGGTCCTGAACATTCAAGCGCACGTATTGAGCGGTTTCTGACGCTTTGTGCTGAACAAAACATGCAGGTTGCCAATTGCACAACACCTGCCAACCTGTTTCATATGTTGCGCCGGCAACTCAAGAGGTCGTTCCGCAAGCCGCTGATTGTTTTCACACCCAAGAGCTTGCTGCGTCATCCTGAATGTGTATCACCCATTGAGGATTTCAGTAATGGAAAATTCCTTGAAGTCATCGATGATGCGACTGCCAATCCTGAAATAGTAACGAAAGTGGTCTTTTGCAGCGGAAAGGTGTATTACGATTTGCTTGAAGAAAAACGCCGCCTGCAAAACCAGGAGGTTGCACTGCTGCGCGTTGAGCAGCTTTACCCATTGCCTCACAAGCAAATGAAGGCCCTGGTTGATAAGTACAGCCATGCAAAGAACCACCTTTGGGTGCAGGAAGAACCCCTGAATATGGGTGCCTGGAGATTCATTCACCACGAGTTCAAAGAAGTGAAGCTCAGGCTTATTTCACGGCCAGCCAGTGGCAGCCTGGCTACCACTTATGTGTCGTATTTCGAAGGATTTGGCATTCCCATCATCGAGTCTTTTCGCAGTGGCGTTCCTGTGATCACCGCAAATGTGACTTCGATGCCCG
>JAHIUX010000071.1 GCA_018816765.1 Bacteroidota bacterium
AAAAATAAAATTTTTATTAAAATTTTTGAAATTTTTTTTTTTTTTTTTTTTTTGCGTACCTTCGGTGGTGAAAAACAGGCAATTCTCTGATGGATTGTTCATTCGGTTGCTCCACAGGTCAATATGTAATGATTGAAACACCTATTATATATCAATTCAAGCATCATTCACCATTAAAACAAACAAACATGAAAAAATTTAGCAGTGTGTTGTTCGTGCTCATTATGATCCGCATTGCCGGTTTTGGTCAGCAATGCCTTCCTGATGGCATAGAGATTACCAGCCAGGCCGTCATCGACAATTTCTCAACCACCTATCCCGATTGTACAGAAATCGAGGGACTTGTGACTATTCATGGAAGCGATATCAGCAACCTGAACGGATTGAGCGCCATTACCAGCTTCAGGGGCGGATTATCGGTTTATGGCACCCAAACCCTGACAAACCTGGCCGGCCTCGACAATGTGACCCATATCGACGGGCCTTTCACCATCTGGACAAGCGACGGACTAACCTCACTTTCCGGTATTGGCAAGCTTCAGTCAGTTAGCGGTGACCTCGAAATTCTTTCAAACAACCAGCTCACCGACTTAAGCGGTTTTGATGAGCTGACCAGCATTGGCGGTTTGTTGCGCATTGGAAACAACAGCAGCCTGCAAAGCCTCACAGGTCTTGGAAACCTGGGCGATATTGGTGGCGACCTGTTGGTGTACATCAACAATAACCTGCTTAGCATGGATGGGCTGAACCAGCTGGACTCCATCGGTGGTTCGCTAAGCATTGCACAAAATGCAGGGCTTAAAAGCTTCAACGGCTTGGAAGACCTTAAGGTAATTGGAAACGGGATTAGCATCGAAAGCAATGAGGTGTTGCTTGGGTTAATGGGGATCGAAAATATCCAGGCGGCATCCATCCATTCCCTGCTCATCACCGGCAATCCGGCGCTTTCAAGCTGCGAAGTAAAGAGTGTTTGCGATTACCTCGCCCTGCCTGATGCCACCATCAACATTGCCGGCAACGCCACCGGGTGCAACAGCCAGACCGAAGTACAGGTCGCCTGCACCTCAGGCCTTCATGAAGCGGAGCTGAAGTCAGACTGGTCGCTGTTTCCAAATCCGGCCGAAAATGAAGTGGCATTTACCCTGGAGCCGGGCACAGTGATGCTTGCACTGGCAGTGTATAATCAGCTCGGACAGTGTGTGCTTGCGCAGCAAGGCGTTTCCTTGCGCATGGATATCGCACACTTGCAGCCCGGTACCTATGTTGTGGAGCTCACCACGGCCAACGGAAAATCGCGTCAAAGGCTTGTTGTCCGTTAAGCGGTCGTAACCGGCAAAATCCGTTTCTAATCGGCGCATTGAGCTTGTTGATAACTCAAGCGCCTAAATCGTTTTTATTGTTGGTGAATTGGCTATTTTTATAATACCCGAATATACATCACCAGCCTGATGTATCGCTTGTTCTTTATTTACCATAAAACCACAAGATGAAAAATCCCACCCTTTCAATTGCGGGCCTTGTTTGCCTGCTTTGTTTTGTGCAAATCGCAACAGCACAAAACTGGACATTGCTTAATCCCAGTCCGACCTTTAACGCGCTCCACGCAGCCAGTTTTCCTTCGCCCGATACCGGGTTAATCACCGGCAACAATTCAACTGTGCTCAGGACATTCGACCGGGGCGAAACCTGGACCAAACTGGACTTCCCTGCCGAAGGGGTTCAACTGACTTCAGTCAGTTTCCGCAACAATAACCAGGGAATCATCGTATCATGGAGCCATATTCTGACGACGACCGATGCCGGAGAAAACTGGCATTATACCCACAGGCAACTGATGGGCGACTACACCAATTCCTTCTTTCTGAACGATACCTTGGGCTGGGTTGTCGGAACCTACCGCATTGTGATGAAGACCACGGATGGCGGGCAAAACTGGGATCTGTTAAGCAACAGCATTGCCGGAGCTTTCGACTACCGCGCCATCGCATTTGCCAATCCTGATACAGGCTATCTGGTAGGTTACCATATGGGAAGCCCCGATATTCCCGTGATCCGCCGCTCCGACGATGGAGGGCTGAGCTGGTATGACCTGGCCATTCCTGATGGCATCCAATCCATTGAGGATGTGTCGGTGCTGGGTCCCAACGATGTTTGGTTTGCTGCGGGCAATCACATGGTGAATAGCGACTCTACCATGATGGTATTCAAGGCATACCATACAATAGACGGAGGGCTGAGCTGGACCACCCATGAAGTCGGGCAAACAGATGGTTCGCACATCAGGCGCGTCCATTTCTTCAATCCCCTGGAAGGGCGGTTGATGGCCTATTCGAAAATCTACGGCACATCCAATGGAGGCCAGAGCTGGAACATATACCCAACAAACACATTGTTTGGCAGTGCACTGACCGATTTTTCATGGCCCGACATGAATCACTGTGTGGCTGTAGGCTGGGGGCCGACAATCAATTTCAGCAATGACGGTGGCCTGAGCTGGGAGAGCAGGATACAGGGACCTACCGACTTATTTCGCTGTGTATATTTTCTTGATGAAAACAACGGATTTGCTGGCGGGATAGGCGATTTTGGAACTTCATTGCATAAAACCGCCAATGGTGGCGAAACCTGGACCTCCATAAGCCTCGATACCATCGGTGCCGGGCAACAGATCTGGTCACTTGCTTTCAGCTCAGCAGCGAACGGATGGGCAACTACCTATGGAAACCGCCTGTATCACACCACTGACGGTGGCAACAGCTGGCAGTCGCAGCTCACCGAAACCAGCAATCTGATGTACATCAGTGCGCCTGATGATAACACCATTTTTCTCGAAAGTCCCTCGGTCAGTGTGATGAAATCAACTGATGGCGGAACCTCATGGAGCGATGCCAGTCCGCCAGCAGAAGCAGGGATGCATGCCCAGGGAGGGATGGTGTTTACCGATGCCCTCACCGGGTATCTGGGTGTTGGCTATGGTGGCAACACAGGCAAGCTACTCAGGACAGTTGACGGCGGCAACAGCTGGCAGGAATTGAATATTGGTTTTCCGTATGAGATTCAATCGATGAGTTTTACGGGCAACAACCATGGCGTGATCAGCATTCAGGGCATTGGGTTTCTCACGACCAATGATGGCGGTGAAAGCTGGAGCGGTCCTGTCAAGGTGGGTGCGCATAACTTCAGTTACCTGAAGATGCTGAACGAACAGAAAGGGATGGCGGTTTTGGGTGACCAACTGGTTGTGGGAACCAATGACGGCTGGCAAAACTGGGAGGTCACTTTCGAGGGGCCTGGCATAGGAAGTGGTCTGCAGTCAGTGTTTTTCCTCGATGAGCATATTGGCTGGGGTGTCGGAAATTCGGGCATCATCATGCGTTTTGATGGCTTTTACACCGATGTGCCTCAGGTCGCAGATACCACTCAGCCTGCCGACGGGTGGCTTTATCCAAACCCTGCCGGCGCTCGGATCAATGTGCGTGAGTTGAACATCGACAGGCTTAGGATGTATGGGGCCGACGGCCGCCTTGTGCTGGACCTGAAGCCATTGCATGCAGCTTCCATCGATATTTCGTCACTGCCGGCCGGCCTGTACCTGGTTGTAGCCGATCAGGGCAGCCTGACATTCAGGCAAAAGCTTGTGAAGCAATAGCAGACATTCTTCAAATCGTTAGCCCACAAGGAAACATTTGGGCCAGGGCCCAAAAAAAAAGGCTGACCGGAATTTCACTGCCGGCCAGCCTTTTTCATTTGCATAAACCAAACTAAATCAGGCAGTACTGCTTTTAAAGTCCCTTGCTGATTTGCTTGGAATAAAGGGGATTATTCTTTCATGCCCAGTTCTTTCATCATAAAGGCAAACTCGAGGGCGGCCTCTTTCAGGCGCTCGAAACGACCCGAAGCACCACCATGTCCGAACTCCATATTGGTTTGTAAGAGCAGGGTGTTTTTGTCGGTCTTCATTTCCCTCAGTTTGGCAACCCACTTAGCCGGTTCCCAGTATTGTACCTGGCTGTCGTGCAGGCCTGTGGTGACCAGCAAAGCCGGATATGCCTTGGCTTCTACATTGTCGTAAGGCGAGTAGGAGAGCATATAGTCATAGTATTCTTTCACATTCGGATTTCCCCATTCGTCGTACTCGCCTGTTGTGAGCGGAATGCTTTCGTCGAGCATGGTGGTCACCACATCAACGAATGGAACCTGGGCAACGACGCCTTTCCACAAATCGGGACGCATATTGAGCACTGCGCCAACGAGCAGGCCGCCGGCACTGCCACCCATGGCAAACATCTTATCGGTGCTGGTGTAGCCTTCTTTTACCATGAATTCGCCACAGGCAATGAAATCATAGAAGGTGTTTTTCTTGTGCAGCATTTTGCCATCTTCGTACCACTGACGGCCCATTTCTTCGCCGCCGCGGATGTGGGTGATGGCCCACACAAAGCCCCTGTCGAGCAGGCTCAGCCTCGATGACGAGAAATAGGCATCCATGCTGGCACCATAAGAACCATAACCGTAAAGTACCAGGGGATGGGAGCCGTCTTTTTTCAGGCCTTTTTTATACACCAGCGAAATGGGAACTTTTACACCGTCCTGTGAAGTGGCATAGACCCTTTCCGACTGATAATCATCGGGATTGTAGCCACCGACGACTTCCTGCTGCTTCAACAGTTCCTTGGTCCTGCCGGCCATATCATAATCAAAAACAGAATTGGGTGTGGTGAGCGAGGTGTAACCGTAGCGCAGCTTCTCAGCGTTAAAATCGAGGTTGGTACTCAGGTAAGCCATATAGGTAGGTTCGCCAAAATCAACATAGTTGTCGGCACTTCCGTCCCAGCGCATGATGTGCAGCTGGATCAGGCCTTCCTTACGTTCGGAAACGACAAGGTAGTTTTTAAACACGTCAAAATCTTCGAGCAGCACATCCTGGCGGTGTCCAATCACTTCTTTCCAGTTGGTGATTTCTGTTTGATCAACAGGGGTTTTCATCAGCCTGAAGTTCTGTGCGTCGCTGTTTGTCTTGATGTAAAAATCGGGTCCGAAATGCTCAACGCTGTAAAGCAGGTCGCGCTGACGTGGCTGAAACACCTTGAAAGCGGCATTGGGCTCCGTTGATTTGATGAAACGGTATTCGGCCGATACAGTGCTCACCGATCCGATCATGATGTATTCCATCGACTTGGTTTTGAACACAAAGCTGTTGAAGGTAGGGTCGGTTTCGTGAAACACCAGCGCATCAGCAATATAATCGGTGCCCAGGCTGTGTTTCAAGATTTTATATGGCCGCAGCGACTCATCCTTGATGCTGTAGAACAGCGTTTTGTTGTCGTTGGCCCAGCACATATTGCCTGAGGTGTTGGCAATACTTTGCGGTTCAATGGCACCTGTGCTCAGGTTTTTAATATAGATCACATATTGACGGCGACTCACGGTGTCGACCGAATAGGCCAGCAAATTGTTGTCGCTGCTGATTTCCCAACCGCCGATCTGGAAAAAGGCATGGCCTTTGGCCATTTCATTAGCGTTTAACATGATTTCTTCCGGTGCGTCCAGCTTGTCTTTTTTGCGGCAATAAAGGGCGTATTCGCTGCCTTCTTCGAAACGGGTGTAATAGTAATACCCGTTGAGTTTGTAAGGAACTGAAATGTCGGTTTGCTGAATGCGCGAGAGCATTTCATCATACAGCTTCTTCTGCAATCCAACGGTGGGTTGCATCACCGTATCGGTGTATTTGTTTTCGGCCTGCAGATAGGCAATCACTTCCGGGTTGTCGCGGTCGTTGAGCCAGTAATACGGGTCGTTGCGGGTGTTGCCGTGCATGGTCATCTCATGCGGAATCTTTGCTGCCACAGGAGGTTCGGGCAGGGTGGCTTTCGGGTTGCTGCACGCGGCAACAAACAGCAGTGCGAGTCCGTAAATGATGCCGGATCGCAGTGAAATCAGGTTTCGTTTCATAATGATGGGTTTATTCAACAATCGGTTTTGCATGAATGAATGGCGCAGTTCCTTCCATGTTTCAGGCTTCTCCATGCCTTGTTAAAATGAAAGGATAAAACCAAAGTTTGGCATAATGGGCAATTGGCTCACCACTTCGTTTGTGATGCGGTCGACATAAAACACATTATCGCGGTTATAGATGTTTGATACACCGATGTTTACTTCAAGTTCGGTTTTTTCGCTGAAGAAGAAACGCCGCTTGATATCGGCATCGAGCCTGTGGTAGGTGGGCAGCTGGCCTTTGTTCAGTTCGCCATAGATAATGCCCAGCTGGCCGTTTTCGGTGGTGTAGTCGGTATTTACGCCTCCGGTAAACGGAATATATTCATAATATCCCTGAACCTGGGTAAATGGGAATCCTGAACCA
The DNA here is from genome assembly GCA_018816765.1 of Bacteroidota bacterium. GTDB lineage: Bacteria > Bacteroidota > Bacteroidia > Bacteroidales > F082 > UBA6192. Next base: position 6,362 of record JAHIUX010000071.1, read on the forward strand.
AAATTCCAGCGTGTGCTGAACTCCCACTGTTTTCTGTCGCCTGCCTGGTACGATACAATCACATTGACGTTGTGCCGCCTGTCGTAATGCGGGCGGTAAGTGGTCAACACACCATTGGCTTTCTCGTATTGTTTGTTGACATAGCCTAGCGAATACACTGTCCATACATACAGGCGTTTGTTCTCGAATTTCAGTGCGATATCGGCGCCATAAGCCTTGCCTTTCTCGATGATGAAGTCCTTTTTCAGCTGATCGGGTGTGCCATCAGGTGCGGTGGATTCGTCGTACAGCTTGTTGCGGTTCAGGTTGGTCAGCTGCTTGAAGTCTTTCAGATAGCCTTCCAGGTTCAGGTTCAGGTATCGGCTCAGGTCGAACTCGGTTCCAAAGATAAAGTGATTGGCTTTCTGCAGCTTGTGTGTGATTTCTTTGCCGTCGAACCTTGACGGGAGGTTATCGGGTCCTGAAAGGAATCCGTAGAAGAGGTTCACCACATCGCGGTCGCTGTTGGCGGCAATGAGGTTTTGCGAGTACATGCCTGCAGCGAGTTTCAGCCTGATGTTGTCCGTTACCAGGTATTTCATGGCAATCCTGGGTTCGGGCGAGATGTTGGCCAGCGAAGCGTACCACTGCACCCTGAAACTCGGTTCGAACAGCAGCTTGCCGAAGTTACCCTTGTAGCGCACATAACCTGCTAGTTCGGTGGTGTTTTCGATCTGGCTGATTACCCTGCCGACACCATTGGTAAAGTTAAACTGCGTTTTGAATCCAAGGATTTCAACGCCGTATTTCACCAGGTCTTTTCCAAGAAAATAGCTGAAGTTGAATCCCATATTGAAACCGTTGATGCTGCTCGAGCGATCCGGACTGTTTTTTTCCGAAAGCCGAGCCTCATAGGATGAATAAGCCAGGTTACCCTCGATCAGCACAGGCGATTTGCCCGGGATCAATACGAAGTTCGAGCCCCCGCCGAACGATTTCCAGCCGAAATCGGAAAGGGCCTTGTAGTTGTTCACCTTGTCATCGAAGCGAAAGCCGAAGAAATTGATTTTGCTTCCGTTGGCGGCATTCAGCGACAGTTTGCCATACACATCGAGAAAATCGAAAGGCAGTCCGTTTTCGTCCACATAGCTGTAGAAGAGCTTGCTCGATTCGGACAGGTATGAGTTCTTTACGGAGAGCACGAAGGTAGTGCTTGAGCCGTTTTCAGCCTTGGATTTCACGAGTGGGCCTTCGATGAGGAGCTTGCCGCCAAAGGTGCTGGCGCCGGCTTTGCCGCTGATCCTGTTCTTGTTGCCATCGCGGGTAGTGATGTCCATGACAGAGGAGATGCGTCCGCCATAGTCGGCACTGAAACCACCGGTAAACACTTCCGCGTTGCGGATGATGTCAGTGTCGAAAACCGAGAATAAGCCGATGGAGTGGAAAGGATTATACACAATCATCCCGTCGAGCAACACCTTGTTCTGTATGGGCGATCCGCCCCTGATATAGAGCTGTCCGCCCTGATCACCGGTGAAAATGACTCCGGGAACAACCTGCAGGTATTGGGCCAGGTCTGCTTGTCCACCAACTGAGGGCAGCCGCTTCAGCACCTTGGGCGTGATGTTGATTACCGAGGTTTTTGTCTCCGTGCGGGCTTCCACCTTTTCTGCCGTCACATTCACGGTTTGCAGGCTCACGCTGGATTGGACAAGCCTGAATTTCTGATTCAGCACCTCGCCTGCTTTCAGGCTGATATTCATCGTGATGGTGTCGTAGCCCAGAAAAGTGACTGCCAGGGTATAGTTTCCCGGCGGGATGCGGGTGATGTTGAAATATCCATTGACATCGGTTGATGCCCCGTAGGTTGAATGCAGGAGGTATACATTTGAAAAAATCACTGGTTCACCGGTGGCGCCTTCGTACACAAAGCCGCGGACAGAAGCTTCCTGTGCCACTGCGTTCTGCAGGCTGAACAAAAGCCCAAATAAAATAAAGAGTGCACACAGGCTGGTAATTTTCCTCATGATCATTGATGCTTAATTTCTCATATTGACACCGGAGGCGGGCCAAATATTTCAACTTGATGAAACAACGCGCAAAGTAACTAAAAAGTGTGCACTCTAAGGCCATTCGGGCAGCTTAAATTGCACAAGTTTTCTGTTGCCTGTGTTTTTGTTGGGTGTGGTGGCTTGCAGCTGCCTGAACTGTCATTGCGGATACTGAAAACCGGCGGCTTTTTTTACCCATTCCACTGCCTGGGGGCTGAGGTGATCGGGTATGACCACCCTGATCCTTAACAACAGGTGGTTTTTTTCGTCTTTTCCATAAACAGGCATGCCCTGGTTTTTAAGCCTCAACACGCTGCCCGTTTGCGTCATTGGTTTGATGGCGATGCTGATCGGCTTGCCAAAGATGTCGACCTGTTGCCTGCCACCCAGCATGGCCTTGAAACAATCAATGTCGAGGGTGCGTGTTAATGTATCGCCTTCGATGCTGTAATCTGCCGGCATGCTGATGCTTAGCCTGATCAACAGGTCACCTGCCGTGCCTCCGTTCAATCCTGGCTGTCCCTTGCCCTTGAGCCTGAGTAGCTGACCTTCTTTCACGCCGGGCTGTATGGGCAGGCGGATGGTTTTCTGGTCGGGAGTGATCAAGCGTTCGGTGCCCCGGTAGGCCTCTTCGAGTGTAATGGTGAGTGCGGCTTCAACATCACTGCCGTGCTGCACCCGCCTGGCTTGCTGCCGGCGCGGCCTCCCTGATCCGCCGAAAAATGCTTCAAAAAAGTCCGAAAATCCCGATCCCTGCCCGAAAACATCGCTGAAATCACCCTGATACTGCCCCTGCTGATGTCCCTGTGGGCGGTAATTTCCGTGCTCGTACTGTTTCCACTGCTGACCCAGTTCGTCGTACTGCCTGCGTTTTTTCGCATCTCCCAGCACCTCGTAGGCTTCGGTGATGGTCTTGAATTTTTCCTCAGCTGCCTTGTTGCCCGGGTTCTTGTCAGGATGATACTGCACGGCCAGCTTGCGGTATTTCTTTTTGATATCAGCCGCAGTTGCTGACTTGTCCACACCAAGCACCTTATAGTAATCCTTGTACTCCATGATCGGAAACCGGCTCAAATTTGATGCCGGAGCAATGAAATGGAAAAAATGTCAGTCAGCTTATTTTCTCCGTACCGAGAAGCTGCTGACTGCTGCATCGATGTTGATGTAAATTTTCTGTGTAGCCTCTGCAAAGCCCTTTGTTTCGTAGCGTCCTTTTTCAATTTTGTCGAAGCCTTCGAGGTCGCGGCTCGACAACACTGAGCTTCCTTCGATGCGGCATCCTGAGTTTTCAGGAATTACCAGGTCGATGGATGATGCGGCCGCGCTGATGCTCACATTTGTAGAGTCGCACAGGTTTCCGAAAACAAGGTCGATGGAGGTGGCGCCACCGTCAATATCGAGCTTGCGCACCTTGAATCCACTGAGGTCGAAGCTGAAATCTGCAGCCCCGATTTCCACATCAATATCCCAAAGCGGGGAAGGGTTCAGTTGAAGGTTTACTTCGTTGCGGTTTTTCCTGCCGAGGTGAAAATCGCTTTCCTGTGTGATGAAAACGGAGGCCTTGCCAGCAAATTCTTCTACACGGTAAGTGTAGTTAACGGATTGTCCGGATTTTGAAAACTCGAACAGGTTTTCGCAGGGTCCTTCGAGCCTGAAATCACCGGCTGCCGCGTCCATCTTCAGACTGGCAACACTGATGCTGTCGGGCATTTCGGCACTGAAAGCCTGATCCGAATAGCGGTTTTCATCCCCATCATTGCGGCTGTTGTCGTAGAGCCAAAAGCGCGAAGCTGAGCGGTCGATATCGCCTTTGCCTGCCTGCTGATAATAGAAACCGATGCTCAACGCCCCAACAACCAAGGCCAGCATAATTTTGAAAATTCCCCGCATCGGGATGATGGAAATACCCCACAAAATAAGCAATACGGGCCAAAGCCGCCAAAACAGCGACCACTGGAAATCGAGCATACCCAGCTTATCGAAGAGAAACAGGAATCCGATGACGATCAGCACAACGCCCCAGAAAATATTTCCGTGCTTCATATGGTTTGTGTTTTTATCTGACATGGTGTTATGGATTTAGTTGTTAAAACGGGTTTTGATAATGTTGCGCTGCCAGGGCAGCAGCCTTTAGTAACCGGAATTTTTAAATGCCGGAATCAGGATGACCAGCCCAAGCAGGATGATCAGCACGGGCCAGAAGTCGCCCACATGAAAGTGGGGCAGCAGGGCTGCAAACAGAAACAGACCTCCAACACCGATAAGGATGATACCCATGACCAGCTGTCCTTTCGAACGGTCAGGTTTCATATAGGTTGCGGGGTCGAAGGCCGGTGCTTTTGTTTCGGCCTTCGGCTCTTCGCTGCCGGGCGTGGTGCTTGCTTCAGCAGTTGTTTCGCCGGGCTGTTTTGTTTCGTAGGCCTTAAAATAATCAGTTCCTGTGTATGGCTCCTCAGGAACCACGATCCACAGAATGATGTAGGCGATAAGCCCACCCCCACCAAACATGATGAGCAACACGAATATCAGCCTCACAATGACCGGATCGAGCCGGAGGTATTTTGCCAGACCGCCGCATACTCCGGCGATGACCTTTTCGTTGACACTGCGTCTTAATGTGCGTTGTGTTTCCATGTTATTTTTTTTTCAACGTTAAAAGGGTGCAATTGTCACACACCGGAACCGCTAAACAGAACCGCGATGATTACAAACTGCACCCATACAAATGTACAAATTAATGACAACGCATGTTTTGATGGGTTGCAATCAGTGGCTGATTTTTTTTAACCTCAAATTCAACAAGGTTCAAAAACGTGATTGCTCCTGGGTATATTCCGTTCTGAAATTTATACTTCATAGCACATTGGCTGGTTTCGTACCGCTTTTTTCCTGCCTCTCGCCACTGCCGGCGCAACCAAGTGGCATCAATTTAGACAATGATATAAATATGCACAATTTCGCATGTGTATTGACAACATATGCAAATATTTTTATATTTTTACGGATCATATTCCCGGGCTCAGTCCGGAAAGAAATTAGTAAGGATTAAAAAGTTGATTTGTAATGAATAAGATACACGTAGCGAACCCTGTTGTTGAGCTTGATGGTGATGAAATGACCAGGGTGATCTGGAAATATATCAAGGACAAACTGATCCTGCCTTACCTCGACATTGAGATCAAGTATTTTGACCTTGGCATCGAGAACCGCGATATTACCGTGGACCAGGTAACTGTTGATGCCGCCCATGCGATACAGAAATTCAATGTGGGAATCAAATGCGCCACCATTACTCCCGACGAAAACAGGGTGAAGGAATTTAACCTGGTGCAGATGTACAAATCGCCCAACGGGACCATCAGAAACATCCTCGGGGGAACGGTTTTCCGCGAACCCATCATGATCAGCAATATTCCGAAACTTGTTCCGGGCTGGAAATATCCCATCGTGATTGGCCGACATGCCTTTGGCGATCAGTACAAAGCAACTGATTTTGTGACAAAAGGAAAAGGCAGGCTGACCATTACCTTTACACCGGAAGACGGCAGCGATGTACAGCAGTTCGAAGTGTATAACTTCAGGGATGATGGTGTTGCCCTGGCCATGTACAATACCGACGAGTCCATTATTGGCTTCGCCCACTCATGCTTCAATATGGCCCTGCAAAAAGGATGGCCTTTGTACCTTTCGACCAAGAATACCATCCTGAAGAAATATGACGGACGTTTTAAAGACATCTTTGAGGAATTGTATCAGCGCGATTACAAGGCAAAATTCGTTGAGGCGGGCATCACCTATGAGCACCGGCTTATCGACGATATGGTTGCTGCTGCCCTCAAATGGAGCGGTAAGTTTGTGTGGGCCTGTAAAAACTACGACGGTGACGTGCAGTCGGACACACTGGCACAGGGCTTTGGTTCGCTCGGTCTGATGACCTCCGTGCTGATCACGCCCGATGGTAAAACCATGGAGGCCGAAGCTGCTCATGGTACCGTCACCCGCCATTACCGCGAACACCAGAAGGGAAATCCTACCTCGACCAACCCGATTGCTTCCATTTTTGCATGGACACGCGGACTGGCACACCGGGGAAAACTCGATAAAAACGATGCACTGATCAACTTTGCCACCACCCTTGAAGCAGTGTGTGTGGAAACCGTTGAATCAGGAAAAATGACCAAAGACCTTGCACAACTCATCCATGGATCAGACTTGAAACACGAACACTACCTGAACACCGAAGACTTCCTGCAGGCACTTGATCTTGAACTGAAAAAAAGGTTAACCAACTAATATCAAATAAAAACAAAAACTCAACGACCATGTCGAACCTAAAACAAGTTCTAAAGGAAAAAATTGAAGATTGGCGGCCACGGACAAAGGCCTTATTGCAGGATCATGCCGATGTGGTGATCGATAAGGTTACTGTGGGCCAGATCATTGGCGGAATGAGGGGCATTAAATGCCTTGTGACGGATATTTCCTATCTCGACCCAAAAGAAGGTATTCGCTACAGGGGATATACCCTTTCTGAAGTGTTTCAATTGCTGCCAAAGGGCAAACATGCCGAAATGCCCTATGTGGAAGGCTTGCTGTATCTGCTGCTGACAGGCGATGTGCCCAACGAATATCAGGTGAACGACTTGATCGACGAATTTGCCAAACGCCGCATACTGCCACGCTATGTGTACGAAATTATCGACGCCTGGCCCTGTTGCAGCCACCCGATGGCCATGTTCTCATCGGCCATTCTTGCCATGGCCCGCGAATCGTTTTTTGCCAAAAAATACAAAGCCGGCATCAATAAAAACGATTATTGGGATCCGATGTACGAGGACGCCCTGAATATGCTCGCCAAGCTTCCCGAAATTGCCGCTTACATTTATGCCAAGCTGTACCGTGACGGCAAGCGCATCGTGGGCAACCCTGACCTCGACCTGGGTGCCAATTTTGCCCATATGATGGGCAAACCAAAGCCTTACGATGATGTTGCCCGTATGCACTTTATCATTCATGCCGACCACGAAAGCGGTAATGTTAGTGCCCATACCGGTCACCTCGTAGGCAGTTCGCTTTCTGATGTTTACCTCTCCACATCGGCCATGATCAACGGCCTGGCAGGTCCGCTTCACGGACTGGCAAACCAGGAAGTGCTCCGCTGGCTGCAGGACCTCATGGATAAGATGGGCGGCGACACCCCGACAGAAAGCGAAATGCGCCAATACATCTGGGATACACTCCACAGCGGACAGGTGATTCCGGGATTCGGCCATGCCGTTTTGCGTAAAACCGACCCCCGTTATATGATACAGCGCGAGTTTAGCCTCAAGCACCTCGCCGATGATCCGATCTTTAAATATGTAGACCTCTTGTACAGGGTGGCCCCGGATGTGCTCAAGGAGCACGGAAAAGCCAAAAACCCGTGGCCAAATGTCGATGCGCAGTCAGGCGTGATCCAATGGCATTACGGAGTCACAGAATACGACTTCTACACGGTGCTGTTCGGTATCGGCAGGGCCATCGGTATTGCTGCCAACCTGATCTGGGACCGTGCGCTGGGTTATCCGCTCGAAAGACCAAAATCGGTGACTACTGATATGCTCGAAGAACTGGTCGGCATCAAACAGCAGAATATTACCGCTGATATGGCTGACGAATAGGCTCCTTGAACACCTTAAAAGGCCGTCGCGTTGATCACGCGACGGCCTTTTTTATTTTTACAGCGTCCCCTTTCCCCTAAACACTCACAAAAGTGAAGGCGAGGTTGGCGAAGAAGTTCCAGACTGTGACCACGCCAACAGCAAACACCTTGCTCAGGTAGAAATTCATTTTCAGCCGGCTGACCAGCAACCAGATAATCACTGTGTTTATGGCCAGGCCAATTAGCGAGATCAGGATGAATTCAGAATATTCGATCATCACATTTGGGTTGGCGCTTTCAAACGTCCAGATGCGGTTCAGGTAGTAATTGGAGCTGGCAGCAAGCATAAACCCGATGGCGTTGCTCACATACTGCTGTATCTTGAGGATTTCCTTGCACAGGAAAGTGGTACCGAAATCGACAATCAATCCGGAAAAGCCGACCACACCAAACTTGATGAATTTCGTAATAATCTCAGGCTGCAACAAATCAAACATCGCAATCGGGATGGCACTAGCCGCTAAAGATCAACAATCAGAATAACAACCTTGCCTTCCCTCACAACGTCCACATTGACCCGTTGACCGGGTTTGAGTTGTTTCAGGCGGTTCATATAGTCATAAATGGTGCCTACCGGCATGCCATCCACAGCCACAATCTTATCCCCCTTAAGCATCCCTGCCTTGTCGGCCGGGCCTCCTTTGGTTACGCCACCAACACCCAGGCCGTCGCTGCTGGTGCTGGTGAAATCGGGCATGATTCCAAGGGTTACCTTAAAGCCCCTGCGTCCGGTAGTTCTTTCTTTGGGTCCGGCTTCCTGAAAAGTAAGTTTGGTGTCGCGGTTGAGCAGGTTGACAGCCACGTCGGAAACCAGGCTGATCACTTGGGCCATGCCCTGGTAATTGATGCGGTCCCAGGTGTCGGATGGGGTGTGATAGTCGGCATGTGCGCCTGTGGAGAAGAACATCACCGGAATGTTTTCAGCATAGAAGGAGGCGTGGTCCGATGCGCCAAAACCTTCGGGCGACAGCGATAGCGACAGGGGGTGACCGGCGCCGGTTTCTTTCAGCAGGGCCTCTGTTTCGAGCGAGGTGCCGGTGCCGCCTATCACAATTGAGTTTTTTTCGTTCAGCCTGCCGATCATGTCCATGTTCAGCATGGCGACAATGTTTTCCTTGGGCATGGGTGTGTGACCGACGAAATACTTCGAACCGAGCAATCCCATTTCTTCGGCACTGAATGCCACAAACATCACACTGCGTTTCAGTTGTCCGTTGTATTGTGCAAGCGAAGCAGCCAGTTCCATCAAACCTGCTGTTCCCGATCCGTTGTCATCGGCTCCATGGTGCACGGCAAGCGTGTCGGGTGTGCGCGATCCTGAACCCAGGCCACCGAAGCCAAGGTGGTCGTAATGGGCGCCAATCACAACGAATTCCGATTTCAATACCGGATCACTTCCCGGAATCATGGCCATGATGTTGCGGGTAGTCACTTCGTTGCGTACGAGTTCGGCATGTGCCGATACCATGGGCAACACGGCATAACCAACCGGATTTTCGCCTTTCATCATCAGTGATTCCAGGCTGTCGATGCTAATGCCCTGCTGAAACAGCAATGGTGCTGCCCAGCTTCGTTTCAGGTCAATCACCGGCAATCCGGCGCTGATGACCGAGCGTTCGAAAAGCAGGGGGACGAGCTCGTCTTTCGGGTCGTTTTGTTTCCCGCCGATCACAAGCAATCCTTTTGCACCCCTGTCTTTGGCAAACAGTGCCTTGCTGCGTGCATCGGCATAAGGGATGAATTTGCTGTCGTTGTTTGCTGGCTCGGGATCGCCCCTGAGCACCAACACCCATTTGTTTTTTACATCGATCTGGCTGTAGTCATTCCACTTCAGCTCATCTGTTTGCACGGCAATACCGAAACCGGCAAATACCACTTCGCCACTCAGGCCGGCATTGCTGCTGAAGGCATAGAGGCTGAAATCTTTGCCATATGTACCTTCGACGCCGGCTATCGATAAGCTGTTATTTGGTGAAGCTTCCACAGAAGTTACCACACTGAAATCCTGAAACCCGCCATCACCGGCCAGTTTCAATCCCTTCTCACGGAAAAAATCACGGATATAATTTCCGGCAACAGCATCTTCGGCTGTTCCGGGAAACCTTCCTTTCAGTGAGTCTGATGCCAGAAACGAGAGGTGTTTTTGCAGGTCCTGTGTGTCAATGGTTGTTTGCTGTCCCTGTGAGCCGAGGGTAAGCAGCAAGAACAGTAAGCTGATCAATATTCTGAAGCGCATAATGTCAATTTTCTGCAAAAATAACCAAATCTGCAAACCTGAGCGCCCTTCATTTACGAAGAGTCAGTGCCGTGTGTTGCAGCCTTGGAATTTATTATCGTCAAGCAAGGATGAAAACTGGGCCTTTCGGGCACGCATTATGTACGAAGCCAAAAACAAGCCTTGAGTTGAATGGTTAATCCAACTGGCATTTCCTGTTTTGGGATTTGGAATTTGCCACTTGGAAAAGGTCTTCTGTGTTGATGGATGGGGGGTGTAATCGGTTAAACCGATTGAAACACAATACAATAATATAATTAAGGCAATGATTGCCCGGGCATGATTCCATCTAGGATTCTAATTATGAGAAAAAATGTCCTGAAACGGGAAATCGTGGGGATGTGTGAATTTTCTAAAATATTGATAGTTAAATAACTAAAAATTTGGCACAACAATTGATCCACCATAGATGTAAAAATACTTGTTTTGTTTGTTTTTCATAATTGGGCCGCCTTCCCGGGCGGCTTTTTTTATGCCTGAGGTAAATTAGCCTCGTCCGTTGAAGAATGGATAAAAAAAAGACTGCCGGTGATGGCAGCCTTTTTCGATGCATATTCAAAAAAGATTATTTGATAATGATTTTTGCGGTGTTGGTGTTTGAACCTGATTTAACGCTTATGAAATAAACGCCTGATTCAACCTGACTAACATCCATTTTCACCTGGTGTGTTCCGGCATAACCCAACATACGTTGGTTGTGCATTACTGTCTGACCAAGCATATTTACAAGGCTGATGTCGACCAGGGAAGCGCCGTTGGTGTTGACCAAAATGCTGGCTTCAGTTGTGGCAGGATTTGGGAATACCTGTTCAATTGCCAGGGTCTGTGCAGGTTGCTCATTAATGCCAACAACCGTTGCAACTGGCAGGTATACTATGCTGTTGTCAACAACCCCATGGCCAGTGAACCGCTGGTTGATTCCAGGGCTATTGTCGCTCTGATAAATCAGATGCAATTTATCGGTAACGTTTGAGGCTACTGAGGCAAATACGCATTCGCTGAAGATATGGAAAATGTCGCCGGTAAGGTCAACCTGATCACTCCAGGTCTGACCATAATCTTCTGAGAAACGCATCCATACGTGACGGAAGTTAAATTCGGTATTGTCGAAACCAAGGGTCAGGTTCGAATAGAATGCATAGAGGATATTTGTATTGTAATCGAAAGCCAGCTGAGGCATTGAAGACAATGAAGCCTGATATGTGGCAACACCAACAATGGTGTCAACGCCATTGTCGTACAATTCAGCGAGGAGGTATCCGGGAGCAACAACACTTGGGTCAAGGATATCGAATCCGACTTTGGTGCTGTCCATAGGTTCCATGGTTTCGTTCCAATACAGCAAACCATTGGTATAAGGATAGAAATTGGTTGGGCCACCAGTGCCATCAGCAGCATGTTCCATGCGGCCAGCTGCGACATGAACCATGCCATTGTTGTCGATAACCGAAGCCTGGAATGAATCGATTCCTCCGTGTTGAGGGAGAACGAATTCGTTGTTAAACCTTGGTGCAGGAGCCTGATAATACAGGAATTTCTCCCACGAATCGCCGCCATCGGTAGATTTCATCACAATACCATCTGTCAGAAATCCGCCAAATGTAAAGGCAATGGTTTCGCCTTGAGGTGCAGCCCAGGCATATTCATCGCCACCTACACCATAAAGATCGAGTGAGCTGATGCCGTCGAGAATAACATTCTCTGGGTTCCAGGTTAATCCGCCATCGAAAGAGCGGCTATAAAGCAATGACCCATCGAGTCCTTCATAGGCAGTGCCACCATTGGCAACACTGGGGGTAACGGCAATAACGTGGATAACATCATGAAATTCACCTGTGGTGATAATTCTTGGCCACAACAAATCTTCATGACCAACAGGTCCTACCAGGTAAAAATTATTCCAGGTGCCGGTACCTTTGGTTTCGCGGTAGCTGAAGATCAAGCCGGTTGTTCCACCTGTATGGGCGCATACGATTTCTCCGTTTTCGCCATAGGGCTGGTAGTTTGGCCAACCTGTTCTGACGGGCTCAATACGTGCACTTGGGTCTGGTCCCCAGGCAGCACCATCGAAATAATTATAGCCGGTTCCTCTTTCAGGAAAGTTAGGATCAGCTGTGCCCCTTGTCCAGGTAGCGCCGATGGTCCCATCTTCGAAAACATGGATGCGTTTCATCATGGTCGAGTTCGACTGAAGGTCATAACGTGTTCCGCCAACAACAATATCCGGAGCTTTATCGGTTGAAACAAATGGATTGTTTTCACCGGCAAATGCTTTGTACTCAGTTTGAGCTGGGGCTTTCTTCATGCTGATTTTGCTCAGCCGGTCAGCCTGGTGTTGCAGAGGAGTCTGGGCCATTAATCCTATGCTAAAGATTGTGGCCAAAGCGCTTAGTAAAAGTTTTCTCATCGTGTTTGAGGTTTAATGAATAGAATAATTATTCAAATGTATGAATTTAAACTTATGGCAAAGATAGCAAAAATGTTCAATTCGGATAGGAATGGCTTTTTTTAATTGACAAACCAAATTTCCGATTTTCTTCAAAGCGGACATTTATGATTTAACAAAGATATGCTGGCGACAATGTGTACCGTTAAAAAGCAGGGAAAAGTCAAGTTTTTTATTAAGCTTTCTTGTATGATCTTAGGCTTCAAGCGATGATAGAAATTATTTTATCGGGTAAGTTAGAAATTATCTCATTTTTTTAATGCACATATAATCAAATCATTAAGATTTATTTGAAATAATTATGTTAAAGTGATGTGCGTTTTCAGTGTTTTCTGTTACTAATGTATAGAAATTGAAATATACTGCCGATTTTTCATTGATTATTTTCGTTTGTGATGGGTAGCAGGATTGCTCTTTATATGCTTTCATATTTGTAATTGAATAGAGATTGAAAGGTTATGTAATAATCAATGAATCAAGGTAATAATAAAGAAGGTTGAGATGATTACAATAATTCCTTTTAATTAATGTGTTTTAGCCCCACTATGGTTAAATCAGACTCCTTCATAGTGGTGAATTTGGATTTTTGAAATCCAGATTATTTAATGGAGTCATTTTCAAATTATTAATTTTAAATTCATTTCATATGAAAATTAACAAATTGTTTATTATTTCAATTATTCCTTTATTACTTTTTGGACTGACAATTTTTGGAAGAATTGAAAATGAAGTTCAAATGACGCCGTGTGCATCTTATGGTACAATTCAACAGAATTATAATGGTAATAAAGGGTGCCCGTATTCTTTTAATTTTAATACTCTAATATCAACAAATTGTACATTAACTGATATTGATCTTGATAGGAATACTGTTGGTATTCAACATAGTAAGGAAATGACTTCCTGCACAGTTTGGACAAACGGTTATGATGGAATTATTCATATGCTTCCAAAGCCAGGATATGGTGGACAGGGATTTACTGTGTCAAATGATGTGTACGTTTATTTTAGTAATAACACATATGAAGCGCCAACCTGGACAATGTACGTTAATTAGTCGATCCTTAATAAGATTTTAGATTGTTGATATTCAACATATTAATGTTAATAACTGATATTTTTTGATGTTCAAAACTGCAAGAAAAAGCGTAATTTTATATCAAAAGCTTGCAGAAAATGATCGGAAAAAC
>JAHIUX010000072.1 GCA_018816765.1 Bacteroidota bacterium
AAAATGATTGAAAAACTTATTGGTTAGCTGGTTCAGGCATCCCGACTTCAAGTCGGGAGGGTCGGGGGTTCGAATCCCTCAACTCCCACTACTTCACCAAAGCCACATTAACAGTGGCTTTTTTGTTTTACGTATTATGGCTTTCACTTACATCCTGTTTTCAGATTCATTGAACAAATTCTACATCGGTTCTACTGTGGATTCCATCGAAGTACGGCTGCGAAAACATCTCTCTAACCATAAAGGTTTTTCAGCTAAGGCTAAGGATTGGCGTGTTGTTTATCTTGAGCATGCTGATAATAAAGCTGCTGCAGCAAAGCGTGAAAGAGAAATTAAAAAATGGAAAAGCAGGAAAATGATTGAAAAACTTATTGGTTAGCTGGTTCAGGCATCCCGACTTCAAATCGGGAGGGTCGGGGGTTCGAATCCCTCAACTCCCACTACTTCACCAAAGCCACATTAACAGTGGCTTTTTTGTTTTCGGATTATGGCTTTCGGTTTTAACTGCTTCAAAATCGAAATCTTGCACCCAATAAATCTGAATATCTGATTTAGAATATCAACGATCAACTCACCATAATGCATAATTTATACCTGGATCCAAAATGACCCTTCTGATTATCTTGATACGGCTTGTTTCATGATGAAGTACTTTCAAAAAAGCAATCAATTCTTAAAGTATGATTTTAACCTTATCGTATTGTCTTTCTTATATTTATAACGAAATTGGCATGAAATTGTCAGGGCTCTTCAATACGGCATTGAATTAATATTATAACTTTGAGCATCCGTACATTATCAAGCATGAGAGGCTAAATTCAACCAATGCAAAACTTTATTGTCCGGGCAGGATGAGTAATGCGCTTCGTTTTTTTAAGCCCTACCTTGTGGCCCTTGCATTGATCGCTATTGGTGCAGGATTCAGACTTGTTTTCCTGAGTGACCTTGGAAGGGGTCTTGCCTACCTTACCTTCTATCCTACCGTCATGGGCGCTGCAATTATAGGCGGACTTTCTGCCGGGCTATTTAGCACTTTACTATCCGCATTATTATGTTTTTATTGGATTCAGCATGGCCAAATGTCGTACGTGGAAACTTTTGCGTTTGGGGTCTTTTTGTTTAGTTCGATCCTCATTTCAGTTGTTGCCGAAACAATGCGCCGGGCACAACTGAAAGCCCATATGGCACAGCAACAGGCTGAAGCAGCAAACAAAGCCAAGAGTGTTTTCCTGTCGAACATGAGCCATGAGCTGCGCACACCTCTTAACGCTGTTCTTGGTTTTTCAAGTTTGCTACGCGATCAACCTGGTGTTACCAAAGAACAGATTTCCTATCTTAACATTATCAGTCGAAGTGGGGAGCATTTATTAAACCTCATCAACAACATCTTAGACATATCAAAAATAGAATCAGGTCATATCGAGCTCGAAGAGAAGGAAACAGAACTATTACAACTCATTGATGAAATAAAGTCGTTGATGTTTGTTAAAGCGATCGAAAAAAGGCTTGATTTCTCCATTGAATTAAGTGATGAATTGCCAGAATTCATTATGGCTGATGCCGGGAAGCTGCGACAGGTATTAATTAATCTTATCGGAAACGCGATTAAATTTACCCAAAAAGGCAGCATCAACTTGCGCGTTTCAAGATCAAATGATTTATCATCGGTTGCCCACATGCTCAGGTTTGAAGTTTCCGATACCGGCCCTGGTATTGCTGAAGAAAATCTCCAACGTATTTTTACGGCTTTTGTTCAGCTTGAAAATCAATACAGCCGTGAACCTGGAACAGGCCTTGGTCTCGCCATCAGCAAGCAAAATGTTAAGTTAATGCAGGGTGAAATCGGCGTGAAAAGTGAACTAAACAAAGGATCAGTTTTCTATTTTGAAATTCCGGTAAAAACACTCAGCACCAAGCCAACGTCAACGCATCATCACATGGGACAATTGGCCGCTATTGCCGAAGGGCAAACAGATTACCGCATACTGATCGTGGAAGACCAGCCCGAAAATAAACTACTGCTTCTCAAATTAATTCAACCAATGGGTTTTCAACTACGTTCCGCAATGAATGGCAAGGAGGCAGTTGAACAATGCGAACAATGGCACCCTGATCTGATTTTCATGGATATGCGCATGCCTGTTATGAATGGCATTGAAGCCACACGCATCATCCGATCCAATGAAATGCTTTCAAAGTCAAAGATTGTTGCAGTGACAGCGCATGCACTTGAGCAGGAAAGAAATCTGATACTTGAAGCAGGCTGTGATGATTTTATCCGCAAACCTTACAGCGAAATCGAAATTTATAATGCAATCACTAAGCATCTGGGTGTGAGGCTTCGTTTTAGTGAAATGGCAATTAAACCTGCAAAGCCTGATACAACATTACTTACTGCAGATGATCTTGCTAAATTACCGCCCCAGCTCATCAAAGAGCTTCAGCGGGGAGCAGAATTATTGGATGATCAGCTGTGCAATATGGCCATTTCAAAGGTTGATGCCATTGACAAGCAATTGACTGACAAACTTCGGACCATGGTAAAAAACATGCAGTATCAGGAATTACTCACTATTTTTGAACCCACAATTGATCCCCAGCAAGAATGAATGACTTAGAAAACACATTTGTTGAACAGGCAGAGATACTTATTGTAGATGATACCAAAGCCAATCTGGAATTGTTGGTTGAAATACTGCATACTGGAGGCTATAAAGCAAGACCAGCCAATAGTGGGGAGCTTGCCCTCAGAAGTGTAAAAGCAAGGCATCCTGATCTGATTCTGCTGGATGTTAAATTACCTGGGATCGATGGATACGAGGTTTGCAGGCAGCTAAAAACTGACGAAAATACACGTTCAATTCCAGTGATCTTTATTTCGGTGCTTGAGGACGAAACTTCCAAAGTTAAAGGCTTTGATGCAGGAGGGATCGATTTTATAAGTAAACCATTTCACCCAAAAGAAGTGCTATCAAGGGTAGGCTCTCATCTTTCGATCAGACAGATGCAGCAAAAACTGGAACTTCAAAATGAATTGCTTAAAGAGGAAATAAGTTCACGCAAATTAGCTGAAGAGGCGTTATCGAAGAGTGCTGAATTGTTTCGTGCCACATTATACAGCATTGGCGATGGCGTGATTACTACGGACAATAACGGCTGTATTACCCACATCAATCCAGTGGCCCAAACACTTACCGGGTGGACAGAAGATGAGGCCATCGGTATAAAACTCAATGAAGTCTTCAATATCATCAACGAAGACACCCGACATAAAGTTGCGAGTCCTGTGGATATTGTACTCAGAGAAGGCACCATAGTTGGGCTCGCTAATCACACTTTGCTTATAGCCAAAGACTTAACTGAAAGGCCGATAGCCGATAGCGGCGCTCCAATAATAAATGACAAAGGTGAAGTATCAGGAGTTGTGCTTGTGTTTCGTGATCAATCAAGCGAACGCGAAACTGAAAGGGCACTGGTTGAGAGCGAAGAAAAATTCAGGACCTTATTCGACAACGCCAACGAAGGCATCATGGGGGCTGATGCCCAGCTGTATGTAACCTATGTGAACCAGAAAATGGCCGATATGCTCGGTTACAAAGTAGATGAGCTTATCGGGATGCCTTACACCAACCTTATCCTGCCCGAAGAGGTTGGTATTGTGCTTGATATCGAAAAAGAGCGCAACGATGGCAAGTTTGGAACCTACGAACGTCGGCTGATCAGGAAGGACAAATCCATAATCTGGACCCTCGTTTCGTCTTCACCCAAATTCTCACACGAGGGCACCTATGAAGGATCTATCGGTATGTTTACGGGGATTACTGACCGTGTTATGGCACAGGAAGCCTTGCAGGAAAGTGAAGCCACCTACCGCACACTGATCGAGAAAATGCCCGATGGTGTGTACAAAAGCACCCACGACGGCAAGTTCATCGATGTGAACCCAGCCATGGTCCGAATGTTAGGTTACGACAGCAAGGAAGAGCTGCTGGCAGTCGATATTAAGCGGCAGTTGTATTTTAGTCCTGATGAGCGCGAAAGCCTCACCCTGGATGAGATTAATGAAGAACTGGGTGAATTCAGGATGCGCAAAAAAGACGGCTCAGAAATCTGGGTTGAGGATCATGGCTGGTACACCCAGGATGAAACAGGCACAACGCTCTATCATGAAGGTGTGATCCGCGATGTTTCTGAACGTAGGCTGGCCGACCAGAAACTAAGACAGGCTTCCGCTAATTGGCATAAAACCTTTAATACCATTCAGGATGCCATCGTTTTGCTTGACGCAGAGCAGCGAATCGTGATGAGCAATAAAGCCTTTTCGAAATTGCAACATAGCGAAAACAGCAGTTTGTTTCACCAGAAATGCTTCTGCCTTGTACACAAATCACAATGCCCTGTCGATGGTTGCCCTTTCAGAAAAGCAGCTGTTAGCAGACAGCGTGAAACCATGGAAATCGCAATCGACGAAGGTGTTTTTCAGATCTTGGTCGATCCCATCTTTGATGATGACGGTAAACTCACAGGAGCTGTGCATATCATGAGTGATATCTCGCGTCAGAAAAAAGCAGAAATGGCCCTGATGGAAAGTGAAGAGCGTCAAAACACCTTCATCAACACCAATGTGGATATGATGTTTGTGAAAGACGATCAGTTCAGGTATGTGCTGGCCAACAAGGCCATGGCCGATTTCTTTGGCAAGACCAAAGAAGAACTCATCAATAGAACTGATTTCGAGCTCGCGGAGAGATCAAAAATCTATCCGTGCATCTCTTCCGATCAAAAGGCCCTTCATACTGACAGCGTTTTTACCGTTGAGGAGCAATTGGGAGGCAGGTACTATGAAACAACAAAGTTTCCGCTGAAACTCAAGGGCGACAAAAAAGGCATTGGCGGCATCATTCGCGACATTACCGAGCAAAAGCAGGCCGCTGAGGCGCTCAGAAAAAGTGAAGAGATGTACCGTATCCTGATTGAAAAGATGCCTGATGGGGTGTACAAAACCACCCACGATGGCCGCATCATCGATGTGAATCCGGCCATGGTAAAAATCCTTGGGTTTGATAACAAGGAAGAAATGATTGGGATTGATATCGCGAAGGAACTGTATTTCGATCCGAAGGAGCGTGAAATAAAAACCATCGAAGGACTTAATAACGAACTGATTTTGTACCGTCTTAGAAAAAAAGACGGGAACGAAGTCTGGGTCGAAGACCATGGCTGGTATACCTATGATGATGCCGGACAAATTGTTTTCCACGAAGGTGTTATCCGTGATGTTTCCGACAGAAGAAGGCATGAAGCGCAGATCAAAACCCTTGGAAAAGCCATCGAGCAGAGTCCGGTTTCCATTGTCATTACGGATGAGTCAGGAAATATTGAGTTTGTTAATGACGAGTTTGTATCGCTTACCCAGTATTCGCTCAACGATGTGAAAGGCAGGAAACCGATCATTTTTAATCCCGGCCACCTCGAAGCAGGCGCTTTCAAAAATATGTGGGACACCTTGCATAGCGGCAGCACCTGGAAAGGTGAGTTTGCCAACCGAAAAAAAGATGGCACGCGGCTTTTCGAAGAAGTAGCCATTTCGGGCATGCAACAACCTGACGGGAAAATAAGCAACTTCATCCTCGTGATGGAAGACATCACCGAAAAGAAACGCATCCTCGACGACCTGGTTGTTGCCCGCGACGCAGCAGAAGAAAGCGACCGGCTGAAAACCGCGTTTCTGCACAATATCTCTCATGAGATTCGCACACCGATGAACGCCATCGTAGGGTTTGCCGAGTACCTCAACGAGCCCGACACCCTGCCTCACGAGCGGAAGAAGTTTGCCGAAATCATTGTCAACAGCAGTCATCAGCTGCTTTCGATCATTTCTGATATTGTCAGCATGGCTACCATCGAGGCCGGACAGGAAAAACTTTTTGAAAACCCCGTTAACCTGAACGACCTCTGCACCATGGTGTATGAGCAGTTCCTGATGAAGTCACCCAACCCCCATGTGAAACTCAGGTACAGCACGCCGCTTCCTTACCATGAAGCACTCATCACCACAGACGAAATCAAGCTTTCGCAAGTGCTCACCAACCTCATCGGCAACGCCTTGAAATTCACCATGAAAGGAACAGTGGAGTTTGGCTACGCCTTGCACGAAAACACGCTCGAATTCTATGTCAGGGACTCAGGCATCGGTATTGCACCTGAGCTGCACGATGAAATCTTCAAGCGGTTTCGTCAGGTAGAAACAACTTCTACCCGGCTTTTCGGCGGATCCGGACTCGGATTGTCGATCTCGAAAGCCTATGTGGAGCTTCTTGGAGGAAAGATCTGGCTGCGTTCAGCATCAGGTGAAGGATCAACATTTTATTTCACTATCCCCTATGTCAAAGGTGATGCCGATGCATTGACTGAGATGCCCCAGCAAACCATCGACCGGCTGAACCAGTCAAAGACCATCCTGGTTGCAGAAGACGAAGACTCGAACTTCACCCTGATGGAAGTGATCTTCCTCGACACACCCATGAAAGTCATTAGGGCCAAGACAGGCCTCGAAGCCGTGGCCCAATGTGTTGCCAACCCCCAGATTGACCTTGTGCTGATGGACATCAAGATGCCGGAAATGGATGGTTATGAAGCCACCAGACGCATCCGTGAGTTTTTACCCGAGCTGCCCATTATTGCACTTACAGCGTATAATGCCCTGGCCGACAAGAACAAAGCACTCGAATGCGGTTGCAACGATTTCATCAGCAAACCATTCAAGCGCAATGTGCTGATGGCGAAAATTAAGGAGCTAATCCAGGTCTAAGCCACACAGGTCCCGAAACAACCGGGTCAATAAAACAACATAAGTTTTCATAACTGAGGAATTGATGGACCCTGCCATACAACAGGCTAAGGTACAAAAACCAGTACTGATTTAAACATCATGCATTTAAAACCAGGAAATTCCATAAAAACGGCCTTTCGAACCATTTCAGATTCATGTCAAGTGAATTCACCTTATCCGCTTGGTTATTGTTTTAGTGTGACGATTTTAATAGACTGATCAATCCACACAGCTTAACAAACTAAGAATAACTGGATCAGGTGGTTTTGAAGGATTTTTATCGATGCCCGGATGAAGCTTAATTCGCTGATAACTAATGTATATACCATATTGAACTCAGTTGAAAAAGCAAAGGTTAATTAAATAAATTCAGTTCCAGAAATTGCTCTCAGGCAATAGCTTCGCCACCAATTGGAATCCCATGATAATAACAAAGGCTTTCGCAAATGTACTGACTGGAGCTTGTGATTATAGCAATATTTGTACACATAACCGAAATAATTACGATTATGTGTGCAAGAATAACTATTTTTACATTTCGTTTAGAACCACAAAACCGATGAACATCCTTGAACAATTTGGAATAATCCCGATCGATTTTGCTACCCTGGCCTCGGTATTTGAAGGCTACAAGTCGCCTGCCGACAAGGTTGCCTCCCTCGAAAAGAAAGGAGAACTGATCCGCCTGAAGAAAGGATTATTTGTTGTGTCTCCCCAGGTTCACCGTCAGGCACTTTCGGTCGAATTGATTGCCAATCATTTGTATGGGCCGTCATATATATCGTTCGAGAAGGCATTGTCGCTTTACAAACTCATCCCGGAAAGGGTGCATACTACCCGTTCGATGACGATAAAACGGGCAAGGAACTTCACCAATCCCATTGGTAACTTCGAATATGTAACCGCAACAACTGATTATTACAGGATTGGTATCCGCACAAAAGTTATTGACAGCAAACTGGCATACCTGATTGCTTCACCGGAAAAGGCACTCTGTGATATGATTATTACCTCAAAAAGGCTTCGGCTGCAATCGGTAAAAGCGATGCAAACCTACCTTGAAGAGGATCTAAGAATCGATGTTTCAGCCATTGAAGTGTTTGATGCTGATGTTGTGAAGCAATGCATCGAAACTGGCAAAAAGAGAACAGAACTCCTTCAACTGTATAAACTTCTGAATTAATGAACATATTCGACCAGATGTTAGCCCCATACAAGGCACAAACTGCTGCTGACCACTCCAATGCCTTGCATGAAGTAATGCAGCAAATTACGCTTGCAGGTTTGCAAAGAGGAGGATTTTTCAACAAAGCTGCTTTTTATGGGGGTACATGTCTTCGCATTTTTCATGGCTTAAACCGTTTTTCGGAAGACATGGATTTTTCGTTGCTCCGGGCTGACGACACCTTCAGTATAGCGCATTATTCTGAAGCAGTCGAAAATGAATTTAAGGCACTTGGAAGGAGTGTAATCATTGAAAAAAAGGAAACAAAAAAAAGAAGCAACATTGAATCAGCATTTCTGAAAGAAGACACATCGGTTTACAACCTTCGTTTTACATCAGAATCTCAGATAAAAATCAAACTTGAGGTTGATTTACACCCTCCTGGTCAGTTTTCGACCGAACAGAAATTATCGCTTTTGCCTTTCTCTTTTATGACCCGCTGCTATTCGCTGCCCGATTTATATGCGGGTAAGATGCATGCCTTGCTTTTCCGAAACTGGAAAACCCGGGTAAAAGGGCGTGACTGGTATGATTTTGAATGGTATGTCAGAAATAACACTCCATTGAATTTTAATCATTTATACCAAAGAGTCGTTGAGTCCTCATCCGTTGACAAGGAGCCCTTGACAAGGGAAAATTTCGTGCCATTGCTTAAACACAAAATTTCGAAAACAAATATGGATGCTGTAAAGGCTGACTTAAGGCCATTCATTAAAAACCTTGCTGAGATGGATATCTGGTCAGTCGAATATTTCACACAATTAGCTGACAGGATTCAATTTGTTGAATGATCCAATTATTTTATCTGGATTTAAAAAAAACTGGTTAAACTAACCTATAACACAAGCCCGGTGGCAGATGTGTTTTTGTGTGCCAGCATACACAGGCCGCAAGGGATAACAGTTGCATCGGGTTAAACATCATTTGAAGCCTGTGTAAAATGGTTTTAATGAGAACAGCTCGCCTTTTCACTCCAACACTAATTTTCCCGAAAAGGGAGAATTGTTTACGGAGTAAATTGTATGATAGTATATGCCCCTGGGCAAGTCACCAACAGGAATTGAATAATCTTTTTGATCAATTGCTGGTTTTCGTTGTAACACCTCCACTCCAAGGGCATTGAAAAGACTCACTTATTCAATCCAGATATCAAAAAAGAAATCAGGCTTCCGGTTTCGGAAGCCTGATTGATGTTGAGCGGGCAATGGGGCTCGAACCCACGACCCTCAGCTTGGGAAGCTAATGCTCTACCACTGAGCTATGCCCGCCTTTGCGGCAAAATTAAGAAAACATTGCCTTATTGGCCCAGGTAACAAAACATTTTTCACATGATCAACACAAGCACCGGCAGTCATCACCTAATTCCAGATTCATCAAAGGAAACTTAAAAACCAAAGTTCCTGCCCCAAGGGAAACAAACCTGACTTTACCCGCATTGCAACTGTCTTGCACTCCGGTCATTTTCACCCTTTCAACACATTGAAATGACTACCTTTGCGTGAACAAGTACACGCTTTATATGGGATTTTACGACTTGCTGAACGGCGCAATCATCCTGACACTCATTGTGTTTGCACTTATTTATCTGTGGGACTGGGCCAAAGGACATGACAAAAAGCCCGGTTTGTGGGTTACTTCACTCAAATCGGGTCTGGTCAGTAAGTCGGTGAGATCGCTCTACCGCAGCTACCCCGACAAAGACCGCTTCATGTTGTTTTGGTTACAGCTAAACCGTCTTGAGCATGAGGGGATTTCCGGAGCCATTGCCGAATTGGGTGTTTACCGCGGGCAGACAGCAGCCTTGCTTCGCCAGCTGGCACCAGACCGGCCTTTACACCTGTTCGATACATTCAGCGGCTTTCGCGCTGACGACCTTAAGGATGAATCAGGTGAGGCTGGCACCTATACCACTGCCAACTTTGCTGACACCAGCCTCAGTTTTGTAAAAAACAAGTTGGGCAATCAGCCCGATATTCATTACCACGCAGGAAACTTCAGTGAGGTGAAAGCGCAGTTGAGCGATACGCTTGAATTTGCTCTCGTAAGCATCGATGTTGACCTGGAAAAACCAACAGCAGAAGGACTAGCCTGGTTTTACCCCCTGCTTGTTAAAGGTGGTGTGCTGGTTGTACACGATTACAATCCAAAATGGCCCGGACTGATGCAGGCTGTGGATGATTTCTTGCGGACAATACCCGAAAGCCCGGTGCTCATGACTGACCGCGACTCAAGCCTCATCATCGTAAAAAACAGGTAAATAAAAGGTTTAGTTGTCTCTTGCAGCTTCCTTTAGTCTTCATCAGCCTCCTGAAATCATGTGAAGCACCTGAACCCTGTCGCCACTGCGTACCTTTGCTTGGTCGCGCTGATCGGTCTTCACCAGCTGTTCGTTTACCTTGGTCACAAGCAACCTGAATGTGAAGTTCTTATAGCGTATAAGCTCATTCACCGTCATTTCATCGCCCGGGATTGTTTCAGGCGTATTGTTTAGTATAATCTGCATATGGTCATTTAATTATTCGCGCAACAACAGTTCAAGGGCGAGGTTAGCCTGCATATTGGCTACAATACCCACACGGGGTGCAAGCGGCGGAAGTTCCTCATCAATTTCCGATACCAAATCGCCACAAACATACACCTGTTCGTCCCACTGCTCCTGCCTGATGAGTTCCGATTTGCCCACACCGGCCATGCCCAGGCCCATGATGAGGATTTTATCTTTCAGGCTGCTCAGCACACTCTCGACAAGCATCTGCTTGGCATCGGCACGGTCGAAAGCTTCGATAATCAGGTCACAGCCGGCAAAAATTTCCTTCACCTTGTCAGCTTCCAGCCGCAAATCCCAGGCGGTAATGTTGAGGCTGCTGTCGACAGCCAGCATATTGTCCGACAAGGCCTTTACTTTCTTTTCGCCAAGTTGGTTTCTGAAATAATACTGCCGGTTGAGGTTGCTCTCCTCCACCACATCAAAATCGACGAGCACGAAATGTTTCAGTCCTATTCGGGCAAGCGCCATGGCAGCATTTGAACCCAGGCCACCACAACCGGCAACGCCTACGGTCTTTTGTGCCAGCCTTCGCCTGATCTCTGTTGCGGTCATGTTCTCTGCATTGTTAGTTGATGCAAAAATAAGCAATGCATCGGTTATTTGCTTCTTTCATCTTCCGAAGTAGAAATTGCTACTAGTTATTCATTCACGCTCCTCTCTAAACACAGCGCAATGGCAAATCGCCAGTCGGGCCACGGGTGCTTAGCAGTCGGAAATTTATAACCATTCTAAATATTCTGCTAATCACATAGGCCGCAAAGCCTTAATACCGGCTCTTTCGATATGCAATCTAGTGCATATTGCTATTATTGAATGAATTAAATGTGAAAATTGAATGCAATTTAGTATTTTTGTGAATTAAATAACAAACGTATCTAATAAAACCCGGAATATGGAAATTGCCGAAATCAAACAGAAGCATAAGCTGCTGAAAAGCTGGAAATACGATTGGACGCCACTTGATAAAGGCTACACAGATAAAATCTTGTACGTTAACCTGTCGGACAACCACTTAGCTGCAAAAAATGTTCCTTTACAGATGAAGGAAAAATTCATCGGTGGCCGAGGCTACGGACTCAGGCTGCTGTGGGATGCCACTACCCCAACCACCAAATGGAACGATCCTGATAATGAGATCATCATCTCTTCCGGTCCCATCGGCGGCATCACCCAGTATTCCGGAACAGGAAAATCGATTTGTGTGGCCCTTTCGCCACAAACTGACTCAGTCATGGACAGCAATGTAGGTGGATTCTTTGGTCCCTTCCTGAAATTCTCAGGCTTCGATGCCATTGAGCTTCAGGGCAAGGCCAGCGAAGATGTCATCCTGTTTATTGATGGCGTGAACCATGTGATCGAAGTGCTTGCTGCTCCAGCCGAACCGATCGATAGTCATGTGCTTGCCGAGGTGCTCACGGATATGTATGCCGACGATGAAAAAGACAAGAAAAATATAGCCGTTGTATCAGCCGGAACAGCAGCCGATCATTCCCTCATCGGGATGCTTAACTTCAGCTTCTATGATTCGAAGCGCAAAAAAGTAAGGCTTAAACAAGCTGGCCGTGGTGGCATTGGAACTGTATTCCGCGACAAAAAGATCAAGGCCCTCGTAGCCAAGATTCCTGGTGTTAAAGGCAATCTGAACAATGTGATTGACCTGAAAGCCATCATGGAACGTGGCCAGAAGTTCAACAGGGAGATGCGCGAACTCGACGACAAACAGGCCGAAATGCGCACCAAGGGAACTGCCCACCTGACCAATGTAATGAACGATTACGACCTGCTTCCCGTACATAATTTCAAGTTTGGCAACCATCCCGAAGCCGACAAAATTCATGGTGAGGTATGGAAATCGAAATTCACCCAGGGCATACCCGATGGTTGCTGGATAGGTTGCAATATGGCCTGCGCCAAAGGTGTCGATGACTACCTCTTGCGCACCGGTCCTTATATGGGAAGCAAGGTGATCATCGACGGTCCTGAATATGAAACAACCTCTTCACTGGGTTCAATTGCAGGTATTTTCAACCCCGACTTTACCCTCGAAGCCAACTTCTATTGCGACACCTATGGCATTTGTACAATCACCTGGGGAACCATCCTCGGATTCATCATGGAATGCTACGAAAACGGCATCCTGAATGAAGAACGCACCGGTGGCCTGAAGCTGAATTTTGGCAATGCCGATGCCGCCATGGAACTACTGCACCAGCTTGGTCGTGGCGAAGGCTTTGGCGTAACCGCCGGAATGGGTGTACGCAAGCTGAAAAAACTATTTGCCGACAATGGCTGGGGTGACCCGGGTTTCATGCAGGATATCGGCATGGAAAACAAAGGTCTCGAATACAGCCAGTATGTGAGCAAGGAATCTCTGGCACAGCAAGGCGGTTACGCAATGACCAACAAAGGTCCGCAGCACGACGAAGCCTGGCTTATCTTCATGGATATGGTCAATAACCAGATTCCAACTTTCGAAGCCAAAGCCGAAGCACTGCACTACTTCCCCATGTTCCGCACATGGTTCGGGCTTGTAGGCTTGTGCAAACTTCCATGGAATGACGTGGAGCCTGAAAACAACCACGAAACAGCAGAACCTGCAAAGGTTCCTGAACATGTCGATAATTATGTGACAATCTATAAGGCCGTGACTGGCAAGGAATTCGATAAGCACGAAATGATCCGCCAATCAGAACGCGTATACAACTTCCAACGCATATTTAACCTGCGCCGTGGATTTGGTGTGCGGAAATATGATGCCCAACCTTACCGCGCTGCAGGTCCGGTGACTGTTGAAGAATATGAATCACGCGCCGAACGTTACGACAAACAGCTGAAAGAAGTTGTTGGCTATGAACCTAGTGGCAAAACCACCCGCGAAAAAATGGCCAAAATGCGCGAGTACCGCGAAAACCGATACGAGCAATTGCTCGATGCCGTATACAACCGCCGTGGCTGGACGAAAAATGGCGTTCCAAAAATATCACACCTGAAAGCCCTGGGCATGGACTTACCAGAGTTGGTTGAATTGGTTGCACCTCACCAGGAAGATTAGTGTTAATTGGATAGGTCTGAACCAGACTAAAACGTGAAGCCGCCCCCAAAGGGCGGCTTTTTTTTGTGTATAATAACTTCGTTTATAGCCTATTGCCGTTCAGTACGGAAACCTTTGTCTGACGTAACCAAGTTTTTTTCGGTTTGATTTTCGATATGCAATAAGAGTCATATCGAAAATCTGTGTATTTTTACAATTCAAAAAATCCCACTTATGGACGATGACAAACCACCCAGACTCAGCAAGAAAGACGTCTTTTTGAACTACAAAATTTGGCTTTCAGGCATTACCGGCGATGGCATGATTGATGAAACAACCTATCGCTTGCTTATTGAAATTGGTGAGCTTGGTTCGCTGAAGGCTGCTGCCGACGTACAAAAAATCAGCTATCGCAAAGCCTGGGGCGACCTCGAAAAGGCCGAAGAAATACTGGGTTATGCCCTGACTGACAAGCAACGGGGAGGCAAAGATGGCGGGAATTCGGCACTGACACCTGCAGCCCTCAGGTTGCTCGAAGCCTATCACGCCCTGCAACAAACCTTCGACGACAGTGTGGAAGAAGCCTTTAACGCGTTCAAAGCAAAACTTAAACCTGAATGAAAATACCCCATATCACAAAGCCAATTCTAGGTTTCCTGTTGTTATTCACTTCAGTAGCATGCAGCAACCGGCAGGGAAAGGAAGAAATCATCGTTTTCCACGCAGGAAGCCTCAGTATGCCATTGCATAAGCTCAGCAAGGCTTTCAGTGATGACTATCCGGAGATGAAACTTGTGACTGAAGCAGCAGGGTCAGTTGCTTCGGCAAGAAAAATCACTGACCTTCACCGGGATGCTGATATCATGGCTTCATCAGACTATGTGGTCATTGACCAGTTTCTGATCCCTGATTACGCCTCATGCAACATCCGTTTTGCCACCAATTCGCTGGTGCTAGCCTATACTGACCATTCAGCTTATGCCAAAGAGGTGAGCACCGAAAACTGGCTCGAAATTCTGAAGCGGCCAAAGGTAAATATCGGCGTGTCGGATCCCGACGCTGATCCCTGTGGTTACCGTTCCCGCCTGTGCCTTGAACTGGCCGAACGATTTTACGCACAGGACAGCATTGTAGATCGCTTGCTGACAGGCGACCACTGCTATGTGAGGCCAAAGGAAACCGATCTTGTTTCGCTGCTTGAAACTAATACCATCGATTATGTGTTAATCTACAAAAGCGTCGCAAAACAACATGGACTTAACTTTGTAGCCTTACCCGATTCCATCAATTTATCGAAACCGGAATTGAACGCCTGGTATGCTACCGCATCTGTCGACATCAGGGGAAAAACGCCTGACGAAGTCATCCATGTTCAGGGAGAAGCCATCACCTATGCCATTACCGTCCTCAATGATGCTCCACATCAGGAAGCAGCCTGGACATTCATTTCCTGGCTACTTGACCCTACAAAAGGTGGAAAGATCATTAAGGGCTGCGGCCAGGAGCCCATTTATCCTGCCAAAGTAAACAGTTGCAAAGGACTACCCGCCGACGTGCTTTCAAAAACAATACTCATCGACTAACCTTTATTAAACAACACTTATGCAAATGCAACAAATCTGCCCAACCTGCGACATCAGGCCGGCCCTTGACCGGTTAGGCATTAAACCTGTAAATTTGGGTGCCAGCACAGGTGCCGAATGGATTGAAACAAATGGTGCCCTGCTCGATTCATTTTCATCATGCGATGGCCGCCTTATCGCCAGTGTAAAACAGGGTAGATGGGACGATTACGAAACCATTATGGAAAAAGCCCAGGAAGCCTTCAAGGTGTGGCGGATGATTCCCGCTCCCGAAAGGGGCGACATCGTGCGACAGATGGGCAACGAGTTTCGCCGTTACAAAGAAGACCTCGGCAGGATGGTCAGTTACGAAATGGGGAAAATCTACCAGGAAGGCCTGGGAGAAGTACAGGAAATGATCGACATCGCTGATTTCGCCCTGGGAATTTCGCGTCAGCTATATGGCTCAACCATGCACAGCGAAAGGCCAAAACACCGCATGTATGACCAGTATCACCCACTGGGTATCGTTGGTGTGATCACTGCCTTTAACTTTCCGGTAGCTGTTTGGGCATGGAACGCCATGCTAGCCCTTGTAACAGGCAATGTGGTTGTATGGAAACCCAGCTCCAAAGTACCCTTGTGTGCAGTGGCCATTCACAACATCATTGCCGACGTGTTGAAACGGAACAATGTGCCAGAAGGCGTTACCAACCTCATCATTGGCAGCTCAAAACATATCGGCGACAATTTCCTTGCCGACAAGCGCCTACCCTTGATTTCATGCACAGGCAGCACTGCTGTTGGCCGCCGAGTTGGCCGTATTGTGGGCGAACGCCTCGGACGCACCCTGCTTGAACTTGGTGGAAACAATGCCATTGTGGTCACCGAAAACGCAAATCTCGATATGGCCATTCGTGCTACCGTTTTTGGCGCTGTTGGCACCACCGGCCAGCGATGCACCTCCACCCGAAGGCTCATCATTCACGAATCTGTGTACGACAAGTTCAGGGATCAACTCATTTCTGCTTTCGAACAGGTCAGGATTGGCTGTCCGCTCGATCCCAATGTGCTCGTTGGTCCGCTCATCGACAAGGGCGCAGTGGAGGCATTTCGGTTTGCACAGGAGCAACTGCTGAAAGAAGGAGGCAGGATACTCACCGGTGGAGACGTGCTCAGCGGCCCGGGCTATGAATCAGGATGCTACGTAAAGCCTGTGTTGGCCGAAGCCGAAAACCACTATCACATCGTGCAGGAAGAAACATTCGCCCCCATACTCTACCTCATGAAATACAAAACCATCGATGAGGCAATCGCCATGCACAACAATGTGCCTCAGGGACTTTCGTCTGCGATTTTCAGCACGAATATGCTCGAAACTGAGCGCTTTCTTTCGCACGAAGGTTCTGATTGTGGCATTGCCAACGTCAATATCGGCACTTCTGGTGCTGAGATTGGTGGCGCATTCGGTGGTGAAAAAGACACAGGAGGTGGTCGTGAATCGGGTAGCGATGCCTGGAAAGTGTATATGCGCAGGCAGACAAACACCATCAACTACAGCACCGAATTGCCTTTTGCACAAGGCATTAAGTTTGTGTTGTAAGGCTTATAGCTTAACTCGTTTGATTGACCCTAAAATTCGATTGCACTTTTACAGTGTGCAATTTGGGTTAAATTTGCAACCTAAACTTTCAGGATGAATAACCATGCAAAATTTATTGAGGCAATCCAGGCTGGCTATGCTTTCAAAGGAGAATCGCTCGTTTTAGGGGGAGCAATGTTGGATGGTAAAGCCATCGAAGGGCTTCAGATTCAGGCTCCCCTCAGGATGTTTACCCGTCATGGACTGATTGCCGGGGCAACAGGTTCGGGCAAAACAAAAACACTGCAAATGCTGTCGGAAAGGTTATCAGACAAAGGCATTTCGGTGTTGCTGATGGACGTCAAGGGTGATTTAAGTGGGCTAACCCAGGCAGGAAATGACAATCCCAAAATCAGGGAGCGCCACCAAAAGATAGGTACTGAATGGCATGGCAGCAGCTATCCGGTCGAGTTTCTTAGCCTTTCGAATGAAAAGGGTGCCCGTCTCAGGGCAACAATCAGCGAATTCGGGCCTGTATTACTCAGCAAGATCCTCGACCTGAACGATACCCAGCAAGGACTTGTTTCACTGGCCTTCAAGTATTGCGATGACAGGAGTCTGCCTCTGCTCGATGTAAAGGATTTCAGGGCCGTGTTGCAACACATCTCGGGCGAGGGCAAAGAGGAAGTGCAAAAGGAATACGGGCTGATCAGCAGTTCCACAGTGGGCACCATCCTGCGCAAACTGCTTGAACTTGACCAACAAGGCGCTGATGTCTTTTTCGGCGAAAAAAGTTTTGATGTGGAGGACCTTGCTCGCCTAGACGAAAACGGCCGCGGCTACATCAACATTTTGCGGCTGGTTGACATCCAAAGCAAACCCAAGTTGTTTTCAACCTTTATGTTGTGCATGCTGGCCGAGATTTATGAAAAATTCCCTGAACGCGGCGATGTTGACCAACCAGAACTGGTCATCTTTATCGATGAGGCACACCTTGTTTTCAATGAGGCCTCAAAGGCCCTGCTCAGCCAGATTGAAGCCATCGTAAAGCTTATCCGCTCGAAAGGTGTCGGCATCTTTTTCTGCACACAAAATCCGCAGGATGTGCCCGAAGCTGTACTGAGCCAATTGGGGATGAAAGTCCAGCACACCTTACGTGCTTTCACAGCGAATGACAGGAAAAACATCAAACAACTAGCTGAAAATTATCCACTTACTGCCTTTTATGAAGTTGATCAAACCATCACCGAACTTGGCATTGGCGAGGCTTTTGTGACACTCCTCAACGAAAAAGGCAGCCCTACCCCACTGGTGCATTGCCTGCTATGCGCTCCCCAATCGCGCATGGACATCATCAGTCCGGCCGAAATGGATCTTGTAATCAGCAATAGCCGGCTTGTCGACAAATACAACCAAACCATCGATCGCGAAAGTGCGTTTGAAATGCTGCAGCAGAAGGTCATTGCTCATCATGAAACAACTCGCGAAGACAGCACACCAAAAGACAGAACATCATCAAAGGCAGAACCTACAACCTTCGAGACCATCATGAAAAGCCCGGTAACCAACACGATTATCCGTGAGGTTACAAGGGGGTTGCTGGGTGTGCTTGGTTTGAAAACCTCCGCGCCACGACAAAGCAGGACTCGCAGAAGATATTAATACCACAGGCAGGTCTGCTTTTGTTGGCTAAGCGAAAATAATTCATTTCTGTAGGTTGAATTGGTTTACTTTTGCCGGCTTAAATTAGTCACCATGCTGCATCAGTCCTATACAGGCGAAATGGCTGCCCTGCTTGTGGCGGTTTTCTGGACCATCACAGCATTGTCGTTTGAAGTCGCCAGCAAGCGTGTAGGTTCACTCGCAGTCAACATATTACGGCTTGGTTTTGCCCTTGTTTTTCTATCGGTCTTCTCTTATTTCTACCGTGGGTTTTTTCTGCCATCAGATGCCTCACCCCATGCATGGCTCTGGCTAAGCCTGTCGGGATTGGTTGGCTTCGTGTTTGGCGATTATTTTCTGTTTCATTCCTACACCCTCATCAGTTCGCGCATCGCCATGCTGATCATGACTTTTGTGCCTCCGGTAACCGCACTTATCGGCTGGTTAGTCCTCGGCGAACGCATGATCATGCAACATATACTCGGAATGGTACTCACTGTTTCCGGCATTGGCATCACCATCTTCAGCCGCAATAGCGAAAGCGGAAAGCTGCATATGCATTATCCCATGAAAGGCATCATCTATGCCTTTCTTGGTGTGCTTGGACAGGCCGGCGGATTGGTACTCAGCAAACTGGGAATGGGCGAATATGACCCTTTTGCATCAACGCAGATTCGCATCATTGCCGGGTTTATCGGTTTCGGATTGATCTTTGCACTTACCGGTAAAGCAGGACTGATCCGCATTGCCTTAAAAAACAGAAAAGCAATGCTTGGCATCACTTCTGGCTCATTTTTTGGACCATTCCTTGGTGTTTCATTTTCGCTGGTGGCCATTCAGCACACCAACACAGGCAATGCCGCCACCTTGATGGCCATCGTGCCCATATTGATTATTCCTCCGGCCGCTTATTTTATGAAACAAAAAATAAGGCTGATGGACATCATTGGTGCTGTGATCAGTGTTGGAGGCGTGATCCTCTTTTTCTTCTGATCAGGTCCAACAGCAGTTTTTTTCGGTTAGCGGTTTTCATGTCAATGACATTTTTTCATTGTCAGCCAATCATTCGTCTTCATTGTATGCAGTTTTCAGGTCAAAAATGATAAATGCTGTGGTAAATGATGCCATGGTTTCGGCAAAACCTGCTAAATTTGAACGCCAATAATATTTTTAATTTAACATAACGTAATATGAAGACATTCAGACGCTTAACTGTATCGCTAATGGCATTGCTATTCACGGCATCATTGATCAGTGCGCAGGAAGCTGAAAAAACAGAGAAAAAAGGCTATGTGTTTACCATGGTTAAGGAAATCCCACACACCGCGGTACCAAACCAGTACCGCTCAGGCACCTGCTGGAGTTTTTCGGGCATTGGCCTGATGGAAGCCGAAATCCTGAGGATGAGTGGCAAATCAATTAACCTTTCCGAAATGTTCGTTGTTCGCCATTGTTACGATGACAAAGCCGTTAAATATGTCAGGCTGCATGGTAGCCTCAACATGGCTCCAGGAGGAGGGTTCAGTGATGTGGTTTATGTAATCAAAAAATATGGTATTGTTCCTGAAGAGGCATATACCGGTTTGGTCATCGGAGAAGAAAAACACACCCACGGCGAAATGGACGATGTGTTGAAAGCATACACCGATGCGGTGATGAAAAACAGCAATCGCAAACTGACACCGGTTTGGCATCAGGGGTTCGATGCATTGCTTGATACTTACCTTGGTGCTTATCCTGCTAAATTTGCTTACGAAGGCACAGAGTACACCCCACAGTCTTATGCAGCCAGCACCGGGCTCAATCCTGATGACTACGTTGAACTGACCTCATACACCGACCATGAGTTTTACAAACCATTTATCATGGAAATCCCTGACAACTGGCTCTGGAGTGAATCCTACAACCTGCCCCTGAGCGAGTTAATGGAAGTTCTCGACTACGCCATCGAAAATGGCTATTGCGCTGCCTGGGGAGCTGATGTTAGTGAAAAAGGCTTCTCCTGGAAAAATGGACTGGCTGTTGTTCCTGAAGACAACAAAAGTGATTTGACAGGTACCGAAAAAGAAAAGTGGGAAGCATTAACCAAAGAAGAAAAGCAAAAAGCCATCTATGGCTTTGAAGAAATCGTGAAGGAAAAGGTCATTTCGCCCGAAATGCGTCAATTGGCTTATGATAACTATGAAACCACCGACGACCATGGCATGCTGATCGTGGGGCTTGCCACGGACCAAAATGGTAACAAATACTATAAAGTCAAGAATTCATGGGGAGCTGAAGACCATAAATACAATGGTTATCTCTTTGCCTCAGTTCCTTTTGTACAGCTTAAAACCATGAACATAGCCGTTCACAAAAACGCCATACCGAAAAACATCCGTAAAAAACTGGGTTTATAGTCCTTTTACTGCCCAGTGAGGGCAACACGTGGCAGGTGTCGCAAAACGATTGTTTTGTGACACCTGCTTTTTTATGATCTTTGCTGCATGAAATCATTCTACAGGACTCATCAACTTGTTTTCTCACTGCTGGGAGGAATTGTCCTGTTATTTATAATTGCCCCGTTAGTTTCACTCCTGCTCTCGCGCAGCCCCTCAGAACTGATGAAAGCTGCTGGTGAGCCGGCAATTCGTGAAAGCATCCTGCTTTCCCTAAGCGTGGCTTTTATGGCCACCCTGGTTGCAGGCATACTGGCGGTACCGCTGGCCTGGCTGCTGGCCCGGCGCAACTTTCCGGTCAAGAGCTTTGTTTCGGGTATCATCGATTTACCCGTCATGATCCCACACTCTGCGGCCGGAATTGCTGTTTTGGGTATCATCAACCGTGACAGCTTCATGGGCAAATTAGCCTCCGGGCTGGGGATCAGTTTTGTTGACCGGCCCGCTGGCATTGCACTGGCGATGGTGTTTGTGAGTGTGCCTTTTCTGATCAATGCTGCACGCGATGGCTTTTTAAGCGTGCCGGTTAAACTTGAAAAAGCAGCTCAAAGTCTGGGAGCTGGCTCATGGAGGGTTTTCTTTACCATCAGCTTACCGTTGGCATGGCGCAGTGTGCTGGGCGGATTCATCATGATGTTTGCCCGGGGCATGAGCGAATTTGGCGCTGTGGTAATTATCGCTTATCATCCCCTTACTGCCCCGGTGCTGATCTATGACCGCTTTAATGCCTACGGGCTGAAGGCAGCTCAGGAAGTTTCAGTATTGTTCATCCTCGTCAGCCTGGTAGTGTTTGTCCTGTTGCGCATGATCGGTAAAAGCGAGCAGCATGTTAGAAGTTAAGCAGCTTGAACTGCAGGCCGGTGACTTTCACTTTGGCCCGCTAAACCTGAGTATCAGGCAAGGCGAGCATGTCGTTCTGTTGGGTCGCAGTGGCTCTGGCAAATCATTGCTGCTCGAAATGATCAGTGGTTTCCTGCTTCCCCGAAAAGGCCATATCTTTCTTGATGGTGAGGATATCTCGGGAATTCCGGCCAACAAGCGCCCGATTGGACTTGTGTTTCA
>JAHIUX010000073.1 GCA_018816765.1 Bacteroidota bacterium
CTTAGTCTGATTTATTCATATTGAACCCCTTCAGGGTTCCGGGATTGAGGCCTTAGTCTGATTTATTCATGTTGAATCCTTCAGGGTTCCGGGATTGTGGCCTTAGTCTGATTTATTCATATTGAACCCCTTCAGGGTTCCGGGATTGAGGCCTTAGTCTGATTTATTCATGTTGAATCCTTCAGGGTTCCTTCAAAAGGTCCCCGACTTATTTATGTTGTACCCATTCAGGCTTGTGATCACAATATCAGGCCTTTTTGTGCAACCCGATACGCATAATTTGCGTAAAACAATATCCAACAGCTTGTTTCATTAATATCCCATCAATGATGAGCACCTACACCCAAATCCTTTATCAGCTCGTATTTGGCCCCCGGGCACATCAATCTTGTTTGAAGAAAAACCACCGCGAACAGCTTTTCAGGTATATGTGGGGCATACTCGAAAACAACAAATGCCATGTTTACCGAATCAATGGTGTTGAGGATCACCTGCATATTATCACCCACGTGCATCCGACCATTGCCCTTTCGCAGTTAATCAGCGATTTAAAACTTGCCAGCTCGGCATTTATCAGCGAACAACATCTTTTTCCCGGTTTTGATGGCTGGCAGGAAGGGTATGGCGCATTCACCTACTCCATCAAAGAAAAAGACAGGCTGATTGATTATGTCATCAACCAGGAAGCCCACCATGAAAAAACAGGCTTCAGGGAAGAGTACCGGAGCCTGCTGAAAGAACACGATATCACATTCGACGAAAAGTACCTGCTGTAAGGCCGGATTGGTTCAGATCGGGCTTCCTTAACAATAACATCTTCTATTTCATACAACCAATCATATGTTTACTGCTGCATTTAGCCTGTGGGTTGGTTCTCATAGTTATTGTTCTGGATAATACCGAAAAGCTTCTTTAATCCACCAGTCAATCCGGAATAAAGTTTTTAATTAATTCTTTTGCGCCCCAGATTCATTGTCTACCTTTGTTTACCTCATAATATTTTGGTTAAAGCATGTTTAATTTAGCACCCCCGAACCGGCGATCATCCCTGACTGTAGTTCCCGTACTACTGGTAACAGGAATAAGCAAATTATGCTCCTGGAATTTTAACAACCAGAGCTTCAAGCACTTTTTTTTGCATCTTTATCAATTGGCTACATTCTTTCTTAACAAAGCAGCAATTCCAGATTTGTGTATTGCAAAGTACTTCAATACAAGGGATACAATATCTCATTTTTGCATCATAATTAAAGTGATTGTAGTTTAATGCCAGCTGGTTCAATATTCAAAATTCAAACCAGATGCCAGCAACATACATATTCATTTAGAACTAGTCATCAACTTTACACCAGAATGAACCTTACAAATTCAACAAAATCAAAAGCATTTATCGATTATTATCTTCCAATTTTTCTGATTTCCTTAAGCTTTTTTTGGAAGCTTATTTATATTCAACAAAACGATATTTGCATGGATGAGCCTTTTACAATTTTCAATGCTCAAAAAAGCCTCATAGATGTTATTAAAATATCATTACAAGGTGAGCCTAACCCGCCGTTGTATATGATTTTACTACATTTTTGGATTAAACTATTTGGTATTGGGCCCTTTGCAGTTAGATTTCTTTCACTAATATTCAATGCATTTACGGTTTTGTTTTTATACAACACAGGTAAAAGATTTTTTAATGTTTGGACTGGAATTACTGCTTCCCTATTATTTGTGTTCTCTACATTACACTTTTATCATGCAATTGAGTCACGGACTTATTCACTCCTTTCGCTTGAAACTGCAGCTTCATTATATTTTTTTCTAAGATTTACAAAAAATACAAATGATCGAACAGCTCTCACAGGATTAATCATCTCAAATATTTTAATGATTTACTCTCACTATTTTGGCTGGTTTGTTGTCTTTTCGCAAGGCATAACAAGTTTGATTTATTTGAAAAAAACTTTCAAAGCCAACCTCAAAATAATATATCCATTTCTAGGTACAATTATTGGATTTCTCCCAATGGTTCCAGTGATCATTAGGCAATTTGGAAAGTCGAGCAAGGGCACTTGGTTAAATCCTCCAAAATCGATAGATTTTATTAACACACTCTATCTATTTCTAAATCACAAAGTTGTAATTTGGATAATCATTACCATTATATCTACCGGAGTTATCTTTTTCGTTGGCACCTTAATAAGAAGGAAATATACTCCTTTCAAGAAAGAAATCGTCGTTTTGCTTATTTGGTGGCTTGCTCCATTTTGTATTATGTACTTTGTCTCTACAAAAATCCCAATGTTCAATGTTAGATATGTTCTATTTAATACAATTGGTTTATATATTTTTATTGCAGTCTTAATAAACTACTTGTTCCAGAATCATCGGATATTGCATCCCATTGGAAGCTTTATTATTTTGTTCAGTATGTGTTATTATATGAAGATCCTCCCAAAAGAATATTCTTACAGGGAAGTAAGTAAAGCAGTAGAATTTGCAAAGAAATATGAAACTAATAATTCAATTTATATCATTTGGCCAGTTTGGACAGATTTTCAATTCAATTATTATTACAATCAGGAAATCTTCAAGGATTATCAGAACTATTATAAAACAAATTTAAAACATGGCATCTACAGAGTCTGGGGGCTTCCCAATACTAAAACAGTTGTTAGAAACAACCCGGATAAAAGAATTATATACATACAAGATGGAGTAATAAAAGACCCAAATGAAAACA
Organism: Bacteroidota bacterium; assembly: GCA_018816765.1. Classification (GTDB taxonomy): domain Bacteria; phylum Bacteroidota; class Bacteroidia; order Bacteroidales; family F082; genus UBA6192. Next base: position 2,735 of record JAHIUX010000073.1, read on the forward strand.
TTGAAACTTATCTAGATTCTACTTATAGCATTGTTCAGCAATCATTTTTCCCTCAAACTATTAAAGTTATGGTTTATGACCCTATATAAACTTTATTAAGAAGGCAAACAGGTTTCGAATACAAGTGTTTATTTAACCAGCGGTTCATAAACATAAACACCCTTTCTGGCTTTCTCCATATCAGGCATTGTCAGCTTATTGTAGAATTTTCCGTAGGGCTTCAAATGTAAAAATGAATGCCAATAGGCTTCTTTAGTCATGCCCACATAGTGAATGCTGCCAAAAAAGTATTGCCGGGTCTGGAAAATATTCAGTGCGAGCAACAGTGTGATGATCAGCAACAATGGTGCTTTTACGAGCCATTTCCTGCGGGCTAAAACCCATTGTATGAAAGCGCCAAAGCCCAGGGCATACAAGGCATAGGTTTCAACATAAGCCCGCATCCCAAAACCGCCTCCATACCACCAGGCCCACCATGAAGAAACGACATAAATATTCAAAACCGTGAAAATGAAAAGGGGCCAGAAATGACCACGCTGATGTTTCCACAATAGTCCTATGCCAGCAAACGCGGCAAGCATGATGGGTGTGTACACCAGCCAGCCTTTGCGATAACTAAATAAATTATTGAATATCTGAGGATTGTTGAAGAAGAAATTCGAGTTATCACCGTAACTATCATAAAAATAGCTTCCAGTAATGAATTTCCAATAGGCTATTTGAGGTATCCAAACAACAATCGCCACCAGCAACAATGCAATGATTTTGGGATAATGTTGCAGAAACAACCTTGTTTTGCTTTGCAGGTCGTCCCAGCCTTTGAAGTTCCAAAACACGAAGATTAATCCTGTCAACACATTCGTTGGCCTGATCAACACGATTAAGCCACTGACCAAACCCAACAAAACCGCGCTTTTATAGTCAGGCTTTTCGTGCCACTGCTGGGTGAGCCATAAAAAGACGACAAACAAAAAAAAGCTATATGCATGACTCATCGTGGGTTCCGCCGTAAGGTAATGCATCAGGTTGGTGCCCAGCACCACCACAACCAGGCTAAAGGCGCTTGCCAGAGGGGAATAGAACTTCAGTAGCAATTTGCTCAATATCAATATCGAAAACAACAAATAAACCCATCCGCCGATCACCAGGCCCATCCGGTAGGGCGGACTGAATCCGTCCGCTTCGCCTCCACTCACCATTACAATGGCATGGGTTACCAGGAAAGCGGGGGCATACATGATCGACATCCCCATCGTGGTCATGATCACATTTTTTCTGATCGGAGACCAACTGGGCCAAAACTTATCAAGAAATGCGGAAGGGTTTTTACTTACGAATTTCAGCTCAATGTCGTGATAAATAAATGTGGCTGGCAAATAAGCATAATAATGAAGTACATCATCAGCAATAATTTTATTACCCTGTTTCCAATAACCTATATTCAACGAATAAATGGCTATATACAACACAATGAGCCAACTGGTCAGGTATGGTAACCGTGTGCCTTCATTCAGCTGGTCAAGTTTTTTACGTACTGATTTTAACATTGAGCATAGAAATTTCCAAAATTTACAAGATATGTGAGCCATAGCAGGGCAAAAACCTGCATTGCGAAAAAATCACTGTACAAATTTAGGGAATTGACTTGAGAATTTAAGGTTAAGGCTGCAGGCATTATTGCCTCCCAATAAATAAAAGGCTTGATCTGTGTATTTCTTTCGGCAACTATCCTGGTTTCAATTCTTATTTAACCGCTTCGTGTTTATGCCGCCAAACCCATCCGGCATCGATAATCAGCATTTCCTCTTCGCTGATTCCCCTTTTGGCAGCTTTTTCACGCACCATTTGCATATATTCCTTGTTGCTACGGATACCTTCAATGATTTTTTGGATTTCAGCGGCTTTTTCCAGCCCGCCATCACCTTCCTCAATGATGGCCTGGTACAGCTCATCGATAAAACCAAAACCAAAACGGTTCATATTGGCATCGGTCTGCAGCAACAGAATAATGTCAGTGTGGCTGATTTCTGTCATCAGATCGACTGATTTGCGGTCAAGGGGCGGGCTGCCATCGGGTGCGTAAATCTGCGCATTATAATACCAAAAGCTGTTAGTACTGAAGCCCCTGAGGGCATAACCCCCGCCAAACCATTGCCAGTAATAGCTGTCGGCAACGGTAATCACCCGGGGCATATTTTGTTTAACCAGGCTTTCGAAGTGGTATTCAGGATATGTCATTGCATAATCATCGGGCCTCACCATGATGTTCATGCCTTCCCACAAATCCCTGTCGGGCGAACGCAGTTTTTTTGTGCTGCTGATGTTCTGCATGCTGAAATCGACAAAATCGCGGCCGGTAATCCGCTCCATCGACCTGAACACCGAATCGAACACCAGTCCAAGGCCATAATAGCTCCAATGGATACCACATTTCGGGTACAGGGCAAAGCGGCTGGTGTCTTTCATCGATAAAAACCATTCGTTGCAGCCAATAACCGAAACTCCCCGGGCTTTCAGCAGGGCGTGATAATGCGCATAATTGCTTTCTTTAACCGTATCAGGCTTTAACCTTTCAGGAACATATTCGGGGAAAAAGCTGGCTTTGCCAGGCGCCAGCACCACCAGCAAGCCCTTGTTGTGCCGGCGAAGCCATTCGTCAACAACGGCAGTCCGCTCAACATCTGCTTTGATCTTCTCTTCTCCGATAAAATCAATGCCATATAGCGCCTTGATATAATTCATTTCGTAGAGGTAGCCATCTTTTCCGCGCACCACACCCATGGCATTCACCGTGTCGAATAAGCTGTAATGCAGCTGGTTGTGCAGCCTCACAAGGTCGGGTCTGTAGCCAATGTGGTTTTCAAGGTAGGTATTCAGGCTGTCCTGGTAAGTTCCGTGGTACAATGCCTGAAAGCTCAGCTTTGGCATGACCGGTTTGCTGATGGCGCCCTTAAGCCCGTGCATCCTGGGCCAGTTGAAATGCTGCTGCACAAATGGCAGTATCATCAGCAATATGATGAGTACAAAACAGCCTTGTTTTACTCCTTTTCGCATCAGAACCTGAAATATATGAACGGATTAAACCCTGAGGAGGTGATGGCGCTCAGGCTGACGATGAACATCACCATGGCCGAAACAGTCATCAGCATCAGGCTACGGAATGTTTGCTGCTTCCCAAAAAGGCGTAGCTGCCAGGATTCGATGGCGGGGAAAACTGCCCACAGGGCAAAAAACGCACCAAATACCAGCAAGGACCAAACCGAAACAGGGGTCAGGATGTCGGTTCCACCACGGAAACTGAACATCCCCTGTATAAAGTCGGTGGCCTGCGCCATGCTTTCGGCCCTGAAAAGCACCCAGCCCACGAGGGTAATCACAAAGGTGATGGCCACACTGGGGATTTTACCAATGGCCTTGTACAGCTTCAGCAGGAACAGCTTATCGGCTACGAGGAAAAACCCGTGGAAGGCCCCCCAAACAACAAAGTTCCAGGCTGCGCCGTGCCACAAACCCGAAATCAGAAACACCAGCCACAGATTAAAATACATGCGCATGGGCGTCACGCGGCTACCCCCAAGCGGAATATACAGGTAATCGCGCATCCAGCGACCGAGGGTCATATGCCAGCGTCGCCAGAATTCGGTGATGTTTTGCGAAACATAGGGATTGTTGAAATTTTCGGCGAAATCGAAGCCGATCATCCTGCCCAAACCGATGGCCATGTCGGAATAACCCGCGAAATCGTAATAAATCTGGAAGGCGTAGGTTAAAACCCCCATCCATAACACCGCCGATGAAAGCTGTGTGGGATCAGCCGCAAAAACCGAGTCGGCGTAGGCGCCAAGGGTATTGGCGATCATCACCTTTTTGGCCAGGCCAAGGGTGAAACGGAAGAATCCCGTGAGGCGGTTATCGGCATTTTCGTTGTCGCGCCTGTCGACAAGTTGTTCGGCAACCTCATTGAAACGCACGATAGGACCGGCAATGAGCTGCGGAAACATCAGGATGTACAAGGCCAGGTCGCTCATCCGTTTTAATGGCGGATGAACGCCACGGTATACATCCACAGCATAAGTCATTTTCTGGAATGAAAAGAACGAAATGCCGATAGGCAGGGCTATGCGCGTCCAGGTCACGGGTTGCTTGCCAATTTGCTGCAAGATGAAGTCGACATTTTCTATGAAGAAATTGGCGTATTTGAAATAGGCCAGCATGCCGATATTGAGGGCAATGCTTGCCGCAGTGAGCCAGCGTTTTTTGTTTCCCTTTGAAAGGTGAAGAAACTTCACCAGGTAGAAGTCGATGAAGATGCTGCCCAGGACAATAAAGATAAAGTCGGGGGCACCCCAGGCATAGAAGAAAACAGAAGCGATGAGGGCCACATAGTTTTTCAACATGCGGGGCACCACGAAATAAAGGATCAGAAAAGCCGGGAGGAAATACAACAAAAACAGGCTACTGCTGAAAACCATATGCAGGCATTTTGATTAAAACAGGCAAATTTATGGGATTAAAATTATATAGGCAGTTTATTTGTCCTTTTCCTTCATTTTTATTCACATTGAACCCCGTCCAGGTCAGGGAATCGGACGCAGGAGCCTGAGTGGATCCAATATGAATCAGTCCTATCGTTTATTTCAATCACCGGTACCCCGCGTTTTTCATCACCTGGTTCGGCAGCATTTGCCGATGTTGTTCAGGCCTTTCAGGGTATAGGAATGGATTTATTTATAAGGCAAACTTTCACAGAACCACTGATGCCTTGGGCCCTTTGCTTCCGGCGACCTGCCGTTTGGGTGGGTTGCAACAAACAGCAGCCTCAAATGAAACCCTCCACAATCACGTCCCCTGATTTGATGGATTTCGCCCAACTTCAGCATTTCCATCGGGTAAATATGGGTTTAAACAAAGGTCTTCCTATTCATCAGCGCGAATTTTTATCTTTGTCACTGATTCTATGCAAATACAGGCAAAAAACACAACACTAACTGACTCATGATCAAACCGGTTTGGCAATTTGTTTCTGAAAAACAAAAGACCCGCCTGGCATTCGCACTGTTGATCCTGCTTGCGGTCATGCCCCTTTTCGGCAACCTGGGCAATCTCCCGATCAGGCAATGGGACGAAGCACGGCTGTCGGTGAATGCCTACGAAATGATGAAAAGCGGCAATTTGCTGGTTACCACCTACCAGCATATGCCCGACCTCTGGAACACAAAGCCACCTTTTCTCATCTGGCAACAAGCCCTGCTCATGCGCTGGATTGATGAACCGGAACTGGCCATGCGCATCCCTTCGGCAGTGGCTGGATTTTTTACCATCATGCTGGTTTTTGTGTTTGTTGCACGCAAATTCGGCGATTACCGCTTTGCCTTCGCTGCAGGCCTCGTTCTGCTGACTTCGGCCGGTTATGTGAACCTGCACGCCACCCGCACCGGCGACTACGATGCGATGCTGGTGCTCTTTACAACACTTGCTGCACTTGCGCTTTGGCTTTATGCTGAAGACGGAAAGCCAAAATACCTCTATCTGGTGTTCATCAGCCTCGCCCTGGGGGTTTTGACGAAAAGCGTTTCTGCCCTGCTTTTCCTGCCCGGTATGTTTTTTTACCTGATTTACAGCCGAAAACTCATCACATTGCTGAAAAACAAGCATTTCTACCTGGGCTTGCTGTGTTTCATCATCCCGGTCGGACTTTATTACAGCTTGCGCGAATGGGCAGCACCGGGTTACTTAAATGCCGTGATGGAAAATGAGTTATTTGGCCGGTATATGAATGTGGTCGAAAACCACAAAGAAACAACCTGGTATTATTATCATAACCTGGTTAACAACAGGTTCAAACCTTATCACTGGCTGATCCCTGCCGCGATGATCCTCCCATTCTTTACCGGCAGCAAACGCCTGATCAGGCTTGTCGTCTTTTTGAGTTTATTGCTGGTTTCCTATTTCGCTGTCATTAGCCTTGGAGAAACAAAGCTGCACTGGTATGATCTGCCCATGTATCCGCTCCTGGCCATCATGGCTGCAACCAGCATCTACTCCCTGCTGTTGCTGTTCAATAAAATCCGTTTTCCTCAGGCCTTGCAGTTTCTGAGCCTGGTAGTGCCATTTGTTGTGTTGTTGCTCTTATTCTTTAAACCTGTCAGGCGGACTATCGACAGGAATTATAAACCCAAAGAAATGCCCTGGGACAGGCACCAGTATCCCCTGGCCTATTACCTGCGCGATGGACTCAAAGGGAAACATGACCTCAACAACACCTATGTGCTTTTCGAAGGATACAATACCGGACTGATGGTGTATATCCACAAAATGGCCGACCAAGGCATCAGCACATCCTACAAATATTATAAAACCCTCAGGGCCGGAGACCAGGTTGTAACGTATCAGCAACCCATCAAGGATTATCTGGAGGAACAATTTACGCTTGAAGTAGTACATTCGCAGAACGAAATCACGACATATAAACTGATTCAGGCAAAATGAAACAGGAAGTGAACATCAATGGGCACCATATGCGGACTGCCAGTGAAAATTCCTGCCATTGCCTGCGAAAACCGGACTATAGATGATTAAATTACACGATATTTCAGTTGTCGTTCCCATTTTCAATGAAGAACTGGGACTTCCCGAGCTGTACGACAGGCTTGTTGCTTCGCTGGAACCCATCACGCCCGATTTCGAGCTCATTTTTGTGAACGATGCCAGTCACGACAACTCCCTGCTGCTGTTGCGACAGCTGGCCGGCCACGACAAACGGGTGAAATTTATCAGTTTCAGCCGCAATTTCGGTCATCAGATTGCCGTCACTGCCGGTCTCGAACATTCGGCTGGAAAAGCGGTGGTGATCATCGATGGCGACCTGCAGGATCCGCCTGAGCTGATTCCGGAAATGGTTGCACAATATCAAAAAGGCTTCAAGGTGGTCTATGCCCGCCGCCGCTCACGCACGGGCGAGTCGTTTTTTAAAAAATTGACTGCCAAGTTATTTTACCGTATCCTGGTGAGGCTCACAGGGGTTAAAATTCCCATCGATACGGGCGATTTCAGGCTGATCGACAGGGTGATTGTGGAGCAACTGAAGCTGATGCCCGAGCCCAATAAATTTCTGCGCGGACAGATTGCCTGGATGGGTTTCAGGCAAACATTCGTTGAGTTTGACCGCGACGCACGGAAATACGGCAAAACGGGCTATCCCTTGTCGAAGATGTTGCGTTTTGCGCTTGACGGCATCACCGCCTTTTCCGATGTTCCTTTGAAACTGGCCACAACAGCAGGGTTTGCCGTTTCATTCATTGCTCTGCTCGTGATCATTTATGCCTTGATTGCTCATTTTTTCCTCGACGAAACAATCACCGGATGGACCTCCCTCATCGTAAGTTCCATGTTTATCGGCGGCATTCAGTTGATTTCCATCGGCATCATCGGCGAGTATATCAGCCGCATCAACAATAGCGTCAGGCAGCGGCCATTGTATATTGTGGAGGAGTCCAATGCCGATACAACTCCTTAAGTAGTTTCGGAAACGCATGGCACGCGGATATGCGCTGATGATGAGGATGTTCGCTGATTTAAGTATCCGACTTAATCAGATAGTCGGGTTTTTCAAGCCTCCGGCTGATTACTTTGGGATTACCAGCCAGACACGCTTAACTCCCATCTTTTCGATGATCCTGATTTCTTTTTGTGCTTCCTCACGCTTTGCATAATAATTGGTGTACACATAGGTCACATTGCTGACCTCATCATAGCCAAAGCTGATCACCAAACCCTGTTCGCTGAACAGCTGCCTGAAGCGGACCGCTTCGGCCAGACTCTTCGCCTCGGCAAGCACCACATAGAACATTCCCGGCTGAAGCATTGTTTTGTTCATCTTAGGTTTGAACGCCTGTTCCTGTGTGCCGGCGCCTTCGGTCTGGTTCATCCTGCCGGCCAGCACCTTGATTTTCTGGATAACGTATTCGCCGCTATCAGGTTCAGGTTTGCTGACCTTTTTGAAGTTTATTTGTCTGTTGCGTTCAACAACCTGAAAAACAACCGCTTTACCCGTTGATTCAGGCATAGGCACATTGATGTCGTTGTTGAGGATGACAAAATGATCGCCAAAGACATTGGCAATGCGCACATAGTAGACCTGATTTCCGGGGACATACACATTGAACTTTCCTTCTGCATCGGTGAACGCAGCGTAACTGTTGCCCAATGCATTGTAAGCAGTGACCTTGATGTTTGCCATATCGACCGTCAATTCGCTGTCCTTGATAAACTTCTGCCGTTTCACCTCGATGCGCCCCCCGAGTTTGTTTGCCTTCTGAAATGGCACCTGCATCACCTCGTTTTTCAGCACTTCGATCTTTTCAACCTGTTGTCCAACATAGAAATATTCCATCAGGTTATCGAGTGCAGTGATGTTCATCTCATAGAAGCCTTTGGGTATTTTGTTAAAGCTCACAATGCCTTTTTCGTTGGTAACCAGGGTGATGTCGACAGGAAGTTTGCCCTCCTTGTGCTGTTTGGCCGAGTTGGTAAGCCTCAGCCTCACCTTGATGTTTGGCACACCCACCTCGTTCCTGTCCTTGAAGCCATTGCCATTTTCGTCCTTGAACATTTGTATGTTCAGCCTTCTGAGGTCATTTTTCCATTGGTTGTCATCGCTTTTCCCCCAGTTTTTCTTTACCGCAAATTCGAGGTAATAAAATGAATTGCCGAAATTTCCATTGTCGAAATGCTGCCGGGTGTAGTTGTACGAACCGCTCATCACGGCATACCAGTTTCGGTAGACATAGGCTTCGACGCGTGGGTTAATGTTGATGGTTCCGTATTTCAGGTCGAAGCGGTACACAAGGTTCGAAAACAAGGTGAGCCTGATGCGCTCGTCAAGGAAAGTTTTCAAAACAAAGGGGGAAATGCTGATGCCATTGGTTTTGTTGTCGATGGCATACTGGTAAAGCCCTGAATTGGCCATTGGGCCATAGTCGTACCGTACCTGCATTCCATAGCCCCGGGCATTCACATCGGTAAGGATATGCAAATCGTAATCGGACCTGGCGGGTTTGTTCGAGTTGATGTAGTAGAGGTTTCCCAGCCCGTACTTGATGTTGAGCATCAGGAACTGCTTGTAGAATGCCTTGAACTCGACCCTGTATTTCTCAATCCTGAAGGTCTCACGGGCATTGCCTTCGCGCGAGGGGTTTGAGGCATAGTAAAATTCGATGCTCGGGCCGGCATCAAAGCGCAGTGATTTGCTGTTTCCAAAATGAAAGAAAACGCTGCCAAACTGATCTCTGAGGTAGAGGTATGGCGATTTGATGCCTTCGCGGTTATACTGGTGATAGTTACGTTCGGTGTTGAACAGTGTCCAGGCGAAGTAATTTTTAGTGCCGGCAATGTTGAATCGTGTCCGCAGCATCAGGTTAAAGAGTCCCATCTGAGGTCCGGGTATTTCGGCCGTTCCCATATTATTCATCAGCTGAATGTCGATCTTATCTGTCAGGCGGGCAGTATAGTTCAGGTCGTAGGCCAGTCCCGACAGGGTGTAGGGGCTGAACAAGCTGTGTTTCTCGTTGTAGGCATAGATTACCGCACTGATATCGTGATTCTTCGACAGGCTGATTTTGTTTGTATGCAGGACAAAAGACGTTGTTTTTGTCTTCGTCTTGTCGTCATCATCGTAACTGCCGGAAGCCTTCATATCGCGCTTGCCGCGGGTGTAGTGATAGCCCATGGCCACGCTGGCTTTGTGATCGATAAAACCATAGCTGGTATAGCCTTCAAGGGCGCTTGCAGGACTTAACTGAATTTCATCAGCAATCATCACGCTGTTTCGGCTGTAGAGGTTACGTCCGAGCATCGAGCTGAACGCGCCGAGTCCGGCTTTCAGCGATTTCAGGCTGTATAAAAACTGATAATAGCTGTTTCCGATCACGTCTTCGCGGTCGGTGAGGTTGTAATAAGTGAAGTTATAGGAGAAGTTTCCTTCGTTTTTCATCGTGGTCAGGCCACGGGTTTTAATAAACGGAAGCACCTCATTGTTGCGCGAAAAGGTGCGCACCCCTACTTCGGTGGTATGCAGCAGTCCCTGTTCGATCACAAAAGGCGAATAGGCATCAGAATATTTTTCGACCAGCACCGAGCGATACACCTTCGAAAGGCCATTCGTTGCATAAATTTGCACCTTCCCCACATCAAAGATGCGCTGCTCGCTGTAGTTATAGGTGACCCCAAAACGCAGCAGGGTATCATGTCCGGGCGGCAGGCTTAGGTCCAGCTTCAGCCCATCGGTACTCATCGGCTCTATCCCCAGTTTAAGGTCGGGCTCCACTTCAAGGCTGATGGTTTCGGCGGTGTTGCCTGTGTTGGAAACGAGGATCGAAAACTCAGCCCTGTTCAGGTTTGGCACAAGCAGCACCCTTTTTTCCGATACTGCAACCTCCCAGGCGTGGGTTTTCTCCGTCACAATTTCGAAATATGCCGTTGCCAGCAGCTGGTTTTTGGCGGAGTAACACTGGAAAAACACATCGTAGCTTTCCTGCAGGATGGCGCCTGAAGCGGATTTAAACCTCAGCGGGAGGTAGAGGCTGTCGCCCGCCGCGATGAGCTGATCACCAGGAGGCTCACCGATTACCAACCAGTTTTCGGACAGCTTCAGCACCGGATGCAAGAACACAGCTTCGCTGCTGTGGTTTTTCAGCCTGAGCACATTGAAACAAGGCATGCCCGACTGGTGGTCAACAACGGGTTTAATGAATTCAGCGGTGATGGCCTGGGTTTCGGATGCTGTTTGCGCATAAAGCGGCTGTGTCAGCAGAAAACTGCTGAAGCAACATAAGCGTAAGGTTTTTGCAATCCATTTTCCACACACGATGGCATCATTGTTTTACTCAGGTTTCCAGGGTGTCTGGCTTTCCGACAGGGTGATGAAGAACTTACCGGCATAATAGTCATCCTTGATTTTCATGCCAGCGAAACGTTTTATTTTTCTTGCCTCTTCTTCATAGGTGAACTTCCACCTGATGACGAAGGCGTTCTTGTCCGATCCACCCACATTGCCGCGTTTTCCGTTTGTAAGCACGGTTATTTTGTCAACACTCAGGGTGAGCACGGTGTCTTTGGTCAGGTTGGCTGTGTTCGAGAAAAGGCCATTGTCCCAGTTCGATCCCAGGCTTTCGATGGTGAATCCGATAAAGTCGAGCGGAATCTTCTGGCTTGAATCGCTGGTCCCTTTAAAGTACGGATCAATTGCCGAGATACTGAGGTTCCAGCTTCCTGTTGATTCGATACTGAAGTTTACATCTTCCGGACTTTTGGTCACCTGATACAGTTCATCGCTGATTTGCCTCAAGCCAAACTCGATGTTTGCCTCAGGATCCATGTTCAGGTTCAGTATGGATTCGAGCCGCGAGTCAAAACGAATTTCCATATTGTTTTCCTGTGCCCCCACAAGGCTTGCTGTCAGCAGCAAGAGCAGCAATGCAAGCAGTCCGGTTTGGTGTAATTTCATCATAATCAGGTTAAAAACGAAAAGTGCGCCCAAAAAAAAGGAAATACGGCGAAACACCGTATTTCCTCTTATCAATTCATGAACGAAAGGGTTTAGGGTAAAGCTGTTAATGTTAAGTTTACGGTTGTTGTATAGGTACCGAGACCGCCAATGGTCCCGTTTGATAACTGATCGAAAATTGAAAGTGTATTCATTGTGCCCTGCATGGTGCCCATGGTCCAATTCAGGTTAAACGCGTTGTCGGAAGCGTCGCCGCTGTTGGTTGTTCCATTGTCGAGCAGGGTTTGGTCAGTTGCTGTGAGTCCCATGGCCGTGGCAAGGCTGGTGTTTGAGCAGCTTACTTCGGTTCCAATCTGATGGGTTCCTGTGGCTTCGCACCACACACCCAGGTTGTCAATCGGGATAATATTGGTTCCCCCGTCGGAGAAGTCAGCTGCATTGATTTTCAGGTCCCAGTCAGAAGTTGACTCCATGGTTACTGTCGTTGTCCCAACGGCATTGATACCAAGGTTATAGTCGGCCGGTGTTGTGAAGTTAGCCGTTTGATCCGCGCCGGCGGTTACGGTGAGGTTCAATACCGAGCTTAAGATGGCCGTGAAGTTAACCACATCAGTATCTGTAGCTTGAGCCTGAAGGCCGGCAGTGTGCATCGCAAAGATTGCTGCGAGGATAAGTACTGTTTTTTTCATGTTAGCTTTTTTTTAATCGTTTGTGAATGTTTGTCTTGTTCTTCATAACTGAAACAGGCTACAATGTTAGCACATTGCACAGGGCCTGCACATCGGGAAAGGACTGAATTCAGGCTTCAGTCAGGCTGAATTTTAGGGTTAGAAATGCTGAGATTTTTCCGGTCCGGCTTCAAAAATGCTGAGAAGCAATCAGTAAAAAGCAGGGAGAAACGTACTGATTTTATGGCTTTTTTCTGTCCTTCAATGTGTTAGGCTTAATATTCCAACCAGCCGCTGTTTACTCAAGATCGATCAATTTGTTCCTGATGGCGTATTTCACCAAATCCGTTGTCGACTTAAACTCAAGCTTGTCCATGATATGTTGCTTATGGGTGCCGACAGTTTTGATGCTCACAAAGAGCTGATCCGCGATTTCCTTTGTCGATTTACCCATAGCAAACAATTTCAAGACTTCTGTTTCGCGTCCGGTGAGCAGGCTTTCTGTTTCAGCGGGTCGGCTATCCTCCGACTTATCGAGGTAGTCGTGAATCAGCACTTCGGTGATGGTGTCGCTCAGGTATTTTTTTCCGGCATACACTGCCTGAATGCCTTCGATCAGTTGGTGGTAGGTGCAGTTTTTGAACAGGTAGCCTGAAGCTCCGGCTTCGAGCATTTCTTTCACATACGATTTCTCTGAGTGCATGGATAAGGCAATCACCCTGATTTGCGGATGTGATTTTCTGAGCTGGCCTGTGGCTTCGATGCCGTTGAGTATCGGCATGCCAATATCCATGATAACGATATCGGGCATCAGCTTAGCGGCCATCACAAGGGCTTCCTGTCCGTTTGGCGCCTGCCCGACGATTTCGATGTCAGGGGTGTCGGCAAGCAGGTTCACCAGGCCTTCGCGGAAGAGCTGGTGATCGTCGGCAATGAGCAGTTTGATCTTCATAGCTTTCAGGGTATAAATAGTTTAACGCGGGTGCCTTTTCCGGGCACGCTGTAAATGTCGAGTTTTCCGAGAATGGAGGCAATGCGTTCACGGATATTAAACAGGCCGTAGCCTTCTGTTTTCGTCGAAAGGGATTTCATGTCGAAGCCTTTTCCGTTGTCGATGATTTCGATGGTCAGCAGCTCCTGTTCCACCCTGATGCGCACGATCACCTCGGTTGCTTCGGCATGTTTGATGATGTTGTTCAGGAGTTCCGAAAACACCCGGTACAGCAAGATGGCGGTTTCGTTGCGCACGTGTACGTTATCAACGCTGCAATTGAGGGTGGTTTCAAGCCCAAACTCCTCTCCCACCTTGTCGAGTTTCCATTTCAGTGCCGAAACGAGGCCAAGCTCGTGCAGTATGGGCGGACTCAGGTCGTAGGTGAGCAGGCGGCTTTCCCTGATTGCCTTGTCGATCAGCGAAAGGGTGTCACCAATCACCATATCGGCTTTTTCGCTCGATTTGGGCCTGGCCAGCGACGAAAGTTTCAGGTATGCGATGGCAAGGCTTTGCCCGATGCCGTCGTGCAGAAATGCAGCCATTTTTTTTCGCTCCTGCTCTTCGGCATGGATAAGCTTTGCCTGAAGGTGCTTCAGCCTGGTCTGGTAAGCTTCAATCATTTCGAGGTTCCTGATCTGGGCTGCTTCGATCAGTTTGCGTTCAGAGATATCGCGGATAAAGATGAACTTGCGGCTTTCGATCAGTTTGAACAGGTTTATACTGACTTCAACATCAATAAACTGCCCGTTTTTTTTCGGATGTTTTGTTTCAAAGCGCACATATTCACTTTCTGTAAATCCGGTGTGCATCTTCTTCCGCGAACTGAGCGAAGCCTCTGAGATGTCGATGGCAGTGAGCACGCTTCCCGTCAGCTCGGCCGCCGAATAGCCGGTAATCCGGCAATAGGCTTCGTTGGTTTCGATGATGATGTTATCGGCATCTGTCATCACAAAGCCATCCAGCGAAGTGTTGATCACCATGGCATGCTTTTCTTCATCGAGCATGCGTTGGGTGATGTTTTGGAAAGCGCCGCGGTAGCCCAGGAATCGGTTTTCCGCATCGAAAAAAGGAAAACCGCTGAGCATCAGCCAGGCTTCGTTGCCATCGTTGGTTTTACAGCGCAAGGTAAAGCGGTCGAAATTTCCGGTTTTCCGGGTCACCAGGGTGATGTGCGCTTTCACTGCTTCGCGGTTTTCTTCGGCAAGGAGGTCGTAGAGGTGATATTTGTGAGAAAGCTCATCGCTGCTGTAACCCAGCACATTCATCACCGTGGGGCTGACATAGGTGAAAAGCAGCGATTCGTTCACTTCCCAGAAAAACTCGTTGACGAAATCGGAAATCTGCAGCAGGCGGCTTTCCTGCACCGATGATTCGTTCAGCTGTTTCCTGATCAGGAGCTCAAGTTCGCTGTTTTGCCGTTTGAGCAGGTCTTCGGCGCTTTTAATGCGCAACATCGCGTTTACCAGCGCAATCAGCTCGGCGTGATTAAAGGGTTTGGCGATGAATGCATCAGCACCTGAACGCAAGGCTCCGATGCGGATTTGCGAATCATTTCCATAGGCAGAAATCATCAGCACCGGGATGCCCGAAGTACGCGGATCAGCCTTAAGCACCCTGCACACATCGAATCCATTCATCTCGGGCATATTCACATCGAGCAGAATGGTGTCAGGCAGCTCAGTGCTGGCGAGCTCCAGACAGGCCTTGCCCGATCTTGCGAGTAAAACACTGTACGCAGGTAGGTTTTTTTTCAGCACAATCTCGATGAGCCTCAGGTTATCATGAATGTCGTCGACAACCAGGATCTTGCCCGAGGGATAGCCGGCTTTCATATGTTGTTCGTTCGCTTTCATCATGGATAAACTGACAGGGTCAGTATGATGTTCACATTGTACACATCGGGCGCCAGCATTTGCTCAAGCAGGCTTTGGTTGTTCATATTGCCCCGTTTTGTACCCATTTCCCAGTTCATTGTAAAGGCATTCTGTATGCCCCAGCCCCGGTTGCTTCCGCTGCCCTTTGTGAGCACTGTGACTTCGCTGCTCTGAAGTGCCTGTGGCAGCGTTTTGGCATAGTTCACAATGTGGGTTCCGTCGTCAAGGTTTGTTCCTGTCGACAAAATGGTCAGGCCTACATTGTCGAGTGGCATCTGGTGAGTGCCATCGTTTTCGCCGTAAAAGATGTTCTGGTCGGCATTTACCTGCAGCTTCCAGTCGTAAATTGAACCAACGCGGATGAAGGATGACTGACCCGCGTTCATGATGCCATTTTTATACTCCGCGATTTCATCAAAGTTAAACACAATGCTGTATCCTGAAACAATGTTCAGTGAAAGTGAAGGATTGGGCGGCGGAATATCCTGCGCCTTCACTCCGTGAAGCAGTAGCATCATGGCTATGCAAAAAACAAGCCTGTAGTGTTTCATTGTTCTGTTTGTTTATCTGGCCGAAGGACCCTTTATCTGACGAACCAACTGGTTGTCGATGAATTCGGACTGCTCCAGTATTTTCCCGGTGGTGTCGTAAGCGGTCAGGATGCCCTCCAGTTTTCCCAGCGTATAGTACAGATCGAGCTGAACAATGCCATTGGGGTGAAAATGTACCCAATGTCCCTGTTGTTTGTTGTCCTCAAAGTTCCCCTGTGACCTGACTTTCCCGTTGTTGTGAAAGAACTGCCAGGGACCTTCGGCTTTGCCAGCCTTGTATTTTCCAAGCTGTTTCTGCTCGCCGTTGTCATGGAAAACCTTCCACATGCCTTCGGGCAGGTTGTTCACATAATTTCCCTCAATATACAATTGCCCGTTCTCGAAATAATAATCCCATGTTCCGCTGAGGTTACCATCCGCATAGTTTCCTTTCTGCTCGGCCTGGCCGCTGCGGAAGTATTTGGTATACGGCCCGTTGATCCTTCCCTGGCGGTAAACACAGGCAATTTTAAGGCTGCCATCATCATAAAACACCTTGTAAGGCCCTTCGATGCTGAAGTTCTGATAGGCGTACCGCATTTCGGGCTGGCCATTGTCATAATAAGCCATATAATCACCATAAAATTGCTGTCCCTGTCTGCTGCCCTTTTCCTTGATGTTCCCTGAAGGATAATATTTTTCGAAAGGTCCGTCGGGCAAGCTATCGCGGTACTGCATGCGGAAACTTAGCTTTCCGTCAATGTCGTAGCCCATTGTCGGGCCATTGAGCCGGTTTGCCGAATAGGATCGCTCTTCCTGTATGTTTCCATTCGGATAATACAGCCTGATGACCCCATTCAGGCTGTCGTTAAGGTATGTGCCGGCATATTTAAGCCCTCCGCCTTCGAAGTATTGTTCAAACGAACCCTGTTTCAAGCCCTGAACATACCAGACCCTGCTCTTCACCTGTCCAAACAGGTAATAGCTTGTCCACAGGCTGTCAGCAAGGCCATGGTTGTAATATCCGCGTTGTTTGATGTCCCCGTTTGGAAAGTAAAAGGCGGCCAGTCCTGTCTTTATGGTGTCGCCTCTGGCTTCATCCGGATACCAGTGCGTGATGCCTGAGATTTTTGTGCGGGCTACGTCATAAAAACTGCTATCTGTTCTGGTCACAGGTTGCGCAATAAGGCATACCGACCAGAACAGCAGCGTGAAAACAAGGCTTGTTTTTATGAACTGCATGCCAACAGTCTACTTAACCTCAACATCAATCTGCACCCCGTCGAGTTCCTCATTGTGGCCATAGTCGAGTACTGCTGCAACGGCATATTTTCCTTTCACCAGGGGTTTATCGAAGGTATAGCTGATCTGTTTGTTTGACTCAGGCAGCAGCATAAACTCAGTGGGTGTGGAGGTTACTTCTTCGGCTGTCATCAGGTTCGAAATGGTGAAATACACCTTGCAGTTCAGGATTTTATCGCCTGTGTTGATGACCTGAGAAGTGTAGGTCCGTCTTCCTTCAGCATCCACGATTTCCTTAAGGCCTTCAATTGTTCCTTTATAGAGCTTATTCGTCGGTGCCGACTGATAAATTGGGATGGCAATGCGCACGGCAACCTGAAGTCCCATCTGCACTTCCTTGTCGACGGCCTTCACGCCGGTTTTTTCTTCGGCCGACTGTACAAAGAGGACGGCCCATTTTGTCGAGCTGTTGTCGCCGGGAACGAGCATGGTTACATTCACATTGGCCGATTCGTTTGGCTGCAGGGTGACAAGGGCAGGCGAAACGGTAATCCACTCGGCACAGGAGCGTCCGGTGCTTCCGGGGGCCAGGTACTTGGTTTCTCCCTTTTCATCCACCAGCCAATCAGCCAGGTTGAACACAAAATTCTGGGGTACCTTGGCCTTGTTCCTTACATACACCTGCTGTGTTTGTGAGGCACCGGCATTTACATTAAACATCATTGTTCCCGGAGTAACTTCCAGTTCCTGTGCATGGATAACAAGCACAGATAATAGCGCTGCAAAAGTCAGCAAGAGAGGGGTGAATTGCTTTTTCATTTTTTTTGGGTTGATTGATTTTCTATTCAAAGATAATAATTTAACTGCCAAATTGTTACTAATTTTCATCATGCAAAGGTTAATTCTGGGTTTATAGATAATTTTCAGGTATTTGCAATTTATGTGAAGCTGTGTTTATTGATTCCTATAAATTTACTTTGTATTGAAGGAGTTGTTCGCCAACAGCCAGTTGCACAATGTAACAAGCCTTAGGCAGGAACGGCCTGATCGCTACTGTTTTCGTCAATGTAACCAGGTCAGACGACACAAGCTGGCCAAGCAAATTGTACAGGCTGATGTTGACCTCAACCGGTGTTCCTGGCTTGTGAACAATGGTGATATCGCCGTTATGCGAAAACACCGAAAAATCGTTGGCTTTGTTGGTGATGCCTTGTTGGTCAGGCTCAAAAACCAGGGTAAAGCGTCTGGGATCATCGCCTGTGCGATAGTCGAAAACAAGGACCGGGTCCTGAGATAAGGGATGGCTTAAACCGAGTTGCCTATCCCTGATCACATAAGCAACATCAGCCGGGATGGAGGAAACCGGGCTTACCTTAAGCATGTATTCACCATCGATGTCGGCACTGAAAAACAGGGGCACAGCCAATGCCGGCAGAATACCATCCATTGTGTTGATTGCCAGAAAATTATTTTCCATCACTGAGGCCAGTTGTGGCACCACAAGACTCGGGCTGAATAATTTTGCTGCATCAACATCCTGATCGAAACCGGGGCTTGCACCCGGGATAAAGCGGATAATGGCTTCATCATTGAATCCATTGCCTGAGGCCACAAGTTTCAGTGTGGGCCAGTCCGTTTCGGAGGCTTTGTAATAGTCAGGTGTGGCCTCCATCTGCCCGACCCTCGCCGAATTGTTAAGGTTGAAAAGGCCGTTTTGCAAGGCCTGTACCCAAAATCCCTGGTTCGACGGAATGAAGCGTGTTCCGCCATTCAGTCCGATAGGGCTGCCTCCTCCCAGAAAGATCGTGTACACCTGCGTTAGTTCGTTCCAGGTATATTTCGCATCGTTAATCGCCGATTTGTTCCATCCTGAAGCAGCCAGCCAGTCGACAGGCGATGGATAGGGATTGCCAACCAGGTTCCATCCCTTGTGGCTTTCTGTTTCACCATCGGCAAGGTTCGTTCTGGTAACCCCTATGTTGAAATTTCCGGTATTCAGATCTCCCGGATTTGCTGAAGAATATGACACAGTGATTGTCGCAGGCAAAAAAACATCATAGCCCTGCATGGCATTCAAGGCTCCGGTATGCCACATCCAGCCAAAATTCCAATCGTTTAGCACCTGTGTTTCATCGTACCAGAAAATCAGGTCGGTTCCGGTGAACAAGCTGCTGTTTGCATTGCTTAGCGGGGCCGAAACATTGTGCCAGGCATTTGCTGATAAATACCTTTCAACGGCCACACTTCCTGTGATACCGACACCATTGCTCATGGTCTGATCAACCAAAAAGCCCGACTTCGCGCTGTTTGACCGCAGCGTGAGCGAAGTGCCTACAAATAGCGCAGTCCCGTCTTTGACCGTGAGCGCACTCCCCGGATTAATCACCACCTGTGCCTGGAGCATAAGGTCACTTCCGCAGAGAACGGCCAGGATGATCAGGGCAATATGTCTGATGAGCTGTTTCATCACCACGACCTCATGATTCTGACAAACAATAAGTTTTCATTGGGAACCAGGTTCACGTTTCCGGTGTTTGTTTGCTGGTTGACCATGATTTCGAGGTAATCGCCGGCATTCATATCCACGAGGAATGAACTGCTCACCAGGGTAGCCTTGTCATCGCTTGAGCTGTAGGTAAACGCGTAACATGCGCTTCTGGGCACATAGTTTGTTCCGTTTAACCTGAGCCGCGAACGGAGTGTTTTGCGCTGGTTGTTGTCGTTCACCAGGCTGAACATATAGTTTATTTCATAGGTCCCGCCAATGACGACCTGTATCCTGGAGGGGTTAACGGTGTTCGAATGCACAAAGGAGGCCACATCCTTAAATAGCTCCACATCCCAGGGGACGGCTGTTGGGGTGAGGGTGTTTACATTGATCGAAGATGTTGAGCCTACCTGAATGACCTGCTCCTCAGCAAGGGTGGTCGATATGGTGACAGAAGCCTGGTTATTGCCATCGTTTGTCACATCTACGGCCCCCCTGAAATTGATGGTGCTGATATTGGGTGCCACCAGCACATTGTTTTCCTTCACATCGAGTGGCAAGGCGATGTCCCAGGATGCATTTCCAGAGGCGTCTGAAACCAGCACTTTTCCGCTTGCTGCCCCGGTAGGCATGGTAAAAGCAGCTGTTGTCAGGCTGTTCACCCCGCTCATATTGCCGTTGTCGTCAAGGATAACAACAGAATTCTGCAATTTGTTGCCCGTTGTGCCGTCGAAGCGGGCAACGGCATGATCGGTTGACGAGGCAGGTCCCTGCACATCAGTTGTTTCCTGTGGTTTAAGCATCTTCCATTCCGATCCGGTCCAAAAATAAAAGCCGGTGGGTTGGTTCGCCCCTGCGTTATAGATCAGCAGACCTGTTGCCGGAGCCGAAACCGGGCTGGGATTGGCCAGATCGTTGGTCAGGGTGAGCCTGGGAATGAGTAAACCCTTGTTGGAAGAAACAATGTCGAGGACAGCCGAACCGTCAGGTGTATCGGTCTGAATGCCAACCTGTGCATTGACTGACTGAAGCAGCCATAGGCTGAACAGCAGCAGGAGCAGGTTGCGGCATGCATCAAGGCGCTGTTGGGGTCGTATTTTAGGGCAATGCATTTTCATAATCGCTCTTACAGGTTTCGCATTAATCGGATGAAGAACACATTCTCATCGGGCACGAGACGCAGTTCACCATCGTTTGTCTGGCGGTTTGTGATGAGTTCAATATAGTCGTTGGCAGCCAGTTCGATAAGAAAAGAGGAACTGACATGAGAAATGCGGTTATCGGCGTACTGGTAGGTAAATGAGTACGAAGTGACATGCGGGATGACAGTGCTGCCATTTTTCCTCAACTGGGTCCTGAGTGTTTGGCGCTTAACGGTTTTATTAATGGCACAAAACATGAAATTTACCTCATAAATGGCGTGACTCCTGACATAAATCCGTCCCGGATTTACCGTGTTTGAATGTGTGAAGGATCCGGCATCCTTGTAATGCTCGGTTTTCCATTCAATTGTACTTGGAGTTATTGTGTTAATATCAGTTGAGTCAGGGGTTGATAACTGGAGCACATTCTGTGTAACATTGGTCGTATAAAAGGTAACACGGGCTTCATTGCCGCCGGCATCATACACGCCAATGCCAGGATTGAAATTCAGTGCATTCGCATTCTGCACAATCAGGGAATCGTTCATTTTAATATCGACCGGCGGAGCACCCTGCCAGCTGCCATTGCCATTGGCGTCGGTCACAAGTTGCAATCCCGTGCCCGGGTTGGTGCTTAAACGGAATTGGTTTGTTGTCAAACGGTTCGATCCGGTGAGGTCGCCATTGTCGGAGACAGCAATAAGCGATGATTGAATCAATTTTCCGGAGGTTCCGTCGAAACGCACGGCAGCATTGTCAGCAGCGGATGCCGGCCCTGAAACATCAGCCGCAACAGGTGATTTCAGCAACTTCCATTGTGTTCCTGTCCAGCAGTAAAAGCCCTGGGCCTGGTTGGCTCCGGTGTTAAACACCATTAGGCCTGCAGCCGGTGCCGGTACCGGAGCCGGATCGCTTAAATCAGCAGTTAATATGATGCGGGGAACAAGCAAGCCTTTGCTCAGGCTATACAACTCAAGCTCAGCAGAAGGCTGGGGCCACAGGGTACCCATGCCAATCTGTGCAGATACAGATAAACCTGCTAACAGTCCGTAAATGAGTAATATGTGTTTCATGCTGTTTTATCCAGAATTTTTTATTCTGTAAAAACAAAAACCATATTACCCTAAAACACCTTTCGGCGATAAAAGTAAATGTTTTTTAAGCCAATAATTACACGCTAATAAAAATATTTTGAGACAGGTCTTTTCACCTTGTTGTATATATTTCTTTTTCAATGTTTTAAAAAAGTTCAACATGCGCATTTTACAATGTACAAAACCTGCAAGAGGTGGTATACCGGAAATATTAATCCATAATCCGGGGTACAAAGCAGCTTCCTAGTCGTAATACGTGAACTGTCGGGTGGAAATTTCAGTGCCCTCGGTAAACAATTGGTTGAAGATGTTGTCGGCGACCTTGCTTTTAGCCGTTCGCTCAATCCAGTTGCCGTAAGCGTCGGTTTGGTAAGTGTACCTGGTTGTTTGTATCAGGTAATTATTCTTGAACACCTTTTTAAGCTTCAGCCGTCCGTGCCGGTCATACTGAAATTTTGTCTGCCACACCAGTTCCTTGTTCCCGTGATAGTATTTTGATGAGGTCAGCATCCCGCGATAATCATATTCATACGTATAACGTAAGCCAACTTGTCCGTCGCCTTTGATGAACACTTGTTCCACTTTTCGCCCGGTAAACTCATTTTTAATCCTGATGCAGGTATACAACTCCTGGTAATAAGCATAATACTCCACATCAACAGCTTCGCGGTTTTCACCGACAAGCTTTTGTTCCGAGCGGTCGTAGTTTTCAGCCACAACAAATCCATGTTCATCCAGCTCATAGCTGATTTTCAGGTAAACGCTGCCATCAGGATTATATTCAGTGGCCGCTAAGGGGAGGTTCATATCTGTGTAATCATACCTTAGGGTTGAGAGCAAACGGCCATCACGGTAAACATTTACCGATTCAAGCAGTTCATCAATCCCAAAAACACTGAGTGTTTCCACCTTTTTAGCCGGGAGCTCCACTGCTAATGCATCGAAATAGCGCACGGTCTCATGCAGCGACTTTACCCTTCCGGCATACCCATGTTTTGATGGTGCCGCAGGGTTTGTTTGTCCGGGCAACAGCTTGCAAACAAACAATAAAACGAATGCCGGCCAGGCGTTTTTCATCGGATGATTTCCAAAATAAGCCCGCTAATATACAATTAATCCCAAATTAATGAGCAGGAGGCTGCAAAGCCAAACTGGCTGATTTAGTTGAGGTAATCACGAATTAAAGTATGTTTGAAGATAGCACTTGCGAATGAATTACGAAATTTAGCCGATTACGCATTCCCAATGCGGAATTTGGGTTAACAGAGGGTTCAGCCATGATTTCCGGCGTTGCCGGTTTTTTCAGCCGGCCTGATTCATGCCTTCCGAACGGTCCGGAAGTGATTTCAGAAATCAAGTCCGGCGGCATGGCAGCGGTTAGGTTTGCAGATTGAATGAAGCAATGAAATCAGTTCTTCCCGAAATGATAATACATCCTCAATCCAAGGCCATAATACAGGTTCCTGTTTTTGTACTGAACCCGGTTGAACTGGGGTGCAATGAAAGGATTCAGCTGCAGCGAAAAACGGTTCCATCGTTTTTCGACACCTGCTGTGATCACCAGGTTGTTGAACAAAACGGCCTGTTCCGATCCGGTGAATTTGCGCGGCTCCCGGATGGTGTCACCTGATTGCAGATGGTTATAGTCGATTTGCTGGCTGGCATACAGGTCTAAATCGGTGCCCAGCCCGATGCGCATGGCGTAGTCATTATCGAACCTGATATAGTAATTCAGGCTGATGGGCAATTGAACAATATTGCTCCTGAACCTGATATCGACAGCCGGTTCCTGTCCTTCGTGGTGTCCGTGCAACACATCATCGAAATCCTTTGGCTTATGGTGTCTGAAATCCTGCTCATCCCTGAACTTCTCGGTAAAATTCCAGCTGTACCGCAGGCCTGCCGAAAGTCCCCAGTGGGGTATCAGCAGCAGTTCGGTAATCAAGCCTGTTCCAATATGCCCGTTGCTTATCTCAGCCTCAGGACCGGCCCGAAAACGCAGGTCACGGGTCATTTCACCAAGGTTCAGCCGTGAGGATGAACGGACTTTGTTTTCCTTTTTCACTTCAGCAGGCGCATCAGCAAGGGCTTGTTTTTCAGGAATGATTATCCCGGAAACAGCTGTTGGTTTTTCTTCAGGTTCGGCTTGCTGTGTGTCCGTGTCGATGGCCTCCGGCTTTTCGGCAACAGTCACGGGTTCAACAAGGGCTGCTGGTTTTTCTGATGCGAGCTTGTTTTCCGGTTCGGCGGCTATCGCTGCTGCTTCAACAACTGAGGCGGCATTTTCCTGTGGCTTCGCTGTTTTCGCAGGCATAGTGGCTTTGCCGGCAGACTTTTGTTCGTTTGACTCTGTATTGTTTGAAATAATCACCGGCACAACAACTGCGGCCAGGCTGTCGTTTTTCGGTTGTTGTGTGTTTACAGCAGGATGTTTGGCCACTGTATCGCGCAAGGTGTCGGTGTTTGCAACAGGCAGTTGTTCTTTTAAAGCTACTTCGGTCTGTTGTGGTTGCGCTGTTTGACCGGGCTGATTTATCAGGTTGTTTCTGAAAACAAAGAGCCAAAAAATACTGGTAACCGACACAACGGCAAGGGTATAGAGTATGCCTGAACCATTGATGTGCGGAATGGTGAACGAACGCTTCCGGCCTACGAAAGCAAACACCTTGTCGACGTCCTTGTCTGTGTAGACAGGCTGCAGGCTTTCCAGTTTTTTCCGGATCGCTTCGTCAAAATGTTCGGGTTTCATTGATGGGTAAATTTTTGATTCATAAGCATTTTGCGTTGTGGGTTCTTTTCCAGCAACATCGCCTGAAGTTTGTGCCGGGCATCCTGAAGGTTCGACTTTGAGGTACCTTCACGGATTCCCAGCTTTTCAGCAATCTCGCGGTGCGAATAACCATCAATAACATACAGTGTAAACACCATGCGGTATGCCGGACTCAGCTGCTGTATCATCCCGAGAATTTCTTCCGCTGACATTTTGCTGATCGCGTCTTCACCCAGGTCTTCGATATCGGCATATTCCCGATCGATAAACTCATTTTCACGCAGCTGTTTCCTGTAGAAATCAATCGAAGTATTCACAGCGATGGTCCTTAGCCAGGCCTTAAACGGCTGATTATGATCATATTTGTGCAAATTTGTAAACACCTTAAGAAAGCTGTCGTTGAGGATTTCCTCTGCAGAAAGCGCATCAGAAGCATAGCGTCGGCATATGCTCATGACAAACCCGTAATGCATGCGGATAAGGGCATGCTGCGCCTGCGGATTGTTTTGCCTGCATGCAGCAATCACACTATCCGGGTCAGTGGGGTCAAACGATGTCTTTCTTCCAAAAATCTTCATCAATAGCGATCAAAAAGCTAAATACTTTTGCAACAAAATTAGTTCATCCGGCTTCAATTGCTTTCCGATGTTGTTGATTTAATTGATTATCATAGTACGCATTTTACCATCTATACGCATAGAAGCCCGCATTGGTGGGGAATTGCTTTTTTTTTCTTTTTCCCCACCTTTAGGCTCCGGCCAGCGTAATGCAGGTAATTGTTCATTTATTCACTAAATTTTAATCTCTATGAGAAAGCACTTGCTAGCGCTGATTGTAATGGCCCTGGCCATTGTATCCTGCAACAAAACAGAAACCATCAGGCCTGATAACCAATCCGGCATTGTTTCTGACCTGCCTGCCACGATTACCACTTATGTGGCTGAATATTACCCCGATGCCACCATTGCATCAGCACAAAAATCAAGCGATGCATCCTACCTGGTTACGCTGAGCACTTCCGAACTGCTGACTTTCGACAACAATGGCAAGCATGTTGATCAGGGCGTTCATCATTATGATCAGGGCCATGCCGATGGCGACCATGGCTGTGGCGGATTCCCGGTCGATTCATTACCGGCATCAATCACCGATTATATCGCCGTCAACTATGTTGGCTATACGATCAGGCACGCCAGCCTCGACACCCTGTGTCAGTTTGGTGCAGTAACCGAAGTGATTTTGTCGATGGATAGCCTCGGACATGTAAAACTCATTTTTGATGAAACGGATGCTTTTGTGGCACAAGCCGACCGTATGTTGTATGCTGACATTCCGGCAATCGTTGCTGACGGGATCACAGCCGCTTATCCTGACTACATAGCCCGTTCGATGGCTGAGCTGTTCACCCTCGTTGATAACAGCCTGCAATACAAGGTATTTTTACACCTCGATAGCATCCACCTATCGGTAGTAATGGCTGAAGATGGCGCAGTAATCTGCGAAAGCCTCGTAGCAGCCCATGGTGGCGGACATCATGGTGGTGGCGGACATCATGGTGGTGGCGGACATCATGGTGGTGGCGGCGACCATGGCGGTGGCGGACATCATGGTGGCGGTGATCACCATGGCGGCATCCCGGTCGATTCCCTGTCAACAACCATTACCGACTACATTGCACTGAATTATGCCGGATACACCATCCGCTTTGCCAAGGCTGAAACCCTGTGTCAGTTTGGTGAAGTGACCGAAGTTACCATCACCATGGAAGGCGTATTGCCTGTTGAACTGATTTTTGGTGAGGCTGATGCCTGTCTGGCTACTGAAGGCCATATGCCTTACGCGGATGTTCCTGCAGAAATTGCTGCTGCTGTTGCCGACAGTTATGCCGGTTACACTGTCCGCAATAATGCCGAACTGTTCACCCTTGCCGATGGCAGCCTGCAATACAAGGTTTACCTTGAAATGAACCACACCCACCTGGCTGTAGTGTTTGACGCTGCAGCAAGCGTGGTATGCGAAAACTAACCTAAGGAGTATTTTCTGATGATGGATTACAGATAATCACCAAACAGATTGGTTTGCTGCTTGCTGATGATTAAGCGAATCCGGGATTGCCCGGGTTCGCTTTTTTTACTGTCGTCAAATTAATTTCAGGTAAAGGCTATCGACAAAAATCCCATATGCCAGTGAATAAATCGGCACAGAGGTGGTTGGTTTTATTAATGCCAGATTCCCTGGCATAATAAGAAACCCGTTAAAAATCGCTGTCGAAATTCTTCTTGTTGTTGCTGTTCCTGTTCTTTTGCGCCCTGTCGTACTTATCGCAATCAAACTCAATGCTCACGTCAGTCAGTGGTTTGCTAAAGTCGCCCTGGCTGATATGCAGGCTGGGATCGTCGTACACCTTTCGCATATACAGTGCCCATATAGGTAGGGCCATATTTGCACCTTGTCCGAGGCTGATGGTCCTGAAATGCACGCTGCGGTCTTCAGCGCCTACCCAAACACCTGTTGTGAGGTCGGGTGTGATGCCCATGAACCAGCCATCCGACTGGTTTTGGGTGGTGCCTGTTTTACCGGCGATTGGGTTTTCCATCTTGTATTTCAGCCGCAAACGGATACCTGTACCGCTTTCAACAACGCCTTTCATCAGCTGCACCATTTTGTAGGCTGTTACCTCATCGATGGCCTCGTTTTTCTCCGGTGCATAGCGATCGATCACGTTGCCGTTTTTGTCTTCGATGCGGACCACAAACACCGGTTTCACGTAAACGCCTTTGTTGGCAAAGGTGTTCATGGCGCCGACCATCTCACAGAGCGAAATGTCGGGAGTACCGAGGGCAATGGAGGGGACAGGATCGATGGGCGCGGTAACTCCCATTTTGCGTGCCATCTGTATGACCGATTCGGGCGAGAATCGCTTGATGAGGTAAGCAGAAATCCAATTGTTTGAGTTGGCCAGGGCCCATTTCAGGGTGACCTCTTCACCAATGCGTTCGTCCGATGAGTTTTTGGGTTCCCAGAAGGTGCCATCGTAGAGCTGTACGCTGTATTTGATGTTGGGCACCTTGTAGCAGGGCGAATATTCGCCTTCCTGCATGGCCAGGGTATACAAAAAGGGTTTGAATGTGGAACCAACCTGACGGCGTGCCTGGGTGGCGTGGTCGTACTGAAAATAGCGGTAATCGTTTCCACCAACATAGGCACGTACAAAACCCGTGCGCGACTCGATCGACATGAGGCTCGAGAGCATAAAAAACTTGTAGTAGCGAATCGAATCAAGGGGTGTCATGATGGTATCGATGGTGCCTTTCCATGAAAACACCTGCATCCGGACCGGGGTACGGAACGACAGCGCGATGGAATCGGCAGGTACACCATCGGCTTTCATCGCCCTGTAGCGGTCGCTGCGGCGGACGGCCTGCTGCATGATCTTTTCCACCTCCGTTTTCATGTCTTCGGGAGGAAAAACAAAGGGTGCATTGGGATACCCTCTCCAGTGCTTGAAAAAGGCCGGCTGCAGGTCAGCGCCAAGGTGCTCCCTGATGGCATCTTCCGCATATTGCTGCATACGCGAATTAATGGTCGTATATATCTTCAGCCCGTCCTTGTATAGGTCGTAAGCTGTGCCGTCAGTTTTGAAGTGAGTGGCGCACCATTGTTTCATCTCAGCGCGCAGAAATTCCCTGAAATAAGTGGCCTGGCCGGAAGTGTGGTCCAACAGGCCGTAGTTGGACATATCCAGCGGGATTTGGCTCACCGAGTCGGCCACATGGCGGCTGATGAAGTTGTAATCGGCCATTTTCGTAAGTACCAGGTTTCTCCTTTTCTGGGCCCGTTCGGGGTTGCGCACCGGGCTGTACCAGGTGGGGGCATTCACCACGCCCGCCATCAGCGCCGCTTCTTCGAGCAGCAGCTCGTCGGGTGCCTTGTTGAAAAAAGTCAGTGCAGCCGATTTGATCCCGTAGGCATGACTGCCAAAGGCCACCGTATTCAGGTACATGGCCATAATTTCTTCTTTGGAATAGTTGCGCTCAAGCTTCACCGAGGTGATCCATTCCTGAAATTTCCGGATCACAAGTTTCGGTGTGCTCATATTCTGCTCGCGCGGAAACAGGTTCTTTGCCAGCTGCTGTGTGAGGGTGCTTCCCCCACCCTTGCTGTTCCGTGTCAACACGCCCCAGGCAACACGCAGCAGCGCCTTTTGATCGATTCCCGAATGTTCGGTAAACCGGATATCTTCGATCGAAAGCAGGGCATTTACCAGCTGCGGCGACAACTCCCTGAAGGTGCTGTTCGACCGGTTTTCGATATAATAGGTGCCCAACAGCTGACCATCGGATGAGTAAATCTCCGAGGCCAGGTTGGTCGAAGGGTTTTCGAGTTCCTCAAACGAAGGCATCGGACCAAGCCATTCGTTGGCTACCCCATAGAAAAACAGCACGGTAGCAGCCAGGAGTGAAAGAAAAATTAACCAGAATTTCACGGCATAATTGAAAAACTTCGCGGTGTTATTCTTTTTTGCAGTCATAGCGCTTGATGTTTATTCCCGAACAAATCAAAAGCCCTGTTGTATCCTGATGCCAATATCGGTGATCCCCTGCAGGGTATCCGTCCGCATGGCCTGTTCGAGTTCAAATTTGTACTTTCCCCTTATTGGAAAACGCAGCGATTGATTCAGCAGGATCTGGTTTTCCCTGATGCGGCCCATGCCATGGCCCACCCACTTTCCTGACGGCTCGGCAAGCAGGCATTCGATGGTATCGCGGGTGTGGTTTCCGTTCGGAAAACGGGTGTTTAGAAACACGTATAGGTTGCTGTATTTATAGTCGACCGTGTTGCGGATGTTGATGAAAAACCGGTAACTCACTGTGGTGTCGGTGATGTTCAACTCAAATTGCTGCTTGTCTGTCTTGCTCCAGCCTTCGGCCGGGAGGGCGTGGTAATCGTCGATCAGACTGGAATTGCTGCATGCGGCAAACAGCAACCCAAGGCCAACCAACAACAGGTTTATCCGATTCTTCATAAATGTTTTTGCTGATAGTAATAATGCATGAACAGCCGATTTATTGTCTTAATCGAAGCGTGTAAGCTCGCCTTCCTGGTTATTGCCCACATAATCTGTATGTTGCTCTTTCAGGAATGCAAAATCTTCGAGTTTTTCAGGAAATTTACCCTTTTTGTTGCTCTCGATAATTTCCTTCACCTTATCGATCGGGATGGCCATCAGGTTCATCCGCTCGTGGGTATAGCTGTACCACATCAGTCCCCTGAAGGTGTCACTCTTTTGATAAACTGCATCGCCGGTTTTGGTTTTCAACACAATGCGTTCGTCGGGGAAATCCTTGAGGGCATCCACATAGGCGGCGTATTCGTAGTTGAGGCAGCATTTGAGTTTACCGCATTGTCCGGCCAGTTTCTGTGGATTGGGCGAAAGCTGCTGCACACGGGCAACACCGGTGGTTACCGACTGGAAATCAGCCATCCATGAGGCACAGCAAAGTTCGCGGCCGCAGGAGCCAATTCCGCCAAGTTTCGCAGCTTCCTGCCGCATACCAATCTGTTTCATTTCGACGCGTATCCTGAACTCTTCGGCAAGCCGCTTAATGAGCTCCCTGAAGTCGACCCTGTCCTCGGCGGTATAGTAAAAGATCGCTTTTGTTTTGTCGCCCTGATACTCCACATCATTCAGTTTCATATCGAGTTTCAGCTCAAAGGCAATGTCGCGGGTGCGGAAAAGCGTGTTGTTTTCGAGTTCGATGGCGCTAACCCATTTTTCAACATCGGATAGCCTGGCGTGCCGGTATACCTTCTTGAACTCACTGTGTTTCAGGTTGACTTTCTTGCGACGCATCTGCAGATCAACAATATCGCCTGTCAGTGTAACAATGCCGATATCGTGTCCGGATGCCGCCTCAACGGCAATGATTTCGCCCTCATTCAGCTCAATCTCATTGGTATAGGTAAAAAAGTCCTTGCGGCCATTTTTGAACCGCACCTCAACAAAGCGGGGTGCATCGGCCGGCTTCGGGCTTTCGTATCCTTTCAGCCAGTTTGTCTCGTCGAGCTTGCAGCATTTATGTTGAAAAATACGGTCTTTCGGATTGTATACGCGCGGGGCCCGGCAGCATCCTCTGGGGACAAACATCTCTGCTCCTTTGCCCGTGTTTTCTTCGTTCATCTGTTGGTGAATTTAATGGCAAATATACAGAAAATATCACACCCTGCTTATGGTTTGATTTTTAGCAACTTAATCATTTTCAAACTGCTGTCCATAAACAAAATTCCCGCATGGGCATTCCGCTCAATATGGGTGATGCCTTCTTCCATCAATCCGACCAGGTCGAGGATATTGTTGGTATGCACAAATGGGGCAAATTTGGTATTAAATTCCTTTTCATCGTCGGGCAGGCGCAGGAGTTCGTTCAGCCGGCTGTTCACCAGCAAACCGTTTCTGAAGACGTTCAAGCCATAAGCCAGCAGCGATTTCTGACGCTCGCGGCCAATGCCGGCAATGGTTGCGCTAAAGTCGGTGAGTTCGAGAATGCTGCCCCTGAAACACAGCCGCATCCATTGCTGAAAGGTCTGGAAGTTGAATTTCTCTTCTTCGTTATTTTCGTACATCCTGACTGCTTCCAGCCAGTTTCCGTTTGCCATCAGCGTAGCATCCCTGGCTTCGGCTTCGCGGCACTGAAACCGCTGAATGAGTGCATTACCAATGGCCTTGTCGCTGATCCTGGGTATTTTTACCATCAAGGTGCGCGATTTCACTGTCGACAGCATTTGTTCCTGCTCCTCAGCAATCAGCAAGAACAGGGTTTTATCCGGCGGTTCCTCAAGCACCTTAAGCATCTTGTTGGCTGCCTGCACATTGATTTTTTCAGCCATCCAAATAATGGCCACCTTGTATTCGGCTTCGTAGGCCTTGAAATTCAATTTACGGATCAGTTCGTTGGCATCGCGGGTAAAGATGGTGCCTTGTTTGTTTTCGACGCCCAGGAAATTATACCATTGATTCAGTCCTACATAGGCATTCTCCTGCAACACAAAACTCCGCCATTCCTCAAGAAACAGGTTCGACTCCGGATCTTTTTTCACTTTTTTGTTGGTGGTCGAAGGAAACACAAAATGCAGGTCGGGATGCGACAGCCTGGCCATTTTCACGCAGGACGGACAGCTTCCACAACTGTCGTGTGCGCTGCGGTTTGTGCAATTCACAAACTGGGCGTAGGCCAGTGCCAGTGCCAGCTTGCCGCTACCCGGAGGGCCCAGCATGAGCTGGGCATGGCTCACCCTGCTGTCGGTAACCGACTGAATGAGTTTCTTTTTCGTTCCTTCCTGCCCGATAATGTCAGCAAATAGCATGGTCTTCCTGCGTTGAAATGATTGGTCAAATGTACAAAAAAGGCGCTTCTGCAGTGCATGATTAGGCTGCTGGTGTCCCGGGCCTGAATACCGGCAATTGCTTTCACTTTCAGGGTCTCAGCAAAAAAAAACTGCCTTCAGTGGATGAAGACAGCTTGAAATTGTTGTGTAAACACGCTTTTTTATTCTTTGGGCGCGGTTATTTTAGCCACCAAAAACTCCCGGTTCATGCGGGCAATGTTGGCAGCTGAGATTTCCTTCGGGCACTCTGCCTCACAGGCATAGGTGTTCGTACAGTTTCCAAAACCGAGCTCATCCATCCTGGCAACCATTTTTCGCACCCGTTCATTTGCTTCGAGTTTTCCTTGTGGCAAAAGCGCAAACTGCGACACCTTTGCCGAAACAAAGAGCATGGCGCTGGCGTTTTTACAGGCAGCTACGCAGGCTCCGCAGCCAATACAGGCAGCAGCATCCATGGCAAGGTCGGCATTGCGTTTCGAAATGGGTATGGCATTGGCATCGGGCACACCTCCTGTGCGCACCGACACATAACCGCCGGCCTGCATGATTTCGTCGAAAGCAGAGCGGTCAACCATAAGGTCTTTGATCACCGGAAAAGGTTTCGCACGCCAGGGTTCAATCACGATGGTTTCGCCGTGCTTGAAATTGCGCATATGCATCTGGCAGGTTGTTATCCCACGGTCGGGACCATGAGGCCTTCCGTTGATGTATAAGCTGCAGGCGCCACAAATGCCCTCGCGGCAATCATGGTCGAAAGCAACGGGCTCCTCCCCTTTTTGAACCAGACTTTCATTCAGCAGATCAAGCATTTCGAGAAATGAGGCTTCTGCCGAAATATCCTGAACCTTGTAGTTTACAAACTTCCCTTTGGCTGTAGCGGAGGCTTGCCTCCATATTTTTAATGTTAGATCCATTGTATTCTGTTTTTATCGTGGATATTACCCCCGTGCTTATTTGTAGTTCCGTTGTTTTACCTCAATGTATTCGAAAACAAGCGGTTCCTTGTGCAATACCGGCTCCTTGTCGGCTCCGGTGTATTCCCAGGCAGAAACAAAATTAAAGTCCTTGTCGTTTCTGAGGGCCTCGCCATCAGGTGTCTGATGTTCTTCGCGGAAATGACCGCCACAAGATTCTTCCCTGACAAGTGCATCGCGTGCCATAAGTTCGCCCAGCTCCAGAAAATCGGCTACCCGCAGGGCTTTTTCAAGCTCCGGATTTACCTGATCGTTGGTGCCAGTGACCTTAACATTTTTCCAGAAGTCGGCCCGGAGTTCCTGTATCAGTGCGATGGCTTTTTCGAGTCCTGCCTTGTTGCGTCCCATGCCCACATTGTCCCACATGATGAGACCCAGCTTGCGGTGATAGGAATCGACGGTGTGGTTTCCATTGACCGACAACAATTTTTGTATTCTGTCGCGGGTCTCCTTTTCGGCCTGCTCAAACTCAGGTGCTTCGGTTTTAAAACGGGCAACACCAATCTGGTCAGCGAGGTAATTCTGCATGGTATAGGGCAGAACAAAGTACCCATCGGAGAGTCCCTGCATGAGCGCCGAAGCCCCCAATCTGTTGGCTCCATGATCGGAGAAATTGGCTTCGCCGGCGGCAAAAAGTCCGGGAATGGTGGTTTGCAACTCATAATCGACCCAGATGCCTCCCATGGTATAATGCACCGCAGGATAAATCATCATCGGGGTTTCATAGGGATTTTCATCATTGATCTTTTCATACATCTGGAAGAGGTTTCCGTAGCGTGCTTCGATCACATGTTTGCCCAGGCGCTTGATGGCATCAGCAAAGTCGAGGTAAACGGCAAGGCCTGTTTTACCAACCCCGAATCCGGCATCGCAGCGTTCCTTGGCGGCACGTGAGGCCACATCGCGAGGAACCAGGTTTCCAAAAGCCGGGTAGCGGCGTTCGAGATAGTAATCCCTGGCTTGCTCAGGCAACTGGGTAGGTTTCATTTGGCCTTTGCGGATCTTTTCAGCATCCTCCGGTGATTTCGGCACCCAGATGCGTCCGTCGTTCCTGAGGCTTTCGCTCATCAGGGTAAGTTTCGACTGGTAATCGCCATGCACCGGGATGCAGGTAGGGTGAATCTGTGTGAAACAGGGGTTGCCAAAGAAAGCGCCTTTGCGGAAAGCTTTCCAGATGGCACTCCCGTTGGAGGCCATGGCATTTGTCGACAGGAAAAACACATTCCCGTAACCACCTGTAGCCAGCACAACAGCATGGGCTGCATGACGTTCGATCTTGCCGCTAATCACATCACGCATGATCACGCCGCGTGCACGTCCGTCGATGATGACCAGATCCATCATCTCGCTGCGGGTGTAAAGCTTGACGGAGCCATTGGCAACTTCCTTGCTCAGGGCGCTGTAGGCACCAAGCAACAGCTGTTGTCCGGTTTGCCCGCGGGCGTAAAAGGTCCGTGAAACCTGCGCTCCCCCGAAAGAACGGTTATCGAGCAATCCCCCATATTCGCGGGCAAAGGGCACTCCCTGCGCCACACATTGGTCGATGATGCTGTTACTTACTTCAGCAAGCCTGTAAACATTGGCTTCGCGGGCACGGTAGTCGCCTCCCTTAACAGTGTCGTAAAACAACCTGTAGATACTGTCACCGTCGTTCGGATAATTTTTTGCAGCATTGATTCCGCCCTGGGCAGCAATGCTGTGCGCCCTTCTGGGACTATCCTGTATACAGAATACCTTTACATTAAACCCCAGCTCACCCAGGCTGGCCGCAGCCGAAGCCCCGGCAAGTCCGGTACCGACAACGATGATGTCGAGCTTGCGCTTGTTGGCCGGATTAACAAGATTCTGGTGTGCCTTATAATTGGTCCACTTTTCAGCGATTGGACCATGGGGTATTTTTGCGTCTAACTTAACCATAACTGTTTGAGATTACGAGAAATAAATAACCAGTGGAATTGCAACAAACCCGAGGGTGATCAAAACTGAAAACAAGGTTCCGATGAGCTTGATGAAGGGCGTGTAGCGGCTGTGGTTCAATCCAAGCGACTGAAATGCCGACTGAAACCCATGATCGAGGTGGAAGCCAAGCAAAAGGATGGCCACGACATAAAAGGCCACATAGGCTCCATCCTTGAACAGGAGTATGATCAGGTTTCCGAGGTCTTCATAGGTTCCTGAAGCATAAGTGATTGATTCAACCTCACCTAATTTGGCCTTTACAAAGAAATTGGCAAAATGGATGATCAGGAAAATGAACACCACGACACCGGTGTGAATCATGAACTTCGAAAAATAAGACAACTCAGAAGAGCCTTTCTTTTCGTACCGTACTGGCCTGGCCATCCAGTTTTGTATCTGAAGCACCACCCCGAAAATCATGTGTAGGATAAAGCCAATAAACAGCACCCATTGAAAGGTTTGTATGAAGGGATTGGTTGCCATAAAGTGTGCCGCCTGGTTGAACATTTCCCTCGACGGGTCGAATAAAACGAATAAATTAATTGTCAGGTGCACCACCAGAAAACTGGTCAGAAATAAACCAGCCAGTGACATGACGATTTTCTTCGTAATTGAAGCGTAATGAATTGTTTTGCCCATAACAGTAAATTTGCGATAAGAACGATTGAACCAATAATTTTATAAAAACACAGTTTTATACTATACCTTTGCAAGGATGAGCTAACAAATGTATGGATTTATTTTTGTTAATATGTCCAAGACTTTTAGCAATTTTTTAACACTTTTACGTTTTTAAACGGATTTATGCGGTATTCTCCTCTGAACAACAGCCTGTTTTCTGACAACAGGAAAAGGTTCGTCGGCCTGATTCCAGGACAAGCGATGGCTGTGTTTCTTTCGGCCGAAAATATGCCACGCAATGGCGATCAGTGCTTTCCTTTCAGGCAACAGTCTGATTTTTTCTACCTTACCGGAATAGAACAGGAAAACACAGCCCTGATTTTGTTTCCCGATTGTCCCAACCCATCTTGGCGCGAAGTGCTTTTCATCAGCGCTTTCGATGCACACAAGGCTACCTGGGAAGGACACAAGCTGAGTCCTGACGAAGCACAACAGCTTTCAGGCATCAGCCAGGTGACCACAATAGATCAGTTTAATGCCGTGTTGCAGGAAGTCATGAATTACGCCACACAGGTTTTCCTGAACAATACCGAATACATCAAATACAGTGCTGATATTGAGCACAAAAACCTGCGATTTGCCCGACAGCTGAAAGAAAAATACCCGCTGCACCAGTTTCAGCGTGCCGCTCCCCTGCTCGAAAAATTGCGGGTGGTGAAATCTGCTGCCGAGATCGAACTGCTGAAAACAGCATCAGATATTACCGGCAAGGCTTTCGGCCGTTTGCTACGTTCAAGCCTGATCGGCAAATTTGAGTTTGAAGTACAGGCCGATATCGAGCATGAGTTTACCATCAACAGGGCAAACGGAAATGGGTATTATCCCATCATCGCCGGTGGTGGCAACGCCTGTGTGCTGCACTACAACGACAACGACAAGCAACTCCATGCCGGCGACCTGCTGCTGCTCGATTTCGGTGCTGAGTATGCCAACTATTCTGCCGACCTGAGCCGGACCATCCCAGTAAACGGCAGGTTTACCGATCGCCAGAAACAATGCTATGAAGCTGTTTTGAAGGTATTTAAAGCGGCTATTCAACTGTATGTGCCGGGAAACACCATCGAACAAATCAACAACGAGGTTTGGAAAATGATGGAGACCGAGATGATCAGCCTGGGCCTGTTTACACGGGAAGAAGTGCGTGACCAGAACCCAGAATCACCACTGTACAAGCGATACCTGATGCATGGCGTTGCCCATCACATTGGCCTCGACGTGCACGATGTAGGATCGAAATACGAACCGCTTGCCGCCGGCATGGTGCTGACCTGTGAGCCGGGTCTCTATATCCGTGAGGAAAATATCGGCATCCGCATCGAAAACGACATCCTGGTCACCGACCATGGCCCTGTGGACCTGATGGCCGAAATACCGGTTGAAGTGTCTGATATTGAATCAATCATGAGTAGAAATTTATCCAACATTCATTAATATTTTCCGTTATGTTTGCAAAAGAAGTATACTCCGAAAGAAGAAATCGCCTGAAAAAAGAAATGCACTCAGGCATCGGTCTTTTTCCGGCCAATCAGGAAGCCGCATTTAATTATCCCGCCAATACATACAGCTACCGGCAGGACAGCCATTTCTCCTATTTCTTCGGCATCAACCATCCCGGCTTTTTCGGGCTGATCGACTTCGAATCAGGTGAAGAGTTTTTGTTTGGCAACGATTTTGAGTTAGACGACATTATCTGGATGGGTCCCCAGCCATCGGTTGTCGACCAGGCTGCGAGGGTTGGCATCGATAAAACGCGCCCCTATGCCGACATCGCAAGCCACGTCACTGCTGCCCTGCAAAAGGGCCGCATGGTGCATTACCTGCCTCCTTACCGAGGCGAAACCGCCATTGAGCTGGCCAAGTTGCTGGGCGAGCCGGTGAATGAAATCAGGGCCGACGCCAGCATCGATCTGATCAAGGCTGTTGTGAAACTCAAAGAAATCAAAGACGCGCTCGAAGTTGCAGAGATTGAAAAAGCCGTCGACATTGCCTGGCTCATGCACACTACGGCCATGAAGATGGCCAAACCCGGCATGATTGAGCAGGAAATTGCCGGAACCATCGAAGGCATTGCCCTGTCACATGGCGGGCCTGTTTCTTTTCCGGTGATCCTGAGCGTCGACGGACAAACCTTACACAACCACAACCATGGCAATGTGCTCAAGACCGGCCGTATGCTTGTTGTCGATGGTGGTACCGAGACATCCACGCTCTATGCCAGCGACATCACCCGCACGGTGCCCGTGGGCGGAAAGTTCAACCAGCGTCAGAAAGAAATTTATGAGATTGTACTGAAAGCCAACACCGAAACCATCAAGGCAACCAAGCCAGGCATCGAATACCGGGAGATGCATATGCTGGCAGCGCGCACCATCGCCGAGGGACTTAAAGGCCTTGGCCTGATGAAAGGCAATGTGGACGATGCCGTTGCTGCAGGCGCCCACACCTTGTTTTTCCCTCATGGGCTGGGCCATATGATGGGTATGGATGTGCATGACCTCGAAGGCGTTGGCGAAAACCATGTTGGCTACGATGAGCACACCAAACGGGCTACACAGTTCGGCACCGCATACCTGCGGCTTGGCAAGAAACTCAAACCCGGATTTG
Source organism: Bacteroidota bacterium (assembly GCA_018816765.1). Taxonomy (GTDB): domain Bacteria; phylum Bacteroidota; class Bacteroidia; order Bacteroidales; family F082; genus UBA6192. The sequence continues at coordinate 40,644 of JAHIUX010000073.1, forward strand.
TGCTGACAAACGAGCCTGGCATCTATTTCATTCCCGCCCTCATCGACAAGTTCCGCAGCGAAGGCCAGTTCAAGGATTTCGTAAATTATGACAAGGTGGAAACATACAAGGATTTTGGCGGCATCCGCATCGAGGACGATGTGCTGGTGACCGACAAGGGCCATCGTGTTTTGGGAAAACCAATCCCCAAAACTGTTGCCGAAGTTGAAGAGACGGCCGCCCAGAGCCGGGAATGGCTGAAGTTTCCGGGCGTGTTTTAATTGCTAAAAAGCTTAGATCAGGAACCCCGATGCCCGGCTTCGGGGTTCTTTTGTTGTGGTCAGCGATATCTTTGTAATTTTGGCCGGCTAAAGTGAATGCGATGAAAAAAGCCCTGCTCGATAATAAGGAAATTGCCTATCAGGCCGAAGGCCAGGGTGATTGCCTTATGCTGGTGCATGGTTTCCCCGAGGATCACCGCATCTGGGAAGATTTCAGCCGGACACTATCTACTTTTTTCAGGGTCATCAGCATCGACCTGCCTGGTTTCGGTGAGTCGGCTAGTTTTGGTGAGGTTCATTCCATGTCGCTGATGGCCAGTGCCATAAAAGCCGTAGTGGATGAGGAGAACATCAGCCGCTTTGTGCTGGCCGGTCATTCCATGGGTGGCTATGCTGCCCTCGCCTTTGCCGATGCGTATCAGGAAATGCTTGCCGGTCTCGTGCTGTTTCACTCGCAGGCTACCGCCGATGACGAAACGGCTGTCGCAAACAGAAACAAGGCCATTATTCAGGTCATCAGCGATAAGGAAGGCTTTCTGCTTCCATTCTCGAGCAGCCTCTATGATGCCTCCTTCCTGCGCAGCAAGCCAGCAGTTGTGGAACAAATCAGGCAAATCGCTCTGTCGCAAAGCGACAAAGGCATCTCAGCTGCCCTTGCAGGCATGCGCGACCGGAGTAACTACGTTGGCTTATTGACACAAATGAACTGCCCGGTGTTGTTTATCCTTGGCAAAAGCGATTCAAGGATGCCAGCAGTAAAGATACTTTCGCAGGTGGGCCTGCCGAGGCATGCCGAACTGCTGCTGCTCGATAAGGTTGGCCATATGGGCTTTGTGGAAGCACCGGCAACTACCCGCTTGACCCTGCAAAAATTTACTGAAAAATGTTTTTCGATCAACCAAACGTCTTGATCTCATTACTGATATACCATGAGCAAAAAAAAGCAAAAAGCGAAGAACAGCAAAGGCCCGATGGCAACAGCGATTAGCAATATGAGCCGCGACACCTGGTTTGCCATTATTGTCGGGCTGCTTTCGGTGCTGTTTTACGCCAACACCCTGCGCAACCATTATGCACTCGACGATTACCTCGTTGTCGAAAACAACAAAACAATCGCTCAGGGGATTAAAGCCATTCCCGAAATCCTGACCAGCCTCTACACCACCGAAAGAAGCAATTCCTTTGGGTACAGGCCCATGGCACAGATTTCCTTCGCCATCGAACAGCAATTTACGGCCGGATCATCGCTGAGCCCCAACATCAGCCATTTGTTTAATGTGGTCTTTTACCTCATTGCTGTGCTGCTGCTGTTTCATGTGCTCAGGCGGCTGCTTAAAAATTATCATCCATACCTGCCCTTTTTTATTACGGTATTCTTTCTGGCTCATCCGCTGCATACCGAGGTGGTCGCCAGCCTGAAAAACAGGGAGGTGCTGCTCGAGTTCGTTTTCTCTCTGCTGGCCATCAACAGCCTGATCAACTGGGTCGAAACGAATAAAACCAAGGGCTTGTTGCTTGGACTGCTTTACTATGTATTTGCCCTGCTTTCGAAAGAAACCGCCATTGCCCAGCTTGCCGTGTTTCCGCTGGTGTTGTATTTCTTCACCGATGCCCGCCCAAAACAGCTGCGTCTGGTGGCGATTTTCGGATTGGCCGTGCTTGCGATAGCAGTGATAGGTCCCAGGGCATTTCTCCCCGACTTCAACCGCAACTTCCGCTTCATCGAAAATCCCCTTGTTGCCGAAAGCAATTTCTTTGTCAGGCTCTCCACAGCTATGTATATCCTTGGTTATTACCTGAAGCTCCTGCTGGTTCCGTATCCGATGCGCTATTATTATGGTTACAATATGATCCCCGTCACCAACTGGGCTGATCCGCTGGTGTGGCTGTCGCTATTCATCTATGCAGGCCTGCTTTTTGTTGCCATAAAGGGATTTAAACGCAAAAGCCTGTACGCGTTTTTTATTCTTTATTTCATGGTGAATATGTCGATGTATGCCAACATCGTCTTTCCTGTTCCGGGCATCGTGGCCGAACGTTTTCTGTTTTTTGCCTCACTGAGTTTTGCTGCCTTGCTTGCGTTCGGATTAATGAAAATCCTTCGCTGGCCAATTGACTCAACTGAGGTCACCAGCCCGAAAATACTGCTTGGAGCCATCATTGTGCTTGCTGTTTTGTTGCCTTACGGCTACCTTACCGTGAAACGCAATGCCCAATGGCGCACACAGTTCACACTCACCCAGACCGACATCAGGGTGCTATCGAAATCGGTGAAAGCGAATGATTTATATGCCACTGAGCTGATGAATCAGGTGAACAACGAATTGGCGAAACCTGTTAATCCCTACAAATTCATCCTTCCGCTGATCGACAAGGCTACCAACTACTACAAGCAGGTCCTCATCATCGACTCGACCCACTGGTCTTCGTGGAACAATTTGGGCAACATCAAATCGAAGATTCATGCCTCCCAATGCATGCTGCGCTACCGCAGTTTGCTCAACAAAGGCGATACTGTGAAAGCTAAAACCGAATATGAACAGGGCATTAAAACCTTCAATGAGGCCATTGCCCTATTTAAAAAGGCCCTTGCGTTCAAACCCGATTACGATGTGGCCCTGTTCAATATCGGCTATGCCTTCGATCAGCTCAACCTGCCCGATTCATCCATTGTGTATTACCGCAGGTCGCTCGAAATCAGCCCCGAAGTGGTGAACTGCCGCTCGCGTCTGGCCAATGCCCTGTATAAAACCGGGCAAATGAGCGAAGCTGTACGCGAGAATATGGCCATCACAGAAATCGATCCAACATCGGAAATCCCTTACATCAACCTTGGCAACTACTACTATATGCAGGGTAATATGAATGAAGCTGTGCGCTTTTACACATCTGCCTTCGAGAAATCACCGGTGCCTGATGTGGCTGCACTGCTGATCGATTATTATAAAAGCACCGGTGACAAGCAGAAAGTGGCCTATTATGAGGCTGCCATGGCCAAACAACAGCAAAGCAAAAAATAACCCATGAGTACAAACGCCTGCATCGAAGCCATAGCCACTTATCTGCCCGAAGCCGTGCTGACGAATGATATATTGCAGCAGGCTTTTCCGGATCTGAAAATCAAGGAACTCACACGGCTTACGGGTGTTGTGCAGCGCCACATTGCTGCCCCGGGCGAAACGGCCGGCGATATGGCGTTCAGGGCAGCCGAAAAACTCTTCGTTCAACATCCGGAGTACCGAAAACAGGTCGATTTCATCATCTTCTGCTCAGCCGGCCGCGATTACCTCACTCCAGCAACAGCCTGCGTGCTGCAGCACCGGCTTCAGCTGAGCGAGTCGGTGGGTGCATTTGATTTCAACCAGGGTTGTACAGGTTATCTGTATGGTCTCAGCATGGCAAAAGGCCTCATTGCCACGGGTGTTGCCCGCAAGGCGCTGCTACTCACCTCCGAAGCCATCACCAGCACCATCCATCCGCTCGACAAAAGCAACAGGGCCATCTTCGGCGACGGAGCCACCGCAAGCCTGATCGCTGCCACAGACCGGCCGGATGCCGGAATCGGTGAGTTTGTGTTTGGTACCGATGGTTCCCATCACGAAGATATTATTGTGCGCCACGGCGGAGAACGCTTTCCGCTGCCGGAATCGGCCGAAGCCGACTTTCTTGATGCCTTCGGGAATGTCAGAAACCATGCCCGTTTTTTTATGAACGGCTCAGCCGTGTTCCAGTTCTCAGTCGGAAAAGCACCTGTGCTGGTGCAACAGGTACTCGAAAAAAACAAACTTCACATGAACGATGTGGATTTGTTTGTGTTTCACCAGGCTAACCAGGTCATCCTCGAGACCATTGGAAAAAAACTCAGGCTGGTGCCTGCAAAAAACCACATCTGCCTTGCACAAACGGGCAATACGGTGGCCTCAACCATCCCATTTGCCATCGAAGATGCCTTGCTCAAGAAGAAAATAGACCAGGGGAGCCGCCTGCTGCTGGGTGGATTTGGTGTGGGATTTTCATGGGGAGGAACCATTGTCAGGCTTTAAGTGGCCCTACCAATTTTTTTTGTCAACTGCTTTTTACTATAAACTTTGGCATGGTAATTGAAATTATTAGGCTACATAAGCACAAAATCCACTTGTTTTTCAATTAATTGACACCTTCTGACAGCAATTAGGTCGTTTTTCAGGAAAAAAGTCGGATATTTGCAAATTGTTTTGTTCAGGCCTTGATTTTGAACCTTTTTATTAACAAGATAACACAAAATTACCATGAAAAAAATGCTTGCTGTTGTAATGATTTTTGCCACCATCGTTGGTGCTTCATCATGTACAAAGAAATACAAAGAGGAAGTTGCTCGCCTCAACAGCCAGAAGGACAGCCTTATCGCGCTTTCCATTGAGAAAGACACTTTCACCATGACTTACGTCAGGGCTTTCAACGCAATTCAGTCGAACCTCGATTCGATTAAAGCCAAAGAAAGGCTGATCAACGAAATTACCTCAGGAAAAATCGAAAACAAAGCCCAGCTCGAGGACAACATCAACAAGGATATTGATGCCATTTACGAACTGCTTGTTAGAAATCGCGAAATCGTTGACAACCTGCGCGGACAGCTGCGTGGTTCATCAAACAAGAACAAAGACCTTGAAAAAATGGTGGCTAACCTCACCCTTCAGATTGAGGCCAAGGATGCTGAAATTAACCAGCTGAAACTGGAACTGGCCAACAAGAACCTCACCATCAGCGATCTGGAAGCCAGTCTGGCTGAAATGGCTGCTAAAAACAAAGACCGTCAGGCAACCATCGATGCCCAGATCAAGGCCCTGAACCAGGTGTGGTACATCATTGGCTCGAAGAAAAACCTTCAGGAGATGAAGATCATCACCAAAGAAGGGGGTATCGTAGGCATTGGAAAGAGCAGAAAAGTAAGCGAGAATTTCGACAAATCGCTCTTCACACAGGCCGACCTGCGTGAGTTGTCATCGCTGAGCCTGATGAGCAAAAAAGCCAAGGTGCTTACTGTTCATCCTGCCGGAAGCTATGAAATCGTTGGCTATAAATCCGCCGACAGCCTGGTCATCAAACATGCCGATGACTTCTGGAGCGCTTCGAAATACCTGGTTATTATGGTTGACTAAGGTCAAAAAAAAAAATCTTTGTGCAGAGGCTGCCCCAAAAGGGTAGCCTTTGTTTTTTAACGCTTCTCAAGGGTTAATTCGGCCTACCCTCCAAAGGTTTCACCACCAAACACGGCATTCATCACCAAGGCGCTTCCAACATCCGTCTTATGATTGAAAACGATCGGCTATCCGTTGTCCTTGTCCTTTTCGCTTGTTCGAAAAGGAGAAAAGGAAGGAACACAAACATCTGATTTTGCTATTGCCCGCCATGATTCAAATGAAGTCTTATTTCACAAACGTCTGAAATAACATTGTCAGCTAAACCCCGCTCTGGCAGTTCATGGAAGCCGGGATGCGGCCTCCTCGAACAAACATTTTTCACCCGGACGCGCAGTTTCCAAACAGATTTGTACATTTATCCCGAATTTGAACCGGCTCCACAAGCCCCTTCCGATTCAGGTATAACCAGCAATCGCATGCAACTCACACACAAAGTCGTCTGGATTACCGGCGCCACCTCGGGCATAGGCGAAGCCATGTTCAAGGCCTGTTGTGACGAAAAAGCCCGGCTGATTATCTCGGGCCGAAACGCGGACAAGCTCAGGCTACTGCAGACCGAAGCCCGCACAAAAGGACTGGAATGCGCCGTTTTCCCTTTCGAACTGACTGATCCCGAAGGCATCGCGAAAAGCTGCCAGGAAGTACTCCGCCAGTTCGATCGCATCGATGTGCTCGTCCACAATGGCGGAGTCAGTCAGCGTGCGCTGGCCACCGAAGCACCCATCGCACTTGACCGTCACATTATGGAAACAAATTTCTTTGGCGCCGTTGCCATCACCAAGGCCATCCTGCCACGCATGGTGGCACAGGGCGGAGGTAAGCTTGTGGTGATCAGCAGCATTGTGGGCAAATTCGGCTTCCCGCTGCGTTCGGCATATGCCGCCTCAAAACATGCCCTGCAGGGATTCTTCGACAGCCTCCGGGCCGAGATGGTGCGCGAGAACGTGTCTGTGCTGATGGTGTGCCCGGGAAAAATAGCCACCAATATCTCAAAAAACGCCCTTACAAAAGACGGAACTGCCTATAATATTTCCGACAAAGGACATATCAACGGCATGACGGCTGACCGCTGTGCCCAAATTATCGTAAAGGCCATCAGGAAAGAAAAAAAAGAAATTTTTGTTGGCGGAAAGGAAGTGCTGATGGTCTATATCAAGCGATTCATTCCCGGCCTGTTCTTTAAAATTGTTTCAAAAGTGAACCCGACTTAGTACCTTAGCCAATAATTACAGCTCAGCACATATGCAAAAAGTGATTACCGGAATTCAACAGGTTGGTGTAGGTGTAGCCAATATTCACGAGGCTTTTGCCTGGTATCGGAAGCATTTTGGCATGGACATCAAGATCTTCGACGATGAGTCGACTGCAGAGCTCATGCTTCCGCACACCGATGGCATGCCCCGCATCAGGCACGCCATACTGGCCATGAACCTTCAGGGAGGCGGCGGTTTCGAAATCTGGCAACATAAGGGCTTTGAACCCAAAGATGCCAAGTTCGAGCTGTTGCTGGGCGACCTGGGTATCTACATCACCAAGCTGAAGTCGTCAGATATCCATGAAACCTACCGCACCTACCTCGAAAAAGGACTAAATATCCTTGGCGAGATGCAGCAGGATCCTGCCGGTAATGCCCACTTCTTTGTGAAAGACCCTTTCAACAATATCTTTCAGGTGATCGAAGAAAAGACCATCTTCAAGCCGCAGAAATCGGCCAATGGCGGCATCTGTGGCTGTACCATCGGCGTGTCGGATATCGACAGGTCGATGAAGCTGTATGCCGGCATTTTGGGTTACAATGCCGTTGTTTACGACAAGCACGAAGTCTTTGGCGACCTCGCCGAACTGCCCGCAGGGAATATGTCATGCCGCAGGGTGCTGCTCAAGCATTCAAAAATCAGGATCGGCCCCTTCAGCGCCCTTTACGGACCTACACAGATCGAGCTCGTGCAGGTAGAGGGCCGCAAGCCACAGCGAATATTCGAAAACCGCATCTGGGGCGAAAAAGGATTTATCCACCTCTGTTTCGACATCGTAGGCATGGATGCCCTGCGCAAGGAATGCCTCGAAAACGGCTATCCCTTCACCGTCGACAGCAGCAACAGCTTCGATATGGGTGAAGCCGCAGGACATTTTTCCTATATCGAAGATCCTGACGGAACCCTGATTGAGTTTGTTGAAACGCACCGCGTGCCCATTATTAAAAAGCTGGGCTGGTATATCAACCTCAAAGACCGGAAAACAGTGAAAAGGCTGCCCAACTGGATGGTGAGCACACTGGCCTGGAAACGGGTGAAAGACTAACCAATTCCTTGCTTTTTTTAGCTGTTACATATGATGCAGGCCCGTGGCGGTTTGTTGCAGGGTTGTGGACTGCTGCACGCGGTCCTTTTCCGACGATTTTTTCAATTGAATGGCTTGGCATCCTGAAATAATTCGCTACCTTTCGGGCACCAAATCCTATAACACCGGATCAATACAAAGCCCGCAGATGAAAGCCCTTACCTTAATCAGCAAATTACTGCCCCTTGTGCTGTTGCTCAGCCTGGTGTCGTGCAGCCAGAAACCCGCCGCCTTCGATTACGGCAAGGTTGAAAACGGCGTTTACCTCAATTCCTATTTCGATTTTTCGATGCAGATGCCCGAAGGATGGGCAGTGCAGTCACGTGACCAGATGGAAAACATCGCGAATACCGGAAAAAAAATGCTTTCTGGCAGCGACACCAACCTCGAAGCCGTCCTGAGCGCTGCCGAGGTGAATGTGGCCAACCTGCTTGCCGTATTCGAAAAGGAGATGGGCTCGCCGGTAGAATACAACCCAAACATCATGATTGTGGCCGAAAACCTGCAACATGCGCCCGGCATTAAAAGTGGCTTCGATTACCTGTATCAGTCGCGGAAGCTGCTTATGCAGGGTCAGTTTCAATACGATTACCTCTCGGAAAACTTCGAATTGGTCGAATTTGATGGCGTTGAGTTTTACCGCATGGACGCAAGGGTGAACTTCACCGACCTCGAAATCAAGCAGCACTATTATGCCACCGTTCGCAACGGCTTTAGCTTCAATGTGATTATTTCCTATGTGAGCGATGCCCAAAAAACCGTGCTTTTCGAATCACTCGGAAGCATGAGGTTCGGGAAATAAACCCGGCAAACGCCAGGATAGAATTGATAATAAACACCATTGGCAAATTGCAATAACACAGCCTGATCAATGTGATGAATCATTACTTTGCTGCAAGTTATCTATCGTAAACTGCTTAACCCATTAACACATTTTCCATGAAAAAAACCACCATGCTCATCGCGATGATCCTGATTGCATCATCTGGCTACAGCCAAAATTTTGTGCCTCGGACCGGAGGTCATTGCTTCACTATGGACATCCCCGATTATATGAGCAAGTCGTATGATTTGAACGATGTGGCTTCACTGCAATACCAGAACAAGGTGAAGGAAGCCTATGTGATTGCCATCGTCGATGAAAAGGACCAGCTTGAAAACCTGGGGATGAAGTTTCAAAATGCCAGTGAATTTCTGACTTTCTTCCTGAAAAATTACCCTCCGGATGTTTCTGAAAAACAAGTTTCAGAACCAGTTGCATTTGAGTCCAATGGTACAGGATTCGCACAAGCTGAACTCACCTGGACCGATGAAGACGCCTCTTTTTATATGTTGGTATGCTGTGCAGAGACTCAAGGTCATTTTTACAAAATCCTGTGCTGGACCCTGGCCGGGTACAAAGATTTGTTAAAGGATGATTTTCAAAAGATTGCACGTTCGTTAAAAGAATAGAATTTGATTGACGTGGTTTTTCCTTGCAAACCTTTATGCGCCAATTGGGCGCAAATTTCAGTTGCAAAGCAATTATTGATATTCCGCCGCGATGGTGTATATCCTGAGCGTATGCCCATCCACCGACAACAGCTTCCAACGGTAATCGGCACTGCCACCCCAATAAGGCACCGAAATATCCACGATGGAATCGGTCAGCGTCCAGTTGCCGGTATAGTTGGCGTAAGTGATGGGTGGGGTTCCGCACCAGCCCGCATTTTTGCGCTCAATAAACTGCTGATCCGACTGAAAAACAATGCCATAACCATCATCAGGTAAGGTTTGTGCCCGGGTGAAAGTTACCAGGCTGTCGGCATACACCGGCCCTACCCAGCATCCGAGCAGGTAATTGTTTTTGTCGGAAACGATACTGTCCGATTTCCGGCAGGCTGCAGCCAGCAATAGCAGCAGCAACAAGGTGAACATGTGTTTCATGGATAGTCTCTTTGCCCCTTAGATGAAGTCCGGCTCCGATAGGTTGCTTTGCCGGCAACAATTAAGCTGTAAACGATTCCATCAAAAAAGAATTTCTTTGCTGTGGATTGTGGCTATTTGAAATCAGCGATGTTGTAGCACACTTCTTTGAAGGTAAATTCGCCGTAGCAGAAATCGCCGTCAGGCCTATGATAGATGAGCTTTGCCTCAGAGGCTATCCTGATGCCGTCATACAATGTGTAACCACCAATCGGTGTCGACCAGGGATAGTTGTGGTAGGTTTTCCCGTCGGTGGTCTCGAAGCGGTCGTTGCTGATAAAATTAACCAGGTCGCCGGCCTCATCGAAACAGAGTGTGGCACCAATGGTGATGTGTCCGTTGGTAAAGCTGGCCTTCGCCGAAGTGTTGTCGATGGCTTCCCAGCGGATGTTTTTGTCGAGCAGGGTGGCAGGCGCCATGCAGCACATATCGTTGAATACTGTTACTGTCTCGCCCTGGTCCATTTCCTTTCCGCGGGCATCGACAACCTTGAACAGGCCGGCCAGCCGGATGACCATGGAGGCTTTCGCGTCCTTGTACATATGCAGTCCGGTAGCGGGAATACCCATTTTGCGTGCAGCAATGTAGAAGAGGCGCGTTGGCCGGTCGAAAAAGTTGTACTGCTCCGAACGGAAAACCATCCAGGCATCGGGTTTCGAGCGGATGCGGCCTTCGAATACAAGTCTTGCATTCAGGGGCCGTTCGCGGCCCACCACGCCCATATTCTGCAGGTAGCGTCTCACCGGCGCGGGCAGTGCGAGCAGGTCTGCTTCAGTCACAATGCCGGGCGTCATTCCGCTGATGCGTGCCAGCCCGGCCCTTACTTCACGGATGTACTGCTTTTTCATATCGCTTCGCTTTTAATGATGCAGATACAAATGATTTTCATTGTTTTAGACACATAATGTGTTGTATACAAAACGATATGGCAAGGTTAATATTTTAATTGTTTACAAACTATTCTGCGGCTTTGATTTTATAAAATAATACATATTGTAAACCAGCATACTTAGAACGAATACTCCGGCTAAACTAAAAAGTGATATTGAAAACCAACAATAAAAGCCACAATAAAAGCTATTTTCTGCACCGCAAACACAGGAAAAAGAACCAACGATTATTAGCAATATAAAAATAGTGAAGAATAAAACCGATGCAATTAAGCCTGTTTTTAATAAAATCATTTTCATAGCTGTAGTTTTTTAATAAAGGTACAGCCAAAACAGCCGTTTTCAGGGTTTTTCATGGTGATGTAACTTACTTTGATTTGGTGATGTACATCACATTTTGTATTTTTGAGAAATAACAATTCGTAAACAATATGACAGTAATTAATAAATATGATTGCGTACTTTGCAAGGACAAATCATGCGCTGTTGCTATTCTCACTCCTGATGAGCTTAAATTACTTACAGGTAACTGCTCTGAAGTTGAACTAAAAAGAGGCGATACAATATTCAAAGCCGGATCATTGACAACACATATTGTTTACCTCAAAACCGGACTAGTTAAAGAATCATTGATAGGCAGCAATAAAAAGGAGCAAATTATTCAATTGATAAAAGCACATTCTTATTTGGGGCTTTCCTCAATGCTTGGTTATAAAACCAATCATTATTCATACAAGGCATTGGAAGATTTAAGGGTTTGTTATATTGATTCAACTGTGTTTAAGCAGCTTGTTCAATCGAATGGGAAATTCGCGTTTGAAATTCTTGTGTCTGTAAGCAGGGAAAATCTTAATAATTATCATCGCTGTGTAAACAAAAGCCTGAAACAAATGTATGGAAGGTTTGCAGATGCGATGTTGTATTTTTCACAAGTTATTTATGAAAGCAATACCTTTGATTTGCCCATTACGCAAAATGATTTGGCAGCACTGACTGCAACCACGAGAGAAAGCATAACAAGAACGTTCACAAAATTCAAGAACGAGGGAATTATTGAACTTAACGGAAAAACAATTACTATTCTTAAAATGGATTTGCTTGAAAATATCAGCAAAACAGGATAGTAATGATGTCAGCAAGATATTATGGCCGCAATATTTCTATTATCATGCGTCCTGCCTCTGTTTTAATATCACTGGTTTTTGACTGAACCCGCGGTGTGAAACAATCACCTGGCATTAAACAGGTTACGATTTCTATCACAATGATAATGATTTAATCAGTTAATTGCTGACTCAAGCAAACTGCTATTGGGAACATATTTCAACCCCCGGTTGACAAAGGCCCTGGCGGTTGTTTTATTTCCCTTGTAAAAATAATGCAAAGCCGCTGACCTGTATGTACTTTCGATCATCACATTCAGCATTTTACTTTTCACCGGTGGTTCGCAGTTCTTTTCAAATTCAAGCAGGTATGTGTTTCCCTCCGGGGATTTGTTCTTTGAAAAAGAATCACTTGCCTTCTGCAGGTAGGCCTTAAGCTTGTGTTCAGTCAAAATGGAAACCACTAATTCCTGCGGATACCGTAAGGCTAACTGGTTGATGGTGTCAAGGAGCACATCAGGGTTGGAAATGTTGAACAGCTTGCGTTGCAAATGATTCTCCATAATCTGTTGCGCATCGTGATGATTGCCCTTGATGTCCAATGCCCTGGCCACATACTTTTCAACCTTGTCCGAATGTTGGTATCGGTAACTCATCTGCAGGTTATAGGAGAAATTAATTTCATCGATTAACTTCTTATCCGTGATCTGCCCCACCAGACGTGCGTTTAACGAATCACAAAATGCTTCCATATCAGTATATTGCAAATGGTAATTGACAATATTACTGAAAATGCCAACAACCACATTCATATCTGTGTTCTCAAATTTCGAAAGCTGTGCCAGGTAATCGATTTCCCACACCCGGTCAAAATTGCATTTTTCAATATGGTAAATCAGGGCCGAATACAGCAGGTTTTTCACCTGGTAATCCGGATAGTAGAAATAAGCCTTCTGGCAGGATTTCAAGGCAGCTTCCGTTTCGTTTTTTTGCAGGCTGGTCAGGGCTTTGTTATAGTACTGAAAGCCGGGAAGGTTATTGAACTCCGCGTCCCTCACCTCATTGAACTTTTCTTCAAAGATCTCTTCCACCGACTTGTTTTTGTATTCTGACTCGCTGATGAGTTTCGAATTCCTCAGGTAATTGATATACTGCTGTTTGAACTCACCTGTGAAAATCTGCTTTTCGAAGCCCGGATTAGTGGTCTCAATGACGATTGAATTTGCGCTTGGGTTTGCTACCAGATAAACATGACCCGATGAAGCCTTCACCTTGTAAGGGACATTTAACTTGCTGTAGACCATTGCATACAACATCGAGGCGGTGACACAGTTGTAGTTTCCGCTTTCAAATATTTCAGGGAAATAGACGTCTTCATTGTATTTTTTCAGGAAGCGGCTATGCACGCCTGAATATGCGAGTTTAATTTTTTTCGACATATTCTTCGATGCTATCTTTTTAACTTCCAGTTCCTTAAATATGCTTTGATAAATCTCCTTTTTCTCCGCAGCGATTTTCTCATCCATGGTGTCATCAATTGCGAGAAACAAATCCAGGGTATCGCCCTGCTGCGACATGAATTGCTGAATGGCCTTCCGTTCAAATTCGGAATGGTATTGCAGATCGGCAAACCGGATCAGGGAATCCGTTTGCGCCATAAGCCCTGATGGCAACAGCCCTAGGAGCAACAAGAATAAGTGGGTGTGGATGCGCATATGGTTACGTATAACAATGATATTTATCTAATTTCCAACTTCTCCATTCAGTGAAATTATCTGCCCGAAACAGATCATAACATGGAGTGTTTTTCTTCAAAAATGATTTTTTATTATGTAACACCTGTTTGTCTTCTCACCTTTGCCCACCAATGTGAATTGCATGCATTGCGGGCCTGTTTTGTCTGAAAGCATGTTATGGGGCGCCTCAACGCAGTGTTTCGGCCGGCACTGGCATGCCCATAAAGCCTGCTTGCTGTAAAATTAAGGAAATTATCGCCTTAACAAAAAAACAACACTTTATTGTGCAATTATTTTTGTCGGGGATTAAACATCCTGGTTGAGCAACACCACACTCATTTCCGGGCCTTGCGCTTTGAAGCCCTTGTCTGCAGCCATTGCTGACCTTTAAAACACAGGAAAGAGGCGCCTGCGCCCACCAGGGCGCCCATGAGCACATCGCTTGGGTAATGCACCCCAAGGGCCAGGCGCGAATAGCCCACCAGCACAGCCCAGATATAGGCAGGCACAACCACATACCAGCGGGGCCAGCACAGACTCACCGCCGTAGCCAGTGCGAAGGCGTCAGTTGTGTGGCCCGAAGGGAACGAAGGGCCTCCACCACCGCTCAGCTTCGCCAGCTCAGGATAGTGCACAAAAGGCCGTGTGCGATCGACACTGTATTTGATGATGTTGGTGAACAAAGCCGAGCCCAGCACCGAAGCAGCCAGGTAAAACGATTGCTGCCGCAGCCTGCGGTTTCTGCGTGCCAGGGCAAAGCCTAACAGCACCACCGGCAGGCCAAAGGTGAGCGGCCCGGCGCTGTTGGTCACCCCCACCACCACGCGGTCATACTGCGGCTTGCGGCCCAAATTGATCTTCCTCAGGATGTCAATATCAGTGTGCTGCGCCTTTAGTTGCAGGGCACACAGGCAAAATAAACTGAGCAGCAGTTTCTTCATAAGCAGGACATAGGTGGTTTTTTTGTTGACGGGTTAACGGGTTTACGGGTTGATGAGATTATTATTGATAACAAGTCACCAATAACTAATCACAACTCATCAGAAAGGCACAACGACAACCTTACCGGCTACCGGTTCGAGGTACCAGGTGGAGTTTACCGTACCACTCGATTCGGCCCAGGTCTTGAACTTGCCATAGGCGCTGGTGATGTCGGTTTTTTCGATGGCGCACTTAAACCGCTGATCGGTAATGATTTCTATGGCCCAGGGCAGTCCGGTGGCAGTTTTGAAGTTGCCTGCATCGTTCTGGGTGTTCATCAGGCTGGCATTCATCGTTGCCGTTGCCGGGAATCCGCTGCGGTGCACCTCGTGGCCGCGGTCGCCTGTCCTGAAGAGGTAAATCTCAGGGATGAAACTGCCTGCCTGTGCATTGAAGGTCACGGTGAATTTGAGCGTGTCGGGAACGCCCACAGGGCCTTCGCCATTGTTCTGGTAGCGGTCGTTGATGGTGGCATACACATCGTTCGAGAGGATGAGGCCGTTGGTGTTGGCGGGATCGAGGGTGGCGGCACCTGAGACACCGGCAATGATGTTGGCCGGAAAGACGGTTTTGTCGGGTTTCACGAAGCGCAGGGCGAAACCATTGTCGATGCTGGCCCCAATGGCATCAATGCTGACAGAGAAACTGGCCGTAAGCGGAGTGCCGGCAGCGTTTTTGGTGATGGTCACCTTGTTCGACAGCACCAGGTCGTTGAAATCGAAATCGCCCAACGAAGGCCAAAGGTCTTCGAAAGCCAGTATCTGCCTGCCGCTTTCGGGGAAATAGGAGGTATAGCTTGTGTTCGGGTCGCCCGGATAATCATCGTAGCGGTCGATGGTGCCATCGCCGTCGGCATCGCAGGAGATGTCGAAGTTATCGAGGAAATTGCCAATGCTCTGGCTGCCACCGGCCGCAGATATCGACTTGAACACAAAAAATGTCGACGTCTGCCCAACGGGCACATTGTAGGTGCCTGTGTAATGTCCCCAGGCGGTTTTGCCATCGGTCATGGTGGCCTGACGCACTGCTGTTGCAACACTTGCTCCGATGAGCACTTCTGCCACATCGACGCCCTGGCGGCCGCGATGCCATACCGACCAGCGAATGGTGGAGCCTGGCTCGAGGCACAGTTCCTGGTACAATGCAGCAACCTGGTTGGCGTTCAGCTCAAAAAACTGCCTGCCTTCCTGTGACGGAACGCCCTGAAAACCGCTCACCCACATTTCAATTTTATGATCGGTGGCGGTGGTGCTCCAGCCGGGAACGTCTGCGTCGTTGCGCAAAGCATAGCCCGAGGCCAGGTAAGGCAGTTCGCCACCCGCGTTCTGAATGGGGGTGCCGCAGCTGGTGCAGCTTACCACAGCTGTTGACTTGGTCTGCGGATAAATATAGGTTACAGCAGGTCCGAGCAACAGGTTCATGGCGCCGGTGCCTGTGATCTTTTGGGTGTTCTCTGTCACCGGATAGTACACATAAAAGCTACCGTCGGCCGGGAGGTTGAGCTGGAATTCGGCAATGTTATTATGTACGATGGTCCTGTCGAGCACCTTGCCATCAGCGTTTACCACCTGGATGAATTCGTCCTCAGTGGAAACATTCAGCGGATTTTCGAGTGTCACCGTGAGTGTGCCCTGAATGGCAGCAGTCCAGCTAAAGTCTTCTGAAACAATGAGGTCGGCCATGTTTCCCCTGTTGGGGTCGGGATTGTCATTGCGTTTGTTGCATCCGAAGAAGAGCAGGGATGCGGCAAGGATTGTGGCAGTAAGTCTGATTTTCATGGCCGTGTGTGTTTTGAGTGTTCAAAGTAAACAAACAATGCTGCAAAGATAAGGCCATTTTGTACAGATTCGTTAATTGCTGTTTTATAGTTGTTTAGCAAATCAACTACCAAATATTCTTTCCCAGTTCGGGAAATGTTCATAATTTTGGGAATTAGCCATGTCAATTCAGACATCACAACCAATCACCAATCACCAATCACCAGTCACCAGTTACCATGGGTTCATACTGGCAGGTTCTTCTGTGAAAGTATTAACAATAATCGGGACGAATCGTTATTGTTTGGCTTTTTGTCTTAATTTTGCCCGCCTGACACAGTTTGGCTGGCGGCACCATCCGCCTGGGGGTGAATGCAAACGATGTGTCAAGGACTAACGCTTTAAAGATGAACTGATTAAATATCATCATATGGAGAACCACACAAAAAAACGCTTTTCCGAATTTCCGCCAGTGATGCCCGAACAATGGGAAGCACAGATACAGAAAGACCTCAAGGGAGCCGATTACGACAAGAAACTGGTCTGGAGACCCTTGGAAGGCTTTGCGGTAAAACCATATTATACCGCTGCCGACCTTGCCAACATCAACTGGCTGAAGACTTACCCGGGTGAGTTTCCGTATGTGCGCGGAAACCAGGCCAGCGGCAACAACTGGCTTGTGCGCCAGGACATTAAGGTGACCGACATCAAGGAAGCCAACGAAAAAGCGCTCGACATCCTGATGAAAGGAGTTGATTCGCTGGGCTTTGAACTCGACTGCAAAAAGCAATATACACTGGCCGACATTGAGTTGCTGTTGAAAAATATCCGTGCCGACATCGCCGAAATCAACTTCCTTGGCACCGATCAGCACCAGGCCCTTGTAACCATCATCGAGCAGCTGGTGAAAAAGTACAACCGCCCGATGGACAAGATTCACGGAAGCGTCAACTTCGATCCCATCATGCGTTTTTCGCGCCGCGGCGTTTGGTACAAAGGCGAAAACGATGATTTCGACACGGCCCACGCCCTGGTGAAATCGGTTCAGTCGCTGCCCGTTTACCGTGTCATCGGCGTTAACGGACACATCTTCACCAATGCCGGCGCCACCATCGTGCAGGAAATAGCCTGCTCGCTTGCTGCAGGAGCCGAATACCTGACCCGCCTGACCAACAAAGGCCTGTTCATCGGTGAGATCACACCCCATATGAAATTCAACCTGGCCATTGGACCGAACTACTTCATGGAGATGGCCAAGCTACGCGCCTACAGGCTGCTCTGGGCTAAAATCACCAATGCTTACGGACTCAATGATGCCCGCAACGGACGCCTGTTTGTGCATGCCACCAACAGCAGCTGGAACTACACCACCTACGATCCCTATGTGAATATGCTCCGCAGCACCACCGGAACAATGTCGGCACTGCTGGGCGGTATCGACTCCTTTAAGGTGTTGCCTTTCGACATGCCTTTCGAACAACCCACCGACTTTGCCGAAAGGGTAGCCCGCAACCAGCAGCTGATCCTCAAGGAAGAATCGTACCTCGACAAGGTTGCTGATCCGGCTTCGGGATCATATTACATCGAAAACCTTACACACTCCATCGTAGAGGCAGCCTGGAAGCTGTTCCTCGACATACAGGAAGAAGGCGGCTTCCTCGCCGCCCTGAAAAACGGCAGCGTGCAGCGCTTCATCACCGAAAGTGCCCGCAAAAAAGACCTGAACCTGGCCACACGCCGCGAAATCATGCTGGGGACAAACCAATACCCCAACTTCAACGAAACCATCAGCAGCGACTTGCCTGAGCAGGTGTTCGCTGCCGAAGACAAGACCTCGGCAGGCGCTGAGATTGAAACCATCAAAACCTACCGCGGCGCCCAGGCTTTCGAGCGCTTGCGCTACAAAACCGACATATACAGCCGTACAGCCCCGCGCCCAAAGGCATGGATGTTTACTTTTGGCAACCTGGCCATGCTGAAAGCAAGGTCGAACTTCGCCTCGAACTTCTTCGCCTGCGCCGGTTTCGAGGTGACTGATAACCCGGGCTTCGCCAGCATCGACGAAGGCATCAGGGCAGCCAGGGAAGTGAAGCCCGACATCGTGGTCATCTGCAGCTCCGACGAAGCCTATGCTGAATCGGCACTGCCGATCTTCGAAGCACTCAGGGATCAGGGCATCGTCGTGCTTGCAGGCTATCCGGCCGTGCTGGTCGATCAACTGAAACAGGGCGGGATGACACATTTCATCCATATGAAAAGCAATGTACTCGAAACCCTGCAACAGTTTCAGCAACTGCTCGGCATTGCCTGAGGCAGCAGCCAATTAATACGAATGAAAGAAACTCAGCTGATATGAAACCAAATTTTAAGAATATCAACATCACAAAAACCCCCGATATGGGTCAGACACCAGCACAGTGGGAACACAAGAACAAGCTGGCTGCTGAGTGGGAAACACCGGAGCATATCCAGGTCAAACCCGCGTATTCAGTAGCCGACCTCGAGGGGATGGAACACTTGAACTATGCAGCAGGGATACCGCCTTTTCTGCGTGGCCCCTACTCCACCATGTATGTGATGCAGCCCTGGACCGTGCGCCAGTATGCCGGATTTTCGACCGCCGAAGATTCAAATGCCTTTTACCGCCGCAACCTTGCCGCCGGGCAAAAAGGCCTCTCCGTTGCCTTTGACCTCGCCACACACCGCGGTTACGACTCTGACCACGAACGTGTTGTAGGTGATGTGGGCAAGGCTGGTGTTGCCATCGACTCCATCCTCGATATGAAAATCCTCTTCGATCAGATTCCGCTCAACAAGATGTCGGTGTCGATGACAATGAACGGAGCCGTGCTGCCTGTGATGGCTTTCTACATCGTAACCGCACTCGAACAGGGAGCCAAACTCGAAGAACTTGCCGGAACCATTCAGAACGACATCCTGAAGGAGTTCATGGTCCGCAACACCTACATCTATCCGCCCGAATCGTCGATGCGCATCATTGCCGACATCTTCGAATTCACCTCGCAGAAGATGCCTAAGTTTAACTCCATCTCCATCAGCGGTTACCACATCCAGGAAGCCGGCGCAACGGCCGACATCGAGCTGGCATACACCCTGGCCGACGGGCTCGACTATATCCGCACCGGACTCAAAGCCGGACTCGACATTGATGCCTTTGCACCCCGATTGTCGTTTTTCTGGGGACTGGGCATGAACCACTTCATGGAAATTGCCAAGCTGCGCGCTGCACGCCTCCTTTGGGCCAAAATCGTGCATCAGTTCGAACCCAAAATGGCCAAATCGATGGCACTGCGCACCCATACCCAAACTTCGGGTTGGAGCCTTACTGAGCAGGATCCGTTCAACAATGTAGCCCGCACCTGCATAGAAGCCCTTGGCGCAGCCCTCGGACACACCCAGTCGCTGCACACCAACGCGCTTGACGAAGCCATAGCATTGCCAACGGATTTCTCGGCACGTATTGCCCGCAACACCCAGATTTACCTGCAGGAAGAAACAAACATCTGCAAAGTTGTCGATCCCTGGGCCGGTTCCTACTATGTTGAAAAACTCACGCATGAGCTTGTCGAAAAGGCCTGGGCACACATCGAAGAGGTTGAAGCCATGGGCGGCATGTCGAAGGCCATCGAAACGGGGCTTCCGAAGATGCGCATCGAAGAGGCTGCTGCGCGCAAGCAGGCCCGCATCGACTCGAACAAGGACGTGATCGTGGGAGTGAACAAATACCGCCTCGAGAAAGAAGACCCGATCGAGATTCTCGAAGTGGACAACACTGCTGTAAGAATCTCTCAGATCAAGCGGCTTGAGCTGTTGCGTCAGGGCCGCGATGAGGCTGCCGTAAAGCAAGCCCTCGAAGCCATCACCCGTTCCTGTGAAACCGGCGAAGGCAACCTGCTCGCACTTGCCGTTGATGCTGCTGCAAAGCGCGCATCGCTGGGCGAAATCTCGATGGCCTGCGAAAAGGTCTTCGGACGATACAAAGCCGTTATCCGTTCAATATCTGGAGTTTATTCTGCCGAAACCATGGGTAATCAAAGTTATACGAAAGCCTCAGCCCTGGCTGATGAGTTTGCGAAAATTGAAGGCCGCCGCCCCCGCATCATGATTGCGAAAATGGGTCAGGACGGGCACGACAGGGGCGCCAAGGTGGTGGCCACAGGTTATGCTGATATTGGCTTCGATGTCGACATTGGGCCGCTTTTCCAAACCCCGGCAGAAGCTGCGCGTCAGGCTGCTGAAAACGATGTTCACATCCTGGGCGTTTCGAGCCTTGCTGCAGGGCATAAAACCCTTGTTCCGCAGGTGATCGAAGAGCTGTCCAAACTGGGCCGTCAGGATATCATGGTCATCGTGGGCGGCGTGATTCCGCACCAGGATTACCAATACCTCTATGATGCCGGTGCCGTGGCTATCTTTGGTCCGGGAACCATCATCTCCGAAGCAGCCATCAAGATGCTCGACATCCTGATCCAGATGCGGAAATAAATCTGAACCGATTTCATCAAAAGAAAATCCCCGACAAAACGCCGGGGATTTTTTTATTATTCCACAAGGGCTTTACTGAGGTTTCTGGTAAATGTAGGTGTTGTTGCGGTAATTGGTGTTGTTCTGATACCAGTCGGCAAAGAGGTTTCCACCCGTTTCAGCCCATTGGGCAAACTTCAGGTGTCCCGAGGTAATCTGCGACTGTTCAGTGGTATAACTGAATGACTGGGTGATGTTGATGGCCCATGGCAGGTTGCCACTGGTTTTGTAGTACCTTGCTGATGCTGGGTCCGAACTGTCGTCCATGGTGGCAAAAAACACCGGATCGGCCAGTGAAGTTGGTGCGTAATCGGCCAGGTGCACTTCTTTCCCGCGAGTCATATCAATGATCAGGAAGGGGTTAAACAATTCTACCGGCACATCCGACAACAGGTATGTTCCCGGTTTCAGGGCCATATGAATGACAATGGTGTCGGGCTGGATATAGGGCAGTCCGGGAATCACATTGGCGCCAAAGCCAGCCGACGATTGTAAAATATGCTTGATATTATCGAACACGATCACCGTTGGCCGCGACTGGTTGGCCTCGGTGCCGTTGGTCCTGAGCTGGATATAGGTTTCGTGGAGCTGGTATCCTGAGACTTCGATATCGGCCTGGGCGATGGTTCCGGGCAACTGGAACCCAAATCCGTTGCGCAGGCCTGCCCCGTTGGCCCTGATGATCATGGTGGCATGGATGTCGGCAATTTTGTTGGCGCTGTTAGTTACTGTGGTAAAGCGGTAATCGACAACGAGGTCGTTGAAATCGTAATCGCCCTTGCCGGGCCAGAGGTCTTCAAAGGCCAGGCTGCCGTTGCCTGCTGCCGGATAGTAGTTGTTGAAGGCACGGGCTGGGTCAGCAGGATATTCATCCTCGGTATCCATCACCCCGTCGCCATCCGTGTCGGCCGGGTTGCCTGTTTGCAGGAAAGCCGCCTGTATCTCCACCTGACTGAGGGCCTTGCTGTAGAGTTTCACCTCATCAATGGCTCCATTGAAAAATTTCTGTGCGCCATTATCCGATCCGATGGAGAAAGGACGGGTGTTGTAGGACAGGTTTGTGGCTGTGGCGACGGTGTTTTTGAGTTGTCCGTTAACATACAATTTCAGGCTGTTCCCTTCGAAGGTCATGGCAAGGTGGTACCATTCGTTCAGTTGCGGAACACCGCCCAGCCAGGTTATTGAGGCGTTGGTGCTGTTTGCGAGCCTCAGCCCGGCGCCCCATCCGTTCCATTTGTCCTGGTAAAGTCCGTAGCCATCCCAGTCGCCTTTCTGGGCAATTTTGGCTGTTTTGTTTTCATTGGTTTTGGCCCAGCCCATAAGCGTAAACCCTGTCGAAGGATTCAGGCTTGCATGATGCGGAACCGTAACGTTCGACGAGCTTCCGTTGCATCCGATACCGGGTCCGGCAACGCCGGTCACATGGCTGATGTTGCTCCCGGTGCCATTGTTGCTGCCTTTTGAATCGGCAAAAGCTGACCCTGTGTTTTCATCAAGTTTCCAAAAACTGATCAGTGTGTCTTCGCCGGTTCCGGGCTGGTGTGAGGAAGCCATGAGGTCGCGTACTTCCTCCTGCGTCAGGGCACGGTTAAACACTGCCACCTCATCGAGGTCTCCACGGAAGAAATTCACTGATGACTGGTTTCCAATGATCAGGTTAGCCGTGGTCGTCTTCAGGTTGCCCGTGGCCGGGGCCGATTTCTTAAGTACGCCATCAACATAAATTTTCAGCGTCGATCCGTCATAGGTTGTTACAAGGTGGTGCCAGTTGTTGTCGATAATCCTGTCGGCGTAATCCGTTGTCACTTCCATCCATGTGGGCACATACACAGCGAAGGTAAGGCGACCGGTTGAGTTGATGCGGATGATGTATTTGGTGTTGTGGAACATGAACGCGCCGCCCACACCGGCATCGGGCAGGGCAAACCAGAGCGACTGGCTGATGGTGTTGCTGAGGATATTCAGTGAAGTGCTGTTCGGTATGACCACTGTGGAAGATGTTCCATTGAACGCCAACGCCGACTGACTCACTCCCGGCACCCATTCAGTGGCACCCGTTGTACCAGAGTTGGTCCCTGTCTGGTCGTTGATTACCGTGCCGCTGTTCTCGTCGAAGTGCCAGTAAGAAACGAGCCCTGAAGGGATGTTTATTTCCCTGCCGGCTTCTGTCAGCTTCAGTGCTGCCAGGTCAACAGCAAGGCTGTTTCCGGTGAGGGCATGCAGCGTGCCGTTGATCCGTAACTTGAACACAGTGGCCGGCAGGCTTAGATCTATCCTGAATTCAGGTTCTAACAGGTTGTTGTAACCCTTGTAATATGTCACACTCCCGTCTTCGGAGCTAATCTGTATCACGCCTGCCGTCGGGCTTACAATCGAAACCGCCACCACCTTGATGGTTTGCCAGTTAAAACTCGCAGGCACAACAAGTTCATCGAATGCTTTCGATTTTCCGAACGGATCGCTTTGCTTTCTGCACGAAGGTGCAACGATTGCAAGCAATAAAAGCAGGAACAACCAATGAAAACGTTTCATGGCCACAGTGTTATTAAGGTAATCAATCTATAATACAATTCATATGCCACAACTCAATACCTTGATATTATTTATCTTATACAAAGATCCGAATTTTACCCAGAACAATTACAGGAAAATTGTTCCAAAACAGGACATTATCCCATTTTTTTAACTGCACTTTTATGATGAAATGTTAGCCTGTACCGGACTATGTATTGACATCCGTATGCGTTTCAAAGGCAAAATTAAGTTGATCGCGTGCCATTGCTACATAGGCGCTGATATTTTAAGAGTAACACGGAGCAAGGGTCGGAATGGCAATAGCCTTGATCAGAAATCGAGGTTTGTCTGCACGACGTATTTCATCGCATTCAGTTCGAGGGCGACCAGGTTGCCGTAGCCGGCCCTTCGTTCCATATACACTCCGTTGTCGAGGTCGATAAAATGATAGTTTGGCGAGGAGGCCACATGGTGCAGAAATTCAAGGTCGACGGGTACATGTCCGTGGATGACGCGTTTGTTCCTGATTTTTGCCGGATCAACCTTAAACTCTCTGATCCACAGCATAGTATACCTGTCGGTTAATGGATCGTCGATTTTAAAGTTCAGACCGGCATGCACGAGGATGAACTTATCAAGTTCGAAATACAGCTTGAGGTCCTGCATCCAGTCGATGTATTTCTTTGGAATTTCGGACGCATACTTCACGCCGAAACTGGCCAGGGTGTTTTTCCCTCCATGCAATTCCCACACCGACTGAATTTTCGATTTTGTACGGAACCCCATGAAGGACTTTTTGTGTCCATCGTCGTTCCAGGCCTTTACGCAATAATCTTCGTGGTTGCCCAGCAACAGCTTCACTGGGTAGCCGTCTTCCTGCAGTTTCATGATGAAATCGATCACGCCCTTGCTGTCGGGGCCACGATCGATATAATCGCCCAGAAAATACAGTTCATCAGTCTTATCAGGCTTGATGAGGTTGGCAAAAAGGCTCTTTAATGTTTTACTGCAACCATGTATATCCGGAATGACCCATCTGTTGTTCATCAGGTGTTTTTTTATTCGTGTGTTGCTGATTTCATACGCAACAGACCGGGCTGGCTGCTGTTGTATCCATCAAAAGTAAATAAAAAAAATCATTGAGGTGCAATGTCTGCACCTGCATCAACGTCCCGGAAAAATACGTTCCGGGTTTATTTGGATTTCCCCTGATTGGCAACGGCAGCCATCAGGTTCTTGATTTCCTCCGGGTCGCCGATAAAATAGTCGTTCAACAGCTTCATATTGTCGTCGAATTCGAACACATAGGGAATTGCTGTTGGAATATTGAATGCCAGGATGTCGTCTTCGCTCATGTTTTTGAGGTGCATCACCAGGGCGCGCAAGCTGTTTCCGTGGGCAGCAACCAGGATTTCGCCATGCTGTACCAGGGATGGCTTGATGTCGCTGGTCCAGAAAGGAATCATGCGGTCAATCACTTCTTTCAGCGATTCGGTCAGCGGCAGGTCGTTGCGGTCAACATCGGCATAGCGTTTGTCGAGGGCAGGGTTGCGCTCATCGTTTTCTTTTAGCGGTTGTGGGGGCACATCAAAGCTTCGACGCCAGAGCAGCACCTGCTCATCGCCGTATTTGGCAGCCGTTTCGGCCTTGTTCAATCCCTGCAGCTCGCCATAGTGTTTTTCGTTCAGTCGCCAGCTTTTTACTTCAGGAATAAACATCTGGTCCATCTCTTCGAGCACCAGCCAAAGGGTCTTGATGGCCCGTGTGAGGTAAGAGGTGTAAGCCATCTTGAAGTTAAAGCCTTTTTCCCTGAGTTGTTGTCCACCTTTACGGGCTTCTTCAACGCCCTTTTCGGAGAGGGTGACATCGGTCCAGCCGGTGAATACATTGAGTTTATTCCAAACACTTTCGCCGTGGCGTATCAGTACGAGTCGTTTCATTTTCGGTCAGTTTTAAGTTTAGGAATTGGTGATCAGCCTTAAGGGAACAGCGCCCCAATGATCAATAATTTTTTGCAAAATTAACATTTTGGCGCAGAATTTACCTTACAGGATGCTTATTTTTGTCTTGTGAAAACAGTTACTGTACCGGCCATTTTTCGGACATTTTATCCATCGTTGCTGTGGCATATGCCCTCAGGGAACAAAAAGCTTTACCTCACTTTTGACGATGGCCCGCATCCTGAGATCACCCCAAAAGTGCTTGATATACTGGATAAATACAAGGCCAAGGCAAGTTTTTTCTGTGTGGGCGAAAATGTCGTCCGTTTTCCGGAAACTTACCAGGATCTGATCGCAAGGCAACACCTTTCAGGCAACCACAGTTTTAACCACCTGAATGGCTGGAAAACCCCTTTGAATGATTATTATGAAAACGTAAACCTCTGCCGGAACCATGTCGACTCAATCTGGTTCAGGCCTCCTTACGGCAAAATAACACCGTCGGCGATACAGGCCCTGAAAAAAGAATACACCATTGTGATGTGGTCGGTACTCAGCTACGATTTTGATGCAGAGACAACACCTGAACAATGTGTTGATTATGTGATCAACAATGCAGATGATGGTGCCATCATTGTGTTTCACGACAGTAAAAAGGCCAGCAACAATATGTTTCATGCCCTGCCTGTTGTGCTGGAGCATTTCAGCGCCCGGGGCTATACCTTTGAAGCGCTCCACAGCTGAAATAGCAAGCCACAGCCAGGTGCGCACGCGGCACCCTCAATAACTCGTCTCGTCCATTTTTACTTTGCCCCAGAAAGTGCGGTACACAAAAACTGTGTAAGTAATTACCAGCGGAGCACCAATAGCTGTCATGATCAACATGATTTCCAGTGATTTACCCGATGAAGCTGCATTATACACCGTAAGGCTGTATTGCGGATCAATGGTCGACATAACCAACACAGGATACAGTTCGATGGCTACAAGGATGAGCAAAAAACTCATTGTAAGGGCCGAAAAAATGAAGGCCGACACATACCTGCCTTTGCTCACCAGGCGTGGCACATTGGCAATGCTCAGGAAAGCCAGCAAAGGGACAATAAACAAGGCAGCGTTTTCGTGCAGGTTATCGGACAGGTGCGGCAGGTAAATGAGTGTATACAAGGTTGCGATGCTATATGAAACCATAAAGAAAATCTTCGATTTCGTCAGCAGGCTGTTTACCTTGGTAAACAAGCGGCCCTCTGTTTTCATGGCAAGGTAAATGGCACCATGCATCATGAAAAGGGCCAGTGTGGTAACACCCACCATGATGGCATAAGGGTTGAGCAGGTCGAGCCAGCTTCCGACAAATGCAAAGTCGGGTCCGATGGCCATTCCCTGCAGGATGTTGCCCATCACGATACCCAGCAGCAAGGCCATCAATATGCTCGAAATGCTATAGCTGACATCCCATAGCTGCCGCCACCAGGCCATTTTTTCCTTACTCCTGAATTCGATGGATACCGCCCTGAATATCAACGCAAAAAGAAACAACATGAAGGGAATATACATGCCCGAGAAAACGCTAGCGTACAAAACAGGAAAGCCGGCGAAAAGCGCGCCGCCTCCGATCACCAGCCAGACCTCGTTTCCATCCCATACCGGGCCCACAGCGTTCAGGGCTATCCTCCTGCTTTCTTCGTTGCGCAGAAACAAATGCCATGCTCCCGCTCCCAGGTCGAAACCATCCAGGATGGCATAACCCGAGAACAAGGCGCCAACAACTAAAAACCACCATGTGGGGTAATCAATTCCTAAAAATGTTTCCATGGCTTGTTATTTTGTGTGGTGATCAGGTTCAATGGCATCGAACAGCTTTTCGTGTCTGTTCCAGAGTTGGGTGTTGCTCATATCAGCGGGTCCGGCCTTTATTTTCTTGTCGAGCAGATACAGAAACAGCACAAACAGCAAGGCGTAAATCAGCGCAAACATGATGAGTGAAAAGAGCACCTGCTGGGCCGACACTGTAGCTGAAAAAGCTTCTGAAGTGCGGAGCAGTCCGTAAACCACCCAGGGCTGCCGGCCCATTTCGGCGGCAAACCAGCCAAACTGATTGGCCAGCTGTGGCAGAATCACCGAAAACACAAACACCCATAGCAGCCAGCGGTAGTCAAAAAGCTTTCCGCGCCACCACAGGTAGAGACCAAACAGAGAAAGCGCAATAAAATAGAGCCCAAAGGCCACCATGAAGTGATAAAACTGAAAAATTGCATTTACCTGTGTGGGGATTTCGTCTTGTTTCATGTCGTTGAGTCCGGGCACGCTGGTGTCGAAGTTATTGTGCAGCAAAAAGCTTAGTCCGCCGGGCACATAAGGCCCGTAAACCTGTTGGTTTTCCTTGTTGACCCAGCCAAACAGGTAGAGGTCAGCGGGAGTGTTGCCATCAAAATGCCCTTCGAAGGCCGCCAGCTTTGCCGGTTGATGCTTTGCCACTCCATTGGCAGAGCTGTGCCCCGTAAGGAGTTGTAGCACTGAAACGACGGCCACCACCGACAGCGCCATCACAAAGGCTTTCTTCGAGATGTCGACAAATTTTCCTTTGAGCAGGTACCAGGCATGCACACTCATCACCAGAAAAGCGCCTGCGATAAGTGCCCCGATCCACACATGTAAAATGCGATCGACGCTGGATGGATTAAACACCATGGCCCAGAAATCGGTGACTTCGGCCCGCAACTGCATTCCTTCACCAACAAGGTGGTAGCCAGCAGGTGTCTGCTGCCAGCTGTTTGCAATGACAATCCACACCGCTGAAAACATAGAACCCAGCCAAACGCCCAGGGTTGAAATAAAGTGCACCACCGGCTTCACCCTGTTCCATCCGAACAGCAAAACACCCAGGAAACCACTTTCGAGTGCAAAGGCAAAAATGCCTTCCGCCGCCAGTGCGCTGCCAAAAATATCACCCACAAAGCGGGAATAGGCTGCCCAGTTAGTGCCAAACTCAAACTCCATCACAATGCCTGTTGCCACTCCAAGGCCAAAGGTAATGGCAAAGATTTTTGTCCAGAAACGCGCCAGCTGCTCATACTGCTTGTTGCCCGTGCGCAGGTAGTTTCCCTCCATCAGCACCATCATCAGGCCGAGGCCAATGCTGAGCGGCGGGTAAATGTAATGGAACGAGATGGTGAACGCAAACTGTATGCGTGATAATATTTCCAGGTCCATAAGCGAGGTTTTTGTTGCTAGTGTGCATGCATCAGCCTTTGCTGAGAGCATATTACAAAAATAGGCAAAACGAACAGGCTATTCATTTCAAAACTGAAAAAACCGGCAATATCACAAGCCAGCAGCAAGTTGTATCTTTGCCTGATGGAGCAAGCAAGTCCGTTTATCGATATCCATACACACCGCCACAGGCAGCCAGGACAGGGATTGCTCGTGGTAAACAGTATCATGGCGGGAGAAGTGCTGCCAGAATCACCGCATTTCCGCTTCAGCCTGGGCATTCACCCCTGGCAACTTAAAACGGAGAAAGCCTGCACCCTCGAGAAGAAATTCATCGATCAGCTGGCAGCAAAAGGCTTGATTGCACTCGGTGAGGCAGGGCTCGACCGTGCTATTGCCGTTGATTTCAGTCTTCAGCTGGCGGTATTCAGCATGCAGGCCGAACTGGCCACTGCAATGCGTATTCCATTGATTATTCATTGTGTGCGCAGTTTCTCTGAAATCATCGCGGTAAGAAAAACAATGCAATCGCCCGGCGAATGGATCGTTCATGGCTTTCGGGGCAATGCCGCAACAGCCCAACGGTTGCTGAAGCACGGCATCAGGCTGTCGCTCGGCCCTGCATTGGTGACTGACAACAGCCCACTGAGCCGGATGATTCCGGATTTACCTGCCGATCGGCTTTTTTTCGAAACTGATGATACTGATTTTCAAATCGAAAACATCTACCTCAAGGCTGCAGCACTGCTTGGTTTATCAATCGACAGCTTAAAATCGCAGGTCTTCGCTAATTTTGCAGGTTGTTTTAATATCCCCATAAATGCATAACTGGCAAACACGAACAGAGTTATTGATTGGCAAACAGGGCATCGAGACCCTTGCAACGCGCCATGTGCTCGTCGCAGGTCTTGGTGGCGTTGGCGCTTATGCTACAGAGCAACTGTGTCGTGCAGGTGTGGGCAAACTCACCATAGCCGATGGCGATACCATTCATGCCAGCAACAGGAACCGACAGTTACCAGCCCTCCTGAGCACACAGGGGTTGCCCAAGGCAAAAGTGATGGAAAGCCGCCTGCGTGACATCAATCCGGCAGTGGAAATAAACGCTATTGGGCATTACCTCAAGGATCAAAGCCTGACCGATGTGCTGCAGTTTCCTTACGATTATGTCGTTGACGCCATCGACACCCTGGCACCCAAGGTATACCTGCTGTACCAGGCGCGTAAGCTTGGTTTGCCGGTTGTGAGTTCAATGGGCGCCGGAGGCAAATTCGATCCGCTGCAGGTGCAGGCCGTCGACATAGACCAGACCAACCATTGCCGCCTGGCCTATTATATCCGCAAGAAACTGCATAAACTGGGTGTTTGGAACGGCATCACTGCCGTGTATTCACCCGAGCCGGTATCGAAATCGGCCGTGAGGGAAGAGCATGGCGAAATGAACAAGAAGTCGACTGTCGGGACAATTTCCTATATGCCTGCAGTGTTTGGCTGCATCTGCGCATCCGTTGTCATCCGGGCATTGCTTGATCTTCCTGCTTCGGCTGATCAGACTTAACATCCGGCGCTTCAGTTTTCCGGTCGCGCGTTTCATCCTTTTCAGCTCTGTTTTCCAATTCAGTTTCCGCCTTTAATCCCATTGGCTTTTCAGCATCAACTGCCTTTGGGAGCACAACGGCTTTTTCTGCCATTGTTGGTGCTACGGCTTCGGGGATGTAATAAAACAAACTGAAAATGAAATAGATCGCCACGGCCGCATTGATCAGGTATGCCGTCTTGATCAGCTTCCAGGGATTGATCAGTTCGCCAAACAGGTTGCCCTTGATTTCATCGATGGTGCCATAAACCACCATGGCAAAAACTATGATCACCAGCAGTTTTTCGGCCACCAGGCGTTTCGACGACTGTGATTTTATGATGCGTTTATACAACATCAGTAAGGCCGATAAAGGCAAGGCCGCCACCACGAACACAAAAAACGTATCCGGCTCTTTTGTCATTACCTTTTCGGTGTGTTTGACCACAAAGCCAAATGCCGAAGCCACCAGGTCGTAGCCCGAATAACTGGCCAGACGCCCCAGTCCTACCCAGGGCAGGAAAAATGCTACCAGCAGCAACAAGCTGGCAACAATGTCGAAACCTTTGATGATGCGATGCATATTATTATGTGTTAATAATTGGTTTGTTTCTGTCCGGCTGTGCTCATTGAATAGGGCAGGTCGGTTGCGTGAATTGTTTGTCTGATGTTTGGCTTGCGGCTCATCACAAATTCGAGTTTCCCTCCCTGAATAATGTCTTCGTGGCGGAGAAAAAGTTTGCTGTATGGCTTGCCATTGAGCCTGACTTCCTTTACATACACATGTTTATCGCTTTGATGAATTGCCTCTATGCAAAAGGTTTTTCCATTCTCCATTAGGATTGTTGCATGGGTCACCTGCGGGCTTCCCAGCACATATTCGTTGCTTCCGGGACAAACCGGATAAAATCCGAGTGAACTAAAGATGTACCATGCCGACATCTGTCCGCAGTCATCATTACCAGGCAGTCCATTGGTGGTGGGGCTGTAAAGCTGTTTCAGTATCTGTCGCACCCATAGTTGGGTCTTCCACGGCGCGGATGCATAGCTGAACAAATAGGGAATGTGGTGACTTGGCTCATTGCCATGCACATAATTTCCGATGATGCCATCGTGGGTGATGTCTTCAGAAGCTTCAATATGGGCTTCATCGAGGGGCTGGGTAAACAGCGAATCGAGGTGTTGTACAAAGTTTTCCGGTCCGTGGCTCCAGGCGATCAGCCGGGCTGGATCATGGGGAACATACAACGAATAATTCCAGGCATTCCCTTCGATAAACCCCTGACCTTCGGTCACCATGGGATCGAAATCAGGCATAAAGTCACCCGTTGAGGTTTTGGGTCGCATAAAGCCTGTGCTGGGATCGAAAATATGCTGAAATGAACCCGCCCTACCCATAAACTGTCTGGCCGAATCGGTCAGCTGCATGCCATCGGCCATGGAGGCGATGCACCAGTCATCGTAAGCATATTCCAGGGTTTTCGAAGCTGCATTGGTCTGCAGGTCTGACGGTACATAACCAAACTGCTTATAGGCTCCGATGCCGTCATAGGGACTGTAATTGGCACTGGCTGTCATGGCTTCGAAGGCTTTTTGTGTGTCATACCCACGTATCCCCTTCATCCAGGCATCAGCAATCACAGGCACCGCATGGTACCCAATCATACACCAGTTTTCGTTGGCATGGTGCGACCAGATGGGCAAAATTCCGTGCACACTTTGTTCGCGATGTGCAAGCATAGAGGCGATAATGTCGTTTGTGCGTTGCTGCTCAATCAGTGTAAACAAGGGATGCAGCGCCCGGTAGGTATCCCAGAGGGAAAAGGTGGTGTAGTTTGTAAATCCGTCAGCACGGTGGTTATTCTGGTCGAGCCCGCGATACTGCTGATCGGTGTCCATATAGATGGTTGGCGAAAGCATGGCATGGTACATGGCTGTATAGAAACTCACCTTTGTGCTGCTGTCGGCTTCAATGTTGATTTTCGACAGTTCATCTGCCCATTTTTTCCGGGCCAAAGCTTTGATGCCATCGAAATCCCAGTCAGGGATCTCGCTGAGGTTGCCAATGGCACCTTCGGTACTCACAGGCGATAGCGCCATTTTTACCAGCAAGGGTGCCTCAGGACTGCCACCGAAACTGAACCATGCCCTGACGGCTTTGCCAGCCATCTCAGGAAAATGCGCGCGCTCGTTGAATTTCCGGTAAAATCCCTTGTAGATAATTTCTTCTTGGTTTTCCTGGCCATAATCACTGATGGGCTTCGAAAACGTCATGGCAAAATACATCATCCGTGTTCTGGCCCATCCCCTTGTCTGGCGATAGCCCGTTACAAGGGTGTCGTTCTCGACCCGGAGAAAGGTCCAGATGGTTTTCCCGGGATAGTTGTAAATGCCCGAAACCATATCGAGCACGAGGCCCATGGTTTCGCCATCAGCCTGGGTATACCGATGAAAGCCAACCCTTTCGGTAGCCGTAAGTTCGGCAAAAATATGGTAGTCGCTAAGTTCAACGGCATAATATCCCGCTTCGGCCTTTTCGTGCTGATGCGAAAAGCGGCTGCGATAACCTGTTTCCGGAGCAGTTGCTGTACCTGGATTCAATTGCCGTTGTCCGGTGTATGGCATCACCAGAAAATCGCCGAGATCAGCATGGCCGGTGCCCGAAAGGTGGGTGTGGCTGAAACCTGTGATGGTGTTATCAGTGTATTGATAACCTGCACAATAGCGATAAACATCCTTGATATAGCCCTTGCCGGTGGAATAAGGAATGGTATCGGTTTCGGGGCTCAGCTGCACCATGCCGAACGGAAGGGTGGCTCCCGGAAAGGTGTGTCCCATCTTTTCGGTTCCGATAAGTGGATTCACAAAAGAAACTGCCTCCTGCTGTGCCTGCAGGTGAATCAAGCCCAAAAACAAGGATACCAAGGTTAAATACTTCATAATCATGCATTAATAAAATTCTGCTCTGACTTACAAAGTTAAGGCTTTCCTTTGCTGTAGTACATGCCGGCCACTTTTAATTGCGATAATTTGCGCATAATTCTGCCAGCAGTGTGATTAAAGTGGCAGGTGTAAGGGATACCGGCATGCTTTAGCCGAAAGGCGATCCATGTGTTGCAGGTGCGTCCGAAGAAGTAGCTGTTTCGCGAAAGGAAGAACTCTTCTGTATGGCCGTATTCCTTGCTGCTGATCACATTTCCGGCTTCGTCGCGTTTGAAATTACCGGCGATATTGCGCAACAAATTGCTGAATTGAACCCGGCTCAGGCGCAAGCTGATCAGTTTACGCTTTGGCCCAAAATAAGTTGCCGGAGGACTGTAGAAGCCTACCACACGAATCACAGCTGGTGTTGGAATCATGACGGCCCGTATGGTGATCAGCAACATATCGTCGGTCGACAGATAAAATGCTTCATCGCCCCAGCCAATGTACACATAATGGTATTTTCGGTAACGCTCAATTTCTGGCCAGTCCCGGGAGCTGATTTCATCAGTAGGAAACACAAAAGCGGTGTGCCAGCCAAGCTTCACAACAAAAATCTCAAGGCTGTCGGGCGGCCAGTGCGTCTGCTGAGCCACAGCTCCATGGTGCAAAAGGAACAAAATCCCAATCAGTAAAAAGCTGTAAGCGCGCATAAACCCAACTTTTGGGGAAAATACGCATAATGCATATTCCTGCGGATGAACACCTCCTGCTTTTTTATTTTCCGTCAGGGTTTTATGCATAAATGTTTTGGATATTTTTGCACTTTAAATAATCAAACCCCATGAAATCACTTTTCAATCTCATGTTGTTCGTCTCAGCCTTTGTCCTCATCTCTTGCGGACAAGCCAAAACAGACGAAAGCAACCTTACAGAACAGCAGGAAACCCAGCAACTTGCAGAACAAACTGCCACACCATCGGCGCCAAAGAAAAATGTCAGCCTTTACATCGGCACCCTGCCCTGTGCTGATTGTCAAGGAATCAGGGTTGAGCTATTACTTTACAATGATTCGAAAAAGGTGCGTTATTCTGAACAATATATGGGCAGCAGCGATGAGCAAATCATCAACTATGAAGGTGTCTTTTCGGAATTTACCGAAGACAATATGAACAAGCTGAAGATTGAGCTCACCGATGGCAACGACAAAGTCAGGTTTTTTGCCAAAACCAAAAACAACGAGCTGATTCCGCTCGATAAATATGGAAAAACCGACAATAAGCTATTGAATTTCAGCTTAAAACAAGAGGTTATCGAGTAACCGTGTGTCGCTGTTTTTTCTTTTTCTGTTCTTTCACCTGACACAACCGTTCATCACACGTGAGCAAATACCCGGTCATACGCTTAAAACACGGCAAAGATGAAGCCATCAGGCGCTTCCATCCCTGGGTGTTTTCAGGGGCCATTGCCCAATTGCCTGCAGGAATCAGCGCCGGAACCTTGGTGCAGGTGGTTTCGCAACAGGGAAATGTGCTCGGGACGGGTTATTTCGAAGAGGGCAATATCGCCATCAAGCTGCTTTCATTTGAAGCGGAAACCGTCGACACGGCATTCTGGCAGCGGCGGATCGGGCAGGCATTTGCGCTCCGACGGCAGTTGGGTTTAACAAACAATGCCTCAACAAACACTTACAGGCTGATTCATTCCGAAGGCGACGGGCTTCCCGGGCTGATCGTTGATGTGTACAACAAAACCGCCGTCATCCAGGCACATTCGGCAGGGATACTGCAGCAAGCAGAACACATCAGCGAGGTGTTACAGGAATTGTATGGCAACAAGCTGGAAGCCGTTTACAACAAAAGTGCTGAAATACAGGCCAGGTCGGGCAATGAGCAGGTTTCTGACGGATATCTCCGGGGCGGGATGGGCGACAACATCATCCTTGAAAACAACCAGCAATTTAAGGTGGACTGGGAAACCGGACAAAAGACCGGATTTTTTATCGATCAGCGCGTTAACCGACAATTACTCAGCGAACTCAGCGCAGGCAAGAGGGTCCTCAATACCTTCAGTTACAGTGGCGGATTCTCTGTTGCTGCGCTCAAAGGTGGCGCGTTACAAGTGGTTTCTGTCGACAGTTCAAAAAAAGCCATTAATCTTTGCGACGAAAACATCCTGCTGAATGGTTTTGATCAGTCAATGCATACATCGGTGCAGATGGACGCCAAGAGATACCTCAGCCAGCTCAACGGGAATGAGTTTGACATCATCGTTCTCGATCCACCGGCTTTTGCCAAAAATCACCACAACCGACACAAAGGACTTGAGGGGTACAAATACATCAACTTTCTGGCCTTGAAAAACATTGCTCCGGGAGGACTGCTGTTTACCTTCAGTTGTTCACAGGCTGTCGACAGAATGGCTTTCCAGGGAGCTGTGATGGCGGCAGCCATAGAAACAGGAAGAACATGCCGGATTTTATATCACCTTTCACAGCCTGCTGATCATCCGGTGAATATTTATCACCCGGAAGGTGCTTACCTCAAGGGCCTGGTGCTGGCCATCGACTGATTTTTCAGAAATTCATCAGGAAGTACGGTTGATCTTTTCGATCAGGCTGGTTGTTGAATAGCCCTCTACAAGATCAATGGTTTCAACTGTGCCCCCCTTTGCGGTGACAATGTCGTATCCCACCACCTCAGTGGCCACATAATCCTTTCCTTTTACCAGCACATCGGGCTGCACAAAACGGATCAGTTCGTAAGGCGTGGGTTCGTCGAAGTACACCACAAGGCTCACACAATGCAGCGAGGCAAGTAGCATGGCACGGGCATGTTCGTCATTGACAGGGCGCGAGGGTCCTTTGATCCTGCTCACCGAAGCATCCGTATTCAAACCGATGATGAGGATGTTGCCCAGGTCGGCAGCTTTGCTCAGGTAGTCGACATGGCCAAGGTGCAGAATATCGAAGCAGCCGTTGGTAAACACAATCTTTTTATTGAGAAAACGCCACTGTGCCAGCAGAAGCTTCAGCTGATCCAGTGATACAATTTTCCGTGATGCAACCTCATTTTTCGTCATTAAGTGCTTTTTTATGGTCGACAAAAAACATAACAAAATAGCTTAACCCACCCATGATGATGTGCAGGAGGGTTTGTCCGGCATGGGTGAGGGCAACAAACGAACCTGCAGCCACACCGGGAACATTATATAATTCAACCAACACGGCTTTCCCGATAAAGTGGTATGCCCCGATGCCACCGGGAACGGGTGCCACTATGCCAAGGCTGCCAATGGCGAGCATTGTAACAGAAGCAATGAAATCGAGACCGCTGGTTTCGTCGAGCATGAAAAAAGGGATGTAGAGCATGAGCGCGTACATGAACCAAATGAGGATGGTGTAGACAGTAAACATGCCTTTTTGTTTCACGCGCTGGATGGTTTTAACGCCTTCGCTAAGTCCACGCAGCAATTCCATTGTCTTGCTGTAGCCCGGCATTTTCCTGAACCTTTCCCTGAAAAAGTAGAACAGATATATAGCAAGTCCGATGAGCACGATGAGGATGGCAATCATGACAAACAACAGGATCTGATGTTCGTGTATGGTGTCAACAAGTGGTTTTGTCATGCGTGTTACAAAGCTGCCCAGCAACTTCCACTGGAAGAAAATCACCCCAAACAGGATGGCCATCAAGACGATGAGGTCGAAAAACCGTTCAGAGATGACGGTACCGAACAAGGCATTAAACGGGATTTTTTCTTTTCGTGAAAGCACGCCACAGCGCATAAATTCGCCCATGCGTGGCACCGCGGTATTTGCCATATAGCCAATCATCACCGCATAAAAGGTGGTGGTCAGCCGGGTTTTGTACCCAAGGCTGTTGATCAGCAGGTTCCAGCGGAGTGCCCTGAAGGCATGTGCTGCAAAGGCAAAGACAAGGGCAAGCAGCATCCAGCTGTAATGCGCATGCCTGATGTCGTCCCAGACGGCATCGAGGCTTAGCTTGCGAAAACTTAACCAAAGCAAAAATACCCCAAACAGTAAAAAGAAAAGGTACTTAGCTGTTTGTATGAGAATACGCTTCAATGATTTGTGCTGATTTGATTACGATCATTCGGGAAAACAATGGTTGGCTTGAATTTTTTGGCAAACTCAAAATCCATGCTTGCATAGGACACGATGATGATATGGTCGCCAACCGCTACTTTACGTGCGGCGGCGCCGTTGAGGGAGATGAGGCCACTGCCCCTTTCGCCCTTAATCACATAGGTGTCGAGTCGTTCCCCATTGGTAATGTCGTAAATGTTCACACGCTCATTTTCAATCAGGTTGGCAGCATCCATCAGGTCTTCGTCAATGGCAATGCTGCCAATATAGTTGAGGTCGGCTTGCGTGATTGTGGCACGATGTATCTTTGATTTTAAAACTTCAATGTTCATCGAATTGTTGTTTGAGTCTGTAAATCAGCCCGAAAGGTACACAAACGGGACGGCAAAAATACTAAAATATTCGCATATTGTCGATTAATCTGACCTTACCCAGAAAAACAGCCACAAATATCAGGCAGCCGGTTTCAGGATTCCAGGTGTCGATTGGTTGAAGCAGCCGGTCTTCGGCAATTTCAACATAGTCGATGGCAAAAAAGGGTTCAGCAGCAAGCTGATTGACAACCCACTGTTTTAGCGCTGCCGGATTGTTGCGTTCGGTGAGCCGGACAGCTTCTATCAGTGTTTGGTAAATGCGTGTCGAAACAGCCCGTTCTTGCGGCGTTAACCTCATATTGCGTGAACTCATGGCCAGGCCGTCGGCTTCGCGTACGATGGCACATGGCACGATCTCTACCGGCAAGTGACAGATTTCGACAAGCCGTTGGATGATGGCCAGTTGCTGGAAGTCTTTCTCGCCAAAATAGGCTTTATCCGGCTCAACGATCTCGAACAGTTTCCTGACGACGATGGCCACTCCATTGAAATGGCCCGGTCGGGCAGCTCCTTCCATGACCTGGGCCAGCAAGCCAAAGTCATATTGCGCCGTCTCAGGTTTAGGATACATTTCATTCACCCCGGGAGCAAAAAGCACATCACAGCCCACCGTTTCAAGGAGTTTGCTGTCCTGTTCAATAAGCCGTGGGTATTTTTCGAGGTCCTCTATGTTGTTGAACTGTATCGGGTTAACAAAGATGCTTACCACGAGCAGCGAATTCTCATTTTTGGCCCTCCGCATCAGCTCAAGGTGACCTTCGTGCAGCGCTCCCATGGTCGGCACAAAACCTGTTGTAGGCGCAGGATTTACTGATGTTCTGCAGCCAGCCAGGTGCTCGCGCAGTGAAGCAATGGTTGTAAATGTCAGCATAGCGGCGCTAAAGTAATATCAAGCTGGTTAAAAATCAAGCAATAAGGCTGCAAAAACAGCTGTTTAGCGAATAATTTTCATCAGGTCTTTCTCAAGGCTCTTTTTGGGCGTCTCGATAATGCGTCCGATTTCGTTTCCGTTGCGGTAAAATATAAAGGTGGGAACACGCTCAATGTCGAAAGGCTTGATGTCGACAACAAGTCCTTCTTTGCGCGCGTCGACAGCGATCATGTTCAGGTGGTCAGCCGGGTAGTTGATGGCATCGAGGATCTTGATGAAGCGTGGAACCTGTATCTTCGAATCGCCACACCAGGTACCCAGCACGATAGTCACTGCCACATCACCCATTTTCTCCTTGAGTTTGCTGATGGTTTTGTCCGATATGGAATACAACTCATACTGGCTGTTGAAATAATAGCCGTATTCGCCCGTTTTCAGTCCTTCCTTGTCCACATAACCGATCATGACATTTTGTTTCAGTTCAGGATCGATGATAACCTTGTTTTTTCCCTGAGCAAAGGTGAATTGTGAAGCCAGCATCAAGGTGATGACCAATAAAAAATATTTTGTTTTCATCATGACAATATTTCCGTTAATTTCAAACCCGTATTTGTTGCAAAGGTAACGGAAAATGCACATCGACTATTTCACAAAAACAGCATAAAGATGACGAAAATTAACAACAGCCTGATGCTCATCACAGGCGGCGCCTCAGGTATTGGCCTGTTGATGGGCCAGATGGCGCTCAGCCAGGGCGCTTCGGGATTGATTATCTGGGATAGCCATCCCACCAAACTCAAGGCAGCTGCGGAGCTGCTGAGCCAGGACGGGCAGGCTGTTTACCCCATGCAGACCGACGTGTCATTGCCCGAATCGGTGCAGGCTTCACTGGTCAAGTGCATGGATGCCGGGCTGGTTCCCGACATCATTGTACTAAACGCCGGTGTTGTTACAGGCAAATTTTTTGTCGACCACCACATCGACGACATCAACCGCACACTGGGCGTGAATGTGTTGGGATGCATGCTGGTGGCAAAGGCCTTTCTGCCGGCCATGACCCAACGCGGTTCGGGACACATTGTCACCATCGCTTCGGCAGCAGGCATGCTGGCAAACCCGCGCATGTCGGTGTATGCCGCAAGCAAATGGGCTGTACTCGGCTGGTCAGAATCGCTCCGACTTGAAATGAAAGCCCTGAAAACAGGCATTCGGGTTACCACGGTAACGCCCAGTTATATCGACACCGGTATGTTTCATGGGGCAAGGGTGAATTTTCTGCTCCCCCTGATGAAGCCCGAAAAAGCCGCCAGGAAAATCATCAGCGGGGTGGTCCACAACAGGAATTTTGTGCGCATGCCTGCATTGGTTTATTTACTTCCGCTGTTTAAAGGAATTCTACCGGTCAGCTGGTTTGATTTTCTGGTTGGCAAACTGCTTGGCGTGTACAAATCAATGGACCACTTTACCGGACATGCCTGAACCCATGGCTGCCAATAAATTTGTGTTAATTTTGTCTGCCTGAAAAAAACCCACCGACCCTATGCCTGAGCATTTGCTGCCCCTTGATCCCGATCACCTGACATTACCCGATTTTATTGACAGAGAAACACTGCATGAACGCCTGAAACTTTTTGTGATGGACCTGCTGGCTGATCATTTTGAGCAGCTGTGTGCGCTCATGTACAGGCACGATGTGAATGAGCATGATTTTCACCTGGCGCTCGACCTGCCATCTGAGGAGCAACAGGCGGGCAGGATTGCCGAGCTAGTGATTGAGCGCGAACTGAAAAAGATGGAAAGCAGGGCAGCTTATGCACGCAGCCGGCCTAAGAAACTTGAACAATAAGGCAATTTCCCTTGTTCGATGAATGACCGATAGTCAGAAAATTACCATTATTGCAGCTTGGTAATATGAGTCCGACAGGCATTTTTCGCAATTTATCGCTATCTTTGTTACAATCACTAACCTCATTCCTTGTGAAGCAAATCATCATCCCGATCATGGTGTTGTTCATCATTGGCGCGCAACAGGCCAGAAGTCAACAACTTGATGCTACCGGCCTGAAAGCAAAAATTGCCGCCAGTAAAAAAGATCCCAAAGGTCCTTACCAGCAAATCATGTGGCACTGTCCCGACGGTTCAAAAGTGCCACCCCGTGAACGCTGTCCCGAAAAAGGAGGCGTTCAGCGTGCTACCTATAAACCCTGGATCGACACCCTTGCTGCCAGGCAACATCTTTTTCTGGGCCAGATTCTGGCTGCAACTGATTTCGCAGCTTTCCTCGATGAAGAAAAACAGTTTTCGCGCCTGAAACAGTATCAGCTCGAACAATACCTGCGCACCATCGACAATGGTTGGATACTGCAAAAAGCCAGGTTCTACCGTGGCGCTTTTCAGGATGAGGATGAAAATGCCTGGGGCAGCAAATTCCTGATCTGGGCATTGACTAGAGACGATCTTGTCAGAAACAGGTTTTTCATGCTGCGGCAGGCCAGCAAAGACATTCCGCACAAAGCCGAAAATAACAACCTAAAGAAAGTGCGGGCCCTTTCGATGGCTATAGCCGATACCCTGCCCGCTTTTATGGAAATCCGGGTAAAGATTCATGGTCAGCCCGATGCAAGCGACGTGAAACGGGTGAAAGATTTTAAACTGAAAAACAAGGATAAGCTCGGCACCGAAGTCTTGTCGCGCATCGATTCACTGCTGGTTGAGATGGACCATCTGTATCGCCCCGTCGACTGGCAATCGCTTGATAAATTTTTGAAACCACTCAGCAACAGTACAACTGCCAGCAGGATGCTGCAGGTGGCAATAAGCGCTTTTAGAAAGGCCATTGGTGCGAAGGAAAAGGTAAGTGTGGCATCATCCCTCCTGCTCGATATCAGAAAATCACTGCCTGCAGAGAAAGCCAAAACCAGGCTGGCGCTAATGGACCTCTCAAACAGGGTTGAGGAATTGCTTTTTGGTGAACTTCCTTCATGGGAAGCCAAAACATTGGGTGAAACAATTGAGAAAAACTACCACCTAAGTATGGCAGCAGCCGGAGCCGGATTCATTGAATTGTGGGAATGGGACAGCATTGCTCCCGGCTTGAAACCAATTAAAAGTACTAATATTTCACTCGCACAGCTGAACGAATATATGGTCAGGGCACGACGCGTGGTTGAGTGGAGTACAGCCATGATGCACGTCAACTTTCATGATGAAATTGTCCGGTTCGAAGCCTTTGAACCTTTGGTCAGCGGCTTTCAGGACGACCGTATCCGCTCGTCGGTGCTGCTGCAACTGGGTCAGAGCGTGAGTGCCCTCGGGACCCTGATCAATACGCAATCGTCGTTGACAAACAAGGTGTTCAACATCCCTGATCAGAGCCATTTCAGGGGTATAAATCCGGGTTTTGCGAAAGGCGAACTTGTGGTGACCGCTTCACCTGAAGGGATCGATATTTCGGCCGACAAAATCTATGTGTTTCAGTACCCGCCCTCCGACCTGAAGCCTGTTGCAGGCATCGCAACGGTTTCTGAAGGCAACCTGGTGTCGCATGTGCAGCTGCTGGCCCGCAACCTGGGCATCCCGAATGCGGTGCTCTCGCCTCAAAACCTGAATGCACTCAAGGCCTATGCCGGTAAACAGGTGTTTTATGCTGTGTCGAATAAAGGCACTGTGGTGATGAAACTCGCCTCTGAAATGCTTCCCGAAGAAAAGGCCTTGTTTGAGGCAAAAAAACGTGCCGTGGAAAAAATAAAGGTACCCATTGATAAAATAGACCTGCGCCAGCAAACCGTGCTCAACCTCCGGCAGGTTGACGCCGGAAGCTCGGGCAGGCTCTGCGGTCCAAAAGCAGCCAATCTGGGCCAGCTGAAAAAAATGTTCCCTGACCATGTTGTCGAAGGCATGGTGATTCCTTTTGGTATTTTCAAACAACATATGGACCAGCCAATGCCAGAAACCAGCACCACCTACTGGGGATTTCTCAATGAAGTCTTCAAGGAGGCTTCGCGGATGGAATCGGCAGGCAATGAGCAAGCTGCGATAGAACAGTTTCTGCTGTCGAAGCTGGAAGTGTTGCGCTATGCAATCCTGAAAATGCCCCTTAAGCCAGACTTTGTTGCCGACCTGAAAAACCAGTTTACGCTGGTGTTTGGGAAACCCATGGGCAGCATTCCGGTATTTGAACGCAGTGACACCAATATGGAAGACCTGAAAGACTTTACAGGTGCAGGCTTAAACCTCACC
Source organism: Bacteroidota bacterium (assembly GCA_018816765.1). Taxonomy (GTDB): domain Bacteria; phylum Bacteroidota; class Bacteroidia; order Bacteroidales; family F082; genus UBA6192. The sequence continues at coordinate 83,158 of JAHIUX010000073.1, forward strand.
TTGTTTAATGTGGTGGAAGAAGAAAAGATCCTGCAGGGAATCAAACAGGTGTGGGCATCACCCTATTCGGAAAGGAGCTTCCGCTGGCGGCAGAGTTACCTGCTGAATCCCGAAAATGTGTATCCGTCCATCCTGATCATTCCAAGTGTGAATGTGGATTATTCGGGCGTGCTGATTACCAAGGGCGTAAGTTCGGGAAACAAGGCGGATTTAACTGTTGCTTTCAGCCATGGTGCCGGAGGCGCAGTAGATGGTCAGGCAGCCGAAACCTACCTGTTGAAGCCCGATGGCACACTTGATTTTATTGCCCCATCGCGTGAGCCCCTTTTCAATATGTTGCCGGCGACGGGCGGCACCCGCAAGGACAAGACCACTTTCGAAAAACCCATTTTGAATCAGGGAAATATCAGCGCCATCAGGGATTTTGCCTGGCGGCTGAAACTTAAAATGGAAGAAACAAAAGGCATGCAGGGTCCATTCGATGTGGAGCTTGGATTCCTGGATAACAAATTGTGGTTGTTTCAGGTGAGGCCTTTTGTCGAAAACAGGAACGCCGCCGGCGCCCTTTACCTCGAGAGCATCACCCCAAAAACCGACGAAAGCAAACGCGTTCTGCTCACTGAAGCCCTTTAATCATGTCAACAAACATCGCAAATCACCAATCATCTCATGGCACCGTTAATACGCCTGTTCATTCATTTTTGCGTTACATCAGATTCGCCCTGATCGCACTGATATTTCTTGCCACCAGCCTGCAATCGCTGCGGGCTGAAACCTATCCCCTCGACGGATATTTCCTCACCGGCATCAGGCGCCTTGTGTGGTGGCAAATGATCATCAAGGGTGAACTCAAAGGGACAAAGCCCATTGCCGGCGCAACAAAATCGGTGAACGACATCAAGCTTCAGCTTGAAAATGCCAAAGGCGACAGCCTGAAAACACTTCCTGCGCGCGACGAAAAACTTCAGAAAGCCGTTAACGCACTCTTTCCAAACCTCGACGAAAGCTACTCGCTTTGCCTGCTCGACATCACACCCGGCAAGAAGATCCGCTACGCCAGCAGGCAGGAGACCAAGGGATTTCAGCCAGGAAGTGTAGGAAAACTTGCAGTTGTTGCAGGACTTTTTACCGAACTCGCCCGCATCTATCCCGACTCCTTCGAAAAAAGGCAGGCACTGTTGAAGTCAAAATTTGTGCGTGCCGGAAAGTGGGCCATCGCCGATGTGCATACCGTTCCTTTCTTTAATCCCGAAACCAGGGAATTTTTCAAACGTACGGTGGCTGAGGATGATGTGTTTTCGCTTTACGAATGGGCCGATCACATGCTTTCGGTGAGCAACAATGGCGCTGCCAGCGTGGTCTGGCGCGAATTGATCCTGATGCGTAATTTCGGGCAGGCCTATCCGGCCTTAACAGAAATTGAGGCTGCGGCATTTTTTAAAAACACCCCCAGGGACAGCTTGCGTAAAATGGCAAACCTTGTGGTGAACGAGCCTTTGCTGGCCCTGGGCATCGGCAAGGACGAATGGCGTCTGGGCAGTATGTTCACTAAAGGAGCCAAATCGTATATCCCGGGCGAGGGCGGTAGCATAGGTTCGCCGCTGGCCCTGATGAAATACCTGGTGGCCCTCGAACGCGGGCAAATTGTTGATCACAACTCGAGCTTGGAAATCAAGCGCTTGCTCTATATGACCGACAGGCGTATCCGGTATGGCAGCTCACCGCGATTGGCCACAGCGGCCTTGTATTTTAAGTCGGGCAGCCTGTATAAGTGTAAGCCGGAAGAAGGATTTACCTGCAAAAAGTATTCGGGTAATGTTGAAAACTACATGAACTCAGTTGCCATTATCGAACACACCGATGGCACTGTTTATCTGGTGGCACTGATGTCGAATGTGTTGAAGAAAAACTCTAACCTCGACCACCTGGAGCTGGCCACCGGAATCGATGATATTATCAGAAATAAACGGCCCTAAGTGGTCTTTTCAAGGCGTTCAAGTGCCCGGCCGGCAAAGTCGCTGATCTTCGGGTTCGGACTGTCAAGGTAATTTTTTGCCAGTTGAATGTATTGTGGCCCATGCTGAAAACCAATCAGGTAAAGCACAGCCAGCTTGATCTTTACATCAGATCCTGCCAGGAGCATGGTATAACAGGTGATTTCGTCAGGCACGTGGATATTCAATTGGTTCAGGGCTTCTTTCGAAATGGTATCGAGTATGCTTGTCTCAAAAATAGGTATCAATACACGTTTTAGGCGGGCATCAAGCAGGTTTTCGAGAAACTCAATGCTGCTCAGCCTGATATCGGGCTTGTTGCTTTGGAAACTCTTGTAAGCCGTTGAAATTTCATCAACCGGGAATTTCAGCCCCAGCAGGCGAAAAATCCTTTCGAGTCCACCGTCGAGCCGCCTTTCGAGCAACACGATCAGACTTTTTCGCGCTTCTGTAAGGTCGGTGCTTTCGGGCTGTTGCGCATCAGCCACTTCCTTCATCGTCAATTCCGTTTCAAGATACATGATCGAAAGCGTGTCCTGTAAAAGCCGGGCTTCGTCAAGAATTCGCCTCAACACCAGCTTTTTATCGAAATGAAGGTAGGGATAACGCTGTTTCAGGTTGTTGAGCGAAGCAAGGGCCTCGTTACGCACCTGGAAATCCTCGGAGTTGAGCAAGCCAAACAAAAACTTTACCGAACGTTGCGATTCGATATTTTCCACAATGGCCGGTATCCTGCGATGAATTTCGAAATTGTCGGCAAGCTGCATCTGGGCATCAAGGATGGTGAGGATTTCGACGCCATAAGCTGCCAGTGCCGTTGCCACCTGAGGTGCATAGCGAATGTCGGGAATAAACTGAATCAGTTTGTCGATGAACTCGGCCGAAATGGCAAAGCCGGCCGCCTTGATGGCGTGGTTTACAATGACAGGATCGGTGTGGTTCAGGCCCTTTTCGATGAAGCTGAAATAACTCGACAAATGTCCCTTTCCGATGGCTTCGAGTAAAACACGGGTGTTGTACTGCAACACATCAGGGTTCGACTGGGTGCGCAAACCAGCAATTTTATGCGCAATCACCTGTCGCAATTCATATTGCTTCTTCAACTCCGGATTATCCCTGATTTCTCCGGCAAGGCTCAGCAAGGCTGCTCCGCTTAGCTTGTCATCAGAATGATTGAGGTACTGTTGCATCAGGTTTCTCCGGCCCATCGGGTCGTGCTCAAGCAGGTACTCAAACGCCCTGATTTTCACCTCCTGCACCGGGTCGCTGATCATTTTGCGAACAGTTTCATTCAGGTTTTTATTGCGGTAGAAATACAGGTTATGCAAGGCTTCGGCCCTGACAACACCTTCAGGATGGAATAGTAGTTTTTTAACAGGCAGGAAGAGTCTTTCGTTTGGGTGTTCGCGCGATTTCTGCAACACCCACATCAGCTGTTTTCCGTTTCCTTTTTCGAGCACCCTGATCAGCCCGCTGATGACTGACTCATTCGAGAGGTCGATGGTCCGCATCCCTTGATCGTGTCCCGACTGCCTGATCTTGAGCTGAAACGAGTGGATGTATTCCCTGCGCACATTGAGGGCAAAATAAAACCAGACTCCCAGCATGACCAGTATCATCAGACTAATGAAGGGCGTCGACAGCTTGAACCCATTAACAAGAAGTACCAGGATCAGCCCGCCGATACCGGTAGCCACACTGTCGACGAACACATCGATGAAGGTCTTTGCCTTGTTTTTGATGTTGATGGGTATGGGCAGCGCCAGAAGTTCTACAGCTGACTTATTGATGGATTGCTTCAGGCTTCCATCGGCCAGCTTGATGAAAACAGCGGCAAAAAGCGAAGGAAGGAACAGCACAAGCAGCGCGCCGACAAATATCCCTCCGGGCAAAAAGAACAGTGAAGTGCCCACCCCGAAGGTGCCAACTACCCTACGCGTAATAAACAACTGAATCACGAGTGAGATCAGGTTGAAGTTTGAGAACCAGAGTCCAAAAAAGGCAGTCAGGTCGTCAGGATTGGTGATCTCGGAAGCTGCGATGGCGTTAAACTGATAATCGACCAGTTTGGCCACAATCACACTCACACCGACAATTCCGGCAAGGTAAGTGAGGTGTTTCGACTTGCGTATCAGGGTGAACGGACTGTCGGTAATGGCTTTGCCCTCATTTTTACCTTTGAATGCACTGCTATGTAAGCCGAGGCTTTCGCGCCAGACGACCTTGGTGATCGGTATGGTGAACACCAGCAGGAAAGCACTGACGAACAACAGGTTCTCAGTTCCAAGCGCAGGGGCCAGTATGGAGGTCAGGTAACCGCCGAAGATGCCTCCTGCAATGGCTCCGGCCCCGATGAAACCAAAGAGACGCTTGGCTTCCCGTGAATTAAAGACCAGGTTGGCCAGTATCCAGAATTGCGAAGCCGAAAGCACCGCGAACAAGGCCACCCAGATATAAAAAAGGTAAATAACCCAGCTCACCAGGATATGAAACGTCAACAACAATCCGAAGACCACCAAAGTGATCACCGAAATGCCCATGGTACGCCTGATCAGGATTTGAAAGGGAGTCTTCACAAGCCTGCGTGAATAAAACACCGATAAGCCAGTGGCGCAAAGCGCAACGACAACAAAGGCCAGTGGCAGGCTTTGAACACCAAATTCGGATATAAACAGGCCGTTAACGGCAGGTTTGACCACCAAGAGGGTCGAAATGATGAGAAAAATGTTAAGCTGCATCAGGAAAGCCCTTCTGTACTCGCCCTCTCTCAGATCGAAAGTCTTGGCCAGTAAGAACTTAATGGCTTTGCCAATGGTTTCGTTTGTCCAGCTAAACTGTATTTGTTCCATTTTCCAGACCTATCGTGCAATGATGATGCAAGATAAGGATTAACCGACTGACTTTAGCAGATTCTCGATTTTATAGACCAGCTGACGCAATAATTTTTCACCGTCGGCATCTTCGGTAAGTGCAACGAGGATATATTTCCGGTCAGGACCCCACACCAGGATAGAGTCGGAATGGAATTTCTGCCATGATCCTGATTTACGAAATAAGGTAGCTTTGGGCGCAATATCCTGCAATGAATTGACAAATTTGTGGTGCAGCTCGGGATCTTTCATGATGTCGAGCATCTCTTTAGAGCGCTCAAAACTCACCAGCTGACCATATACGAGCATATAATAGAACCTGCATACCTGGGTTACTGTTGCAGCATGGCTGATTCCTTTAAGCGGATCCGGATAGCGGCTGCCAGTCTTGGCATAACGCTTGCCAACCCATAAGCCTCCGCCGTATTCTTCGTCATAGAGTTTGTAGCGGGGATCGGTCAGCACACTTTCAATTTTTTTATATCCCAGTTTGTCCATGATGCGGGTTGAAGCATCATTGTCGGAGCGGGCAATCATCAGTCGCATGTCGTGGCGCAGGCTTTCCGAATCCTTTATTTCACCCTTTTCAAGGGCATCCATGGCTGAAAGCAGGATGGCAATCTTGGGAAGGCTGGCGGCATACATTTCAACACTTCCGTTCACCCTGGCATAGCGCACATTGCTGGTGTCGTTTAACAAAACCAAGCCTATGGCCATTTTTTTATCATTGACAAGCCGCTTCAGCCTCGGGTCAGCATCAACCATATCACTCAACTTGTCCTGAAGGTTCTCATCCACGAGGTTTACCAATGGTTTCAATGTAGACACGGGCACTTTGAAAGGAATGGCCATGCTCATTTCGGCTCCCGGCTCCGTCACAAATTTCTGTCCCGAAAGGTCACACCCACTGAGCACAACGATCAGGACAAAAACAATCAATTTCTTCATTATAAGTCGGTTTGAGGGCTGCGAAAGTAACTAAAAGTCAAATTCAACATCCGGTTTTACAAAAAAATCAGCAATAATTACAGGTTTTTAATACGTATTTTATTGTTTTTTAATCTGTTATAATTTGGCTTTGTTATTCATTTTTAGTTGATCTCAATGTTATTTCATGGCGCTAAATATCAGGCTTACAATCATTCTACCCCAAGTGAAAGCACCATGCGGTTTACGAAATTAAAATAGGAAACCACCAGGCTGGCATCGAGGATTGCTGCATCGGAAAATCCATTTTCGCGTAGCAAGGCTGGCATATCATCGCTACCCGATTTTCCCGGATCAAGCGTAAGTGATTCTGCAAATTCGCACAACAATTTTTCACGCGGGCTCAATGCCAGCAACGAAAAATCTTCCATCAGCATCCTTACTTTGTTTTCGTCTTTCCAGAACTGATACAACACATTGGCATGTGATTTTTTGCAGAAGTTGCATTTGTTTGCAGCTGATACAACCACTGCCATCATCTCCCTTTCGGCACGCGATAGTTCTGAGGAGGAAACCATAATTTCCTGATACATTTCCAGGTGCTTAATCATACTTTCAGGACGCAGGCTCTGTACTTCCATTACCTGCGAAAAGCGTCCCAGTCGCTGCTTTAGTTCATCATATACTTCCTTTAAGCGGCCCTCTGATCTTTCGTAAGGTATGATCTCAATTTTAGCCATAATTTTCTTTTTTTTAAGCAAGTACTCTTTCCACCATTTTACATCAAATCACAACTATGCAAAGTCATCAGCTGACCTGCATTAACTGAAATTTTCAGCCTTTGTTGTTCATCGAGCGAAAATGTCCTTAGAAGCGCTCTCTTTTCTGCTATTGATCATCATTTGTGGCAGGTGACTTCCTGAGTCGAATACGCTTACCAACCCGAAGTGCACGAATTGCGTTTGTGTGTTAGTGTGTCCCCCTGTAAAAGCTGATCAGTGCATTGGTCGAGCTGTCGTGTTTCAAGGCCTTTCCATGGTCCTGCAACTCTGGGATGATGTTTTGAGCCAGCACCTTACCCAGTTCAACGCCCATCTGATCAAACGGATTGATGTCCCACACGGCACCCTGCACAAATACACAGTGTTCGTACATTGCCACCAGTTTACCCAGGTTTTCCGGGCTAACCTTGTCGAGGAAGAATGTCGATGAAGGCCTGTTTCCTTCAAACACCTTATGTGGAACCAAAGGCGCAGCAACACCCTCGGCCTTCACCTCGTCAGCTGTTTTTCCAAAGGCAAGCGCCTCTCCCTGGGCGATCATATTGGCAATGAGGTAGTCCTGGTGAGGAGGCAAATGATTGAGAGATTCCCTGAACCCGATAAAATCGACCGGGATTAATTTGGTTCCCTGGTGGATGAGCTGATAAAACGAATGCTGTCCGTTGGTTCCGGGCTCTCCCCAATACACAGGTCCGGTCTGATAATCTGTTGGCTTGCCATCAAGGGTAACATGTTTGCCGTTGCTTTCCATGGTCAGTTGCTGCAGGTAGGCCGGAAAACGATGCAGGTACTTGTCGTAGGGGAAAACAGCCTGTGTTTGTGCGTCGAAAAAGTTGTTGTACCAAAGACCAAGCAATCCCATAATGACCGGAATATTCTTATTCAGCGGAGCATTTTTAAAATGTGTATCCATGGCATGAAAGCCTTTCAGCATATCATGATAGTGGTCAGGACCGATGGCGAGCATGGTTGACAGGCCAATGGCCGAACTCATCGAATATCGTCCACCAACCCAGTCCCAGAAACCAAACATATTCTGCGGATCAATGCCGAACTGGGTCACGGCCTTTTCGTTAGTCGAAACGGCTACGAAATGACGGGCAATGGATTTTTCGTCCTTCAGCTGCGACAACGTCCACTTGCGGGCTGTTGTGGCGTTGGCCATTGTTTCGAGTGTGGTAAAGGTCTTTGAGGATATGATAAACAGGGTTTCATCGGCCTGCAGGTCCTGCACGGCTTCGGCAAAATCGCTGCCATCGACGTTCGAAACAAACCTGAAATGCAGGTTTCTTGCTGAATAATATTTCAGTGCTTCATAGGCCATCACCGGACCCAGGTCGGAACCGCCAATGCCAATATTCACAATGTTTTTGATCGGTTTTCCGGTATGGCCTTTCCATTCACCTTGCCTTATTTTACGGGCAAATTCACCCATTTTTCCAAGCACCTGATGCACATCGGGCACCACATCATGTCCATCGACAAAGATGTGCTCACCGACAGGGGCCCTCAAGGCCGTATGCAGCACAGCCCTGTTTTCGGTAACATTGATTTTTTCACCTGAAAACATGGCGGCCCGCTTTTCCTCGAGCCCACAGGCTTTGGCGAGTTCAAAAAGCAATTCAAGGGTTTTTTCAGTGATTCGGTGCTTTGCGTAGTCAAGATAAATGCCTTCGGCCTCGAGCATCATCTTTTTACCACGGTTTTCATCTGCGGCAAATAAACTGCGTAAATCTGTTGATTTTATTTCTTCGGCATGCTTTTCAAGCATTTTCCAATAGGGCTGTTCAGTTAATGGACTTTTCATGTGGTTTCCGTTTAAAGTTTTTTTCTTTTTTCAGCGATGCTATTGATCAGGTTATCCCACGATTTATTGAAAGCTTCGGCACCTTCAGCCTGAAGCTGTGCGGCTAGCTGGTCGTATTTCACTGACCGTTCCGCATACTGACTGATGATATGATCTGCAAGGGCAACATCGTCGCTCAGCAGTTCGCCTGTTTCGCCATGATCGGCAAAGGCCAGCAGCGTGTTTTCAGGAATCGTATTCACTGTAAAAGGTGCCACAAGGCTTTTAACGTAGAGGATATCTGAAGCATTTGGATCTTTGGTACCGGTACTGGCCCACAGCAAACGCTGTGGCGAAACGCCGAAGTTCATCACCCGCTGAACCCTTTCCGAGAGCAGGAAAGTCTTGTAAGTATGGTAGGTTTTCTGCATGACGGCGATCCCCATCTTGTTTGCGATGCCAGGATCAGCTTTGTCAGCAACAGCCTTGTCCCAGCGGCTCACAAAAACGGATGCTACCGAGCGTACATCGGGGTTGAGGTTATTGGCAATGCGGGCTTCAATGCCACGGAGGTAGGCCATTGCAGCTGCTTCATACTGCTCAGCAGAAAACAAAAGGGTTACGTTTACCGGAATTCCGGCGGCGATAGCTTTTTCGATGGCCGGAAGACCTTCAGGAGTACCGGGTATTTTGATGAATACGTTGGGTCTGTCGACTTTCTGGTGGATGTCACGGGCCGCCTTTAATGTGTTTTCGGTGTCGTAGGCGAGTCGTGGAGAAACTTCAATTGACACAAAGCCGTCGAGTCCGTTTGTCTGACTGAAAACGGGCATAAACAGGTCGGCGGCCCGCTGGATGTCTTCGATGGCCAGGCTAAAGAACACTTCCTCATCGCTAATCCCCGACTGACTGATGTTTTTAATGGCTGTGTCGTAATCACTGGTTTTGGCAATGGCAGCTTCAAAAATTGACGGATTTGAAGTGAGTCCGGTGACAGACAATCTGGCAATATACTGTTGGAGCACGCCCTGATCGAGCATTTTGCGGGTGATGTTATCCAGCCAAATGCTCACTCCCCTATGGCGCAATTCCTGTGTGAATGTATTCATTATTTTTATTTTACAATATTAATTTTCAATTCATTACTTACCAATCATCGTTTTTGCTGCAGCAACAACAGCTTCCACTGTCAGGCCAAAAACGTCGAGCAGGTCGGGCAATGTTCCCGAGGCCCCAAAGGTACGCATACCAATCATTTTTCCTTCAAGTCCGAGGTATTGTCCCCATCCAAAAGGCGATGCCGCCTCAATGCCTATACGTGCCCTGATCTTCAGCGGCATCACCGACTCATGGTATTCAGCAGGCTGGCGGTCGAAAAGTTGCCAGTTGGGCAGGCTGATCACCCTCGCCGGTATTCCTTCGGCCTTCAGTTGCTCAAACGCTGCTATTGCCAGCTGCACTTCCGAACCCGTAGCCATGAGCAAAACTTCTGGATTTTCAGTACTGTCGGCCATGACATACCCACCTTTCAACCCACCAGTCGCCGGAGCATATTTCGTTCTGTCGAACACCGGCAGGTCCTGCCTGCTGAGGATTAGTGCCGTTGGTGTTGACCTGTTTTTCATGATGTAGTGCCACATAACGGCAACTTCATTGGCATCGGCCGGACGGATAAGCTCAAGGCCGGGCATTGCCCTCAGGGAGGCCAAATGCTCGATGGGCTGGTGCGTAGGGCCATCTTCGCCAACGCCAATGCTGTCGTGGGTAAAGATATAGGTCACCGGCAGTTTCATCAAGGCAGAAAGCCTTATGGAAGAGCGGGTGTAGTCAGAAAACACCAGAAAAGTCGAGCCATAAGTAAGCAGGCCACTGAGCGATAATCCGTTCATGATGGCTCCCATGGCGTGCTCCCTGATGCCATAATGCAGATTTCGCCCGATAAACTGCGCTCTCTGAAAACTGCTTTCGTGCTTGATGTCGGTAAGCGTAGAAGGTGCCAGATCGGCTGATCCGCCCATCATAAATGGGATTTTGGAAGCAAGGGCGTTTAGCACAATCGCACTGGCTTTTCTTCCCGAAACCTGTGTGCCTGCCTCAAAGGCCGGCAACTCCTTTTCCCAGCCGACAGGCAATTTCTGTTGTATGATAAGGTCCAGGACTGCTGCATCCGCAGGGTAAGCAGCGCGATAGGCTGCAAATTGCTTTTCCCATGCCGCCTCTGCCTTTTTTCCCTGTTCCTTCATCTCAATGATGCGCGCGTTTACCGGTTCTGGCACAAAGAATTTTTTCTCCGGATCCCAGCCATAAAATGATTTGGCGCCTTTAATTTCTTCCTCGCCCAGTGGTGAGCCGTGAGCTCCATGGGTATCCTGCTTGGTTGGGGCACCATAGGCAATATGGCTGTTGACTATGATCAGTGTTGGTTTATCATTCACCCTTTTTGCCCTGGAGAGTGCATCCTGCAACTGCCCCAGCTCGTTTACATCAGCCACTTTCAACACCTGCCAGTTGTACGAATGGAATCGTTTTCCGACATCCTCGGTGAAGGCCAAATTGGTACTGCCTTCGATGGTAATCTGGTTGCTATCGTATATCCACACCAGGTTTCCCAATCCAAGATGCCCGGCGAGCGAAGCGGCTTCTGAAGAGATGCCTTCCATCATGCATCCATCGCCGGCCAGTGAAAACACGTGGTAGTTGATCAATTCAAAGCCGGGCCTGTTGAATTTTTCTGCGAGCCATTTCTCTGCAATGGCAAAGCCAACACTGGTGGCGAGGCCTTGTCCCAACGGTCCTGTGGTTGTTTCAACGCCGGGCGTATGGCCATATTCAGGGTGTCCGGCGCATTTGCTGTGGAGCTGCCGAAACGACCTGATGTCATCCAACGATACATCAAAGCCATTGATATGTAAGGCACTGTAAAGAAGCATCGAAGCATGTCCGACCGATAGGATAAACCTGTCGCGGTTGATCCAACCGGGGTTTTGCGGGTTGAACCGCATCAGTTTGTCATACAGGATATGGGCCACCGGAGCGAGTGCCATGGCTGTTCCGGGATGGCCCGAATTTGCTGCCTGCACGGCGTCCATTGAGAGGGTACGGATGGTATCGATACACAGTTGATCAAGTGTTTGTTTCATGTTGATTTGTTTTTGGTGTTGCGTGTTGAAGCAGCCGCCTGGTCGAGCAGCCAAAGCACTTCTCCGTTGAGGGGAAGCACCCTTGAGGCTGGAAAGGCACAGCTACCAGGCATTTGCCGGGTGATTTTTGCCACCATATCGGCTTTGGCCTCTCCGGTGGCGATAAACACAATGGTTTTTGCATTGTTGATGAGCCTCCCTGTTGCGGTAATACGTGCTTGTCCGCTGACGGGATGAAGGGCTGTTTCGAAAAGTTTGTTGCTTTCGAAAAGGTGGCTGGCATTCGGAAAGATGGATGCGGTGTGGCCATCATCGCCAAGCCCGAGCATCATCAGGTCAAATTCCGGCGTTTGACCGTCAGCAGAAAGCTGCTGAATGACAAGACTTTCATAACGTGCTGCCTCGGCTGATGCATTAGCTTCGCCCCGAATCCTGAAGATCTGGCCAGGTGGAACAGGCACTTTTTCCAGCAGGCTTTTTAATGCCATTTTGTAATTGCTTTCGGGATCATCGGGAGGCACACACCTTTCATCGCCCCAGAATACCTTGATCCTACACCAGTCAATCGATTCGCTGAAGTATTCCGACAAATATTCAAAAACAGCGCGTGGCGTTGATCCACCGGATAAGGCTATGCTAACGAATTCGTCGGTCTTTTTTCCGGCACAGCTTTGCATCAACAGCCTGCCAAAGAAATGTGCAAGTGCTTCACTGTTTTCGAAAATGTGGATTTGTGGTTCTTTCATACTAAAGTTCACAGTAAATGCCGTCGTCGGATAGGTTTTTGCAGGGATAACGCCAGGTCATGTCTTTGCCTTCGACCAGCTCATCGGCTGTTTCAGGTCCCCAGGAGCCGGCCGGATAACCATAGAGTGGTATTTCGGGGTCATTTTTCCAGGCTTCGAGCACCGGCGAAAGAAATTTCCAGGCTTCAATCACCTCTTCCGTGCGCGCAAAAAGCGTCGAGTCGCCTTTGATGGCATCATAGATCAGGCGCTCGTAGGCCGAAGGAATTCTGATGTGTGACAGATCGGCATAATGGAAGTCCATGTTCACCGTTTGCACCTCAAAGCCCGCACCGGGTGTTTTCATTCCGAACTTCATCAAAATGCCTTCATCGGGCTGTATTCTGATCACCAGCTGGTTGCATGCATTGCTTACAGCACCCTGAGAAAAGAGGAAATGCGGGGTGGGCTTAAAATGGATGACAACCTCGGTAACCCTTGTCGGCAGACGCTTTCCTGTCCGGATATAAAAAGGAACACCTCCCCAGCGCCAGTTGTCGATATAAAACTTCAGGGCGGCGTAGGTTTCTGTTGCTGAAGCCGGGTTCACCCCTTCTTCATCACGGTAGGCTGTCACCTTTTCCTGTTTGATTGTTGAGGCAAGGTACTGGCCGCGTATGGCATTTGTGCGCACATCAGCAGGTTTTATCGGTCTGAGCGATTGAAACACCTTTAGGATTTCGTTTCTGATAGCAACGGGTTCGAGCGATGAAGGCGATTCCATGGCGGTGATTGCGGCTAGCTGCAGAAGGTGGTTTTGTACCATATCGCGCAAAGCCCCTGAGGAATCATAGTATCCGCCACGTTTTTCAACGCCAATGCTTTCAGCCGAGGTGATTTCGACATGATCCACATAATTTCTGTTCCACAGGGGTTCAAAAATTCCATTGGAGAAGCGCGTCACCAGCACATTCTGCACCGTTTCCTTTCCGAGGTAATGGTCGATGCGGTAGAGCTGTTCTTCAGTCCAATCGCGGAGTAGCGTTTCTTTGAGAGCCATGGCCGAAGCAAGGTCGTAACCAAAAGGCTTTTCGATGATCAGCCGCTTCCATCCATCGTCCTGCATGTTCAGGCCAACGGCGGCGAGGTGTTGCGGAATCAATCCGTAAAGGCTGGGGGGCGTGGACAGGTAAAAAATGGTGTTGCCGCAGATGTGTTGGCCAGCCCGGAGGGCTTCGATTCGCTGCTTAAGCGCCTGGTAGGTTTCACCATCATCGAATTGGATGTGCTGATAAAAAACCTGTTGCGAAAAGGGTTCAATCTGCGTGTCATCGCTGACTTCCTTGAAGGAGATGATGGCCTTTTTCATGCTTTCACGAAATTCAGCATCGCTGAACTCAGACCGTGAAACGCCCAGGAGGGCAAAGTTCGCAGGAAGCAGCTTCTGCACAAAAAGGGCATACAGGGCAGGCACGAGCTTGCGCTTTGTCAGGTCGCCCGAAGCCCCGAAAATAACATAAATATGGCTTTCGTTAGTTTTCATCTTATGCCTTTGTTTTTACAGCATGCCCGCCAAACTGGTTTCTGAGTGCGGCCAGCATTTTCATGGCAAAGGACTCATCCTGGCGCGACTGGAAACGGGTAAACAATGAGGCTGTGATGACATGGGCCGGCACATCGAAGTCGATTGCCGTTTGCACCGTCCAGCGGCCTTCACCGCTATCCTGCACATAGTCTTTAAGCTGGTCCAGCTTGGGATCAGCAGTCAGGGCACTCACGGCCAGCTCAAGCAGCCAGGAACGCACCACACTGCCGTATTGCCATGCATCGGCTATCTTGGTCAGGTTGAGGCTATAAGGTGCTTTTTCGAGAATTTCAAATCCTTCGGCATAGGCTTGCATCATGCCGTATTCGATGCCATTATGCACCATTTTCACCATATGGCCTGTGCCTGAAGGGCCACAATACACATGGCCTTTTTCGGGTGCAAGTGATTTGAATACCGGTTCAACATAGTTTGCGGCTTCTTCAACCCCACCATACATCAGGCAGTAGCCGTTCTGCAGTCCCCAAACTCCGCCACTGGTGCCACAGTCAAGGTAAATGATTCCTTCCCTGGCAGCCCTTTCGGAGCGTTGTTGTGTTTCGCGCCAATATGAATTGCCGCCATCGACAATGATGTCGTTTTTATTCAGCAAGGGTAACAGCACATCCAGGGTATCATCAACAGGTTTTCCTGCAGGTACCATAATCCAAACGACTTTGCGGCCGCTGAGCTTGCCAACGAGGTCGCCGACACTGTCAGCACCTATGGCTCCAAGTTTTTCTATTTCCAGAACACTTTGGGGTGAACGGTTCCAGGCTACCACTTCATGTCCATGGTTCAAAAGGCGATGCACCATATTGAATCCCATCTTTCCAAGTCCGATAAATCCGATTTTCATAAGGTATTGATTTTAATGATTCGTTATCCGGTTAGTGCTGTGGTCTGCTATACCACCAGTTAGTTTTGGCTCATCCACACGTCTTTTGTTTCGCCAATGTTGCTATGCCGCGAGCTATCTAAATTAATCCATTCCGGCTTATCATGTAAATATTTTGCCGGAACATTTTAGCAAATTTCGGCTAACTTATTGATTTACTAGAGGTAAATAACAACAAAAACATATTAATTATTGTTAAAAGAACAATTGAGTGTGCCATTGGTTCAATCACTTAATGGGTTGGGTGAGAAACAGGCAAGTTCCTCTGAAAGATCTATCCAAAAATGTCAATTTCAATGTTAATGCCTGCCTTGCCAAAAAAGGCCTTGAAACCTTAAGTTGTTTCTGAAGGTGGGATAATTGGTTTGTAGCGGATTTTTGGCTTGATCAGCACCCTGAGCGATTGGTCATAAGTGAAATAATTCCACGACCAGTTCAGGAAAATAAACAGCTTGTTTTTCACACCGACAATACTGATCAGGTGCACAAAGCCCCAAAGAAACCAGGCGATAAATCCCCGCAGCCTCAGGCCCGGAAGGTCGGCAACAGCCAGGTTGCGCCCCACAGTGGCCATAGAGCCCTTGTCGATATACCTGAACTGCTCCGCTTCTTCGTTGCGGGCAATTTTATGGATGTTTTTCGCCAGTTTGTTTGCCTGCTGAATGGCTACCTGCGCCACCTGCGGATGTCCGTTAGGGTAACGCGGTGTCGACATGATGCACAGGTCACCGATGGCAAAAATATATTTGTAGCCGGCAATTCTGTTCTCGCGGTCAACCACAATGCGGTTTCCACGGCCATAATGTGTGGCACTAAGCCCTTTAATCGCATTGGCTTTCACGCCGGCTGCCCATATCATTGTTTTGGTGGCGATCTGTGTGCCATCGGAGAGTTTTACCGTTTGACCGTCATAATCAACTACGCTCGTGCTAAGTTTCACTTCAATCCCCAGTCGCTCGAGGTAGTATTTTGCCAGCCGTGATGCGTTGGCCGACATGCCCGATAACAGGTTTGGCGAAGCTTCGTAGAGGATGATGCGCATCTTCGACAGATCGAGCTCCGGGTAATCCTTTGGGAAAATATACTTCTTCATCTCAGCAAGCGCGCCCGAAAGTTCAACACCCGTTGGCCCACCACCAACAAGTACAACAGTCAGGTATTCAAAAAGCTTGTCGGGTGATGTTTGCATAAGACCCGCTTCAAAATTTTCAAGGATGGTGTTTCTGATCAGGATGGCATCGGAAGCTGATTTCAGGGTCAGGGCGTTTTGCTGGATATTGGTCTGGCCAAAAAAGTTGGTATCGGCACCCATGGCCAATACAAGGTAATCGTATTTGAGGTATCCCAGGCTTGTCGACAATTCCTTTTCCTCAGGAAAAACCTCAAACACCTCTCCCATGCGGTAGTGGATGTGTTTTTCGGTTTGAAACACCTTCCGCAGCGGGAATGAGATTGAACTTGGCTCCAGACCGGCTGTAGCCACCTGATACAATAAGGGCTGGAACTGGTGATAGTTGTTCCTGTCGAGCATCACGACCTGAAAATCGCGGCAGAGCGACTTTCTGACAAATTTGAGTCCGGCAAAACCGCCACCAACGACAACGATGCGCTTTTTTTCAACTTCCGGAATGTTCGGGATATAGGTTTTTAGGCTTTCCACTGAGGTGAAATTTTCGGCGAAACTACTGCAAATAATGGCAGGCTGTTACGCAGGTATGCAAATCCGCTTAAACCGGCCAGTAATTTGACATTGCTCCTTATATTATACTGTATTCAATCAGTATGCGATGAATCAAATCAGATTAAGCCCGGACCTCCTCGCCCGGGTAAAACCCCTCAATCTCAGGAACCGATGATCAATAAACCACCTTGAACGACAACTTGATTTCATCATCAGTGGCCATACCCATCAGCGATGGAGGCTCAACCTTGTAATCGGTCATTTTCACAGAGAAATCGCCGGTGATTTCAGCTTTCATGTTGACGACTTTTTTGTCGGCTTCGAAAAACAGCTTTTGTGCAACTCCGTGAAATGTCAGGGTGCCATAAACCTTCAGCTTGTCGTTAAGGTTTTTGATCGAATCACTGGCGAAACTGATGTTGGGATAGATGATCCCTTCGGTTGTCTCGATCATATGCGAGTCGCGGTTTGCATTCTGGCTGTCGAAGCTGGCAACCTTCACTGACACGGCCACCTTGTCGATGACCTTCCGGCTTTCATCGGTCAGGATGATGGAGGTAACATCTTTGCTTTCACCTGTCCATGCATGCAAAGGATGGTTCATTCTATAGGTGATCGGTGATTGGGTTTTATCAGCATACACTTTCATCAGCGCTTTGTCCTGTGCAAAAGCGCCCTGGCCCATCAGGCCAATGGCTAAAAGAAAAATGAGTTTTTTCATGGCAGTGGTGTTAGAATTTGATCACAATCATCGCTGTTGCAAAGGAACCAAAAGCGGTGAAGGCAGCAGCACGGTGGTAGGGCCTCAGCCTGGGATTTCCTTCAAGCTGTCCGGCAAGAATATTTGTTGCTATCATGCTACTTAAGTGCACAATGGCCAAGTATTTATGAAGTTTAATGCTACTGTAGCCCTTGCGCTCATTCAGCATTTTTGGCGGAGCAAACAACGACAAGCCCGCAGTAGTAAAATAGCCAATATTGACCCCGGCCGCGAGCGCTGTATGCAGGTCTCTGACATTTTCACCCTTATACAATTTTGCGCCCACAATTCCTTGTGCCACCATGCCTGCCAGGGTCGCAAAACCGGTCACCTGGTGCGATACCAGCATAAACCGCCTGATATCCAATTCCTTTTGTCGCTTCTCGGGCGTGAGCTCAAAACGGCTGAAATTGCGCATCAGGCCTCGTTCGCCCCAGAAAATACGCTGGGAAATTAAAAACCTGTCGGGCAATAAGGCTATGGAAGCTTTGTCGTCAGCAGAAATTTCACTCAATAAATCATCAGATTTAGGCTGGTCGACCTGCGCATTCATTCTTATCGAAATGAACAACAGCAAAGCCAGCAGTAAAGGAAGTGTTTTCATTACTAGTAGTTTAGATTTGGTAGATAAAATAATGAGTCAAGATATTACATCAACGAATTACAAATGTAGATAGAATAATGCTGGTTATGATAATCACTACTTCATAATTTTGCATTAAAGTAATCATCGCCACCCCAAAAAACCACCTTCGAGGGTACTGGGAATCTACGTAATCCCTTTCTTTATCAGGCATGTGCAAAGGCTTTCAAGGAATATAGAACAGCAGTTCTACTTTTTCCCCGTCTTTGCAGCAGGTATTCAGGTCGTCGAGTTCACCGTTCAGGTAAATCATCATAATTCTATCAGCAAGGGTCACAAAAGAACCATTGTCTTCGAATTTTGAGCGCAGGTTTTTTACTGATGCTTTGAATTCGGCACTCATGAGCATGGTAACTGTGATTTCCACGCGCACACCTTCAGTTTCTGATGCCTGTTTTGTGTAGCTCACCATGGTTCCTGCCGGACGACAGGACGAAGGAATTTCAGCCGGCCAGTCTGACGATTTGGCCTTTTTGGTCATGAGGTTGGTGGCCCTGGCAATGGCTTCGTAAACTGCTTTGTCCTTGCTTTTGGATGCCGCTACAACCAGGGTGGCTTTCAGTCCGGTGATTTCAACAGCAAGCATGGCGTTTTCGCCCTGGGTACTGATCACCGCCTTATTTCCATCGAGTGTAAACGGTTTTGCGTTTTTGGTGTAGCCTGCATAAGCCGCTTGGGCTTCAAGCTTAATCAGTAGGTAGTCCTCCATATTGTTAAAATAGGAAGCGGTGTAATCGCTGCTTCCCTGCTCCATATCACCCATTTGGGTATAGCCCGGTATTTTGGCAACCTTCATTGTAGCTTTGAAATCATCAAACGACATGAGTATTCCCTGGGCTGATACTATCGCAGTCAGCGCCATCATCATTGTTACTAAAATGCTTCTTTTCATTGTGTTAAAGGTTTATTTGTGTTAAATTTATTCCATTGATCCAGAAATGACACAGCTGGCCCCGGCAAAATTGGTGATTGTATAGCTAAAGGATTCACCTTTCTTCATTTTTTCAACAACCTCATCCGGTACCCTGCTTTCGTTCCATACGTAAGCGGCCAGCAGACTTGATTCAACTTCTGATTCCATGTCGGTGTAAAGCAGTTCTGCAGAAGGAGCAAACATTTGCAGGTTTTCACCATCAATGGCTGCCCAAACATCAAACTGCCAGGTGAGGTAGACTCCAGGCTCAATGGGCTGATCGTAGCCCAGCATGGGTGTAGTTTGTTCTACTACCAGCAGCATTGGATTTTCGTGCAAATGGTCATAGTCGAGGTAAAAACTGCCGGCCACTTCGGCATAAGGTCCACCGCTTAGGCTGAACGATGAACCCGAAGGCCTTCCCGGTAGCTGGCCCGAGGCAATATACACCTTGTCGCCATAAGCCGGAAGGTAACGGAATGGAGGCATAAGCGGGTTCATTAGCACATCTACAGGCCGTCCGCTGTTGTCTGTGTCGCCATTGTACAGCACCGGTTCCTCATCCCTCCGAAAACCGGTTTTGAAACAGTCCCATCTGGCGTTCAAATCGACTGCACCAAACATCTGCCCTTCAATATGATACTCAAGTGTGAGCGTGTACCCATAACAGGCAAACTCCTCGGTTTTTTCGGTGATGTTCTGCTTCAGGTCAGTGCCGTTCTGGCTGGTCAGGTCGAGCGTAAATACATCGGTTTTTTCACAGATTTCGTCACAATCGTATACCACATATTCATACTCGAAGGATGATGGGTTCGCATCGAAATCGCTTCCTGTGAAGCTAAGTTTCTTCACCTGGCTGCCATCTTTATCGATGAGCAGGCCATTCTGGCAACGAAGCTCAAATTCAGTAAGGTTGTTATTTGGGTTTTCACCCATAGGGGTGTTATCTTTTTCGGTTTCAATCTCCACAATTTTCACCCAGCCCCTTTTCTCTCCATCGGCTTTCATCGGGACTTCATCCGATTGATTTTTAGGCCGGAAAGTAATGGCGGCACCAACGATTTTTGTTTGCTGTTTCAGCATGTCTGCCAGCTCCTCTCCCGAAAACAGCTGCCCAATAAAGTCGGTCCAGGTGCGGTCGACCATTTCAGCAATTTCCGGCGATCCGGTAACGGTGTAGTTGGCTTCTATTTCCTTGTCGATGATGGTTCGCATCGAACCCGGGTCGATCACCTTAACATACACCGAAAATGATTCTGATGCAAAGGCTTCGTCGCCTTCGCAAGGGTCGCAATCACGGATCAGAAAGGCCTTAAACTCGAGGATGAAGTTTGTAGCGCCACCACTTTCCTGGGTTTTCACCTTCACCAATTCTGTCGACAACAAAGATGCAATGCTTTCGGCATTTTCCTGATAACGTCTGTTGAAGGCTTCGGAATAACCAGCCACGGCATGGTTTCCCTGTTGCGGCAGCAGGCTTGTGTTTTTGATGGTCACAATGGGTTTGGCGGTTTTCTGCGCGTACAGCGAAATGCCCGACAGAAGCACCATCACCAGAGCAATAAGTTTAATCGTTTTATGCATGGTCTTTGAAATTAATCTTGATCTGATTGCAAACATGGCCCTTCCTTCACTTTTCTAACACATGAAGGAAACGTTGAATTTCGAGGCTTATATTTTCACAAATTCGACCCTTCTGTTCTGTGCTTTTCCTTCGGGGCTTTCGTTTCCTGTCATGGGTTTGCTTTCGCCCCATCCCTTGCTGCTCAGACGTTCCGCAGCAATGCCCAAGCTAATCATCTTGTCGCGGATGGCTTTAGCACGTGCTTCGGAAAGTTTCTGATTCAAGGCATTATCGCCATCGCTGTCGGTGTGGCCTTCAACAGAAAACTTCAGCTCAGGATGGTCTTTCATCATCTGCACTACGTAATTGATGGTCCCCATCGACTCGGGTCTGATGCTGGCTTTGTTTACATCGAACTTTATTCCGGTGGTGACAAACTTACCATCGACAAGAAATTTATCATACAGTGGAACAGCTCCTTTGGCGATGCGCACATTTTTGATATAGGCCTTTTTCGTTCCGCTGGTGTTGTGTGCTGTTAACATCACTCCTGTTGGGTTGAAGTCGCAGTTGGGCACATTGAGTAGCCGCGTATCATCGAGGTAGCCTTTTAAGGCCCTTTTGTTGAAAGATACTGCCACATGACGCCAGCCGGCTACAGGTTTCAGCACATTCTGTCCAGGATACTTGTCGCCCATCTGGTTGTATTCGAGGTGGTTAAATTCGATCTTGATGGGTTTCGATGGGGTCATTACCTTTTGCTGGTTTTTGGCGTCATATAAAAAAAGGTGATAGGTGGCATTTTCAGCCGTCACGCCATTGAACCAGGCATCAAATTCAACTGTAAATTCTTCCGGAAGGTAATCTTCTGTACGGTTTGTCAGCAGGGGCATGATGGCATCGGGCGCGTTGGCGTTGGTTTTCCGGAAATAAACGACCATATCGGTACCCAACTCAGCCATTTCAACAACCCCCTTGGTGATGTCCCAACGCGATGGAAACTCCCCGTTTTTCTCACCCATAAAATCATCTTCAAAAATGATTTCGGTTCCAGGGACAAAATCGTACTTTGCCCAGCTCAGGGTGGGCGCCCGGCTAAGCTGCTCCTTCATGCCGGTTTCTCCCTTGGCTGAAGGTGATTCACTGCCGGTTTGCTCTTCGGCGGTTTTGTCCGTTGCGTTGGTATTGTCGGTGGCTGATGTATTGCCTTCTTCCTTTTCCTCACCTTCTTTTGCGGCTTCCTTTGCAGCTTCACCAATACTTTCTTCGGTTTTATCAAGGGTCTTGTCCACTCCCTTGTCGATGTGCTTACCGATGCGGTTTTCCACATTGCGTTCAGCCTTTTTCGTGCTTTTCTTCAGCACCTTGTTCACATTAATCTGGGCCAGCGACACCTGGGCGAGCAGCATTAAAACGGACAGTAAATAAAGGATCTTTTTCATGCGTTTTGGGTTCATTTGGTTTAACTTAAGATGCGTTATATTGTTTATTATCAATATTTATCAGAGATAATCTGCTATTGCTTCAGATTGCTGTGATCGTTGGATTTGCATACAATGTGCTGATGAAGTCGTATAAGACTTCGTTAGGTTTTGGTTTGATGCGTTGGTGAGAGAGTGCCGGTTCCGGAAGTTAAGGCGTATGCCTTAAAGGAGGCAGGCAGCCATGCGGGAGCTTGAGTGATGATCAATGCAGTGTTGTTTAAGTTCCTGATAGTATACCAATTAACTCGAAATCATTGTTTCCGCTTCTGGTTGGAGCGGGCCGGAACAATGCACCAGGGAACAAAACAGGTTTTGGTCGACAACACAAATGGAACATCGGCAATGCTTGCCCACGCTAAGGATGGTACTTTGCCTGGGCAAATTTCCGACCTTTTCCCATCCGGAAAACAAGCTTGCAGCAAAATTTAAGCCTGAACATGTAATTTAGAGCGGGTATAAATTACTTGAAGCAAAGCAGGGTGTTAATGCAAATTGGTTTCGGAAATTACCAGGTGCCGGAGATTATTGCGCCAGAGTTATAAATCAAAAAACAACATGCTTATATGCTGATATTTAAGATAATAATGACCAGGGAGCTTGTTTGCCTCTTATTGTAATCAGGTCACTGCGGAGGTGAAGCCTTTGAACAACCTCCATTAAATAATGCTGAGGTAATGATGATGCGCCAAAAAAAACAACAATACCACTTGAATCAGACAGGTGATCGATGTATATTTGTGTTTCAATCACAACCATCCCCCTGTCAGGGGAGGCTTAAGCCGGCAGCCCTGTTTCCGTAGTTGGACAGCTTAGCCAATTTTGTTCCAATTTGTTTCCGTCATGTACTTCTGACCAATCGCATGTCAATGATCAGGTTTTGCTGATGGCATCCGGTGTTAACGAAGAATCGTTACAGTTACAATGCATTCACCCGGAGAGAAACAAGCCCTAAAAACATGAAATGGCCTATCATACAATTAATTTTATTAGCAGTCCTGGCGCATGGGCTGCTGTATGCACAATCCACCCTCCCTTACCAGGGAACTGAAATCTGCGATCAAAATGGAAAGAAAATCTCCTTTAGCAGCTTGTTTGACGAACACCAGCCGCTAATAGTGTTTTTCTGGAACTCTGCCGAGGGCCGTTCGTGCCAGACCGTGCTCGACCTTTGCGAACTATCTCAGGATCATTTGCATATTCCCGGACCAAGGCTCGTCACCATTGTCATGGACAACGAAGTCAACACCCAAATGGTGAAACCCCTCGTTGCCGGCAAAGGCATCGACCTGGCTGTTTACACCGACCACAATGGCAGCGCACGCAGGCAGTTTGGCATCACACGGCTCCCTTTCCTGGTAGCCTTTGATGCCAATGGCAAGATCCTGTGGAAACAGTCCTGCACGCCTGGAACCGACGTCAAAATGGTTTGCGAAAAAGTACAACAGCTTTTTCACTGAGCCCAACTTTCACTATAACAAAGCATAAAAAAAACCGGCTCCCATTGCCTGGGAGCCGGTTGTGCAGTCCGCCGCTGTGATTACGACACGGCAATCTCTCTGTTGACAGCCACCTTGGCATCTTCGCGTTTTGGCAGGCTCACAGCCAGGATTCCGTCTTTGTAGTCGGCCTTGATCTTGTCGAGGTCGATGGTCTTTGGCAGGGTGAACGAACGGCTGAAGGCGCTGTAGTAAAACTCCTTGCGTGTGTACTTGTCGTTGCTTTCATCGTTTTCGCTCTTCTGTTCCGACGAAATGGTCAACACATTGGAGTCGAGTTTGATCCTGAAATCTTCTTTTTTCATGCCGGGTGCGGCCAGATCGAGGATAAATCCATTTTCGTTTTCACGAATGTTTACCGAGGGTACCATGCCCCTTGTTTCGGCATTGCGGATGAATAAATTCCGGTCGAAGTCTTCCATCAATTCCGAAAGTAAATTCACCGGGTGCTGATTAAATCTGATTAAGTTCATTGTTGTATCTCCTATCTTTTAAGTGAATGAAATTGTTAATGTTTACCCCCACACCAGTCAAATTGTGTTCCAATGCAAAAAAACATTAATTTTTATGCCACATTGGCACTTTCGTAAAAAAATAGCATGTCATATTGTCAGGCTAGCCAATTTTAAGAGTTTCTTAACAAATTAATTATCAATATTTTATTGCATAATAGCCCGGGTGCTTTACAACTGCCTATTTTTGCAGTAATTTTATTCGCTCATGGAAGATTACAGGAAATCATTGCGGCCCGGTAAAATCATTTACCCCATATTACTTGGGTTGGGTGTGGCTTTCTGGATGCTTTACAGCAACTTCAAGCCTGAGGCGTTTTCCTTTTTCCGCTGGACCTGGCAGGCTGCCCTATGGATGTTCGTGGCCCTGCTCATGATGGGGATGCGCGACATTGCTTACGCTTTCCGGCTGCGAACCCTCACCGATGGGAGTTTCAGCCTGCGACGCTCGTTTCAGGTGATCATGCTTTGGGAGTTCAGTTCCGCCATTTCGCCTTCGGTGGTAGGCGGCACCGGCCCGGCCATCTTTTTCCTGTATAAGGAAGGACTCAACTCGGGCAAGAGTACAGCCGTTGTGCTTACCTCGATCTTTCTCGATGAGGCATTCTTCATCCTCATGGTTCCCATACTGTATCTTATTTTTGGCACGCGTGTCTTCCCGGCCGAGGGCCTGCCTTTTGCCACAGGAGTGAAGCATATGCTGTTCATTGGTTATACGGTAATCCTTGTTTACACATTGCTGCTGGCTTATACGCTGTTTTTTAAACCCAGCTTTTTCAAATGGCTGCTTTCGTTCATTTTTCTCATCCCTTTTCTGCGCAAATGGCGGATGCGGGCACGCAAGTTATCGAACCAGCTGATCATCACTGCACACCAACTCAAGGGCAAGACACCGGCTTACTGGATTAAGGCATCGGTAGCCACAGTGCTTTCATGGACAGGCCGTTACTGGGTGGTCAATTTTATGTTTATGGCCTTTTTCTTCGAGAAACTGAGCTTTTCCGACCATTTGCTTGTGTATGCCAGACAACTCACCATGTGGATCATTTTGCTTGTGACACCCACACCCGGTGGCAGCGGAGTGGCGGAGTTTATCTTCACCGATTTTCTGGGCGACCTGATTCCCAACCTGGCCTGGGCAGTGCCATTGGCCCTGTTATGGCGGCTCATCAGCTATTACCCCTATCTCTTTATTGGCGCCATCATCCTTCCGGGATGGCTGAAGAAGGTGTACAAAAAGCCACCAGTTTACAAGGTCATCGAATAAGGTATTCTTCTCTTCTGTTATCCGCAGTGGAAGTAACGGGTAACCAGGTCAAGAATTTTCACCTCATCATGGCCCAGCTCACTCCTCAGGTTCTTGTCGTTGTAACGGCTCAAATATTCCACTAGGAAATCGATCAGGCTTTCAGGGAAGACCGCCTTAGCGGTATATAGCGCCTTGTGCTGGCGGAGTGCTTCAGCCGATTCGACACAGCAGGAAGGAAGCTGTTCAAGCTCACTTTGCTTGTTCTTGTTGGCTTCATCAAAAATATTCACATCCACATAGGTCTTTTCGGCGAAGGCAAGCGGGTTTTTCATTTCAAATCCATACCGTGCTGCCACAGTGAGGCCGGCCATCAGCAGGTAAATATCGGCTGATCCATCGGGGGCCCGGAATTCGACAGTTTGTTTCTGGCTGAAATCGAGTTTCACTGGTTTTTCGTTCGGGTTGGCGTCGGCGATCATGTCTTTGGCAGTCGACCATCCCAACGGAACGCGCACCAGCACCGACCTGTTCCTGTCGCCCCAGCAAATGTTTGTGGGCGCTTCCTGGTGAGGCACCAGCCTGAAATAAGATGTTGGGTTGGTATTTCCAAAAGCCGTTAATGAAGCTGCCAGGCTCAGGTATCCGGCAATGGCTTTGCGGGCTTCTTCGCTGAGCTGCCCGTTTTTCATCATCACGCTCTTTCCGTTTTTCATCAGTCGGGTATGGATGTGCATGCCACTACCAGCCTTGCCCACGGTGATCTTGGGTGCAAAGGTGATGGTTACGCCGTAGCGATAAGCCAGTTTCCGCATGATCCACTTGGCAATCACCAGCTGGTCGGCGGCATCTTCCACATTGGTAGGCAGGAATTCGATTTCGTTTTGCTCATATAGTTTTCCACCCATGGTGAAATTGCCCACCTCGGAATGCCCGTATTTGATCTGGCCGCCACTCTGTGCGATCAGTTGCATGGCTTCGCGCCTGTATTCGCTCCATTTGTTGAAGGGCGATGATTCATGATATCCTTTCTGGTTCACCGCCGGATAAAGGTCGAGGTCGTCGCTGATGATGTAATATTCGAGCTCGCCCATGGTTTCGAATACCAAACCGGTAGTCTCCTGCATTTGTTGATGGGCTTTTTTCAAAATGTATTCCGGCGAACTTTCCCACGGATTGCCATGCCTGTCGTAAAACGAGCAGAGCAGGTCGAGTGTGGGCACTTCGGAAAACGGATTCAGAAAGGCAGTGCGGTATTTGGGAATCACATACAGGTCGCTCGATCCTGATTCAACGAACGGAAACAGGCTTGATCCATCGACACGTTCACCGGCCGACAACACCATTTCGAGGTGGTCAAGGCTGTTGATGATGAAGTTCAGGGTTTTTAACCTGCCGTCCCAGCCAACATACCTGAAATTGATCATCTCGATGTCATTGTCTTCGATGTAGCGCATCAGGTCGGCACGGGTAAATTCCGAAGCGGGCTTGTTCAGGTATTGAACCAAGGGGTTCGGATTCATGGCAGTGAACTCATTCATGGAGTAACTATTTTAACGGTTTTTAAGTCTTGAATTTGCTGCAAACATAGTGAAAATGGGCAAATCCGTGAGGCTGTCGACTGGCTTCAATTAAATTTATAACGGTTATAAATAGCAGAAAAACTGTACATTTGCCAACTTATACGATACACCATTGCATATGATAAGCAGTGAATTTATTTTTTTCGGTTCGTTTCTTGTCTTTATCGCGCTGATTCTTGCCCTCGACCTGGGTGTGTTTCACAAAAGCGCACACACAGTCGGGTTTAGGGAGGCGGTTGGCTGGACCATTGTCTGGATCGGTCTGGGACTATCATTCTACTTTTTCCTGCTGCAATTCGGTCACCTGGTGCACGATCCGAAAGATCCGGAAGCACTGAAACACCTCATCACCAAATTCCGCCATCCGATTCATCCCGACTATGGCAATTTTGATGCTGCATTGCGCACCTATCGCCAGAATCTAGGCCTGGAATACCTCACCGGTTACCTCATCGAAAAGGCACTTTCAGTCGACAATATTTTTGTTATCTATCTGATATTTATTACCTTCAGTGTAAATACCCGCTACTACCACAAGGTGCTTTTCTGGGGGATTCTCGGCGCCATCGTGATGCGTTTTGTATTTATTTTCCTTAGTTCGGCCCTCATTCAGGAATTTTCATGGGTGCTTTATCTCTTCGGTTTATTGCTGATTTATACCGGCATTCACATGTTTATGAGCCGCAACAAAGCGGAAAAAATCGATAAGGAAAAGCATCCTGTTGTGCGCTTTGCATCGCGCCTGCTACCTTTGGATGCCAGTTATGAAGGGGGACGGTTTTTTGTGAAGAAAAATGGCAAGCGGTTTATGACCACGCTGTTCCTCACCTTGCTGGTGATCGAATTCAGTGATGTGGTGTTTGCGGTCGACTCAGTG
Organism: Bacteroidota bacterium; assembly: GCA_018816765.1. Classification (GTDB taxonomy): domain Bacteria; phylum Bacteroidota; class Bacteroidia; order Bacteroidales; family F082; genus UBA6192. The sequence continues at coordinate 110,624 of JAHIUX010000073.1, forward strand.
CCGGCAATCTTTTCGGTGACAAAAGATCCATACATTGTGTTCTTTTCCAACATTTTTGCCATCCTTGGACTGCGTTCGCTCTTCTTCGTTATCAGTCAGATCATCCATATGTTTTATTACCTCAAACATGGTTTGTCGATCCTGCTGGTGTTTATCGGCAGTAAAATGATGGTACATGAATGGCTCGACGATCTTGGTTTCACCACCAACCATTCGTTGCTGATTGTGGCAGGCATCATTGCTCTGAGTATCTTGCTGTCATTGGCGCGCAATCACCGCCTGAAAAAGGCCGGCAAAGCCACTTCTTAAGGCCACGATCGTGCTGCTTGGTAAGTCTATTTCTCTTCCTGCTTCCCGAAGTACTTTTCGAGCAACCCGGTAGCGGCCTGGTAGGCGCTGATGCTGTTTTCGGTGATCAGCTGTTCGAGCGCCGGCAACGACTCATTCACATTGCGGTCAGCAAAAAAATGCGCCTTCAGCTGAATATCAATGTAGTCATACATCACCTGAACAGCCTGGCTGAGGCGTTTTTTGGCCAGATAGCCATTCAGTTCTGTTTTGGCGATGTAATCGGTGACCATTTTCCAAACACCATCGATATTGACGTTGGTGAGTGCCGAGCATGTTGTCACGACAGGACTCACGCCTGAGGCAGGTTGCGGAAACAGGTGAAGGGCCATCTCGCACTCCGACCGCGCTTTTGCTGCCCTGATCAGGTTGTCGCCATCAGCCTTGTTGATGGCAATGCCATCGGCCATCTCCATGATACCCCTTTTGATTCCCTGCAGCTCGTCGCCGGCGCCGCTGATCATGAGCAGCAGAAAAAAGTCGACCATGGAATGCACGGCTGTTTCCGATTGGCCCACACCAACAGTTTCAACAATCACGGTATCGAAACCGGCTGCTTCGCACAGCACAATCGTTTCGCGGGTTTTCCTGGCCACACCTCCAAGTGTGCCGGCCGAAGCTGATGGCCTGATATAGGCGGCGGGCTGGTTGGCCAGTTGTTCCATCCGGGTTTTATCGCCCAAAATGCTGCCTTTCGAACGTTGGCTGCTGGGGTCGATGGCGAGCACGGCCACCTTTTTTCCCTGATTGATCAGGAACATGCCAAGTGCCTCAATAAAGGTGCTTTTACCGGCACCCGGGACTCCGGTTATTCCCAAACGAATGGCTTTCCCTGAAAAAGGCAGACAGGCAGTAATCACCTCCTGTGCCAGCTGCTGATGTGCAGGCAAGGCGCTTTCTACAAGCGTGATGGCTTTGCTTAGCAACACAATATCACCATTTTGAATACCCTGAATATATGTTTCAGCGGGCAAAAGATTCTGTTTTAATGCCTTCAGTCGCTCAACAGCATGTACATTGACCATTTCAGGTGTCTCGATTCCTTCATTTACCCTAAGCGCACTTTCTGTTTTCTTCTTTTCCATTATCGGCTGATTGAGTGCATAAAATTAGCATTTTGTTGGCGTGTTTTTGGGATGAGGGTTTTATTGCCTAATAAGCAAGGCATTTGCTCACAACACAAAACGATGCAGTTTTAATCACACAAAGGTATATCCCGCTGCCATTAGTTGGTTTTTGCCATGTCCAGCTATTTCTCCCCGGAGCCAGGCTGCCAAGGTCAACAGATTCAACCAGGCTGCCAATTTGATTATAGCATTCAATTTGTACATTTTCGCCTGATTGCAACTCGAAAGCAATAGTAATTTCGTTGTTAAACGGATTTGGGTATGCCGGCAGCAGTTTCACAGGCGCTTGCGTGTTTGTTTCGGGTAGGTGATCAGGAAGCCCGATCATGTGATAAGAAACCGCGAAAAGCCCAGCAGTATTTGCCGGAACCGTAAGCAACCTGCTAATTGCATTATAATTGGTGTACATCTGATTATTATGTTTCACTGAAGCAATTTGCAACTTCTCAAAGTCAACGGCCAATGGATTCATGCTCAATACCCGTTCATATGGTGCTGATTTATAATCATAGTAAAGCGTAGCTGTATCGCGTTGAAGCACCAGCTTAGCATACAAATAGGAATAATAAGCTGTTTCGATAGAGTGGTAAGCTGCCTTCCCCTGGCTGCCCTTGTTTTCGTCCCAATAGCCTCCGCTGTAATATACGCGGCCACCCTCACGCGCTCTGTCGGCATACACTTCGCCATATTGGTCATCAACAAAATAGCGCATAAAGAAATCAAGGCTTTCATCGGCCATTTTCAGGTATTTTACCTCACGCGTGGTCTCCCAAAGCAAAAGGCCTGAGGTGATTGCCTGCTCCACCTGCCACCAGGCTTTTGCAGTGTCGTAAGCTCCATACATATACATATCGCCTGTGAAACGGTCATAATCCTTATAAGGTCCGCCATATGTGTGGTCGTATCCCTTAGCGAGTACATGGTCGACCAACATCTTTGCTGCCTCCAGTGTTTCCTGGTCGCCGGTCATTTTGTAGATACGGTTCAGACACCAGGCTGTTTTTAACACATGGCCAATGATTGTTCGGCGCTCAGCAGTCTTTTCAATCCAGTTGCTATTGTACATTTCAGCAAAGCCAATGCCGGAGGGGACCATGGTAGGAATCATTTTTGTAAGTATATTGTCACGCAATGACAGCAACCGATTATGGTAATTTTCACTGCCGGTTAACAACCACAAATTCCACAGATGTGTGGTGATTGCATCAACAGTTGCATTGAAACTCTTGCCATTTCCATTCTGTCCGTTTCTGTCAGCCACATCAAAATATCCAAACAAGCTGTCGCGGTCGTCCCATAAGGCACTTTCAACAAACGCGAGTCCGTTGTCAATCGTTTGTTTTCCAAGCGTGTCCTGCGTTGCTTCCCAATAAGCCATCAAGCCCAACAGGGCATAATGCTGATCAAACGCTTTTTTCGAACCAAGGTAAGGATTACTGCCATTGCGGTTTGAGGTGGCATACCATCCACCATAAGTATTGTCCCACAAATGGTTGGACATGAAATCGAGGGCTGTTTTGGCATATGCCAAATAGGCAGTGTCGCCGGTGAGCATAAAGGCCTTACTGAAACCGTAAGCGTTTCTTGACAGCGAAACCAACCCTTTTTTATTTGTATTAAGCACATTGCCTGAACGGCCAATATCCATGAAATAGCCACCATATTGCAGGTCCTTGGTTTGTGACCAGAAACCGGCGCAATCTTGAACATAGTCGATTAACAGACCAGGCTCATTCAGGTACTGGCAATTTGTGTTATACTGGGCCAGCATGGGAAAACCTATACCGAATTGAAGGACGAAGAAAAGCAGAAATTTTTTCATGGACTTAGATGTAATATGCAAAATAACACAAAATCAGGGAAAGTGATCCTGTGTAGCATTAGTGGAAGAAACAAAGTTCGATTCCGCATCTATGAATTATCCCCCAATTTGTTGATCAATGTTCCAAAAAGGTTTACTTTTGCAGCCTTAAATCTCTCCGTAGCTCAGTTGGTAGAGCAGCTGACTCTTAATCAGCGGGCCACAGGTTCGAGTCCTGTCGGGGAGACCACTAAAAGGTTCTGTTTTCACAGGGCCTTTTTTTTATTTCTTCTATGCAACTGATTCACTAAACTTTGCCTGTTAAATGGATTTTTCCACCGAATAACACATACCAGGATGCATTTTTTGTCAAATGTTTGAAATTTACAGGATTAATGGATTAAAATTTTTAGGGACCATTTTGCGTGCTGATGCTTAGGATTTTTCGTTCCTGGAAATTAAGGAAGCATAGGTCATATAAATCTCAACTATTTCATTTTATGTACTTTAAACTGGTTTTAACCTACAAAACCATTTCGCTGAAAAGCTTTTCCTGAAGCAAAGAAAACAAGCTCAACACCATAGTAAAAGCAAGATGGATGTGATATTTTTTTCTGAAAAACAGTTATTTACGGAAAAATATTGATTTGGTATATGAAAAGTACTATCTTTGTTGCGGTTTAATTCTATTCCTTTTCACAAAGAAAAGTTGATCTGATGTGTAATTGTTAGCTCACCCTTCTAATTATCAATTGATTTTACTGCCTTTTTGAAAAGCATCATGTACAATTTATTTTTTATCAAATGAACATTTTTGTTGCAAAACTGAACTTCAAGACCACCAGCGAAGACCTGTTGGCACTTTTCGAACAATTTGGCGAAGTTTCTTCAGCCAAAGTCATCGTTGACAATATGACGAACAGATCCAAAGGATTTGGATTCGTTGAAATGCCCGACGAAACCCAGGCAAATGCGGCCATTAACGCATTGAACGAATCAACTGTCGATGGCAGGACAATCGTTGTGAACAAAGCCCGTCCAAAAACTGAAAACAACAGTGGCGGATACCGCAATCGTTACTAAGATACTCCGAGTACTAAAGTATAACGTGAAGAGGCCTTCCAACAGTGGGCCTCTTTTTTTTGTGCCCGGCTGATTGCTTAATTGCCTGCTGGGGGCAACTGCCATGCATCCTTGATCACAAGCCAGGTAACATATGCACCATACATCAACAGAAAAATGATCCCCTGCCAGCGTTTTAGCAAACGCTTCTCCCCGATAAACAGAAATGCGAACAATAACAGGCTCGACAGGATGATTACAAGTAAATCGCTGTTGTTCGACTGCAAAAAAGACAAAGGCTTAATAACGGCACTTGCACCGAGCACGAAAAAGATGTTGAAAATATTTGAACCAACAACATTACCAATGGCGATATCGGCGTTTTTACGGTAAGCAGCCACAGCCGATGTAGCAAGTTCGGGAAGCGAGGTACCCACAGCCACAACGGTAAGTCCGATTAGCGACTCACTCACGTTGAATAACTTAGCAATGCCGATTGCGCCATCAACAATCCATTTTCCGCCAAGTACAAGCCCGGTCAATCCCAGCAGGATAAACAATATTGATTTCGTCATGCCCATTTCGCTGATGTTGCTTTCACTCATTTCTTCATTGGATTGTTTCGAAACTGCAACTATATACACCATAAAGATGCTGAAAAATCCGAGCAGGATGAAGCCGTCGCTGCGGGTGATTTCGGAGTGGTGCGCCTGATCAATCAACATATCGTTGGCCACGAGAAACAAGACGACTGCTGCCAGGAGGCTGAATGGAATTTCTTTCCATTTCGTTTGTGACTGCACCTTCAACGGATAAATTGCAGCGGCAATACCAAGAATAAGCAAGACGTTGGCAATATTGCTTCCAACCACATTTCCAATGGCAATCTGTGTATTTCCCTGAAAGCTGGCAATAAGATTCACAAACAACTCCGGTGTTGATGTGCCAAAGGCAACAACAGTTAGTCCGATCACAAGGCCTGAGATGTGAAACCGGCGCGCAACCGATGAAGCGCCTGCAACGAGCAGGTCGGCGCCCTTGATGAGGGCTACAAAGCCAATGATAAAAAGGATGTAGGTGAGCATGGTCTGTTAATTTGCTTTTATTTCAAGCCTAAACAGCAAACAGGGTCATTCTGTTCGAAGTGTCAGGGCCTGAAAGTCACATTTTCTGCTCCGCGCCCGCAACTACTCCTTCACCACGCGGAGGCTGGCTACGGGCTTGTTGTTTTCGCTCAGGCTGATGAGGTAGACTCCCGCGGGGAGGATGTCGCCGGTGCTGGAGCGCCCGTCCCACTGCAGACTTGTCAACGAAAGGCGGTTGTTGGATTGTTCCATCAGGCAAGCCACTTCGCGGCCAAGCAGGTTGTGCACCGTGATGCGTACCGAAACTGCTGTGGTGAGCTGTGCCGTGATGCTGATTTCATGGGTAAACGGATTGGGCGAGGCTGCCATGCGTGCGATGGTTTGTGGCTGCAACCTGCTCTCGCCGATGCTGACCGGGTTGAACTCGTATGCGCCCATATCCACGCTGCCACCCCACACACGCGGGTTGCCGGCAAGGTCGGTGGCCGGAAGGGTGATGCCTTCGGGCAGTTCGAGGGTGCCGGCATCAATGCAGGGCGAAAGGCCCGACAAGGCATAGGGGAATTCGCCATAGCCTGTGAAGAGGGGATCGGTGTCGATGTTGGTGGGGTCGTAATACAGGTTCCCTTCACCGGGATCGAAGAAACTGTTGGTGCCGCCAAGGACAAGCGAGTTGAAGATGTTCACCGTGGGCCTGTTGCCTTCGGGGGCATAAAAACCAAATTCGGTGGGCTGGTTCTGGTAGAAAATGCTGTTGTAGATGTTCACCGTGGAAAGTCCCTGTATGTTGAACGAAGCACCCGACTGGGAGTTCAGCGCACGGTTGTTTGCAAAA